>JBAVUO010000010.1:0-76305 GCA_049696815.1 Terriglobales bacterium | reverse complement strand
GAACTGCTCCTCGGGATCGGCGGATGGCGACTGCTTCGCGCGCTCGGACTCCAACCGGAGGTCTGTCACTTGAATGAAGGGCATGCGGCCTTCGCGGTGTTAGAACGCGCTCGCAGTTTCATGCAAGAGACCGCGCAGCCCTTCGAAGTGGCGCTGGCCGCGACTCGAGCCGGCAATCTCTTCACCACCCACACGGCAGTGACCGCCGGCTTTGACCGTTTCGCTCCCGCTCTTATTGAGCAATATCTTGGAGGTTACGCCGAGCAGAAGCTGGGCATCACACGCCATGAATTACTGGCCCTGGGCCGCCACGACCCGAACGACTCGTCGGCGCCTTTCAACATGGCATTTCTGGCGGTGCGTGGGAGCGGATCGGTCAACGGCGTAAGCCGCTTGCACGGGCAGGTGAGCCGTCACATTTTTCTGCCTCTCTTTCCGCGCTGGCCGGAAGACGAAATCCCAATCGGACATGTGACGAACGGAGTCCACATGCCAACCTGGGACTCGGCTCCGGCCGACGATTTGTGGACAGAAGCCTGTGGCAAGGGGCGCTGGCTGGGAACAACGGAAACTATAGAGCAAGACATTTGGCGAGTCTCCGATGCCAAGCTCTGGCAATTTCGAATCGCGGCCAGCAAGTCGCTGGTTGAATACGCACGCGAACGATTGTCACGGCAACTTACTGCCTCAGGCTCGTCGCTCGGAGCGATTGAGAAGGCGAAGCATCTGTTTGATCCCAACGCATTGACTTTGGGCTTTGCCCGCCGCTTCGCGACCTATAAGAGACCGAACCTGCTGTTGCACAATCCGGCGCGTTTGCTGCGCCTTTTGTCCAATCCTCAGCGTCCGGTGCAACTCATCATCGCTGGCAAGGCCCATCCAGAAGACCGGGCGGGGCAAGCTTTGATCCATGAATGGATCAATTTCATTCGCCAGCCCCAGACCCGGCCCCACGTCATCTTTTTGAGTGACTACGACATGCTGCTGACGGAGAACTTGGCGCAAGGGGTGGACGTCTGGATCAACACTCCGCGCCGGCCCTGGGAGGCATGCGGCACAAGCGGCATGAAAGTGCTCGTCAACGGAGGCATCAATCTTTCGGAGTTGGACGGCTGGTGGGCGGAAGCGTACACGCCGGAGGTCGGTTGGGCGTTGGGAGACGGCCAGGAGCATGACGACGATCCTGCCTGGGAGGCTGTCGAAGCCGACGCGCTCTACGACCTGCTTGAGCGAGAGGTGGTCCCTGAGTTTTACACCCGAGACGAGAGAGGCATTCCTACCGCGTGGGTCAAGCGGATGAGAGAAAGCATGGCGCGGTTGACGCCGCGCTTCTCTGCCGACCGCGCGGTAAGCGAATACACCGAGCAACACTACCTTCCGGCTGCGACCGCCTACCGCGAGCGCGCAGCGAACAAAGGAGCAGCGGGCAGGCAAGTGGTTGATTGGCAACATGCTGTAGATCGAGAGTGGGGTTCGTTGCGTTTCGGGAACTTGCGGGTCGGAACCAACGCAGACCGCCACGTGTTTGAAGTCGAAGTTTTTCTCAACGACCTCGACCCGAATGCGGCACGAGTCGAACTCTATGCGAATGGAACCAACGCCAGCGGTCCCGTGCGGGTGGAAATGAAGTGCGTACGCCAACTGGACGGTACATCGGGAGGCTATGTTTACAGCGCGACTGTGTCGGCAGTCCGCTCACCAGCGGATTACACACCGCGAGTGATCCCGCACCGCGATGGCGTTGTGGTTCCACTGGAATCCACTCGAATCCTATGGCAACGATGATTTCGAAGCGACGGAAAAAGCGGTGAAGAAAGCGACTGCAATCACCTGCCTGTTTCTGGATATCGGCGGCGTCCTGCTCACCAACGGGTGGGACCATCATGCTCGCAGACGGGCGGCGGCGAACTTCAAACTGGAGTTGGCCGAGATGGAGGACCGGCATCACCTGACCTTCGATACTTACGAAGAAGGAAAGCTCACGCTGGAAGAATATTTAGGCCGGGTGGTCTTCTACAAAAAGCGCCCGTTCACCCGGGCCCATTTTCGGAAATTCATGTTTGCCCAGTCGAAACCGTATCCTGACATGATCGAATTGGTCCGCAGGCTCAAGGCAAAGTGCGGATTGAAGATCGTCGTGGTCAGCAATGAAGCGCGGGAACTGAATACGTATCGGATCCACAAGTTCAAGCTCGACAGGTTTGTGGATTCGTTTATTTCCTCTTGTTTTGTCCACGTCCGTAAGCCCGACACAGACATATTCCGGTTTGCGTTGGACATCGCCCAGGCTCCAGCCCGGCAGGTCGTCTATATCGAAAATACCCCGATGTTCGTCCAGGTTGCGGAGAAGCTGGGGATTCGAAGCATTCTTCACACGGATTACAAGTCCACGCGCGCGAAACTGGCTTCGTTCGGATTGCAGAATGACGAAGGAGAAATCCTTGAAACCAGCTGACCCACGTATCCTGACGATCAACGGCGGCTCATCGAGCATCAAGTTCGCGCTGTTCGATGCCGGGGAAACGCTCCGACGGATACTGGAGGGCGCAATTGAGCGGATTGGATTGCCGGAGGCCACTTTGCGAGTGAAAGGCTTGAACCAGGCAGACAACTTTTCGCGGTCCGTGTCGGCGCCGGACCACACGGTGGCGGTGGGCGCTCTGATGGATTGGATCGAGGAACGCATCGGGCGTAATGCGTTGACCGCGGTGGGACATCGCGTGGTGCATGGCGGACCAAAGTATAGCGGGCCGCAACGAATCACTGCGGAAATGGTTGAGGAGTTGCGCCGGCTCAGTCCATTCGATCCTGACCATCTGCCGGAAGAGATTCTGCTGACCGAGGCGTTTCATCGCCGATTTCCTGACCTGCCCCAAGTGGCGTGTTTCGACACGGCTTTTCATCATGACCTGCCGCGAGTGGCCCGGCTGTTGCCGATCCCGCGCCGCTACGAAGCCCACGGCGTACGGAGGTACGGGTTTCACGGGTTGTCGTATGCGTTTCTGATGGAAGAACTCGCCCGCCTGGCCGGAACAGAAGTCGCACAAGGCCGCATCATCCTCGCCCACCTCGGCAATGGCGCAAGTCTGGCGGCGGTACGCGACGGCAAATCCGTGGACACGAGCATGAGTTTTACCCCAACTGCCGGTGTGCCGATGAGCACCCGCTCCGGCGATCTCGATCCCGGACTGGTTTGGTATCTGGCGCGAACCGAAAAGATGAGCGCGAAGCAATTCAACGAAATGGTCAATTTCCAGTCCGGGCTGCTCGGCATATCCGAAACCAGTTCTGACATGCGTGACTTGCTGGAGCACGAGACGGAGGACGTGCGGGCGGCTGAAGCGGTTGCGCTGTTTTCCTACCAAGTCAAGAAATGGATTGGTGCATTCGCGGCGGCGTTGGGCGGACTGGACACGCTGGTGTTCGCTGGCGGCATCGGAGAGAACGCGCCCACGGCCCGAGCCCGGATTTGCGAAGGGCTGGGATTTTTTGGAATCGAACTCGAAGAAAAGCGAAATGCGGCGAGTGAGGGTTTGATTTCCGCGACGGCCAGCCGGGTTGCGGTCCGCGTCATTCGCACGGACGAAGAACGCATGATAGCCAAGACGGTTTGCCGTGTTCTCGGCCTCGGCTGCAAAACGGAGAATTGAACCATGAAAACCAAGACACTCACTCCAGAACTGCTCCACAAGGTGGATACCTATTGGCGCGCCGCCAATTATCTGTCGGCCGGCCAGATTTATCTTTACGACAATCCGCTGCTGAAGCGGCCGCTGACGCTCGCGGATGTGAAGCACATGCTGCTGGGACACTGGGGCACGACCCCCGGGCAGAACTTCATATACGTGCACTTGAACCGGGTCATCAAGAAATACAACCTCGATATGATTTACGTCTCCGGCCCTGGGCACGGCGGCCCGGCCGTCGTGGGTAACACTTATCTCGAGGGTACTTACAGCGAGATCTATCCCAACATCAGTCAGGATGAGGCCGGCCTTCGGAAGCTCTTTATTCAGTTTTCGTTTCCGGGAGGAATTCCCAGCCACGCATCGCCGGAGTGCCCGGGATCGATCCACGAAGGCGGCGAATTAGGATATTCGCTCAGTCATTCGTTTGGGGCAGTGTTCGACAATCCCGATCTTATCGTCGCCTGCGTGGTCGGCGATGGCGAAGCCGAGACCGGGCCGCTGGCCACGGCCTGGCATTCCAACAAGTTTCTCGATCCCGCCACGGATGGCGCGGTGCTGCCGATCCTGCATCTCAACGGCTACAAGATTTCCAACCCTACCGTGCTAGCGCGCATCGAGCATGAGGAGCTGGAACAGTTGCTACGGGGCTACGGATGGACACCTTACTTCGTCGAGGGTCACGAGCCCGAGTTGATGCACGAGGCCATGGCCGCGACACTCGACACGGCGGTGGAGCAGATCAAGAAAATCCAACAAGGGGCTCGTGTCCACGGCAACTTGGCGCGTCCGCGCTGGCCGATGATCGTCCTCAATTCACCCAAGGGCTGGACAGGGCCGAAGATCGTGGATGGTCTACAGATTGAAGGTACCTTCCGTGCGCACCAGGTGCCGCTCTCCGACCCAGCCACACATCCCGAACACCTCAAGCTGTTGGAAGACTGGCTAAGGAGCTACCGCCCGGAAGAACTCTTCGATGAGCAGGGCCGTCTGAAGCCGGAGGTGGCGGAACTTGCGCCTAAGGGCGAACGCCGCATGGGCGCAAACCCGCATGCAAACGGCGGAATTCTGCTCCGCGATTTGCGGATGCCTGACTTCCGCGACTACGCGGTCGACGTCCCGTTGCCGGGGGTGACCGGTATCGGTGACACGCATGTGCTCGGGCGTTTCCTGCGCGACGTGGAGAAGCTGAACAATCAGCAACGGAATTTTCGGATCTTCGGCCCTGACGAAACACTCTCCAACGGACTGGAAGCTCTATTTGAAGTAACCCAACGCCAATGGGACGCAGCGACCGTTCCAAACGACGAATTTCTCGCGCCTAATGGACGGGTGATGGAAATGCTCAGCGAGCACCAATGCGAGGGCTGGCTTGAAGGCTACTTGCTCACCGGGCGGCACGGAGTCTTCAACTGTTACGAAGCCTTTATTCACATAGTTGATTCAATGTTCAACCAGCACGCCAAATGGTTGAAGGTCACGGCCCATCTTCCGTGGCGTCGGAAGATCGCCTCATTAAATTACCTGCTGGCCTCGCATGTCTGGCGCCAGGATCACAACGGTTTCACTCACCAAGATCCCGGCTTCATCGATCACGTCGTGAACAAGAAAGCCGAGGTCGTGCGCGTTTACCTTCCGCCGGATGCAAACTGCCTGCTGTCGGTGATGGACCACTGCCTGCGCAGCCGGCATTACGTCAACGTCGTGATTGCGGGCAAACACCCGGCACCGCAGTGGCTGACGATGGAAGCCGCAGTCAAGCACTGCACTGAGGGAGTAAGCATTTGGCAGTGGGCAAGCAACGACCAGGGTGTTGCACCCGATGTAGTCATGGCGTGCTGTGGCGACGTGCCCACTCTGGAAACGCTCGCGGCCGTATCCATTCTGCGCGAACATCTGCCTGAGTTGAAAATCAGAGTCGTTAATGTCGTCGACCTCATGAAGCTGCAGCCGCAGACTGAACACCCTCACGGGTTGAGCGACATGGATTTCGACGAGCTCTTTACCAGGGACAAGCCGGTCATTTTCGCTTTCCACGCTTACCCGTGGCTGATCCATCGGCTGACCTACCGCCGCACGAACCATGACAACATCCACGTCCGGGGCTACAAGGAAGAGGGCACAATCACCACGCCGTTTGACATGACGGTGCTGAACGATCTGGACCGCTTCCATCTCGTGATGGACACCATCGACCGCCTGCCGCAGACCGGCGACGAGGGCATCTACCTAAAGCAGCAGCTCAAGGACAAGCTGGTCGAGCACAAGCAATACATAGATAAACACGGCGAGGACCTGCCGGAAGTCCGGAACTGGAAGTGGAGCAACCCCAAATGAATACGCAAGAGCTCGTAGACACCGCGAGGACGCTGGTCGCCGGCGACAAAGGGCCTCCTGGCGATCGACGAAAGTAATCCAACCTGCAACAAAACGACTTGCCAGGTTGGGGATTCACCAGACCGAGGAGGCCTCGTATTTGCGACACAGCAAGCTCTGAATCATCGAGCCAGATGCAACCGGGCTGCGTGACAACAGGTATCCCGCAACTCACGAAACCTGCGGAATAGCAAAGACAGAAAGAATACCCGCTATGAAAACCAATGCCGATCAGCCCAAGGCTCCCGAATCGAAGCCGGGATCGAAGCCCAATGCGAGGGACGATTTGAAATCCCTGCCCCTGCCGGAAGTGGAGAAAAAATTGGGGTCGTCGCCCGACGGCCTCAGTCAAGCCGAGGCGCAGAAACGGCTGACGCAATATGGGCCTAACGAGCTTGAAGAAAAGAAAACCAATCCGTTCCTGAAATTCCTCACCTATTTTTGGGGTCCCATCCCGTGGATGATCGAAGGGGCGGTGATTCTGTCGGGCGTGGTCCGGCACTGGCCGGATTTTTTCATCATCCTCCTTTTGCTTGTTTCCAACGCCGTGGTCGGATTCTGGGAAGAACGCCAGGCGGGCAACGCCATCGCTGCCCTGAAGGCCAAGCTGGCGATCAACGCCAGGGTGAAACGTGATGGGAAGTGGATCACCCCAGCGGCGCGTGAGTTGGTGCCGGGCGACGTCATACGCGTGCGCCTGGGCGACATTGTGCCGGCGGATGCGCGCTTGCTGGCGGGCGACTCGGTTGAGGTGGATCAGTCCGCGTTGACGGGAGAGTCGTTGCCCGCCACGCGCAAATCCGGCGAGGCGGTGTTTTCGGGGTCGATTATCCGCCAGGGCGAAATCGACGCGATGGTGTACGCCACCGGTGCGAACACCTACTTCGGCAAAACCGCGCAACTGGTGCAGGAGGCGCACACCGTCAGCCATTTCCAGCGTGCCGTGCTGAAGATTGGCGATTACCTGATCGTCCTCGCGGTTACTCTGGTGGTGGTGATTATTACCGTCGCGCTCTTCCGCGGCGACCCGATCTTCACCACGTTGCAGTTCGCTTTGGTGCTTCTGGTGGCCGCGATCCCCGTGGCGATGCCCACGGTGCTGTCAGTGACAATGGCAGTCGGCGCACGTCTTCTGGCGAAAAAAGAAGCGATTGTGACCCGGCTGTCGGCTATCGAGGAACTGGCTGGCGTGGACGTGCTGTGCTCGGACAAGACCGGCACCTTGACCCAGAACAAGCTGACGCTGGGCGATGCGTTCAGCGTCAACGGTATCCCTGCCGACCAAGTCATCCTCTGCGCCGCACTAGCTTCGCGTGCGGAAGACAAGGACACCATCGACCTGGCCGTGATCGGCGGCCTGAAGAACGATCAAGCCTTGAAGGGCTATCAGGTGGTCCATTTCCAGCCGTTCGACCCGGTGCATAAGCGCACCGAAGCCACCGTCAAAGCCGCGGACGGAAGACAGTTCAATGTGGCCAAGGGAGCGCCGCAGGTGATTCTGGAAATGTCGACCAACGCCGGTGAGGTAAAGCCCGCCGTCGAGAAAGCCGTCAATGAATTTGCGGCGCGCGGCTTCCGTTCATTGGGCGTGGCCCGGGCAGGTGAGGAGGGCAAGTGGCAGTTTGTCGGCGTGTTGCCATTGTTCGATCCGCCGCGCGAGCAGGCCAAAGCAACCATCGCGAGTGCCCGGCAGATGGGCGTGAACGTCAAGATGGTTACGGGCGATCAAATGGCCATCGCTCGAGAAACTGCCCGACAACTGGGGCTGGGCACGAACATCCTTGATGCCAGCGGACTGGGTGACACGAAGCATCACGAGACGGCGCAGTCGGCGGAGTCCATCGAAAAAGCGGACGGTTTCGCCCAGGTATTCCCCGAACATAAGTTCCACATTGTGGATGTTCTGCAGCAGCGCGGCCACATCGTCGGTATGACCGGCGACGGGGTGAACGACGCCCACGCGCTGAAGAAAGCAGACTGCGGCATCGCCGTTTCCGGCGCGACAGACGTGGCTCGCGCGGCGGCGTCCATCGTGCTGCTGGCGTCCGGCCTATCGGTGATCATCGACGCGATCAAGGAGAGCCGCCGCATCTTCCAGCGGATGAATAGCTATGCCATATACCGCATCACCGAAACGCTGCGCGTGCTGTTGTTCATGACGCTGGCGATCCTGGTGTTTAACTTCTATCCGGTGACCGCAGTGATGATCGTGATGCTGGCGTTGCTCAACGACGGAGCAATCCTGTCCATTGCCTATGACAACGTTCATTACAAGGACAAGCCCGAGGCCTGGAACATGCGCCTGGTGCTGGGGATTTCCACGGTGCTGGGCGTCATCGGGGTCGTCTCCGCCTTCGGCTTGTTTTACCTCGGTGAGCGCGTCTTTCATCTCGACCGTGCGCACATCCAGACGCTGATGTATTTGAAGCTGTCCGTGGCGGGACATCTGACGATTTTCCTCACGCGCACGCGCGGCCCGTTCTGGTCCATACGCCCCGCGCGGATTTTATGGGTGGCCGTGCTCGGCACGCAAATCGTGGCGACGTTGATAGCGGTTTATGGGCTGTTTATGACACCCCTCGGCTGGGGTTGGGCACTGTTCGTTTGGGGCTATGCTCTGGCTTGGTTCCTCGTGAATGACCGCGTGAAGCTGCTCGCCTATCGGGTCTTTGATCCTACTAAAGCCTCATTGTTGGCCAAGAAGCCGCTCGATCTTACACCGCAGATCGCCACACGGGCCTATGAACTCTACGAGCAACGAGGCCGCCGCGAAGGCCACGCGGTTCAGGACTGGCTCCAGGCGGAGCGAAAGATCCGGAATGATGAGTCCCCCAAATGAACCGACGCGAACCGCGCGGCGGGCATTGCCGAAAGACCCGGGGCTGATGGTTTCGTTGGGTTGTCTCCGGAATGGGCTTTGAGGAAGTGAGTGTCCGAGGCTCGGCTTATTAAATGGGTAACGGGCAATCCGGAAGTTACCGTTCGTCCGTCGGATTAGTACCGAGAAACGCCCTTGTGTCCAGCGAACGATCACTGTTTACCGGTTGGCCAGAAACGGGCTTCTGGGAAGTGCAAACGGCGTGCCGACTGTGTGCAAGCTTTCACGTCACGGGAGAGGAACGCGACGAAACGAATCGACTGACTGTCGGACAGTCGACCAGGTGCGGCTAGGAAGACTGCCCGCAATAATTGTGTGTCGGGCGTGTGTTGAATTTCGCGAAATTCGCCGGCCTCAATCACAGGCCCGCTTTCGCTGGCGGTTCAGAAATGAGGTAACGAGGGTTCGATAAGGGTTCGATAATTGTGTCTTGCGATCCCTTCAGGCGCTTCTGGTGGCCACCGGTGCCTGGAATGTCAATCAGTTACTTGCCGTGGGAGCGTTGACACGGTACCGATCAAAACCCGAATACTTCGTGGCTCGACACTTTCGTGAAAACATTAGCTTGCCGTCTTTGGTAGCGAGGGGTTTGAAAGGGTTCGATAAGAACTCGGGCTCTTCTGCGACTGGGCTTGCCCAAGGACTGCAAGATAGCCATTGCGTATCAATTCGCGATGGAGAGGTCTTGGACGCCCCTGGCTAGGGAAAATATACTCAGCCCACAATGAGAAGTCTCTCGTCCATCGATCCAGTACCGAATTCAAATGAAACCGTGATCAGTCCCCCGGCTCAGCAGAATCACGGTTCCTCGTGTTCCGTTTCAGGCAAGGTGCTTGACGTACGTGACCTTGCAGAACTTTTCAGATGCAGCCGCGAGAAGATCAAGCGGATGGCCCGCCAAGGGAATCTACCAGCGTTCAAGTTTGGCAAGCACTGGTACGTGCGTCAGGACGATCTTGAGCGCTTCCTGGCAAATCAGGTACAGTCAGGGTGTCATCTGCGCCGCGATCAGGAGAATCGCGAATGACACAACTGAAGCGGCGTGCTACGTACCAGTACGGCACCCTGGTGCCGGAACCGCGAAGGCGGGGACCTGATATTTGGGTCTACCGGTTCTTTGAAAACAGAAAGGGAAAACGAGTTCGACGAAAAACCGCCGTCGGTACGCTGGACAAACTGCCCACGCGTGCTGACGCTGAGCGGGCCTGTGAGAACCTCCGATTGGCTGCAAATGCGGAAGTTGATGAGAGCACCCCGACGATGTGCGGGGTCATTGACCGTTACATCCAAGAAGTGCTCAAACCATGCCTCGATGTGCCACTCGGTGGAATGCAAGAGGAAACGGCGCTCATGTCGTTCCAGACTGCCGGTTCCTACCGTTCGGTGCTCAACAAGTACGTGTCGCCCCGATGGGAATCTTACAAAGTCTCCGAGTTTGAACGCCCGCAGGTCAGGGCGGCGATCGAGCAATGGCTCGCTTCGTTGCTTCGATCCGCACGGAATTCAGAGGGTTTGGCTCCCAAAACGGTGCGGCACATCTTCACAACGATGAAGTTGGTATTCAAGTTCGCTGTGAAGTGGGGCTACTTGGAACAGAATCCCATGGCTGAAAAGCGTGTCGAGCTTCCCCGCGGTTCAACCAAACGATGCAAACGGTCTGTGCAGTTGACTGCGGCGCAGTTCCTCTACCTTCTCCCGCGGTTCCAGACGCGGGAGCGAGTTGCGGTAGCTTTAGCCGGATGGCTGGGGCCGCGAGTGAGCGAAGCCTTTGGTTTGCAGTGGCAGGACTTGGACACGGAGTCTCGTGTAGTGCGGTTCCGGCGGGGCTTCGTACAAGGCCGGATCACACCACTGAAGACCGAGGCGTCACGAACCGACCTCGCACTGCCAGAAGATGTTGTTGATCTTCTGGTTCAATGGCGCTCGATCACTCCGTACAACCAACCGCACGATTGGGTGTTCGCGTCGCCGTTCAACAAGGGAAGACGCCCGCTGTGGCCTTGCCAATTGCTGAAGGATTACGTGCAGCCAGTGGCAGTCAAAGTGGGACTTCCGAAAATTGGCTGGCACAGTTTTCGGCATACGGTCAGCGCCTGGGGAAAGGAAGCCGGGTTTACGCTCGAAGAAGTGAAGACCCTGCTTCGGCACGAAAACATCGCTACCACCTCCCAGGTGTACGGCGCACCGCAAATGGAAGCCAAACGAGAACTGCAACGGCGTTTGGTGGACTTTGTGAAGCGGAGCGCGGAACAGGAAGGCTGGAAACCGGAGAAAGATGTTCGGATCGAATGCCCAACGATCACAACTTCGGTGCAGTAAACGGTGTTCGTGACCCTTATTTGACCCAGATGGAAATCGGTGAATCCCGCTAAGTGATTGATGGAGTTGGTTGCGGGGGGTGGATTTGAACCACCGACCTTTGGGTTATGAGCCCAACGAGCTACCAGACTGCTCCACCCCGCAGAAAGATCATAGCAGCGCAGGGAAAGAGGGTCAAACTTAGGGGCGGCGGTGGACGACTCATCGGTCGCAGGTTCTGCAGTTCTCCTGCGGGCGGCTCTCATTCTCCGCTGCTCTTCGATCTGCACTATCGGCTTTTGCCCTTTGCGTTTCTCGCTTTGCGCCTTTCACCTTGTGCTTTGCCGCTGTTCCCTTTTCGCATGGCGTTCGTGGACTCCAAGGAAGCACACCTCCGCAACGTAAGAGGTGTGGGCGCCGGACGACTGGCGCCATGGACTGGGACAGAGGGGCCGGCTAGCGGCTGAGTTTCTTGCGCTCGCAGGCGTCCACGATTTTGGTTGGATCGACGGCCTCGCGGTCCAACTGCTCTTCCAGAATCTTTCCGTCTTTGCCAATCAGGAAATTAATGCGGCGCGCAGCTTTGTACTTGTCCACGTACACGCCGTACTGGCGGGTGACGTCTCCGCCCCAGTCACTGAGCAGCGGGAAGGTAACGCCGATCTGGTCGGCAAAGGCTTTGTTGGCGAAGGGGCTGTCCATGCTTACACCCAGGACCTGGGTGTCGGCGGCTTCCAGCTTTTGCAGGTTCTGCTGGAAGGCCTTCATCTGCGCCGTTCAACCACCGGTGAAGGCAAAGATGTAAAAGCCGAGGACCACGTTCTTCTTTCCCCGGTACTGGCTGAGGGAGACGTCTTTGAGGTCGTGGCCGTCGAAGTATTGCAGCTTGAAGTCGGGCGCAACGTCGCCGACCTTGAATTTCAGGGCCGCAGGTTCGGGTTTGCCAGCCTGCGCCATCAACTGCGGACACACAACGGCAAACGTCAGCAGCCACAGTCCGAGCACATGCAGAACAGTCTTTCGCATCATCGAAAACCCCACTTTCGCATCATAGGAAACCCCATGGAAGGTTTGCCTAAGGCTACTCCCAGAGGTGCGCGAGGTCAACGCGGGAGGGCTAGTGAGCCCACTACCGGGTCCAGAAGCGGGACTGGCAGGGGATGGGTTGCCATCGGCGGAACCTTGATTGGCTGGATTGTTCAGCGGTTTGGGTGCTGAGGCGCACCGCGAGTTTCCTTGTTCTCCGTTCTTCCTCTGCCCGGTTTGCCGGCTCTGTACAATGGTGCTGGACCTCGATCCACGGGATGAGCCTGCAGACTCTGAACGACATTCTCCTCACGGTGTGCGGCAGCCGGCGCGACCGCGTCATGCTGCAAAGAGAGGCCTTGGGCTGGGTACCGATTTCGTCCGCAGAACTTTACCGCAACGTGGCGGGACTGGCGCACGCGTTCGAATCCTGGGGTATCGGCAAGGGCGACCGGGTCGCCATCCTGAGCGAGAACCGGCCGGAGTGGACGATCACGGATTTTGCCGCCCTTTCCTTGGGCGCGGTCACGGTGCCGGTTTATCCCACGCAAACCGCCGAGCAGACTTCGTTCATTCTGAATGATTCCGGGGCGCGGGTGATGGCGGTTTCCAGCCAGGCGCAGCTGGAAAAGGTGTTGACCATCCAGCAGCACACGCCGGTGGAACGGATCGTGGTGATGGACGCGGTGGAAACGGCGCACGCCGTGCACATGCAGCGGCTGATGCTGCAAGGTCCGGCGGATTTCGACGCCCAGTTCGATTCCCGCGCGCGAGCGGTACGGCCCCAAGATCTGGCCACGATCATCTACACCTCAGGCACGACCGGAACCCCGAAGGGGGCAATGCTGACGCACGGCAACCTGGCGTCCAATATCTCGTGCTCGCTCGAGGGCTTCCCCATCTGGAATCAAGAAGCGGTGAGCGTCTCGTTTTTGCCGCTTTCGCATGTGACCGCCCGGCACGCCGATTTCGCTTTGCTGCTCCGCGGTGTGACTCTGGCCTATTGTCCGGACATTACGCAACTGGCGCAGGCGTTGGCAGAGGTCAAGCCGACCATCTTTGTGGGCGTGCCACGGGTATACGAAAAGATCCGGCAGCAGGTCGTGGTGAAGGCTGCCGGCTTTCCGAAGAGCGCGATTTACCGCTGGGCGCTCTCGGTGGGACGGGCGCACCGCGCGGAAATTCTGGCGGGAGTCCGGCCGACAGCGCTTACCTGGAAGCTGGCGAACCGGCTGCTCTTCTCCAAGGTGCGGGCGGGCATTGGCGGCAGAGCCGAGGAATTTATTTCCGGAGGAGCGCCCCTGGGCCGGGAATTGACGGAATGGTATGCCGATATCGGTATTCGTATTCACGAAGGGTACGGGCTGACGGAGACCTCGCCGGTGATCGCTGTGAACACTCCCGGGGCACACCGGCTGGGGACGGTGGGCAAGCCGCTCTCGAATGTGGAGGTGCGGATTGCCGAGGATGGCGAGGTGCTGGTGCGCGGGCCGTCGATTTTCCAAGGCTATTGGCATCGCCCGGAGGACACGCGCGACGCATTTGTCGATGGCTGGTTCAAGACCGGCGACATCGGGACCCTGGACAGCGACGGGTACCTCTCGATCACGGACCGCAAGAAGGACTTGATCAAGACCTCGGGCGGGAAATTCATTGCGCCGCAGCCAATCGAAAGCTCGCTGAAGCTGAACCCGCTGATCGGAACAGTGGTGGTGCTGGGCGACAAGCGGAAATTTCCTGCGGTCCTGATCTCGCCGCACTTCCCTCTGCTGGAAGACTGGGCGCGGGCCAACC
The DNA here is from genome assembly GCA_049696815.1 of Terriglobales bacterium. Classification (GTDB taxonomy): domain Bacteria; phylum Acidobacteriota; class Terriglobia; order Terriglobales; family Acidobacteriaceae; genus Acidiflorens. The sequence continues at coordinate 62,247 of JBAVUO010000010.1, read as the reverse complement.
AAGTCGCATTCGGGTCACGCCAGGAACTGGTTGCCAACCCGAAGGTGCAAGCACTGTACGACGGAATCGTCGAAGAACTGAACCAGAACCTGGCCCGTTTTGAAAGACTGAAACGCGTGCTGCTGGTGCCGGACGAGTTCTCCGCGGCGGACGGAACGTTGACCCACACTCTGAAAGTTCGCCGCCGCGGCATCGAAGAGCGTTACCGCTCTCTCATCGATGACATGTACGCAAAGGCGGAAGCGGCTCCGGGATAGAGGCAGCGCAAAGAGACAATCATTTTACAACTCCGTGAAACATGCAGCGGCCATAAGGTGCAAAATAGCCAGCAGGATATTGACACTTGGGGTAGCGCGACTTTCGGGGGAGTGCGCATGGGGGATTCCAGTCAGTATTTTTGGGTCGTGCTCTGCAAAAACCACAGATTTCATAGGCGGCAGAACTTTTTCTTCGCCCACAAGATCCCTCTCGCTGAGACCGATGCCTTTCTTCCTCCGCCTTTATTGGATGGCCACCTCATGGTCCGGTGCGACGACTGCGGCCAGGAGTATTCCTACGCGCCCCAAAGAGTTAGTGAGAATTCAGTTGGAATACCCAGAGTCCTTTACGCCACACCCGTCGTTTGAATACGGCCAGCGCTGACAGGCCGCCGTCCAGGTTTTCACGCGGCCCGATGCTGAGCCCTGCCAGAATGAGCCCTAAGGCCTGCAAGCAGCCCAGATACACACCGGCTCGAGGCTCAACAGCGCGGCGCTCGCTATTGCCAATCAAGAAACCAACCTGATGGCTTCAAGCAATCCCGTTTCGGACTCGCACCTCAGGTCCTGCCTGACGCGAGGCGCAGCGAGAGCGCCACTGAGGCGTAAGTCAGAGCGAGGGCGAGAAGGACCCAGCCAGCGGCGGAAATCAGGGCTGGGTTCACGAACGGCAGAAGTCTTGGCAACCACTCGCCAGCCGACAGTGAACCTGCGCCTTCGCGGCCCGGGTGTGCGATTCTCACGACGACAACCACCACAACCAGGACGAGCGCGGCCCCTGCTGCGGCGAACAAGGGCAGGGCGCGCCTCCAGGGGAACGGAATCGGCGGCGGGACGGCGGCCTCGCGGCGGACAGCGTCCATGACCGAGGCGGCGAAGCCCGAGGATGGCAGGATTTCCTCGTCCCGGGACAGAATGCGATCGAGCTCGTCGTGACTCATCATGCCTCCTTCAAACGCGGCACTGCCAGGACTTCTGGGAGCTTCTTGCGGAGCAGTTCCCGACCGCGGAACAAGCGCGCCTTGACGGTGCCTTCGGGCAAGCCCAGGCTTTCGGCGGCGGCGGGCACGTCCAGGTCGTGGAAGTAAAAAAGGATCAGCGCCTCGCGATACTTCGCCGGTAGCGTCAAGACGGCGCGGCGCACGGCGCGGTCACAGTCACTGGCTTCCAGGCCGCCGTCAGAGGCGCGCGGGTCGCTGGGCTCCGCGATATCGTCGAGCGGAACAGTACGGGCTGGAATTCGGCGAAGTTCGGAGCGATAAAGGTTCGTGGCCAACGCGAACAGCCAGGTGGAGAAGACCGCGTCCTTACGCCACTGGCCCAGAGCCCGGTAGGCGCGCAGGAAGGCTTCCTGTGCCATTTCTTCGGCGCGGCCGCGGTCGTGGCAAAAACGGTACGCCAAGTTGAGGAGCGGCCCCTGCCAGCGCCGGACGATCCCCTCGTAAGCGGAGAGATCTCCGGCGAGCACTTTGTCGACATCGGCCTGATCGTCGCTGCTCCTCACGCCTGGACCAGCCTCCGTTAGTACGACACGTCCCGCACGAAACCGGTTGCTTTATTTTCGCTCAGGCTGGCTCCGGCGGCGCCCCAATAAAATGCAACCGGAACTTCCTGGGTGCGGTCGTACCGGGTAGAAGCGGAAAAACCGCACTGCAAGGAGGCAGATATGGCATTGGATATCGGTGAAAACATGGTCCCAGTCGCAGCGATGTTAATCCCAATCGTGGGGAGCATTGCACTTTTTTCTTTTCTGGCCGTGGCGGCATGGTCAGACGCCCGCCGCAAGGAACGCGAGGCGTACTACACCGGCGAGACCCTGAAGAAGATCGCGGAAATGTCCGGAGAAGGCGCTAAGGCAGCCATCGACATGCTTCGGGAACAGGAACATAACAGTATGCGCCGCCGCAGCGACGGGCAAAGGCTCGGCGGTCTGATTACGTTGGCGGTGGGGATTGGCATGATGGTGTTCCTGAAGGCGGTCGCGACTGACGAACCCGGAGTCTACCTGGTGGGCCTGATTCCCGTGCTGATTGGCGTGGCGCTGCTGGCGTACTCCTATGTTTTGGCCTCGAAGGAGTGAGGGCTGGAACTCATCTCACAAACAAGCCTCTTGCGGCGTTGGTGGTGCACTTGCGATTTATCGCGAATTAGCGTTTCTCAGCGATATTGGTCCACTGTTTGAGTATTGCTGCTGCAAGATCACGATCCGCCTCTGTTCCCTCTGCGATGCTCAGTTCGTACGCCTCGGTCGCGTACTGTTCGGCAAGACCGACTTGCCCATCCAGCAACAACAGTTGTGCGAAATTGTAGACGGCGAAACGATAGTCCTTGGCATAGGGAAGCGCCTGTCGTGTGTACTGTATTTCGCGGCGACTGTCTCCCATGGCGTGAGCCAAAACGGCGGCATGACGGCATATCATTTTGATCCAAATGCCGCGATCTTCCTCGGTCGCTTGTGCCAGGGCACTGTCCAGAACGCCGAGTGCTTGCTCGATTTCTCCTGTTTTTGCAAGGTCCACACTTTGCTGCATTGCCTGTCGCCCGCGTTCCCATGGACCTTCCACGGCTTTGCTCCCAGACCTTACGCTCCGAGCATAGCACCGCGTAAGACGATTCATGCCCGCACGGGTGGCTGAACCGCGAATACAAAAACAAATCGTCTACTTGCCGTTTGCTTGACATGATTGCTGAAATCAGCGTTCGCACCAACTACTCCGAACGGGCATTTACGAGATCAGCTTGAGATCGCTAGATAGTTCCTGGCCCGCAAACCGGCCATCTCATGCCCGTAATCACTGTGAAGCCAATGGCTCCATCCGCCCCACCGCCGTACAATAGGCTCATGTCGGATCCATTCCTTATCGCTGGCAAGCAATTCCGCTCCCGCTTGATCGTTGGGACGGGCAAATACGAGTCTTTTCAGGAAACCGCCCGGGCGCTGGAAGCGAGCGGCGCCGACATGGTGACCGTGGCCGTGCGCCGCGTGAACCTGGACCGCAGCAAGGAATCGCTGCTCGATTACATCGATCGCAACAAGTATTTTCTTCTGCCCAATACCGCCGGGTGCTACACGGCCGACGACACCATCCGAACCGCCCGGCTGGCACGCGAGGTCGGGCTCTCGGACTGGATCAAGCTGGAAGTGATCGGCGACCAGGCGACGCTGTTTCCCGATGTGCAAGCCACTCTCGAAGCCACCCGCGTGCTGGTAAGAGAGGGATTCACCGTGCTGGCCTATACGTCGGATGACATCGTGTTCGCCAAGCGGCTGGTCGATGCCGGCGCTTCGGCGGTGATGCCGCTGGGCGCGCCGATCGGCAGCGGGCTGGGGATCCAGAACGCGGCCAACCTGCGTATCTTGCGGGAAATGATTACGGGCGTGCCCTTGATCGTGGACGCCGGAGTGGGCACGGCGTCGGACGCAACGATTGCCATGGAACTGGGCTACGATGGCGTGCTGATGAATACCGGCATCGCCGGCGCCCAGGAGCCGGTGATGATGGCCGAAGCAATGAAGCTTGCGGTGCTGGCCGGACGGCAGGCTTACCTGGCTGGGCGGATGCCGCGCAAGCTATATGCAACGGCCAGTTCGCCCTTGGAAGGCGTGGTGCGGTAGGCGACAGGGCGGTATAGGCCAGTAGCCTCACCCGGGGGCTGCGGCAGAACCGGCGCAGCTCGCGTCCTACGTGGGAACGAAAAAAATGAGGGCGGCCAATGCGGCCGCCCATTCCTTTTTCAGCTGATTGCAACCACCTCAGAGCATTTTCCCGCTATCCACGTGGATCGTGTCGCCCTCGATCTGTCCGGTGACAGCCATGTGGTGGCCTTCATGCCCTTTGAGGGCTTCGGGGTTCTTCACGGTCAGGACCTTCTGGTCGGTATCGGTAACGACGACCATGGCGGCGCCCGCTTCAATGCACTTCTTGGCGCAGGCTTCCCCACCCGCATGTGCGCCTTTGACGCCGCACTTGGAGTCGGTGACCCAGCCATTCACAGTTTGCGCATCGGCGGCAAACGACGGTGCGGCCACGACGAAAAACAACGTCATGGCAAAGATCATGCATAGAACTTTCTTCATGCCATCCTCCTTCTTTAGGTTGGTTCCCGCACGGTTATTCCCCACACGTTGGTACGGTATGTGCGAACTGTATCACAGACAGAGGCGGGGCCGCACCCGTCGGGACGATCTATTTCCCGTTCTTCGCCCGTGTTGTCGGAGGCTTCTGAGGCGGGTCGGGAGCGACGTAAACGAACTCGCCGGGCTTGGTGTAGTGGAGCTGTTCGCGGGCCTCTCTTTCAATGGCCTTGGGATCCGAGTTCAGCGCTCGGATGCGTTCCGCATAGTCTTCGTTTTCTTTCTGGAGGCGGTCGACGTCGCTCTGGAGCGACTCGAGTTCGGCGTGCTTCTGGCGGTAGACGACCATACCATTGGCGCCGAACAGCGCGTGCAGAAGCAGTCCGAGGGTGAGCAGGGCGGCAGCGGCGGTTCCGAGGCGGCGCCACTCGGCGGCGAACCATGACCAGACGGGACGGGTGCGCTCAACCCAGCGCACCGCCAACGCTTCCGCCCGGGGAGCCTGCTCCATGAGGAGTCGCAGGTTTTCCTCCGAGTCCGGGAGGATGCGTATTCTGGACGGTGGTCCTAGTCGAAGATCCATGCCTTGGCCGCGGTGCTCAACTTGGCCAGCCCTTCCCGGCTGCGCGCTTCGGTGTACACACGCACCACCGGTTCCGTGCCCGAGAGCCGGTAGCAGACCCACGATCCGTCGGCGAGGACGAGTTTGAGGCCGTCCGTGCGCACCACGCTGGCAACTTTGCTGCCATGAAACTCAGCCGGATCGCGGTGTAACTTATCAGTAAACTTCTGTTTCACTTCCGGCGTCAAGCGGAAGTTCTCGCGCAGAGGATAGTAGGAACCAACTTCGGCAAATAGTGCTCCCAGTTGTTTTCCCAGTGAGGTACCGCGGCGGGCTGCCATCTCGCAGCAGAGCAGGCCGGCGAGCACACCATCTTTTTCCGGGACGTGTTTGCGGATGGAGAGCCCGGCACTCTCTTCGCCGCCGATAAGGATCTTGTCCTGCTTGATAAGTTCGCCGACGTACTTGAAGCCGACGGGCGTCTCGTGGAGTTCGATCTTATGTTTTTCGGCCAGGGCGTTGATGAGATTGGTGGTGGCCACGGATTTGCCGACGCCGTTCTTCCAGCCGCGGGTTTCGACCAGATAATCGAAGAGCAGCGCGATGATGTAATTGGCCTGCAGAAAAGTGCCGTCGGCATCGACAATGCCGAAGCGGTCGGCGTCGCCATCGGTGGCGATGCCGATGTGGGCCCCGACATCACGCATCTTGTGGCGAAGATCGTCGAGCAGGTGATCGGCGGGTTCGGGGGCATGGCCTCCGAAAAGGACGTCGCGGCAGTCGTGGACCGTAGCCACCGTCACTCCAGCCTCTCGCAGGAGCGCGTCGGAATAACCCCGCGCCGCACCCCACATGGGATCGAAGGCAACTTTGACGCCGGCTTTCTTGATGATGTCGAGATCCACGATTTCACGCAGCCGCGCAAGATACATGCGGCGGGGATCGATGGACTGCGTGCCGGCTTTCCCGACACGCTGTGCTCGGGGGTCCGCATCGTAGGCGGCGATTTCGGATTCGATCGCCTTGGTCGCTTCCGGGAGAGCGGGCGCGCCGTCGGGGGTGGAAAATTTGATGCCGTTATACTCGGGTGGATTGTGCGAGGCGGTGAAGTTGATGGCACCGTCAGCTTTCGCCTGGATGACGGCATAGGAAATCGCCGGCGTGGGCGCAGGTTCCGCGATTACCAGGGGGGTAATGCCGTGAGCAGAAAGAATGTCGGCGGCCATCGCGCAGAAAGTCTCGCCGAGAAAACGAGGGTCGCGGCCAATGATGACTTTGGCCGCCTCCGGCCTCCGTGAGACCACGTAGCGCGCGATGCCGTGCACGGCCCGGCGCACGTTGGCAAAGGTGAACTCTTCGGCCACAACGGCGCGCCATCCCGAAGTGCCGAACTTGATTTGCGTCGTCATGGCTTGCCTCGGATCAGGCTCTGGGCTCTAGGCGAATCGGAGAAGGGCTTATTTTGGGCGCCACATGTAAAATCCTAGCGCCTAAGGCCTAAAGCCCGACGCCTGATTCTATATGACCGATAAGAAGCTTGTTCTCACCACCTGTGGGTCGCAGCCGGAAGCCCGCAGAATCGCGCACGCGCTCGTCGAGCGCCAACTGGCCGCCTGCGTCAACATCGTTCCCCAGATCGCCTCGGTCTACCGTTGGCAAGGCAAGGTCGAGACGGCAGAGGAGTCACTGCTTGTGATCAAGACGACGGCGGCGGCGTTCGAGCGGCTGCGGGAGGCGCTCAGCGAACTGCATTCGTACCAAGTTCCCGAATGTATCGAGATTGGGATTGAAGACGGCAGTGCGGCTTACTTGGAATGGATTGGCCAGTCGGTGCGGTAAGTACAGCAGAGCGCGACCGTCCCGCCGGAAGCCCGGATGGAATCAAGAGGAGACGCAGCAAGCTGCGTCTCTACGCTGGATTTGGTTTGCAAAGCGGAGAAGGCGGCGAGAGAATCACCGCCTTTCGCCGGGGTTTCACTTGTCGCGGTGAAGGGTTCAGTGGGATTTGCGGGCACGCAGATTCAGCCGCCAGTAATCGAGGGTCCACGGCGGATTGTCGCGGGAAGAGGCTGTAGCAAGCTGCTGCACAAACTTTTCGCGTAACTCCTCGTCCGGCAGGAGTTCGAGATGACGATGCAGTACGAAGGTCCGGAGATACTCCTGAAATTCCTGGGCGCTGGCGACGGCGAAAGCGGCCGGTTCGAGGCTGGTCTGGATTTCCATGAATCCTGCCGAACGAAGAAGGGATCGAGCGTCGTCGGCATTCGAGTAGAACCAAGGCTCGGGAAACTGGCCAAGGCAGCGGGAGAACTCCGGCGACTGCGAAAGAGCGCGCACGCGCTGGCGCAGGCGTTCGAGGTTGGGACCTCCTCCGCACTGCGCGTGCAGCCAGCCGCCGGGCCGCAGTGCCCCGAAGAGATTGCGGAAGAGCGCGTCGTGGTCGAGGACCCAGTGAAATGCCGCGGTGCTGAAGATGCCGTCGAAACAGTCGGGAAATGGCAAGGAGACGAGGTCCGCGGCGACGAACTCCACACGATCGCCGAAATCCGGACGCAGATTCTGCCGCGCATGCAGCACCATGTTGCGGGAAAGGTCGAGGCCGACGACGCGGCCGCGAGGAAGGTTCCGCAGAAGGAGCCGGGTGAGTTTGCCGGTGCCGCAGCCGGCGTCGAGGACGCACTCGTCTCCGCGCAGGTGAAGTTCGCTGAGCACGCGCTGACCCCACTCGAACTGCGGCGCGGAAAGGCGGTGGTATGCGGCGGCGTTCCATTCGCGAGACATCAGTAGCCGGTAGTCAGTCACTGGATCTGGTTTCAGCAAACGGTTTTGGGAAGGGCACGGCTAAACCAGTTCTAGTCAGTTCTTCAGATTTGCGCCAGCGCCTGATCGAGGTCGGCCAGGATATCGTCCACGTCCTCGATGCCCACCGAGATCCGCACCATGCCATCGGTGATGCCGATCTTGCGCCGGCCTTCCTCGCCGACGGCGGCGTGCGTCATGGTGGCGGGGTGCGAAATCAGGGTTTCGACTCCCCCGAGCGATTCGGCCAGCGAACAGACGCGCACCTGGCGCAGCATCTTGTTGGCATTCGCGAGGGAACCGGTCTCAAAGGCGATCATGGATCCAAAGCCCGACATCTGGCGCTTGGCTAGTTTGTGCTGGGGATGGCTGGGCAATCCGGGATAAAAGACTTTCTCTACCTTCTTATGTTTCGAGAGGAACTCAGCGACTTTGCGGCCGTTGCAGTCGTGCTGCAACATGCGAACCGCCAGCGTTTTAACACCGCGCAAGATGAGCCAGCACTCGAAGGGCGACAAGATCGCCCCAGCGGCCTTTTGCAGGAAAGCGAGTTTCTCGGCCTGCTCGGGCCTGGTGCAGACGACGACTCCACCGAGACCGTCGCTGTGTCCGTTCAGGAACTTCGTAGTCGAGTGGACGACCATGTCGGCGCCGAATTCGATCGGGCGCTGGAAGTAGGGCGACATGAAGGTGTTGTCCACGACCACCTCGACGCCGTGCCGGTGGCAGAGTTCGCTGATGGCGCGGAGGTCGCAGAGTTCCATCAGCGGATTCGTCGGTGTTTCGAGGAACACCAAGCGCGTGTTCTTCTGGAGGGCGCGCTCCACGTTCTTGACGCCGGCAGTATCCACGTAGGTAAAGGTCAGGCCGAAGTTGGCGAGCACCTGGTTGAACAAGCGAGGTGTGCCGCCGTAGAGGTTGTGTCCGGCGACGACGTGGTCGCCGGCCTTGAGCATGGTAGCGATGGCATTGATCGCCGCCATACCGCTGGCAAACACTTTCGCCGCAACACCGCCTTCGAGTGCAGCCAGGTTGGTCTCGAGCCGGTCCCGAGTCGGATTCGACACCCGCGCGTACTCGTACCCTTTGTGCTTCCCGATCTCTTCCTGAACGTAGGTCGAGGTCGCGTAGATGGGGACGGAAACCGCGCCAGTGGCGGGCTCAGGCTCCTGGCCGGTGTGGATGGCGCGGGTGGCGAAACCTCTGGTTTTCTCAGTCAAAACGATCTCCTGAATGAGGTACACAAACTATGTCAACTTAACGGCGTGAGTATGAAAGACTCTATCGATCCAGAATGTACCTTGTTTTCGGTCGCGAGCGATAAATGGAGCAAGAGGCCAGGCGGACAGTGCCGTGAAGCCAAGTAGCGTTCTGAGGATCGCCACTTTGGCCGTGATAGTCGCTCCCTTGTCAGGAACAATCTGGTACCCGGTAATGCAGGCACCGGGCGAAGGTCGGCCGCGAAGAAGGGGAAAAGCGTAGTAAAGAATTAGTGCAGCAGCCGCAAGTACGATCCCGGCCGCGACCAACCACCCGTCACCTGGCGCATATGTCGTTCGTTCAAAATTCCATTGAAAGTTGCCGGTGCGCCTCCACTCAGTCAGCGTGGGTAGAATCCCCAGTGCCGGGCCCATCACCATCAGCGCGAGAATGAAATCTAGCCAGAACGCAACAAATCGACGAAAGACGCCGGGCAGAGGATAACCGAGAGTGGGCAATGGGGAGAACATAAGCAGCAAGTAGAGTCCCACAATCGCTGTCGCGAGCAACAATGCTACTGGGTGTGTCCCGCCTGCAAACCGGTAATTGCCGTTGGACCACTGTGCCGAAGCCCCTAGAGTTATCGGTTCGCTCACGATACTCGCGAAGAAAACAACTGCAAAAACCACTAGGAAGAGCCAGCGGAACTCTCTGATACTCATGTCTCAGATCCCGCCATCGAATATTTTCTTTGACAGATACCGTTCGGCCGAGTCGGGAATGAGCGTGACCACGCGCTTTCCGGTCCCGAGGCGCTTTGCGATCTGCACGGCGGCGTACACATTCGCGCCGGAACTCGAGCCTCCCAACACGCCCTCGCGGGCGGCGAGTTCTTTCACCATGCCGAAGGCCTGGACATCGGTCACCATCATGACTTCGTCGCACACCGAGGCGTCGAAGTTCTTCGGTATGAAGCTGGAGCCGATGCCTTCCACTTTATGCGGGCCGGGCTTGCCTCCGCCGAGCACCGAGCCCTGCGTTTCCACCGCCACGGTGTGCACGTTCGGGAGGCGCTCTTTCAGGAAGCGGGCAATTCCGGTGAAGGTTCCGGCGGTGCCGCAGCCCACGGTGGCGGCGTCAATGCGGCCCTCCATCTGCTCGAAGATTTCGCGGGCGGTGGTTTCGTAGTGGATGTCGGGATTGGCGGGGTTCTCGAACTGGGCCGCCATGAAAGCGGAGGGGTCGGTGGCGAGCAATTCATTGGCGCGCCGGATGGCGCCTTGCATGCCCTCGGCCTCCGGGGTGCGGATCACCTCGGCGCCGAGGGCCCGCATGATCAGGACTTTTTCTTCCGAAAACTTTTCCGGCACGAACATCCGGACCCTGTATCCGCGATTGACGCCGATCAGCGCCAGACCGATGCCGGTGTTTCCGGCAGTGGCTTCGATGATGGTGCCTCCGGGCTTCAGTTTGCCCTCGCGCTCGGCGCGGGCGATCAGCCCGATGGCGGCTCGGTCCTTTACGCTGCCTCCGGGGTTGAGGTACTCCAGCTTGACGAAAATGTCGGCGGATCCCGGGGGAACCAGCTTCTTCAGTTGTAGCATCGGGGTCTGGCCGACAAGCTTGGTGATGTCGTCGCTGACGCGCAGGGGTGAGCTCGAGTTCCTTATGGGCACCCTACAGAGTAAGGAACGGGAAGGGGGAGCGTCAATGCGAGGAATTGGTAATTTTGTAATTTGTGTTGCCGGTGTCCGCAGTTCTAGTTCGAGCCGGATTCGGCCTTATTTTTGCGGCCCGCGGCTTCGACCGTTGTCGTGGGGTCGGCACCTTGCCAGCTGACATCGGCAGTGGGCCCATAGGTGGAGGGCACGGGCCTATCCAGGAGCCGCAGATATACGGTCAATTGCGTGCGGTGGTGGGCGGTGTGCAGGACACGCCGCCAGAAGATCCAGATTCGTTCGCGCCGAGTATCAAAAAAAGGGACGACCGTCCGCCACCATTCTTCATCGCGTTCTGCCAGGAATCCGAGCCGGGCGAGGGCAAGCTCCCGCATCCGCTGCCGGAAGTCTTCAACGGAAAGCCGCTGCGGCAGAACTTGATCGGGAGCGGGTTCCGGGGCACCCAAGAATTCGGCAAAGAAGCGGCGCTCGGAGAGCAACTGGTGCTTCAGTATGTCGGCAACTGAACTGGAACGTGGATGAGGGCGATGGCCCAGGTCGGCGTCGGAGAAGCCCGCCCAAACGGAAATCACTTTGTTGGTTTCGCTGGCATAGGTATCGATGGCGTGTTGCAGGAACGCAACTCTGGCGCGCGGCACCTGAGCGTCGGAAATCGCGGTGAACGAATATTTCATCGGCGTAAGCATGTCACCGGTCTATTGTCCACCCGAGGCCGGCTCAGATCCGGCGTAGTAGCCGCTCCTGGTGCGGACGACGAGTTTCCCGTAGCCGCGCGACTTGGCGTCGACTTTTACCATGCGGTAGCCGCCCTGGTTCTTGGGAGTGGAGGGCTTATAACCGATGGTGTACTGGTTGCGAATGTCGCGGGCTACGTCACGGCTGATGGAGTCCACTTCATCGAGTGTCTTGGGGAAAAAGGCTACCCCGCCGGTTCTCTCCGACATCACGGACAGGGCACGCTTGGCGCGTTTTGGGTGCTCTTCGTCGCCCAAGATGCCGATGGCATAAACCGTCGGGCCGTTTTCCGCCTGAAGGCGCCGGACGGCCTGCTCGAGGCTTTCGGTGCTGGCGTTGTCTTCGCCATCGGTCACTATGAAAATCACCTTCTTTTCGAGCTTGGCGCTCTTGAGATGGTCGGCCGAGGCGACCACCGCGTCGTAGAGCGCGGTGCCTCCGCGGGACTCGATTTTCTCCAGGCCCTCTTTCAGCTTGTTGATGCTCGAAGTGAAGTCCTGGTCGAGGTAGTACTCGTCGTTGAAATTGACGATGAAGACCTCGTCACTGGGATTCGAGGAGCGCACCAGGTTCAGGGCGGCCGCGTTGACTTTCTGCCGCTTCTCACGCATGGAGCCCGAGTTGTCAACCACGATACCCATAGCCACCGGTATATCTTCGTGGCGGAACGAGGTGATGGTCTGGGGACGCCCGTTCTCGTAGACGGTGAAGGCGGTCTTCTCGAGATTCATCACAAAGCGCTGCTTGTCGTCGATGACCGTGGCATGCAGCACTACCTCTTCGACTTCCTTCTTGAAGACGAAAACGCCGCTGTCTTCCGAAGCCGGCGCCTGCGGGGCACTGCCGTTTCCTGCCTGGGCCGGCGGCGAGGCCGGGGTTGCAGCCGGGTTGGACGGCTGGCCGGAGGGCTCGACGGGCGGCGTTCCGCCAGCGGTCTGCGCGTTCGCGCTCAGCAGAATGGTCAGGAAAAACAGGGTCAGGAGAGGAACCGAGCTATTCCGTCGGCGCATAGTAACCCGTCTTCGCGTAGACACGGAGCGGCGGCAATCCCTTCGGCGGAATAAGTTTCACTTTAATCTTACGCCATTTGCCATCCCGCGCTGGATGCTTAGGACGGTACCCAATCACGTATTGGTTGCGCAACTCGATCCCGATTTTTGTGGACACATCGGCCAAGTCATTCGGGTTATCAATAGTAAATGCCCGTCCGCCCGTAAGTTCCGCAATGTCGCTGAGCAGGCCGGGGCCGAGCCGCTCTTCCTCGGTCGGGAAGTAGTGATCGTAAACGCCGATGGCGTAAATGAGGATGTCAGCCTCTTTCACCATAGACCGGATCTCGCCCTCGGTGTAGCGGCTGTGGTTGTCGCCACCGTCGGAAATAATCAGCAGCGCCTTCTTGGAGTATTTGGCTTGGCGCATCTTGCTGACGCCAAGGTAAATGGCATCCAGCAGCGCCGTGCGGCCCTTGGGAATCGTGTAAACCAGCTTGCCCTGGATTTCCTCGACCGAACTGGTGAAGTCCTCGATCTCCTCCGGCTTGTCGGCAAAGGTGATCATGAAGAACTCATCCTGCGGGTTGGCCGTCTTGAAGAACTCGATGACGGCTTCGCGGGCACGCTCGATCTTGCTGCTCATGCTGCCGCTCATGTCGAAGATCACGCCCAGCGAGACGGGAGCATCTTCACTGGAGAAGGTCTTGATCTCCTGCTGCTCCTTGCCTTCAAAGAGGTTGAAGTTGTCCCGGTCCAGGCCGGTAACCAGGCGGTTCATGGGGTCGGTAATCGTGACCGGCACCAAGACCATGTCCACGTCGACCTTGAAGGGCTTAGTGTGGGTTTTGAGGGCGGGATCAATGTCCGGCTCCTTGGGAGCGGGCGGAACGCGCGGCTGGATGTGAACGTCCTCGCTCGAGTTCTGAGCGGAACTTGGAACGGAGCCACACAACCCGACCAGGAGAACTGCGGCTGAGGCGACCCGAGCGGCGAACCCGCTAATGCACAACATAAGCCCTACCGCCAAAAGGCAAGTCCGAAACGGTATTTCGGGGCGAGTTGACCCGCGCCCACCCGCGGCGGGCCACGAAAACCTCTTCTGACCCGGATACTAGCACAATTCGGGAAAAGTGGTCCCCGCTTTTTCGGGTCAGAACTGATCGATTGGGCGGGCTTATTCGAAAGCTGGCTATTCGGGATACGCATCTCTTTTCCTAGCCGCAAGATCCGGATCACCCCTGCTACAATTTTTGTTCCACCATGGCGAGAATTTCACCATTTCCAGCCTGGCGTTACGCGCCGGAGCGCGTTCCGGTTGCGCGGGTCGTGACCCAACCCTACGACAAGATCACCCCGGAAATGCAGGAACGCTACCTTAACTCCAGTCCCTACAACCTGGTACGGATCATCCTGGGGAAGCGCCAGCCGGGAGATGGGAACCAGGAAAACGTCTATACCCGGGCGGCGGCGTGTTTCCGGGACTGGCGCCGGGCGGGCATTCTGCGCCAGGACCCGGAGCCTTCGCTGTACAGCTATTCCCAGACATTCACGGTTCCGGGGAGCGAGGTCCGAGCCGAGCGCCGGGGATTCATCGGCTTGGGGCAGCTCGAGGAGTATTCCGCCGGGGTGGTATTCCGGCACGAGCAGACGCTCGCCAAGCCCAAGGCCGACCGGATGGAACTGCTGCGCGCCACCCGCGGCCATTTCGGGCAGATTTTCATGCTCTACAGCGGAGCGGGCGAGACCGACGCGCTGCTCCATTCTGCGGCGGCTCCGGACATCGAAGTAACCGACGAATATGACGTCCTGCACCGGGGGTGGAAGATTCCCGATCCGGTCGTGATCGCCGCGGTCCAGGCACAGATGCGGGAACAGAAGCTCATCATTGCCGACGGACACCATCGCTACGAAACGGCACTGGCGTATCGCAATGAGCGGCACGGGGCTCGAGGGAGCGACGCGCCAACCCGGGTCGAACCCTATGATTCGGCGATGATGACGTTCGTCAACATGAACAGTGCGGGGCTGGTGATCCTGCCCACCCATCGGGTCGTGTTTGGGCTGCCGTCCTTTTCTGCCGAGCAACTACAGGCGGGAGCGCGGCAGTTTTTCAAACTGGAAGAAGTGGATGGCGGGATTGATGCGGCGCGCGCGGTTGGAATCCTGCGCGCCGCGGGCCAGGCTGGAACTGCGCTTTTGGCGGTCACGGCCGGGCACGCGTTTCTGATGCATTCTCCGAAAGCCATCGGAACCAACCTGTTCGGAAGCCTTTCCCTGCGCCAGCAATCGTTGGACGTCGTCCAGTTGCACAAGTGTCTGCTGGAAGGCGTTCTGAAAATCTCCGAAGAAGCCGTTCGCAACCAGCAGAATGTCTCGTATCACCGCGCGGCGTCCGAGGCGCTGGCCCAGGTGCGCAGCGGAAACGCGCAAGTGGCGTTCCTGATGAATGCGGTGCGCATGGAGCAGGTGCGAGACATCGCGTTTGCCGGCGAGGTGCTGCCGCAGAAGTCCACCGATTTCTATCCCAAGCTGCTGAGCGGGCTGACGATCTATGCGCTGGAGTAACGACTCATCTCATTGACAAGCGGCTTTGGGCCTTGCTGGTACAAATGACGATTTTGCAACAGTTATTCTGCGATTGGACAGCCACGAAGCGTTGTATCTCCCTTACAATTGCATGCGGCGCTACGAGACGCAGGATGGTTACGCTCCGCATGACCCTTTGCTGCCAGCCACCTTGCGCGGGAAAATCCCAGTGTCAAAACCGGCTCCGCGCCCAGGTGGCGATGCTTCGGGTTTGGGGTTCCGGATGCTGGTGAGCGGCGCGGACAACAGCCTCGACGGCTTCCGGCGAACAGGCCGCGGCGGGCTGTCCGACTCGACCCAAAGCCCAGAAAACACCCTGCTCGATGGGTCCGGTTTGAATGCGCTCAGAGTCATAGGCCAGCGAGCAAAGCAACGGCAAGAATTCTGCTTGGAATTCGGGCCGGGCCACCAGGACTTCGCCGAAAGCTTCGGGGACACCGAAGGGCACATTACCCGATTCGTCGCTGAGCAACCACACGAAGCGTCGCAGTAGCCCACGAATGCGATTCTCGCTCATCCCTTCGCGGTCCCCGGCAACCGCAGCCAGGGCCCGGACCGCCTTCCATTTCAACGGCGCATCGGCAGAACAAAGGCGGCTGGTGAGATAACGAAGGGTCTTCGCAGGTTCTCGCCTTGCAAGTTGAACAAGGCCGCCCCAGTCCTCGTTGCTCACCGCATCGTCGATGTTCGTTTTCCACTGCCCGCCGTGCATGACACAATCTCGACCAATAACTATATTTATCGGTAGGCCGGGTGTCGAATTTCTTCTTGGAGCCCAGCGGGACGACCATGCACATTGCAGGTGGCTTTGGTACAAGGCTCGTTCAGAGTTCGCACTGAAATACAGCGAGCTGAACATCCGTTCCGAAGGAAGCCCTTGCAGACTACGCGAAGCTGCAGTAGCGGGAAGAATTCCTGCCTCGTCCCTTACTGTTTACCGATAGTTGCTGATAACAGCGACTTCGCCAACTACCCTCGCTGTTCGCTGCTTCGCCCTCGCTGGTGGTCTGTCAGCTTCATTGCGAAACCGGGAAGTCCGGAACGTCATACAGAGTCCCAGCGCGGGTAGCGATGGGCGAAAAGCAAATAGCGAACAGCGACATGCGCAAGCCGGAAGCCCACAAGTCCGCCAAAGAAAACGGTGGCGCGAAGAACTCGGTAGGAGTTAGGGTTTCAGTAGGTGTCGTCCGCCACGATGCATAAAACGATCGCCGCCCTGCTGGCCGCACTGATTTTTCTGGGCGCCACTCCTTCGGGTGACGAAAAGCGTATTTCCATTTACTCCACGGTCGCCACGTACGCCCTGCCGGTCGTCGACCGCAATGGGCGGGAATATGTCGGGTTGCTGGAGATCCTGGAGCCTCTGGGGCGGGTGAGCACTAAAGTCGAAGGGCAGCGCTGGAAACTCCGGTTCAACGATATCGATAGTGAGTTCGTGGCGCGCAAAACACGGGGCCGGATTCGCGGGCGCGATGCGGACCTGGCGGCGCCATTTCTGATCGAAAATTCGCGTGGGCTGGTGCCGGTGAACGCGCTCAGCACGCTGCTGCCGCGATTCCTCGGGACACCCGTCAACTTTCACGAGAACGCGCGGCGGCTGTTTATCGGAGATGTGGCGACCGAGGTCCGGGCGCAACTGGATGCTACCAACCCGCCAAGACTGGTGCTGAACTTCAGCGCGCCCGTGAACCCGACCATCTCGACCGAACCGGGCAAGCTGCGCATGGTGTTCACGCGAGACCCGCTGGTGCCACCGGGGAGCCAGACTCTTGCCTTCGACAACAAGACCATCACGCAGGCGGCCTTCTCCGAAAGTAACGGTTCGGCCGAACTGGCGATTGCCGGTACGGCTCCGCTGATGGCCAGCTTCAGCAACAACGGCCGGACGATTACCGTGGCCGCGGCACCGCAGGGAGCGGTTGCCGGCACGGCGCCCACGATCCCCCAACCGGCAATGTCAAACTTGCAGTCCGGCGCGGCGGTTCCCGCCCCTGCGGCCGCGGGCAATGGCCGGCGGGTGGTTGCCGTTGTTGACGCCGCCCATGGCGGCGAGGAACGGGGAGCTGCCCTGTCGGACAAGTTGGCCGAAAAGGACGTAACGCTGGGTTTTGCGCGCCTCCTGCGGCATGAACTGGAGACCAGGGGCTTCTCCGTCCTCCTTCTACGCGATGGCGACGCGAGTTTGACTCTGGACCAGCGGGCGGGAGCGGCCAATGCCTCGCATGCCGGAATCTACCTGAGCCTGCATGCCAGTTCCCAGGGCACGGGCGCACGGGCATATACGGCGCTGCTACCGGTGGAGGGGGAGTCCAAGGGAATTTTTCATGCGTGGAACGCGGTGCAGGCGCCGGCGCTGCCCCTCAGCCGAAGCGTGGCCGCCGCCATCGTGAGTGAGTTGCAGAAGAAGCAGTTCCCTGCCCGGGAATCGGCGGCGGCGTTGCGTCCGCTGAATAACGTGGCGATGGCGGCGGTCGCGGTGGAGCTTGCTCCCGGGCCGGGCGGGGTCGCCGACCTGCCCTCCGCCGAATATCAGCAAAGGGCCGCGGCCGCAATCGCGGATGCGGTGGCGTCGCTGCGCGATCGCCTGGGGGCGCAGCCATGATTCCCCGCCACCTCGTGATCGGAGTCGCCGTGATGCTGGTCGTGGTGCTGTCCATGGGCATCTACCTGCGGCACATGCGGCGGCGCGCCGGAGAAGTTCAGCCGGCCGCAGCCGATGCGCGGCCGGTGGCGCCGCCCGCTTTGGGTCCGACGGAAAACGTCACCCTCTATGTGGCCGATGACGCCGCCGGCATCTTGCGCGCTCAGGCGGCCAAGATCCCGCTTCCCGGCGGACGCCAGCAGCGCGCGGAAGAACTGCTGCGCGCCTTGCTCCGCATTTACCAGCAGCCCGATTCCCCTCATCCTCTAGCCGCTGCTGCCGATATCCGCAGCATCTATCTGGTCGCTTCCGGCGCCGCCGTCATTGATCTGAACGCGGCGTTTGCCGACGAGCACCGCTCCGGCATTCTGGACGAGCAGCTCACCGTGAATTCGCTGGTCGAGACGCTGGCAGTGAACGTGCCCGGCATTAGCAGGGTGCGGATTCTCGTCGAGGGGCGAGCCCGCGATACGCTCGCCGGACATGCGGATCTGAGTGAGTTCTTCGATGTGAGCGCAGTCGCGCAGGCGCAATGAGAGGTCAGAGAAACATTGCAGAAGTCAGAAGTCAAATTGCAGAAGTAAAACCGATTGAAGAGGTTTGAGGTCAGATTGCAGAGGCGAAAAACTTGACTCTCAGCAGATGTGCTTGCATTCGGCGGGCTTGTACTTCTGCAATTTGACTTCTGACTTCTGCAATCGGTTTTCACCTCTGCAATCTGACCTCTAACCTCTGACCTCGTTCTACCTCGCTCGCCATGATTTAGAATCGCTGCCGATGATCTTCCGCAGCGATAACCGCGCTCCCGACCAGATTCGTCCGGTGAACATCGTCCCCGACTTCATCTCAACCGCCGAAGGCTCCGTGCTCATCGAGGTGGGCAACACCCGCGTCATTTGCACCGCTTCGGTGGAAGAATCCGTGCCCGCGTTTCTGCGCAACTCGGGCAAAGGCTGGATTTCCAGCGAGTATGGAATGTTGCCGCGCTCGACCCTGACCCGGACGGCGCGGGAATCCACGAGGGGGCGCCCCAGCGGGCGAACCCAGGAGATCCAACGCCTGATCGGCCGTTCTTTGCGCGCCGTCTCCGACTTGAAACGCCTGGGTGAACGCACGATCTGGATGGATTGCGACGTGATCCAGGCCGACGGCGGCACGCGCACGGCTTCGATCACCGGGGCATTTGTCGCCCTGGGTCTGGCTTTGCAGCGGTTGATTGAAGCCGGAACCCTGACTTCGGTGCCTATCAAGGACTACGTTGCGGCCATCAGCGTCGGCATCGTGGACGGCGAAATTCTGCTTGACCTCAATTATGAAGAGGACTCGCGCGCCGACGTGGACATGAACTTCGTCATGACGGCGGGCAACAAGATCGTCGAACTGCAAGCCACGGCGGAGCACCAGGTCTTCGACGAATCGCAGCTGGCAAGAATGATGTCGCTGGCGCGGCAGGGAATCCAGTCGCTGATTGCAAAGCAGCAAGCGTTGTTGCGGACGCTGGCGCTGCGGCAGTAACTTCGGTCACGGCACGTAGTTTTTCCCGGCCAGTTACACTATCCGGAATGCCTTTCAGGGCCAACGCCGTTGTTGTGACTGTGCTGGCGTTATGCGCGTCCGCCGTCGCCCAGACGCAACGAGTCGAGGGCATCGTGCGCAACTCCTCTGGCGCTGCGGTCGCCGGAGCCCAGGTAAAGATCGAAGCCGGCAACTATCAGCAGACCGTCATTACCGACGCAGACGGCAGATTTGCCTTGCCCGAGGTTCCCGTTCGCTCTGCCACCATTACCATTTCCTCCTGCGACTCGAAAACCCTCCAGCATACGTGGAAGGGCGAGCCCCAGCTTCAGTTTGTGGTTCAGCTCGCCGCTTGCTGTTGCACCTGCATCTGCGAGACTCAAACGGTGCTCGTGACCGCAACCCGAATCGGCGTGGCCCTGGAAGACGTCCCTGCGGACGCGCTGGCCCTGAGTTCGGATACCATGGCTGCCACTCCCGCGCTCGCGCTTGATGACGTTTTGCGGAAGGTTCCCGGCTTCGCGCTCTTTCGCCGATCCAGCAGCCGCACGGCGAATCCGGGTACGCAGGGAGTTTCGATGCGGGGAGTCGGCGCCAGCGGTGCAAGCCGGGCCCTGGTCCTGGTGAATGAGATCCCGCTCAATGATCCTTTTGGCGGCTGGGTTTACTGGGACCGTGTGGCCCGCGAATCGCTGAGCGATGTGGAAGTGGTGCGCGGAGGCGGCGGAGCCAGCCTCTACGGCTCGACGGCCATGGGCGGCGTCATTCAGTTCCGAACCCGGCAGCCGGAGGGAAGCGCGATCTCCGCCGAAGGATCTTGGGGAAACGAAAACACTCCGGAGTTTTCGCTTTGGTCAGGCACCCGTTTGGGTCAGTGGAACGGCTCGATAGCCGCCGACCTTTTTCGAACGGACGGCTACATTCTGGTTCCCGCCTCCCAGCGCGGGGTAGTCGATACGGCACAGAATTCCCGCCATGAGCTGGTCACGATGGAGCTGGGCCGGCACTTCGGAGACAAGAATCGCGTTTTTGCGCGCGGGTCGTATTTCGATGAAGGCCGGCATAACGGCACGGTGATCCAGCTGAACACAACGCGACTGGGTGATTTTGCCACCGGATGGAACTACGAAAACAAGAGCGTAGGAACGATTTCAGCGCGCTTGTTCGGGCTCTTCGAGTCGTACCACCAGACTTTTTCGTCGGTCACATCGGACCGCAGTTCTGAGACCCTAACCGACGACCAGCATGTTCCGTCGCAGGCACTTGGCGGCAACGCACAGTGGTCGCGCCCCATCGGCCGGGTGCAGACGCTGGTGGCCGGCTTCGAGATGAGAGCAGTGCACGGGTCCAGCGACGATGACCTCTTCAAGCAAACCGTGCCGAACGGAACCACCCTCAGCGGCGGGCACGAGCGCACGGCGCGGGCCTTTGGAGAAGACATCCTTCAACTTGGCCCGAAGCTGGTTGCGAACCTTTCGCTCGGCTACGATCACTGGAGCGACCTCGATGCTCGGCTCATCGCGATCCAGCCGGGCGGCGGAATCACCCTGACCCCGTATGCCGAGCGCGCTTCCGACGCTCTCAATCCACGGGTGGCGTTGCTGTACCGGCTTGGCCATGGCACATCGCTCACGGCCTCGGGTTATCGCGCTTTCCGTGCTCCGACCTTAAACGAGCTGTATCGAAACTTCCAGCAGGGGAATACGGTAACGAATGGCAACTCCGCTTTGAAGGCGGAGCGGCTTACCGGCGTGGAAGGCGGGATCCGGCAAAACCTGCTTTCCGACCGCCTGAACTTACGCGCGACTTTCTTCTGGAACGACATCACCAATGCCATTGTGAATGTCACGATAAAAAAGGATTCGCAGACCGGCCGGATCACCCGCCAGAAAGAAAACGTCGCCCGCACGCTCTCCACCGGCATGAATCTCGACGGCGAATTCCGCATCAGCAGTACGTTTCAGATCGCCGGAGGCTACCAGTTCGCCCACGCCGTGGTATCCAGCTACACGCCGCCTCCGGAGCTGGCGGGACTGAATCCGTCCCTGACCGGAAACTGGATTCCGCAGGTACCGCACCAGCAGTTCACTTTGCAGGCGCGGTATTTAAATCCGAAGATCATCACGGCCACGGTCCAGGGAACCTTTGTCGGGCAGCAGTTCGACGATGATCTGAACAGCTTCCTGCTGGACCGGTTCTTTACCGTGGACCTATACCTTGGGCGCTCGCTCGGTCACGGCCTCGAAGTCTTTGGAGCTGCCGAGAACGTGTTCAACCAGCGCTACAACGTGGCGTTGACGCCGGTTCCGAACCTGGGCCCGCCGATTCTGGCCCGCATCGGGCTGCGCTACCAGTTTCCGAAGCGCTAGACGGTTCCGCGAACAGCGAGAAGCGAACTGCGAATTTGGTTTAGAATTGCGGTCGTACTGTACTTATCTGACTGCACTCATCTGGAGGCTCATATGAAACTTACCCCGGGGAAGCTCAAGGGTCTTAAGGCTGTTTCGAACGATCGTGGCGTCATCGCTGCCGCCGCCATGGACCAGCGCGGTTCGTTGCAGAAAGCTTTGGCCAAGGAGAAGGGTTCGGCCGTCTCTGACGCGATGATGGAGGAATTCAAGATCCTGGTGAGCGAGGTCCTGACGCCACATGCCAGTGCCATCCTGCTCGATCCCGAGTGGGGGCTGCCGGCTTCGAAGCGGCGCTCAAAAAACGCTGGTCTGCTGTTGGCCTACGAGAAGACCGGCTACGACAAGACCGGACCGGGACGCCTGGGCGACCTGCTCGACCACTGGTCGGCGCGCCGGCTGAAGGAAGCGGGCGCCGATTGCGTCAAGATTCTGCTCTACTACACGCCCTTTGACCCAAAGAACATCAACGACCAGAAGCACGCCTGGGTCGAGCGTTTGGGTGACGAATGCCGCGCCAACGATATCCCGTTCTTCCTGGAGTTCGTCACTTACGAAGAAGGCGTGGATGAAAAGGGTTTCGACTTCGCCAAAAAGAAACCGCACGCCGTGACCGAGAGCATGCGCGAGTTCACCAAAGACCGCTACGGTGTGGATGTGATGAAGGTCGAAGTCCCGATCAACATGAAGTTTGTAGAAGGGACGAAGTCCTACAAGGGCGAAAAGGCGTACTCGAAGCAGGAAGCGATGAAGCTGTTTCGAGATGCCGCCGCAGTCGCCACCAAGCCGTTCATCTACTTGTCGGCGGGCGTGAGCAATTCGGAGTTCACCGAGGGGCTGGAATTGGCCGCCGAGTCGGGCGTGAAGTTCAACGGCGTGCTCTGCGGACGCGCCACCTGGAAGGAAGGCATCCCGGTCTATGCCAAGCAGGGTCCGGATGCGTTCCGCAAATGGCTGGAGAGCGAAGGCGTGAAGAACATCAATAACGTCAACGATCGCCTGAAGGCCGCGACCTCGTGGCACTCGATTTACGAAGCCGAACCGGCGCTGGCGCGGGTGTAGGCAGCCTCTTTCTTCATTTCTGGGGGCGGGTCTGCGGACCCGCCTTTGTTTTCCCTTCGTGCTCCTTCGTGTCCTTCGTGGTGATCAAGAAACACGAACCACCAAGGACACAAAGGGGGACCAAGGAAACTCCCCAAGGGAACCACGATGGCCGACCAAAAGACTGCTCTCATCACCGGCGCCTCCTTTGGCATCGGACAGGAACTGGCGCGCATCTTCGCCCGCGAAGGACATAGCCTGGTTCTGGTCGCGCGCAGCGGCGACAAGCTGCGGCAACTGGCTTCCGATCTTGAAAAAGCACATGGGACGCGATCGCTAATTCTGGCGACCGATCTGACCGAGCCCGGCGCTCCCGCCTACGTGCTCGATCAAACCACGCGGGCCGACATCCAGGTGGATGTGCTTGTCAACAACGCCGGCTTCGGCCAGTTCGGGTTCTTTGCCGAGAACGATCTGGAAATCTGCCTGCAGCAGATACAGCTCAATGTGACCACGCTCACGCACTTGACGCGGCTCTTGTTGCCGGCGATGATCGAGCGCCACCACGGGCGCATCCTGAATGTGGCGTCCACCGCCGCGTTTCAGGCGGGCCCCCTGATGGCTGTCTATTATGCTACCAAAGCGTACGTGCTGCTGTTCTCGGAGGCGATTGCCAATGAGCTACAAGGAACGGGCGTCACCGTCACCTGCCTGTGCCCGGGCGTGACCACAACCGAATTTCACAAGCGGGCCAACATGACGAACTCGCGGCTGCTCCAGTTCGGCTCGATGGATGCGCGCACCGTGGCTGAACTGGGATATCGCGGACTGATGCAGGGCCGGCCGGTCGTGATTGCCGGCTTCAAAAACTGGTTACTGGCTCAGTCGGTCCGCTTCTCGCCGCGGCAAATGGTAACAGCCGTGGCGCGAAAACTGCAGGAAAGCAGGAGTCAGTAGTCAGGACTCAGTCGTCAGGAGTCGGCAAGCCCTGGAGCGACGGGCGTCCTCGCCGCAGCTCATCACTCGATTCTCAAGTCCGATACGCCCAAAAAAGAGACGCGGCGAGCCGCGTCTCTACCGAGAGACCGCTCTCGCCGCGCCAGACTTCGAGCCCGACGGACGCACTGGTTAGCTCGGCACATCAACCTTGGTGGTTTGGCCAACGATAACCGCGATCCGTTCCTGGAAGAACGTGCGGCCTTCCGAATCGCGCAGCTCGATGTTGTGGTTGCCAGCTTTCAGCGCGAATTTCTTCGTCTTGTGCGTCTTCGCCGCGTATCCTCCATCAACGTAAACGTCGGCTTGCCGGTGATGCGTATCGACCTTGACGTAGCCGTAGTTGCCCGCCACGTAGTACGGCGGATAGCCGTAGGGATAGTACGCATATGGGAAGAACGGGTCGAAAACCGGAACCGGCTCGACCACGACCACGTGCCGCGTCACTCGTTGCGCGGACGCTGCCGGAGGTGAGCCCACAAGCAGCCCTCCCGTAATGGCGACCGCCAATGCTGTTGAAATCCATCGCATTGTCTTGTGCATTTTGCCCTCCTCACTTACCTACATGTGATGCCATGAGAAAGGCGAAGAGTGCACGTGCAACATATTGATTACAAATGACTTGTATCTGAAGAGTTTCGTGTCTGGTAGTCCAGGGGAGCGACCCGGCAAAGCAGCCCCTAGTAGCGGTCAGCACACGGTGAATCCAAGACTGAGAACCGGGAACTGAGAACTGGTTTCTCAATCCGCCATGGTCGGCGCGACCTTAGGCTGCGCGGCGGCGTTCGCCATCAGTTGCACCTTGCTGTGCCTCTGTCCGTAGCCGAAGTAAACGACCATGCCTATGATGAGCCAAACGATCAGACGTAGCCAGGTAGCGCCCGGCAGACTTGCCATCAGTCCAGCTGACACCAGGACACCCATAATCGGTACGAACGGAACCCACGGCGTCTTGAAGGGCCGGTGCAAGTCAGGCCGGCGGCGGCGCAAAATCCAGGTGCCCGCGGAAACAATCACGAAAGCCAGCAGCGTCCCGATGCTTACGAGTTCGCCCAGAATGCCAATCGGAACGAAGGCAGCGAAGAACGCGACGCAAATCCCCACAAAGATGGTAGCAATCCACGGCGTACGGAAGCGTGGATGAATCGCGCCACACCATTGCGGCAACAATCCGTCTCGCGACATCGAGAAGAACACGCGAGACTGGCCGAGCAGCATAACCAGCATCACGGTTGCCAAACCAAAGATCGCGCCGATCTTCACCAGGAAACTGGCCCAGGTCACGCCGGTTGCGTCAATCCCCACCGCTACGGGATCGGAAACATTCAGGGACGTGTAGGGCACGATGCCCGTGAGCAGGCCCGAAACCACGATATACAACACCGTGCAAATCGCCAGCGAACCCAGAATTCCAAAAGGCATGTCTTTTTGCGGATTCTTCGATTCCTGCGCGGCGGTCGACACGGCATCGAAGCCGATATAAGCAAAGAAAATGACGCTTGCCCCGCGCGCAATTCCCGACCAGCCGTATTGTCCAAACTGGCCAGTATTGGGAGGGATGAACGGTGTCCAGTTGGCCCAGACCTGGCTGCCATGTTTGAGTGCATAAACACCGGCGATGCCGATGAACATCAGCACAATCGAGACCTTCACGATCACGATCCCGGAATTGAAGTTGGCCGATTCCTTAATACCGACAACAAGGATCGTAGTGACCATAACAATGGCGACAAACGCCACCAGGTTGAACAAACCCTTCATTTGCGGCAGGGTGTGCCAGTCGATACCGCGCGCCATCAGGGTATCCTTCACGCGGTCGTAGTGCTCCCAATGACCATTGTAGGAAATCAGCAGTTCGCTGGGCGCCGCGGTAAGCCGCGCCGGAATTCGGATCCCGAAATCCTGCAGGAAGCTGAGCATGTAACCGCTCCAACCCGAGGCCACCGTCGCAGCCCCAAAGGCATATTCCAGGATCAAGTCCCAGCCAATGATCCAAGCAAAGACCTCACCCAGGGTGGCGTAGCCGTAGGTGTAAGCGGAACCTGCGATGGGAATGAGCGAGGCGAATTCCGCATAACAGAGACCTGCGAAGACACACGCGATACCTGCCAATATGAAGGAGAGCACAATGGCCGGGCCCGCATATTTCGCAGCCGCTGATCCGGTGAGCACGAAGATGCCGGCGCCGATGATGGCGCCAATGCCTAAGGTCACCAGATTCACGGGACCCAAGGCCCGTTTCAGCGAGTGTCCGCCTTCTTCGCCAGCCTCGGACATAATCATATCCATCGGCTTGGTTACCAGCAGGTTTGCCATGTGTCGGTCTCTCCTTCAGGATCTTAAGACGAAGTTCTATTGGCTCGCAGCGACCAGAGGTAGTACACCGGGATGCCGAGCAACACAATGATCAGCCCCGGCCATGTGTACTGCGGCTTGTAGCGTAGCAGCACGACATCGATAAACAAAGCCATAACTATATAGATCGCAGGCAGAACGGGATATCCGACCGCTCGGTAGGGTCGTTCGGCTTCGGGATGAGTGCGGCGCAGCACGAAAAGCCCCAAGATGGTCAGAATGTAAAACACCAGCACTGCGAAAATGACATAGTTCAGCAGGTCGTTGTAGGTTCCCGAGACGCACAGGACCGCGGTCCAGAGCATCTGCACCATCAGCGAGACCCACGGTGTTTTGTAGGTAGGATGCAGCTTGCCGACGCTGCGAAAGAATAGCCCGTCTTTGGCCATCGCGTAGTAAACCCGTGCCCCGGCCAGAAGCAGCCCGTTGTTGCAGCCGAAGGCGGAAATCATGATGGCCACCGCCATGAGCGCTCCGCCCACGGAGCCGAACATCTGTGTCATCACTGCGGTTCCGACCCGGTCTTCACTGGCGTACTGGATGCCGCGTTCCAGCAAACTTGCTCCCGTGGGGCTGCCCGCCAGCGGCAGCGTGCTCAGGTAAATGAAGTTGCAACCGATATAGAGCGCGATCACCACGCCCGTGCCCAGAGCCAGTGAGAGCGGAAGATTGCGGTTCGGATTCTTCACCTCACCAGCCGTGAAAGTCACGTTGTTCCAGGCGTCGGCGGAAAACAGCGAGCCCACCTGCGCGATCGCCAGTACGGTCAGGGTGGAGACTAGAACGCCCCCGCCGACGTCGTGCAGCGTGCCCAGGCTGGCATTCTTCCAGAAATTCCCTCCGAAGTTGGCGGCCAGCGCCTGAGTATTCCGTCCCAGCAGGACCCCAAGGATCATCAGGCCCAGCAACGCAGAAACCTTCGCGGCGGTAAAGACGTTCTGAATCAGGGCGCCAGTCTTGATGCCGAAGATGTTGATGACGGACAGCGCCGCGACCATGAGGATAGCCACCAGGTTCTGCGTATTCAGCCCGACATCCATCCCGCCCAGGCTCATGGGCCCAACCAGAAAGGTCGGCACCTTCCAGAAGTGCAGGATCCAGTGGCTGGACGATATTGCCGGCCAGAAAATTCCGAGAAACTTCCCAAACGCGACGCCGACCGCAGCGATGGTGCCCGTCTGGATCACGAGGAAGAGCGTCCAGCCGTAGAGAAAGCCCCAGAGCGGGCCGAGCGACTCGCGCAGATATACGTATTGGCCGCCGGCGCGCGGCATCATGGCGGCTAGTTCCCCATAGCTAAGCGCGCCGACGATGGTCAGAAAGCCGGTGACCACCCACGCCCCAATCAACAGCGCGGGCGACTGGACGTCGCGGGAAATCTCGGCCGAGACGATGAAGATGCCCGAGCCGATCATCGAGCCCATGACCAGCATGGTCGCGCTGGTCAGGCCGAGACCCTTGACGAGTTCAGTGTCCTGAAGGGTGTGGAGCGCCCAATCGGCGGCGTTGGAACCTTGAGCTGGAGGTCGGACGTCGGTACTCAACGAATCTCCTGGTCACGTAGGGACAGCCGCCCTCGGCTGTCCAATCGAGCGAACTCGACAACGTTTTTCAAAAACTGCGGCTCTGCGAGCCGCCGGACAGCCGAGGGCGGCTGTCCCTACGAACGTGCAAGCCAATGACTTTACCGCAGAACTCTGAAAAATTCCTCTGCCGATTTGCCGGGATCCCGTAACAAGTCGGATATCACCGCAACGGCGTCGGCACCCGCCTCGATCACGGAACGGGCATTGGCGCGGGTAATCCCGCCAATCGCGACCAGCGGTTTTCGCGTCAGTTCCCTTGCCCGGCGGACTCCTTCGAGTCCAACCACGGGGTCGGGGTTCGCTTTGCTGCTCGTGGCGAAGACGGGGCCGATGGCAAGGTAGTCGGCGGAGGTCTTATCGGCTTCCGCGAGTTGCTCGGGGTTGTGCGTCGAGACGCCCAGCCAGCGAGCGTTGCCATGGGAATCAGTGCCAATGATGCGCCGGGCCGACTCCGGCGAGAGGTCGTCCTGCCCAACGTGCACGCCGTCAAAACCAGCCGCCAGACAGAGGTCGGCGCGGTCGTTCATGATGAGCTTCACGCTTCCGTCCAGCCGCACCCTGAGTTCACGAGCCTCATCGAGCATTTGCCGGGCAGTTCCAGACTTGTTGCGGTACTGCAGCAGTGTGCAGCCGCCAGAAGCGAGTTCCTCGGCAGCAGTAAACATCGCCCCGGCGTCCAAAAACGACGCCGCGTCGAGAATCGCGTACAACCGGGGGAGTTGATTCATGTCTTGATAAACGAGAGGTCGTGGCTTACGACATACTTGTCGTAACATGCCGCACAGACCTAGTGGTCCCCTGGATCTATGTATCCGTAGCTTTCCGCAACGATGTGCGTATCGCAAATTTCACAGTGAACATGATCCCATCCGCCTCTGATGACGCCGTCGGGACCGATCGGCGGAAGAGTCGTTCTGCCGTCAGGAAAGACGGGACAATATCTCGAAAGGTGACTTTCTTGCCCGGTCTTCTTGATCTCGATCCATTCCTTCACTTCCTGTCCATCAACGATGGAGACACCATTCCCCTCAGTTTTCCTGGCGGTCGCGTCGAGAGCGTGGAATACCCGTCTATCCCATTTCCAGTTCGGCTGGCTGACCATCCAGACGTGATACGGCTCCCACTGCGGGCCCAGATAGGCAAGTGCCAAGCCCACCAGGTAGGACGTAGGCTCTTCGGAGGTTTGATAGACAGCGGCGCCCGTGCCGGCCTCAAGAAACTTTAGCTCCCCGGTGAAATCGATCAGAACGTCTTCTCGAGGAAGCAGCAGCCAACATCGACCTTCGTTCACACCTTCGGTTCGGTCAAATACACCGGCAAACTCGAAGTCAGTGCGTCCATCGTCACCGCCCTCGCATCGCCGTATGGCGGACACCTTGAAATGCGGAAAATCGCTGATTGTCCTTGCGGTGTCGGCCATTGTCTCGCCTTCTCCCAACGAAGCTGGAGTTCGCCGTGCTTGATAGGAGTCTCTACCCCGCCGTCTCCGATTTCTTCGCCAGGAATCTCTCGATGAATCCGGTATCCAGCTTGCCGGCGCGGAATTCCGGGTCAGCCAGGATCCGGCGGTGCAGCGGGATGGTGGTGTGGATTCCCTCCACGATAAACATTTCGAGCGCGCGCGCCATGCGCGAGACGGCTTCGTTGCGATCCTTGCCACGGACCACGAGCTTGGCAATCAGGGAATCGTAGTAAGGAGGAATGGTGCCTTCGGCGTAGGCAGCAGTATCGATGCGCACGCCCGTCCCTCCCGGGGGATTGAATGTGGTGATCTTACCCGCTGAGGGCGTGAACTTCTCCGGATGCTCGGCATTGATGCGGCACTC
The DNA here is from genome assembly GCA_049696815.1 of Terriglobales bacterium. Taxonomy (GTDB): domain Bacteria; phylum Acidobacteriota; class Terriglobia; order Terriglobales; family Acidobacteriaceae; genus Acidiflorens. The sequence continues at coordinate 32,994 of JBAVUO010000010.1, read as the reverse complement.
GATGGCGTGTCCGCGATGCACGATCGGGCCTTGCAACACGTCGGCCAGCTTGGCGCCCGCGGCAATCATGATCTGGCTCTTGACCAGGTCCACGTCGGTGACCATTTCGGTGACCGGATGTTCCACCTGGATGCGCGTGTTCATCTCGATAAAGTAAAGCTGCCCGTCCTGGTCCATGAGGAATTCGACGGTGCCGGCATTGTGGTAGCCGACCTGGCTGAGCGTCTGGCTAAGGATGTCGCCGATTTCTTTGCGCAGTTCGGGCGAAATCTCTGCGCACGGCGACTCTTCAACCAGCTTCTGGTGGCGCCGCTGAATGGAGCACTCGCGTTCCCCCAGACTGACCACGTTGCCGTGCTCGTCGCCCAGAACCTGGAACTCGATGTGGCGCGGGCGCTCGAGGTATTTCTCCATGTAGAGATCGCCGTTGCCGAAGGCGGCCGCGGCTTCCGACTGCGCCTGGCGGTAAAGCCCGGGCACTTCCTCTTCGTTGCGAACAATGCGCATACCGCGCCCGCCGCCGCCCGCCGAGGCTTTGATGATGACCGGAAAACCGACCTGGCGCGCCCACTCGCGGGCTTCGTTGGCCGAGGCAATCACCTCCTCGGAGCCGGGCAGGATCGGCACGCCGTGCTGCTTCATGGCGGCGCGGGCTTTCTCTTTTTCGCCCATGAGCCGGATGACGTCCGGTGTCGGGCCGATGAACTTGATGCCGCACGCCTGGCAGACCTCGGCGAAGTTGGCGTTCTCGGAAAGCAGGCCGTAGCCGGGGTGGATGGCGTCCACGTTGGCGATTTCCGCGGCGCTGATGACCGCCGGGATATTCAGATAACTCTGGGCCAGTTGCGGCGGACCGATGCAGATGGCTTCGTCGGCGAAGCGCACGTGCAGCGAGTTGCGGTCGGCCTCGCTATAGATCGCGACGGCGCGAATGCCCAGTTCTTTGCAGGCGCAAATCACGCGCAGAGCAATCTCGCCGCGGTTGGCAACCAGAATCTTGTTGAACATTGTGCGTGTGAGCTAAGCTCTCAGCTGTCGGCTCTCAGCTGCAAGCTGAGACCTGACAACCGGGCAGATGCGCTTCTCATTTCTGCGGCCGGATGGCGAACAATTCCTGTCCGTACTCGATGGGCTGGCCGTTGGTAGCAAACTTCTTGACGACCTCGCCGGCCACGTCGCATTCGATTTCGTTCATCAGCTTCATGGCCTCGACGATACACAGGACCTGGCCGGCCTCCACTCGATCGCCAACCTTGACGAAAGGCGGCGCTCCCGGCGAGGGCGCCTCATAGAACGTGCCCACGATCGGCGACCGCACGACGTGCAGGTCCTCGGCGGGCGCGGCCGGAACGAGGACGGCAAGCTCCGCTTCAGTTCCCGCGGCGGCGGGAGCGTGGGGGGTCGCCGGAGCGGGGTGAACCGCGACGTAGCGCGGTTCGGGCAGAGCCGCGGCCGGGGCGGCGCCGGCGCGCTTGATCTTCACCTTCACGTCGCCGCGCTCCAGTTCGAACTCGGCAACATCCTTTTCAATTAAGAACTCGATGAGTTCCTTCAGCTCTTTTTGATTCATCGTAGGGGCGGGTTCTACTCGCAGACTGCCGCGTTACCCGGAAGCAGGAGCCGACAGCCGCGGCTGCTTTTGATTATTTGTCAAATACTATTTATCAAATAACGATGAGTTCCTTATCCCTGGGCGTCAGAACCTCACAACCCGAGGGAGTGACAACCACAACGTCCTCGATCCGGACCCCCCGCTTCCCCGGGATGTAAGCTCCGGGCTCCACCGTGATGACCATGCCCGGCTCGAGTTTCTGCGTCTGACTCGCCGCCAATCGCGGCGCCTCGTGAATCTCTAATCCTAAACCATGCCCGGTGGAATGGGTAAAGTACCGGGCCAATCTCTGCCGGCGGAGGACCCGCCGCGCGGCGGCATCCACTTCAGCAGCTGTGACTCCGGGTCGCACGGCCGCGATGGCGGCGTGCTGCGCTTCCAGCACCGCCTCGTACATCTGCCGCGCCGGCCGCGAAGCACGCCCAACATGCACCGTGCGCGTGCGGTCCGAACAATAGCCAGCGAGTATAACACCGAAGTCGCAGACCACGAACCCGCGGCCCGGGATCGCGGCCTGCGAGGCGCGGCCGTGCACCACGGCGGAGCGTTTGCCGGATGCGATGATCGTCGGGAAGGCCATGCCTTCGGCGCCGGCGCGCCGGGCCTCGTATTCCATCGCAGCCGCCACCTCGACTTCCCTCACTCCGGGACGGATTCTTTGCAAAGCGACCCGGAAGAGGCCAGCGCCCATTTCCACCGCGCGCCGGATATGGTCAACCTCGGAGGGATCCTTCACCATGCGTGCCTGTTCGACCAGCGGCACGGCCGAGCGAAGTCGCACCCTGCCTCGGAGGGAGGATGCCAAACGGTCGCGCATGCCGGCCGAAATGGACTCCGGTTCTATGCCGAGAACTGGGCGGATGGCCGTTCTCCGCCCGGAGGCGAGCCATTCGGCAGCCACCGCCAAAAGGGCCTTGCGGGCAATCACGATCCGGGCGCCGTGGACCTCGGCCCGGGCCTGCGCGAGGTAGCGGCCGTCAGTAAAGAGGGTCGTCCCCCGATCGTTGACCAGCAAAGCGGCAGCGCTACCGGTGAACCCACAGAGGTAGTGGATGTTGGGGAGATGGGTGACGAGAAGGTGGTCTAGATGGCTGTCTTCGAGCTTAGCCTGGAGCCGGCGTAGGCGGGTGGCATAGTCCATTGCGGGCAGTGTAGCAGGAGACCAGCTTCGAACTGCGAGCTACGAGCCGGTAGCTTTCTAGCTCGAGGCTCGGCGGCTCGCGGCCAAAACAAAACCGCCGGGTTCCTCGACAAGTTCTTCGGGAAGACCGGCGGCCGTTGTTGGTTCAACTTAACTATGTCTGAATGATCCGTGGCGTAATGAAGAAGATCAGCTCCTGGTTGGCAGTGGTGACCGTGCGATGCTTGAACAAGTTCCCCAGATACGGGATATCGCCCAGCAACGGCACCTGCGCAACGTTGACCGAGTTCTGAGTCTGGATCACGCCGCCGATCACGACCGTGCCGCCATCGGTGACCAACACCTGCGTGGTCGCCTGCTGCGTGATCAGAGTCGGGTTGCCCTGCACTTCGTGGCCGAAATCGGGCGTCGTATTCTCCACGTCCACGTTCAGGAAGATGGTGCCTTCCGAGGTGATCTGCGGAGTCACGGTCAGGCGCAGGAACGCGTCCACGTACGTGACCGTGGGCGGACCGCCCAACTGGGCCTGGGTCACGATGGGCACGCGCACGCCCTGCTTCACGACCGCCTGGATGTTGTTCTGGGTGACCACACGCGGGCGGGAAAGAATCTTGAGCAGCCCGCGCGACTCAGCCATGGTGAGGATAGCGTCGATGCGCACGTTGTTGCTGGCATTGAGGAACGAGAACCCGCTGGTCGGCGAGGTGACTCCCAGGTTCGAGAATAGCGGAATGGTGACGCCCGTCGTGCCCGTCGGGGCAGTCGAGCCGATGATCGTGTAATTCGGGATGAGACCGAAGGTGTACATCGGGGAAGCGCCCACCGAGGAAGCGCCGCCAATCGCCGTGGAGGCGTTGCCGAAACCGAAGCCGAGCTGCGTGCCGATATCGCGAGCGAAGCTGCGGGTGGCGGCCACGACGCGGGCTTCGATTTCGACTTCTTGCGTTTTGCGGTCCATCTGCTGAATCAGACGATCGATCTGCGGCAGAACCGCCGGGATGTCGGAAATGATCAGCGCATTGGTGCGGTCGTCGGAGACCACTTCGCCGCGCTTGCTCAGGAATCCCTTCAAGGCCGGCACTACATCTTTGGAGTGCGCATAGCTCAAGAAACGGGTCATCGTGACTTTCTCAACCGCCAGGCCTTCGGCCTCGACCTGCGCACGCCGGTTCTCAGCCTCCTTCTTGAGCGTGTCTACGGTCGCGACACGCAGCACGTTGCCCTCGAGCTGCCGCGTCAGATTATTGTTTTTCAGCACGATATCGAGCGCCTGATCCCAGGGCACGTCGTCGAGCACGATAGTGAGCGTGCCTTTCACGTTCGGATCGAGCACCACGTTCAGTCCGCTGATCTCGTGGATGAGGCGGAAGAAGTCTTTCAGGTCAACATCCTTGAGGTTGACCGAGATCGGCTCGCCCGTGTACTTGGGCCCGTTGTTGGCCTGTTTCTGCGCCAGCTGTGCCTTCTGCTCCGCGGCCAGGTTCACGGCCGGCTGGATGGCCTGCGGGCTGCCGGAATCCTGCATGCCGGAGTGGGCCTTGGTGGCCACCAGTTCAGCGGCAGTCTTGTCGGCAAATCGCGCCGCCGCCCCTGCCGCCAGGGCACCAGGCTCGGCGGTCGGGGCCGCCGGGTCGTTCTTGGCGGCATATTTGGGTTCCACGAAAACGAAGTCATTGGCGGGTTGAGCGGATTTCTCCCTCGCGACTGTGCTGGCACCTTCCGCCTTGGGCGCAGGCTGAACCTCCGCCGGGGCGGGGATCGCGGGCACACTCGCCTTTACCGGAGCCGAAGCCAGCACCAGTTTCGGCGCCGGGTTCGCAGCCACCGGCCGGGCAGACGGAGTAGCTTCGTGCCGGGCCAGCGTCGCGCTCTGGATCTTCAGGGTGAAATGGCCGTCGGCGCCGGCCACCAGTTGATGGTGCACGGCCGCGGCCAGATCCACTACCACGCGGGTGGTAGGCGGGTTTTGACCGTCCATCCCGATGCGCACCGCTTTCACGCCCTCGCGGCCGACGTCGATGCGGCTCTGCCCCGTCGCCATGACGGTGTTGGGCAGGTCGATCACAAGGCGCGCCGGGGAGTCCAGCGTCGTCACTTTGGGCGCGATCACGCCGCCTTTCGCCGTGAACTCGACCCGCAGGCCGTCCTGGCTGCGCGCGATTTCGAGCCGCTGCAGGGCCGCGGTGGTCGCAGTTCCCTGGCCCGGCGTGTCAGCCGCGGCCGCGATCAGCGCCAAGGCCAACAACGGAAGAATGAGACCCAGCAGTTGCTTTCGCATTTCGTATCTCCCCATACGAGGCGGTTTCGCCTCTCCCTTTCTTTCCTCGAACTCCACCCGACTCCGGTTTTACACCGCCGGGGCCGTGATCTTTTTCACCACTTCGCGCGTGAGCGTCTTGCCCAGCCGGTCCTGGAGCATTTCCTTGAAGGTGACGGAATCGTCCGTGATCTTGACCACATAGCCGTCAAACACCGGATCGTTCTCCCGCAGGAAGTACGCCTTGTTCAGGCTGTTGGTCACGACCGCGATAAAACCGGCCTCGGATCGGACCACTCCGCGCAGGTTGATCGCCCCGATTTCCAGACACTTCTTGCCGGTGCTACAACCGGAACCGCCCATGTGACTCACCACCGGGCTGACGAAAGGATCCCGCTTCCCGGTCATGCGCTTGTCCGGACTATCCTGGTCTTCCTTCTTTGCCTCTTGGCCCGCGCCGGCAGCGGAGGGTTCGCTGCTGGACGCGGCGGCGGGCGCACTGTTCTTCGGCGCCGAGGCCGCCTTCTTGGGCTCGACCGCCACCTTGGCGGGCTTGGCGCCCGCCGCTGGCTTCACCGCAACCGCCCCGGTGGATTTCGTCGACACGGGAGCCGGCTTCTGGACGGGAGCCGGCTTGGGCGGCGCCGGAGTTGTGCTGCCGGTCTTGAATGGCGACGCGCCCGTCTTGGCGGCGGTGTTATGCACACCCGCCGCCGGCTTGGACGACGCCTTATCGCCCAGAGCTTGATTGGAGGCAGCCGTCGCGTTGTTCTCGACCGTCTGCATCTTGGTGCGCGTGTTCTGGATGATCTGGGGGCTCTGCGCCCAGGCTAGTCCCGCGACCATCAGGCAAGTTAGGATGCTGGTCGTCCGCTTCATCGAATGGCCCTCATAGGCGAAGCCACCTGGGCCGCTGGCTGCACCGTCGGTTTGCGGCCCGCCGGGGCGGCGTTCGGCTCCAGGTCATGACTGAAATACGTGGTCGCAACACAGGTCGCCACCACACTCTCGCTGGGCGCGTACTGGTAGGTATGCTTGGTTTTGGCATCCGACGGCTTGCGCGTCGAAGCCACCAGCAGGTTGGAGACGTTCACGATGCGCTCCAACTTGCCCACGCGATCGAAAAATCCGAGCATGGAATAGTAGGGGCCGTCGAGCTCCACTTCGAACGGCACCTCGGTATAGAAGTCGCGCGGGTTGTAAGGACGCGCGGTATAGCGGCGGATCTCCACTCCGGCCTTGCGGGCTTCGCCGCCCACCATGCGCATCAGGCCGTCCACTTCCTTCTCGTCGGGCACGATGCGCCGCTCAATTTCGAGTTGCTGTTTGAGGTTGGTGAGCTGGCGCTCCATATCGGCCAGCTTGGGCCGGTAGGCCTGCAGTTCCGCGTTCTCGCGCATCTTCGCTTGCAGCTTTTGCTGGGCCGCCGCATTTTGGTCGCGCTGCGTCCGGAACACGGTGTAGTAGAGGGCGCCGGTGCCCAGCGCTGCCGCCAGCACCAGACCCGCCCAGAGTTTGAAGCCTGACATTTCGCCGAGATTCATGCCGTCCGCCTTTACGACTTCGCTTTCTCGCAGGTCAGCGTGAACTGAAACGCCTGCATGTCTTTGATCTGATCGTCCTGAATGCTTTCCTTGATCTCGATGTTGCGGAAATAGCCGGTCTTCTGCAGATTGCTGATCAGATTGGCTACCGCGTCGTTGCTCAGCGCCATGCCGTCAATGGCCACGCTGGCGCCCTGGTCCTGCAAGCTGTTCAGCCAGACCGCCTCGGTGTTGTTGACGGTATCTCCGATCATGGCCAGAAGGCCGACCGGACCCGCCTGACCGGCGCGGAGTTGGTCAATGACATCGACCCGGCGTTTGTAAGCGTCGGCCTGTTTCTGGCGCTCCAGGTAGCGGGCCTTGATATCGGCCAGTTCGCGGTTTGTCTGCTCGGCCTGCCGCATCTGGACCTCGAGAAACTTCTTTTCGCGCTCCAGGCGGTACCAGTAACCGACGTTGATGACACCGGCAATCGCCACCACCGCCGCCACTTTAAGCAGGGGTCCGAAGATGCCGCCCACGTCAATCGACGGCATCGTGACCGCGCTGCCCTTTTTGCCGCCCTTCGGTTTCGGGGAACCCAGCAGATTGATTCGGATCATAGTTTGTCAAAACTCCTCAGGGCCAAACCTACGGCCACCGCCAACTGACCGGCGTTCCGTTCCACCAGTTCCGCCGCCGGACCTTCCATGGGGGCGATCACCTTCTGGAATGGGTTGAACAACTCGACCGGCATGGAGAATTCCTGGCGTAGAGCATCCACCAGACCCGGAACCTTGGCTGAACCGCCGGCCAGGTAGATCTTCTCGATGTGCTCGCCCGCCGCGCTCGCCCGGAAGAAGTCGAAGGTCTTCTGGATCTCGAGCACGATAATTTCGGTCACCTGCTGCAGGATCGGCGCCTTGGCGTCGTCGTGGACGCTGTCTGCCTTCTTGCCCAGTTTGAGGGACTCGGCATCGTCGAAGCTGAGATCAAGTTCCTTCTGCAGCGAATCGGTGTATTGGTGGCCGCCCACCGAGACGTCGCGGGGAAACAGCGGGGTGCAGCCCTTGACGATGTTGATGTTCATGACGCTCGCCCCCAGGTTGAGCAGGGCAACCACCTCCCCGGGCGCGGGCGCGTAGTTGTACTCGTAGCAGTTCTGCAGAGCCAGCGCATCGATGTCCACGATCGCCGGGGTCTTGCCTGCCATCGAGAGCACATTGGTGTAGTTCAGGATCTTGTCCTTCTTCACCGCCACCAGCAGCACGTCCATTTGCGGGCTGGTAGCGTCATCGGAGAGGATCTGGTAGTCGAGGTTGACGTCAGCCAGATCGAAGGGGATGTGCTGGGCGGCTTCCTTCTGGATAGTCTCGGCCAGTTCCTGATCGCTCATTGCGGGCAGCGAGATTTTTTTCACGATCACCGAGTGACCGCTCACCGCCGTGGCCACACTCTTGGTCTTGATCTGGGTATCGAGGAACAGCTTGGCGATGGCGCTCGAAACCGTACCCGAGTCAACGATCATGGAGTCCACCACGATGTCGGGTGCGATGGGCTCCAGGCCGAGGTGCTCGACCTCGATGCCCTGGCGCGTCTTCTTGAGCTCAACCGCCTTGATGCTCGAGGAGCCCACATCCAGACCAACAATCGCCTTCGATCCGAATCCAAACATGTGCCCGCCTTTGTTACGGAGTTCCGGCAGCCTTCACGGCTGCCTTGGGTTTCCTCTTGCCTCCCGGTTCCAGTTCCATGGACTTTTCTTCCATCCACTGGTCGAGCTTCGATTTCTTGAAGCGCCAGCGATTGCCCAGTTTGAACGCGGGAATCTTCTGTTCGTTGACGTACTTGTACAGCGTGTCCGGACTCACCCCCAGGTACTGCGAAGCCTGGCGAATGTTCATGACTTCACGCGAGTCGGCCATATCGATTTCCCCTTCCACAGAATTCAGGTCTCAGCCCAGCCTTCTTCCGGCCATGCCGAAGCACCTTGGGAGAACCAAGTCCCCGATCCCAAATGGGGTTCAAGGGCGTCTTGGTGTGCTGAGCATATCTCAACCGCAACCGAGGGTCTGTCAACGGGAATTTCCGGGTTTTACCGGGTTTTATGGGTGTTTCCTGGAATTGGGCTCGGAAGAAGATGTAGCTATTATCTATATATAGTATTCAACAATCGCATTGCTACAACCGGCAGTAGTATTTACGCGAAAGATGCGGCAGTCATACCCGCGCCTGTAACCAAGGTACTAGAGACGGTACGGAAGTACTTGAACCGCTGGGAGATGACCGAGGGAATTGGGCCTCAGGCTCGGGGTCAAGCAGCCCGGGATGGATGGCCGCAGCATACTGCGGAGCCTCCGAGCAGTGCCCACCAGACCGGGCAAGCGATTTGGGGCGGGTCCCAAAACGAAGCAGCTTACCGGCCCTTTCGGCGCCGGCAAGCTGCGGTGAAACAGTCGGATTTCGTGCGTCTTACTGTGGCGTGGTGACCCAGCTCAGGCGTTGTGGCGCAGGTCCACCATTGCAGGCCGCATTGCTGCTCGGACACACCAGCGGGGCCTGCGCGTTCTGGATGTCGTTGGAGTTAATGGTTGTGGACGGGAACCAAGGCGGAGCAAAACCCGGCCTGGAGGTATAGCGGCGGTCGAAGTAGGTGTTTTGCGTGTTCATGCAGGCGCCGAAAATGTTCGCCTGAATCTGGCCGCCGACGTTGTTGAAGGTGTTGATGCAACCGTTGACCAGGAACCCGCAGGAGTTCCCCGCGCAACTCTGCCCGATGGCCGCCTGGCTGCCATCGACCTGCAGGTTCTTGTTGCCGTAGGGACTGCTCAAGATAATGTTGCCGGTGGCGGTAAACAGGCCCAGATCCTGGTTGTGGTCGTTGCCGGCGATCAGGGTGTCGGCTTGATTCTGGGTCACCGGCTCGTGCGCGTAGAGCAGGTCGCCGGTGCAATTGATGTCACCGTTCGCCGTGATAGTCAGGGCAGTGTAATCCTGGATGGCGGGTACACCCTGGCCCGTTCCGGACAAGGCGGTGATCTTGCCGTCCACGTACAGCATGGTGGCCGGAGTGGCCGTTCCGGTGACCAGGTCTTCCGGAACGCCCGCCAGGTTGAGTGTGGTGCCGCCGGACACCACCTTGGTGATGTTGGCGACAATGTCGGTGGTGATCACGGTTACCGTGCCACCCTGGGTGATGCTGTAAGTCTGGGTCGGGTTTCCGGCGATGTCAGTTCCGATCGACAAGGTGACCGCCGCATCGCCCTTCACGTAGAACCCGCCCCCATTCAAGGTATTCGCACAAGGTGGGCCTCCCGTGCAGGAATAAGGCAAATACACTCCTGAAGCTGCGCCCCCGCTCGGGTAGGCGACGCCGCTAATATTCTTGAGCTTGGAGTTGAGGTCGGTGTTGGTGACGGCCGGAGGCGAGGGGCTCGTGGGATCTCCGCACACGTTGCTGCCTTCGCCGCAACCCATGCTGTCCAGCACCGCCCATTTCTGGCTGAAGGAATTCGTTGGCATCGGGACCGCTGGCTGGCCCAGGTTCAACCCCCCCTGGAAGGTCGGCCGGATGGTCTGCCCGCCATAAGTGTAGCTGGAGGTCGGAGACTGAATGCAGGTGCCGCCGAACCAGTAATCGGCTTTGGCGTTCTGCTGCCCCACCGGATCGGTAAAGATGTAGGCGCCGGGCATGAACTGCCAGGCGCCGTTGGTGAACATGGGGCCGGTCATGGTGCCGGGCACCAGCGGACCCAAGCACGGGGGATAGTTGTTGATGAAGCCCCCGAAAGCGGAAAAGGGGGTCTGGATTAGCTTTGAACTTGAAGTCTGCGCGGCAATCGTATAAAGCAGGGTGCCCGCCTCGGTCGTGACCACTTCCTGCGAGCTCTGGGCGCGCCCCAGCGAACAGAGCTTGTAAGTGAACGCGTACTTAAGCTGGTCGGGCTGTCCGTCTGCGTTTTGGTGAAGGGGCTGAGGAAAGCCCGGCGTCAACCCATACGTGTTTTGGCAGGAGGGGGTGGCGGTGTCGTGAATCTCGAAGTTCTCGGGCCAGGAGTTCGCGGCCTGCCCCGCCTGCAGGGAACTGAAAGTGCCATAGGTCGAGGTGAGGCTGTTGAGCACGGTTGTGCCGGTGCTGCCTAGCAGGGGAAGTTGATTGCAAGGCGGCGGATAAGTCGGGCCCCAGCCCAGGCAGGGCGCCAGATTGAAGGCCGTGGTGGTCTGATTGATCAGTTGCTGGCGCGCGATGTTCAAGCCGGAATCGGCGGCATAGAACGAGCCGCGATAGTTTCCGTAGTAACCGTTGATCATCATGTCCGGACTCACGGTCAGCACCATGATGATGCCCAGGGCGCTCATGATCACCAACAACAGAAGGGCGAAGAGCAGGGCAACGCCCCGGTCTCTCCCCCCTTTCGGGAAGGCTCCGAGATCCTTTTTCGCCCAAATTCGCGTGCACAATCGAATCAGTGTTGCCTTCATGGTGTCACCTCAATCCTTCGGATTCGTCTGCCGTTCCAGCTTTCGCCTCAATCGTTCATGCTCATGTTGCGCGGGTTGACCACCACCGCAACGCCTTGGACCTCGTAAGGCCCGTTGTCGAAGCCATTGCGGTAGATGTAGGTGCCGCGCCAATCGGGCACGGTGCGGCCAATCAGGGAAACCCGGACCGAACGCACCAGCGTGAAGTTGTAAGCCATATCACCCGGGCTGGTCGGGGGGTCAGTGCAGGCGGTATTGCAGTAAGCGCTGGCGTCATACACATACTCGCCTAGGTCCGCAAATTGAGCCTGGCCGTTGTTCCAGAGCGTTGCTCCAATCTTGAAACCGACAACCTGTTCCATCACGGTTTCTGGATTGTTGCTTCCCACTTGCCGAGTCAACTTGGGATCCGTTGGATCGGAGAGGTCGACCTTGTAGGAGGTGGCCCAGATCTTCATGATCCAATCGTTGGTACAGAACTGCTTGGTCATCTTGGGCAGCGAGCACGGTGTATGGCCTTCGCAGGTTGTGATATCCAGGGGATCGTTCGCCCGGGGATTGGTGCCATCCGGGTTCGTGGCATTAAACGTGAACCGGACCATGCCATTGGACACCACGGGATCCTGCTTCAGAACCACCGAAGTGAGTTGCTGCGTGCCCGCGACGGCCACAAGCAGCAATTGATCGCCGCGGTGGAAAAGAGCGGCGGTTTCCGCCAAACTTGCCACATGGCCATTGGGAAAGACCGCGGCCTGACCATAGGCGTTACCTAAACTGGTGTCCGAACAATTCCCGGGGCCGGTAGCGTTTATAGGAGGAGTGACGTTTGGATCAACGCCCGAAATAATGTTGACCTGGTCAAAGCAGGCCGCACCGTAGGTAAAAGCCCCGGCATCGTTGCAGGCGCCGCCCTGGGGCACCACGTTGTTTACAATGGTGACGCCAACCGGCCAGCTCGGCATGTTTAAGTTCTGGTAGTAACCGCTGCCGGCATTCGCCAGGTCCATCTGCATCTGCGCGACCGCGTTGCGCAGCGAGAGGTTGAGGCCCACTTGCCCCGCCAGGCCCTGGGACGCGATCTGCTGGTCCCGGAACAGAGTGAGGGCAAACCCGCTAATGAGCATGAAGATGCCCATGGCCACAATTAGTTCCACCAGCGAGAATCCGTTTCGGCGACGCTCGCTGGAATCCCTGCGGCAAACTGAGGTAGTTCTCGTCATCGTGTTCATGGCCTCACCAGACTCATCTGAAATCTCGCCCCCGGGCGGATCGCTCCGCTCAGCAGCGTGACCAGCACGGTCACGCGCCGCGTTCCCACGACCGGCTGGTCGCCCTCAATGATCCAACGGCGGTGGAAGGTGGCGACGGGCGGGGCATTGCCGCTTGAACTCGCGTTGATAATGCCGTCGGGCGAGTGCAGGGTAGTCGTGTACGTAGCGTTGCCGTTGGTCACGCTGGAAATGGTTTCCGCAAAGCAGCCGGCCGTCGGGTTGGGGCAGGTGCCGTTGTTTTGGTTGAGGCTAAGGCTCACGTCGTCGTAATATGCGACACTCCTCGACGCTCCGCCAATCGGACAAGTCGTGGTCTGCCGCACGTCCGTGGTCAGGCTGCCCACCGTTGCACTGCCGGTGGGAACACAGATTTGGACGTCGTCCTTGTCCCAGCGGTTCAGGTCTTCGAGCTTTTCCGAAGCCAGGGTCGCCGCCACACTCATGTACTTCGACTCCTGGCCGGTGGACATCATTCTGGCGCCTAGCAAGGCCAATCCCATCACCCCCACGGTGAGGATGAAGATGGCTATCATGCACTCGAGCAAGGTGAACCCTTGGTCGCGGGCTTGCTTACGGGCTGGTGACCTTGACATTGCCGACTCCCGAAACCGTAATTGTGTTCGTTGTGTATCCATTGGACACAGTGAAGATGCCGTCTACGACCGTTCCTGGACAAATGTCAGTGGCGGCGATGAGCATTCCATTGGGGCAGAACTGCAGCGTGGTCGTCGGGCCCATGCTGACGTCCTTGCTGAAGCCCCACGGCGTAGCCGCGCCGACGTTGGACCAGGTCGGGGCGCATGCTGGCGGCGTGCCGGTCAAAACGTGAGTCTGAAGCTGGTACGTAGTGGTGGCCGCGGTGAACGTGATGCTGTAGGCACAACCCGTCATGATGGCCCGATAGCGCGTGGCCTGGATCGCTCCGGTCGCCGCCGTCGTGGCCTGGCTCAAGTGGTAGGACCGGCGACTGCCCGTGAGAAAGGGTATTGACATCGACAGGACAACCAGGATGATGCCGATCGTCACCAGCATCTCGATCAGGCTGAAGCCGGCGGACAACGTTCTGCTCCTCAGTCGCCCGGCATTCCGCGCGTCCGGAAAGCACAGATTCGGTTTCGAACTTCTCGCGGACGTTCCGGCTACATCACTCAAATGCACTGGCGCTCCCCTCATTCGTCTTACAAACGTTGCCCCTCTTATGGGCAGTGACCGACGGCCCTCAAAAGGAGTTCAACAATCCTGTCCAAGGATGCGGTCTGAACAGGGGTGGGACAAGATAACTCTGGTACCACCCTTAGTAACGAAACCGGACAGCCACCCCGCGGTTGGCTGCTGGCGGGACGACTAAATGCCTTCCCTGCAATGGCTGCGAGCCGCTGGCAACTTTCACCCTGCTGCCAACGACGCGGATAGCGGACCGCTGCCTGGGAGTGGCGGGCTGGCCCCGCAGTAACCAGGCAACCGGTACGGAAGTGCCGGGAGCGCATCGCGGACCGCTTCGGTTCCCAGCCAACCCCCGGAGACCGACCACCCCCCCTCATCGATCGCCTTATTCCGCGGTTTGCCGATTTCGCAGTTGCCTGTAGATAATGAGCAGCGGAGGTCATCTTCATGCGGTCCTTGCATCGTTTCTTGTCCCTGATTGCACTGGCGCTGATGGGCACGTGCGCATTGCGCGCACGCGCCGCTGATTTCAGCCTGCCGACGCTTACACCGGAAGAGCTGGTCAAAGCGCTGCAGGCTCCGAAGGGCCCCAAGCCGCTGCTGTTCCAGGTCGGCTCTCACATGCTCTATGTGCAGGCCCACATTCCGGGATCGGAATACCTGGGCGCGGGATCCACCGAAGTTGGCATCCGGAATCTGCGCCAGCGCGCGCAGCGCTTGCCGAAAAATTCCGCCATCGTGCTCTATTGCGGTTGTTGCCCCTGGAGCCACTGCCCGAACCTGAATCCCGCTTACGATGCGCTGCGGCAGATGGGCTTCACCAACGTGAAGGTTCTCCACCTGGCCAGCAATTTTGGCGCGGACTGGGTGGATAAGGGCTACCCGGTGGCCAAAGGAGAGTAGCGCCGGATGAAGAAATGGCTCTTCCTCCTGGTTGTGGTGGCCGCCCTTCTCGCCTGGATGGCGCTGCGACGGCCTTCCGCGCCCCGGGCGGGCCGCGCCGGGGAGCTCGCTCCCGCGCCCGATTTTTACCTCACCGATCTCGCCGGGAGAAAGCTGCGTCTCTCCGACTATCGCGGCCAGGTAGTGCTGCTGGATTTTTGGGCCACCTGGTGCGATCCGTGCAAGGAGGAAATCCCGCATTTTGTCGAGATGCAGAACCGCTACGGACCTCAGGGGCTGCAGGTAGTCGGGATTTCAATGGACGATGACGAGAAGCTGGCTCGCGAATTCCAGCAGCAGTTCAAGATGAACTATCCGGTCGCCATGGGAAGTGCCCAACTGGCCAGCCAGTACGGTGGCATTCTCGGTCTGCCCATCACCTACCTCATCGATCGTGAAGGCCGAATTGCGGCCCGGCATGTCGGGGCGACCGAGGCCGCCGTATTCGAGGCGGAGATCAGAAAGTTGCTGGCATCCTCCCCTGTCCCGTAATAAAACCGGCGGTCATCTTTTATAGCGCTGATCGTATCAATATATTGTTATACAACTGGTTATGTGACATACATCACTTATGTTTTCTGGTCATTTTGGTACTCTATCCCTTCCGACATTCGGAACCGGGGGATGTCATGAAACTACTCGTAATTGGCGCGGGCATGATGGGTTCGGCGGCGGCCTACGACATGGCTCGGCAGAGTCCAGTCGACGCGGTCACTCTAGCCGACAGCGACCTGAAGCGCGCACGCGATGTTGCGGCGCGGGTCAATCGCATCACGGGCGACCGGAAAGTTCGCGCGGTCGCGCTCGACGCTTCCAAGGAAAAGGAAGCGGCGCGTCTGATGAAAGGACACGACGGCGTGCTCTCCGCCGTTCCCTACCGGCTCAATCTCAGTCTGGCCCAGGCTGCCATCGATGCGGGATGTCATTTCGCCGACCTCGGGGGCAACAACACCGTCGTCCGACAAGAGCTGGCGCTGGCCAAGAAGGCGGAGAAAAAGGGCGTCGGCCTGGCTCCGGATTGCGGGCTCTCGCCGGGAATGGCTTCGATTCTGGGGGGCGAACTGGTGCGGCGCCTGGACGGACGCGCCGATGCGCTCAAGCTCTACGTGGGCGGTCTGCCGGAAAAACCCATGCCGCCGTTTCATTACCAGCTGGTCTTTTCGGTCGAGGGCCTGATCAACGAATACGTCGAGCCGGCGCGGATTCTGCGCAAGGGCAAGCTGACCACGGTCGAACCCCTCACCGAGCCGGAGGAGTTCCACATGAACGGGTTCTCTCCCCTGGTGGCATTCCACACTTCGGGGGGAACCTCGACCTTGCCGGAGACTTTTGAAGGCAGAGTTGGGGAATGCTTCGAAAAGACGCTGCGCTATCCCGGTCACTACGATCTGCTCTGCGAATTGAAGGAACTGGGTCTGTTTTCCAGCGAAAAGATCCGCGTCGGCAATGCCGAGGTTGTGCCCCGGGCCGTGATGTCGAAGATCTTCGAGGGCAAGTTCGCGGGCAAGCATCCCGATCTCTGCATCATGCGGCTGGAGGCCCACGAATCGGTGAAGGCCCCCGGCATCCGCGGCCTGCTCGGCGGCAAGCTCCAAGGGCGCGTGGCCACCTTCACCATGGTGGACCACTATGATCCGAAGACCGACATGAGCGCCATGATGCGCACCACCGCGTTTCCGGCGTCGATCGTTCTGCAGATGATGTGCTCGGGAGCGGTTGAGAAGCGCGGCGCGGTGCTGCAGGAGCGGGACGTCCCGGCGCAAGCCTTCCTCGACGAGGTTGCGCGGCGGGGAATCAAGATCGAGTACAGAATTCAGTAACGAGTAGCGAGTGGCGAGTACCGGGCCGGCGGAGCGACCGAGGGAGCGTCGTGTTCGCTTGCTCTCGACAATGCTACCGGCCGCGAGCGATCACCAACGTCAGATCGTCTTCTTGTTCACCGAACCTGAATTGTTCTGCGGCGTTCTCCAGGCTCCGCAATATGTCCGCAGCCTCCAGGTCCCGGTTCTTCCATAGCGTTTCTAACAGACGTGCCTCGCCGAATTCTCCTCCATTATTGCCAGTTGTCTCCGTGATCCCGTCGGTATAGATACACAAGACGTCCCCGGCCTCCAACTGAGCCTCGGCGACGGAACACTCCCAATCCCAAAACAAGCCAAGTACGGTGGCGGTCGGGTTCAGTCTCTCGACCGCACCGCCCTTGCGGAGCAGTAGAGGCGGGCACTGCCCGCAATTGACGTAACGCAGCCTGCGAGCCGCATCGCTATACTGCCCGAAAAAAAACGCGGCATAACGGTCTTTCGAGGTGTGCTTGTAGAACTGGCGATTGACCGAGGCGAGTAACTGGGGAAGATCTTTCGATTTCGTGCCGTACTCACTATGGAGGCTTCCCTGCAAATTTGCCATCAGCAGGGCAGCTGCGATGCCCTTTCCTGAAACATCCGCCGACACGAACCCGACCTCTCCCGGCCCCATATCAAGAAAGTCGTAATAGTCTCCTCCTACCGTGCGTGCCTGGATGCACTTTCCGGCGTAATCGAGCGTCTCTAACGGCGGTCTCACCTGCGGCAGGAGTCCGCTCTGCACCACGCGAGCACGGATCAGCGGTTCACTATCCTGCAGTTGACATAGGTCCAATTTCCAGATGCCTACGTCCGGCGCCAGACACTCAAGGCCTGCCTGGCCTTGGGTAGCCGTACCCTGCGCACCGGTCCAGACCACCCGGAAGGGCGCTTTCCGGTTACCAAACTCGATCTTGAGAACTTCGCCGAGCTCGAGCGGCTCAACAAGGCCAGCTAGGCGCGCTCCCGAGTTGCAGATATCCACCGTGTGGGCCACCTGAAGCTTCCGACCTGGGGCGGACCGGGATAAACTTACCGGTAGCTCGATCCGCACACGCTCTTCTTTCCGCCCGTGGCAATGAGCCAGTCCCATGGTGATCGCCTCCCTCAGGACTGATTCTTGGCAAGGCTTCAGAAGGAAACGGAAGATGCGCCCTTCGTTGACTGCCTTTACTGCGCCATTGAGATCGGTGTGGCCCGTGAGTACGAATCTTATTGTGTTTGGGGCGAGTTGGCGTACACGTTTCAGGAATTGCACTCCGTCCATGCCGGGCATCTGCATGTCGGAAATAACGATGGCAAAGGGACCCTGATTGCGGAGCGCTGCCAGCCCGTCTTCACCGCTGACAGCGGTTGCAATGTCAAATTCGCCTCGCAGCATTCGTCGATAGCCGTCCAACACCGCCGGCTCATCGTCCACGAACAGGATCTTCTGATTCACGAGACGTTTTCTTATCCCTTCAGAGTATTCAAAACGCCAGTTCAACGTTTTTGCTCTGTGTTGAACTTCGATCGATATGGGTGGAAGGGCCATCGTCCGCAACTAAGACACAGAACTCAGTCGTCGGGCTCGGACCCTCACTAGGAAAGATCGGCGGGAGTAGCTGAATCTGGAGCTGTTGTGCGGATAACTGACGTAACCTCGCCAGCACACCAGCAAACCGCTGGCGGACAACACCTTTACGAGCCAAATTGACAAATTCTAGGGACAACCGGCGATCAGAGCCTCCCATCGCCAGTCGTTACTCGCGGCTCTCTCCCACCACGGTGATCTTGGTATCGGTGCGGAACTTCTTGTAGTCGCGGAAGGTCTGTTCGACGTCCGCCCTGATGTTTTTCAAAAGCGCCAGCTTGGCGTCCAGGTGGAACTGAACGTACTTGGGCAGCCACACCTCGTCGTTGACCCGGGTCTGCTCGACCAAGAGGTGGGCGCCCTTCTGAATCCGGGCAACGACCCAGCCAAATGAGATGGTGTCAATGGCAGTGAGGTCGAGCTTGACCCACTGCAGTTCCGATTTGTCGATCCAGATGCGCCCCTTGAACTTCATCATGATCTTGCCTTCGCGGTGCTTGGGTTCATAGCCGGGGCGAGGATCGGCGGCGAGAACCCAGGTATCGCGGCCGTTGAGCGCCTCCGAGCCGGCCAGGCGGAAGATGAAGGCGTCGGCCACTTCGAGCACGAACTTGCGGTCTTCCTCCCGCGCCTTCTCTTCTTTCTCCAGACGCTTGCGCCGCTCGTCTTCGGACTCGTTCTTGCGCTTGTCGATGACCTTCTGGATTTTCTCTTCTTCTTTCCGAGCTTCGCTCTCCGCCAGCGGCTTGTCATTCTTCGCCACCAGCCGCTCGACCGGTTCTCCATAGATCTCGAGAATTTCCGAGGTCCGGGACTCGACTTTCTTGACCTGTCCGTGGCCGTCGAGTCTGTGCTCTTCCTGGCGCTCGATGTAGGTGTAATCGCGCAACCGCTTATCGTTTTCCAGATCCTTTTCCGCCACCCGGCGCAGAAGCTCACGGATCTGCTCCGGAGGAACGGTACCCGAGGCATCGGGAGCCAGCTCCAGCGGCCGCGAGACCGGCATGGCTGAGACCGAAGTGGGAGAAGAAGTTGAGGAAGTTGAAGTTGAAGCCGAATCCGGATTCTGAGCCAAAACGCCGCCCGCCAGCAGCACAACGGCAAAGACCTGACCGACACAAGAACGCATGACAATGGTACGAAGCAAACCCACTCCTAGTTCCTCACGAAGGCAGGTTCCCCTGTGCACTCCTGAGGTTAATGCTTTTTGTCCGCCCGCTCCAGACACCCCGCCCGAAACGACCGCCCATCCAGCCGATGCAGCCGTTTCGCCTGCGCCCGGGAAATCAACGGATAATGCGAAATCGTCAGCAGATACTCCGCCACAAACCACACCGGCTTCTCCGTGCTCATCCAGTCCAGATGGTCGAAGCGCTTCATGTGCACCGGCCGGGAAAACGTCCGCAACGTCCGTTCCCCGCGCAGGTTGAAGTACACCTCGAAGTAGCTCAAAGCCAGCTCGCGCAGCGACCGGTGCACCGGCTCCCGATACCGGCATCCCGTGAAATTCGACTTCGCCACCGCCCCCCAGTGCCCGTCCACGCGATACACCGCGATCACGTGGTCGGTGTCATGCTCCGCCTCCAGATCCACAAGCAGCGGAGGATACCCATTCGCCCGCAAAGCCGCCGCCGCAAACAGCGCTCCTTCATAGCAATGCGAAGTGTTCTCCCGCAAAACCCGGCGCGGAGACCAGGCCGTGTCCTCCAGGTGATACGGCATCGCGTCCAGCAAGCGCTGAATGCCGTAGGGAGTCTTCAGGCTGCGCAGCTTTCGCAGTTCAGCAGGAGTCAAACCCCAAGAGTCGTTGTTCAGCGATTCGTTGTTCTTCATCCCAAACGTTTCCCGCACCAAATTATCTCGGCCCAAATCTTCCGTAGAGACGCGGCTCGCCGCGTCTTGTCTTGTATTTGCGACGCGGTTTGAACGTATCAGGATCAAACCAACATTGGGAATAAAAGAGGGGATTCCGGACAGCCCAGACCCAAACCAGCCCTTGAAACCGCGTTGGGCTCGGGCCGGGAATCCTCCCGGTCAACCTGTGTAAATCATTCACATTGACAAGGAGAACTGCCTGGGTGCATTCTTTCCGCCCAGTTGTGGGGAGCTTTTTCTAGCCCATCCTGTGAACTCTCCTTATTCCCAGGCATGGACTATTTAAGACCGCCGTACCGGATCGCACCGTCGCCAAGGCTCCCAGCGCGTCGGAATTCACAAATCGAGAAGAAGGAACCCGGCAATGAGCTTGTTTCCCAGTCATCACAGGTTTGCAAGAATCGTCCTTTCTCTATTTGCCGTCTACGGAGTCTGCGTGTCGCCGCTGGCGGCCCAACCGAAGAACAATGCCGGAGCGCCGAAGGGCAAGACCCGCATCTACTACGTCGCCGCCGACGAACTGGACTGGGACTACGCCCCCAGCGGTATCGATCAGATGATGAACATGCCGTTCGCGAGCATCGCCAAGTCCTACATGGAACATGGGCCCCACAGGGTCGGCCACGTCTACAAGAAGGCGATCTACCGCGAATACACGGACGCCACCTTCACCCAACTGAAGCCGCGCTCGCCGGAATGGGAACACGCGGGAATCCTGGGCCCGATCTTACGCGCCGAGGTCGGGGACACGATCAAGGTCATGTTCAAGAACAACGGCACCCACCCTTACAGCATGCATCCCCATGGCGTCTTCTATGAGAAGGACTCCGAGGGCACCGCCTATAACGACGGCAGCAGCGCCGCAGACAAGGTCGGAGGCCATGTTCCGCCCGGACAGACGCACACCTACACCTGGGAAGTGCCCGAACGTGCTGGCCCCGGGCCGCGCGACCCCGATTCCATCGTGTGGCTTTACCATTCGCACGTGAATGAAATGATGGATGTAAACTCCGGCTTAATCGGAGCCCTGGTTATCACGCGCCGCGGCATGGCCCTGCCCGACGGCAGACCCAAGGACGTGGACAAAGAGTTTGTAGCTCTCTACATGATTTTTGACGAAAACGAGAGCTGGTTTCTCGACGAGAACATCCAGAAACACACCGACGACCCGGCGGGCACCAAGAAGGACGAGATCATTCCCCTCGATGCAGAGGGCCGTTTTAATTTCGTGGGTCCAACCGGGTTCGCCGGCGTGAACATTCGCATGACCATCAACGGCATGCAGTATGCCAACCTCCCCATGATGACCATGAAAAAAGGGGACCGTGTCCGCTGGTATCTTGTGACCATCGGATTCGGTTTCAATTTCCACACGCCGCATTGGCACGGGAACGTGGTGTTGGACGACGGGAAACGCACGGATGTCATTGCGCTTTCACCGGCGCAGATGGTTACGGTGGACATGGTGCCCGACGACCCGGGGATCTGGCTATTCCACTGCCACCTCAGCGATCACATGGACGGAGGAATGATCGCGCGCTATCAGGTGCTGAAGTAACCTATGGCGCTTTCGGGTAGCAAGCTGAATTCTTGCTATTGCGCCACTAGAGTCTTGCGTTTCTTGACTACATCCTGAACGTCGTCAAACCACAGCTTGCATTCGCTGCCGCCTTCTTCAACTACCCATGTTTTGAGTCCAGCAGCCGGTGGCCGCAGTCCACGAACCGAGAGCAGTTCCCTCACTACCTCTTCCTTCATTCCGACAGAAATCGATTCGCAAATCGAAATGGCGCGGCTGTTCAGCGGATTCGTGATGGCTGGCACCGATTTTTCTTGCTTGCCCGGCATTCCAGCTTTCCCAGTTATGCCCTGTTGAGGGAATGTAGGAATAATCCGAGACTGCGACATCCCCGGGTCAGAGATTTTCCGATTCCAGAGCAGGATCCCATCATCCGTGTAGGCGCGTACATAGTTGCCATCGGGACATTGGTACTGCACATAGACATCTGGACCGTCCGGAGTTGGAACCGCAGGAACGACCTGGGCTTTCTTACAGCCGGTCGCTTCTTCCGATGTCCATTTCCTAGCGCCGGATGGGAGCGAAGTACCTGCCACAACTTCGATGTGAGCCTCGGAGAAAGCACCACTTACGTAGGCGGTCAGAGTGACCGCTCCGACCTTTTGCGCCGACACTACAACCTCATCGCCCGGCATTATCTGCAGAATGCCAGTGGGCAACGCGGTCCATCGAACATCGCGGAGCGGACCACCACTCTCGTCGACTGCCCGAAAACGCCGACTCTCGCCGACGAGCAAAGTGGCCGACGCCGGGCTCACGATGACTTGGGCGGCGAGCAGCCTCGCAGAAGCGATAAGCACAAGAAGAAGCGAACTGCGACCGGTGCAAAACATATCGGTCTTATGTTGCGCCGTTCTGTGCGGGCATTCCAGTTACTTTGGAGAGCACGTGGTTCGCAATGAACAACCAGACCTGATCGCGCATTCGGCAGGCAAACCGGAGATTAAGCCAAACTACCCCAACAACTCTGCCAACTCCCTCGGCCTCTCCACGACCACGTCCGGCAGCACGTCCTCCAAGCTGTGCGGAGCAAAACCATACATCACCCCGCAGGTCCACAGGCCGGCGTTGCGGCCAGTCAGCACGTCGACCGACGAATCGCCAATCATTAAAGTCTCCGCGTCCGTAAACCCGGTCTCCTCGAGGATGGTCTGCACTCCCAACGGGTCGGGCTTCTTCGTGGGAAAGCTGTTGCCTCCATAAATGCGGACGAAGAAATCTTCCAGCCCGAGCTCCTGCACAATGGCGCGCGACGGATTGACCGGTTTATTCGATAGCACCGCCATCTGCCGCTGCACGCCGTTGTGTGGCGCGGCAATCCGTGTCAGCGCCTCCGGAATGCCTTCATACACCACCGTGTGATCGAGTTTGTGGATGCGATAGTAGGCAAGAAAATATTCGAGAGCCGAGCCGAGCATCTGCTCGTCATTTCGGTCACCGTCACTTCGGTCGCCCAGCGCTCGGCGGATCAGCGTCGGAGCGCCGTCGCCGACATAGGTGGCGATCACCTCGCCCGGCAGTTCGGGGCGCTCGAAGTGCCGCAGCGTGGCGTTGACCGAGTGAACCAGGTCGAGGCGGGAGTCGATCAGCGTGCCGTCGAGGTCAAAGATCAGCAGACGGATGGCGTGAGGATCAAATTGGCGGTGGAAGCGAACCATGCTGCTGTCAGGATAAATGATGGCGGGGCACAACCAAGTCAGAAGTCGAAATGCAGAAGTAAAACCGCGAATCGCGCCCTGGGACCAAGTCCGGAAGAAGCGGTACTTCTTCAATTTGACTTCTGACTTTTGACTTCAACCGTTACAATAGACCGGCAAAAGAGGTACGTGGGGTGATGGGGCACGATGGCTACGACTAAAGTCGATCCCAAGCTGAACCAAAGCGACCTCGGGAAGAATGCCCAGACCTACCAGGGTCTGACGAGTCAGCAGCTCATCGACTCGTATCGCATCATGTACACCTCGCGCCGCCTCGACGACCGCGAGATCCTGCTGAAGCGCCAGCAGAAGGTCTTTTTCCAGATCTCGGGCGCCGGCCACGAAGCCGTGGGCGTCGCGGCGGCCTTCACGCTGAAGGCCGGCTACGACTGGTTCTATCCTTATTACCGTGACCGCGCGCTCTGCCTCGCGCTCGGCGCGACCCCCTACGAAATGCTGCTGGGCGCCGTGGGCGCGGCCGACGACCCCAGTTCCGGCGGACGCCAGATGCCTTCCCACTGGGCCCACAAGCGGCTCAACGTGGTCACCCAGTCTTCTTGCACGGGCACCCAGCTTCTGCAGGCCGTCGGCTGCGCCGAAGCCGGACGCTACCTGGCCAAGCATCCGAATTCGGCCCGAAAAGCCGAAGGCGATTACCGCCAGTTCAAGGACGTCCAATTCCAGGGCGACGAAGTCACGTACGTTTCGCTGGGCGATGGCACCACCAGCGAAGGCGAGTTCTGGGAAGCGCTGAACACCGCCTCCAACCGCCGGTTGCCGGTGCTGTTCTCGGTGGAAGACAACGAATATGCGATTTCCGTCCCGGTGGAAGCGCAAACCGCCGGCGGAAATATTTCCCGCCTGGTCTCCGGTTTCCCCAATTTCCATTTTGAAGAAGTGGACGGAACGGACCCGGTGGCCTCCTATGCGGCGTTCCGGCGGGCCGCCGACCACTGCCGTGCCGGCCATGGCCCGGCCTTCGTGCACACCCATGTGATCCGCCCGTACTCGCACTCGCTGTCGGACGATGAGCGCCTGTACCGCCCCGACAGCGAGCGCCAGCGCGATGCGGCCCGCGACCCGATTTCGTGCCTGCAGATGTTCCTGCTGCGCGAGGGCATCCTCGACGAAAAAGGGATCAACCAGATCGAGAAGGAAGTGGATGAGGAAGTCCAGGCGGCCGCCGACCGGGCGCTCGAAGCCGCGCTGCCCCAGCCCGAGACGATTAACAACTACGTGTACTCGCCCGATCTCGATCCCACCACGGCGGCTTTCGACACTCCTCCCGCTTTCGCCCTCCCGGAGACAGCCGCGGACGGCAAGCGTACTGCCGCTTCCCCACCCAAGACCATGGCCGACCTGATTAATGCCACGCTGCGCGACGAGATGCGGCGCGACGAGCGGATCGTGATGTTCGGCGAGGATGTGGCCGATGCCAGTCGCGAAGAATATGTGAAGCAGAAGCTGGTCAAGGGCAAGGGCGGCGTCTTCAAGCTGACCGCGGGATTGCAGATGGAATTCGGCTCCGACCGGGTGTTCAATTCCCCGCTGGCCGAGGCCAATATTGTGGGCCGCGCCATCGGCATGGCCACACGCGGCCTGAAGCCGGTGGTGGAAATTCAGTTTTTCGATTACATCTGGCCGGCGATGATGCAACTCCGGGATGAGTTCCCCCTCATCCGCTGGCGATCAAACAACGCGTTCTCTGCGCCAGCGGTGGTGCGGGTGGCCATTGGCGGCTATCTCACCGGCGGCGCCATCTACCACTCGCAGTGCGGCGAGAGCATCTTCACCCACACTCCTGGAGTGCGGGTGGTGTTCCCGTCGAATGCGCTCGATGCCGCAGGGCTACTGCGCACTGCGATCCGCTGCGATGACCCGGTGCTTTTCCTCGAGCACAAGCGCCTCTATCGCGAAACCTTCGGGCGGGCGCCGTATCCGGGCCCGGATTATATGGTCCCCTTCGGCAAGGCCAAGATCGTGCACCCCGGGACCGACCTGACCGTGATCACCTACGGGGCGGTGGTTCCGCGCGCTTTACAAGCCGCCCAGAAGCTGGAGCGCGAACACCACATTAGCGTGGAACTCGTTGACCTGCGCTGTTTGAATCCCTTCGACTGGGAGGCGATTGCGGACTCGGTGAAGAAGACCAACCGCGCACTGATCGCCTACGAAGATTCCCTGAGCTGGGGATACGGGGCCGAGATTGCGGCCCGCATCGCCGACCAGTTGTTCCACGACCTTGATGCCCCGGTGAAGCGGGTCGCGGCCACGGACACCTTTGTGGCTTACCAGCCGATTCTGGAGAACGCGATCTTGCCCCAGGCTGCCGACCTGTTCCGGGCCATGCGAGAGCTGGCCGAGTTCTGAAATCCAGGCTCTAGGCTTTTGGCTTTAGGCTCTAGGCTTTTGACTTTTGGTTCTGGGCTCTCGGACTTCACACAGCCCCGGAGTGCGCGTGGGAAACCGACCTCACGCGAAGGCTGAGAGTGGAGCGAATCCGGGGGTCCAGCCCCGGCAGGGGCGATCCAGTTTAGCCCAGCGCTTCAGCGCTGGGGAAAGCGGAAAGTGACACCAAGTCCCGGAGGGACGGCCGACATTACCCTTTCTTCGCTTTGCTCCAACCGCCGGAGCCCCTCCCGAAATTGAATCCCCAAGGCCCCCCGCCGTAGCACATCAAAGCCAGCGCGATCGTTGCCAGCGCCAGCGGGAACTCGTAGCCTCCCGGACCCTTCAGGCCGTTCTTGAAATGCACTTTCCAAATTGCGATGCCCATCTCGATAAGAAACGCCAGCGAGAAAAAGCGGGTGAACACGCCCAGCACGATCGCGATTCCGCCGAAGAACTCCGTCCCCGTGGAAAGGTAAGCCATCCAGGCTGGCAGCCCCAGTGAAACCACCATTTGCTGGTGCCCGTGGAAGCCACCGAAGACCTTGGAATAGCCGTGGGCAATCATGATCGCCCCAAGAACGAGCCGCATCACCAGCAATACGGCAGGTTGCAGCCGATTGAAGAAGTCCAAGTTCACCTCACAGAACCGGGAACGACCAAAGTAACAGAAAGGTGGGCTCTAGGCTCTAGGTCATACTTAAAACCGGGTGCGAAGCGGGCAGCGTAGACCGCAAGCCGAAAGCCTGAAGCCTAGCGCCCAGAGCCTGGTTTGTCACCAGCTTGAATATGCCGTCCCGTCGCTGGCCGTTTGGTTGGAACCGCTGTGGACGCCAGAGATGCCAGTTTCTTTCTGCTCCAGCGACATGATCGTGTTGCCTTCCTCCGTCACCCAGGTGTCGTTGCGGCCCGTGATGTCCTCCGGAATTGGAGGCTTCAGGTAACCCGCCTGTACCAGATCGTCGAGCGACTTCGGCGCTTTTTGCTTGTCGAGGGTGTACTGGACGATCACCTTATTCAGCGTTTCCAGGTTCTGGCGCAGGGTTTCTTCCCGCTTGCGCGTAAGGCTATGGCTGTAGATGGGCATGGCCACCGCCAGCAGGATCAGCATGATGCTGATCACGACCATAATCTCGACCAGCGTGAATCCGCGACCCCGTCCTGCCGCCCTTCTGTTCATTTCCGGACCTAGTGCGTCCAACTCGAATACTGGGTGCCTTCGCTCGACATCTCATTGGAACCGCTGTGCACACTCGCGATGCCGGTCTCGTTCGGATCCCACGCATTTTGCGGATCTTCCTGCTCCGGAACCCAGGTGTCCGTGCGGCCGGTGATGTCCTCTGGAATGAACTTGAGGTACCCTGCCTGAACCACATCGTCGAGCGACTGCGGCGCTTTTTTCTTGTCAAGCGAATAGGTCTCAATGAGCTGATTGAGCGTCGACAAATTGTGGTGCAGCTTCGCCTCCTTGGCCCGAAGGATGCTCCGGTTGTACATCGGCAACGCAATCGACAGCAGCACCAGGATCAAGCTGATGACCACCACCATCTCGATCAAGGTGAATCCGCGCTTGCCCGGCTTGGACTTCAATCGCATCTACCAGTCCTTGTACTTGCTGCCGTCCAGAGCTGTGCCCTGCGATTTGCTGTACACGTCGAACACACTCTGCCCGCCCCAGGAGTCGGAGGTGGCGTCGTCCTGCATCGAGCGCATGCCCCATTCGTCCTTGCCGGTCATAGGATCGACCGGGATCTTGCGCAGGAACTTCAGCTTCTTGCCCTGAACGTCCACGCCGTTGACCAGAGTGTCGAGGTCCGGCGGATAGCCTTCGCTGCCCAGTTTGATCTGAAAGGCTTGCCGGTCGGCGGCATCCTTGTAGCGGTCAATGGCGTCGCGCATCATCCACAGGTCGTAGCGCAGTTCGCGTTCCCTCTCCCGTTGGACGCTCAGGCGTACCAGCGGAATCGCCATGCCGGTCAGAATGATCAGAATCACAGTCGCGACGATCAATTCGATCAGGGTGAACCCGCGCTGGCCGCAGGGATTTACCCCCGTCGCCTTCCTCGTGTGTGCCCCCTGGTTCATAACCGACCGACCGTCCTCACTGAATGGTGACGGCGGCTTGCGCGCCGCTCATGGTGATGGGCTGCATCGCCGGGTCGCGAGCCCCGCCGCGGGTGATGGTCAGGGCAGACTGGCCCGCCGCTTTGGCTTGGAAGGTGAGCGTGACCACGGCGCCCTGTCCGGAGACCCCGCCCGATCCCGGCGGCCGGGTTGACGTAATCTGCAACGTTCCCGTGCTGGCATCATCGCGGTGCACCAGCGCCACCGCCTGGCCATCCTGCGAGAGGAAGCCCCCGTTGGAAACGTTGACGACTTGCAGTTGGTTGGGATCGTAGTTGAGTTGCAGTGGAACCGAATACACGTTCTGCCCGCCGGAGAGCACCACATTGACCGTGAAGGTCGCGCCTTTGGCTTCGACCAGCGCTGGCGGATCAAACAGGAACGTTCCCCCGCCGGAATTGGATTGTGCCGCCTGCGGATTCGGCGCCATGGGTTGCGGAACCATAGTCTGCGGAACCGCCGTCTGCGGAACCACCGGCACCGGCGTTGCGGGCGCCACGCTGGAGGACGCGGGTGCAGCCGCCGGAGCTTTGCTCGACGAATGACGTAGTTCGATCGCATTGGCCGTGCCTACGTCGAGCATGTCCCCGCCCCGCGAGGCTTCCGGTCCGCGGACGATGTGCGGCACCAGAACGAACACGATTTCATTCTCCCGGTGCTCGGTATTGGTCTGCGCAAACAGGTACTTCAGAATCGGCACATTCGCCAGACCCGGGATACCGCTCAAAGATTTCGTCTGCTGGTCTTCCAGCATGCCGCCGATCAGGTTGACCTCGCCGTCTTTGAGGCGGATCTCATGCTCGATCTTGCGCTGCCCGATGACCGGCTGGTCGATGCCGCCGATGCTTACGTGGGAGGTCACGGCCGAAATATCCAGGGTCATCTTCAACGTCACTTCGCGTCCGGCATGCACCCGGGGCGTGATGTCGATGTTCACGCCCACGTCGAGATATTGGAACTGGGTATTGACCAGCGGGTTGATCCCCACACCGCCAATGCCGGGCTGAAACGACCCGGTCGCCACCGGCACGCGATCACCGATCTTCAGTGTCGCCTTTTGCCCGTCCAGGGCGCGGATCTGCGGGTTCTGAATGAGCTTGGTCGTGCTGTCACTCAGCAGCGCCGTGGCCGTCGCCGGTGGAATCGTCACCTGAAAATCGGTGGCGTTGAGGTTGGCCAGCGAATTCAGATTAATTGTGTTGGCGTTGCCGCTCGGAGTAGGGTTGGTGCCCGTGGTGCCGCCGGTGCCGCTGGGGGTGGTCGTGATGTTCTGCTGCAGCGCCACGGTCGCGCTGGTCGGCGGACTGATGCCCAGAGTGTGCAACTTGTCGCGGCTCACCTGCATGACCGCCACATCCACCACCACCTCCGGTTTCGGCCGGTCGAGGTCATCCACCAGTTTCTGGGCCAGCGCCATCTGATCGGGAGTGCCGCGCACCACGATCGCACCTTGCGAAGGCAGCTGCTGGATGCGGCTCACCTCCAGAATCGTGCGCATGGCATTGACCACATCCTGCAATTCGGTAGGCTGGGAAAGGTTCGACAGAAAAAAGGTCTTGATGACGTTCTGTTCCAGTTCCTTCCGCTTGGCCAGACTGTCTTGCGCCACAAAGATGGTGTTGGGCGTCACCGGACGCCAAAAGGTTTTGGTTTCGAAGCGAATGTTCTCCAGCGCGTCTTCCAGGGTTACGCCGTTCAGCTCGATCCGCACCCGCCGAGAGTTATATTCGGGATCGAACAGCACGTTGATGCCGGCCAGCTTGCCGATCGTTTCATAAATGACTTTAGAATCTTCCGTGACCTTCAGCGTGATGGGAACGTTGGAGATGGGCGCAAGATCCACTGGTCCCTGCGCTTGTTCCAGCCGCTTGCGCAGAGCGGATACGCCGCCCGCCGAGGCCTGGGGCTGAGGGTTATCCCGTTCCTTGATCATCTGCTGCGTGCGCCGCAGCTCCTGCTGCGCGATGAACGACGAAGGATCGATTTCGAGCGCCTTCTGGAATTCCACCAGCGCCTCGTCGAGTTTGCCAGCATCCCGCACCGTTTGCCCGCGATGCACGTGCGAGGCAGCGGCATAAAAGCGGTTGCGTTCGTAGGAGGCGCGGTACCTCAGGTCCCGGGGTTTGAGCGCATAGGCCTGTTTGAAATAGTCATAGGCCTGTTCGTAGTTCTGCCGCGCTTCCGCATCCACGCCCTTCTCCCACAACGCTTTGGCATTGTCGGTGCCGGCGAAACCCGGGAGGCTGAGACACAGTAGCAGTACGATCCAAGCCGGACGCATCAGGCGTGTCATCAAACGGTCCTCAGAACAAAACTCATTCGTCTCTCCGGCGGCCATCATCGGCCGGGCGAAAGCAATGCCCGGAAAGCTGCGAGCCCCGGCTGCCATCCGGCCGCAACCCACAAAAAGTACCCGGAAATCGGATTATAGCATCGCCTCAACTTAGGCCCGAAGTGATTGGTACATCGGTGTTTACACTCATTGGTACCTGTACCTAAGGGATCAGGCGCCGGGTCTCAGGTGTCAGGTCACAGGAAAATCTCTTCACCTTGAGTCCCCGATTCTCCGGTGGCACCCGGCACGCTATTGACTCTCTGATCCAAGTGATTTCAGCCTTTCCTGACACCTGACACCTGACACCTGACACCTGACACCTGACACCTGCAACCTGAGACCTGAGACCTGATCCCGTGTTACTTTCATTCCACTGATGGCCAAACCGAGCACCCACCAGACCCGGCCTAACCCGGAGAAAAATCCGCGCCGCCAGCCGACCGCGTCTGGACAAAGAGACGCCGCTGTTAACAGGAACGCTGGCCATAACTATTTCTTGCTGGAAAAATTTGAGGCGGGAGTAGTGCTCACCGGGACAGAAGTCAAGTCGGTGCGGTCGGGCAAAGCCAACCTGAAGGATTCCTACGGTCTGGTGAAGGATGGCGAACTCTGGCTCCTGAACTGCCACATCAGTCCCTATGAGCACGGCAGCTACTCCAACCACGCCACGCTCCGCACCCGCAAGCTGCTGGTGCACAAGGATGAAATCCGGAAGCTGTTCGGAAAAACCCAGCAGAAGGGCCTCGCCCTGATTCCCACTCGCATGTACTTCAAGAATGGCCGGGTGAAAATCGAACTGGCGGTGGCGCGGGGCAAACAGCAATGGGACAAGCGGGAAACCGAACGCCGCCGCACCGCCGACCGCGAAGCGCGCGAAGCCATGGCGCGAGCCAGAAAGCGCGCTTAGGCCCCCTAGCGGACACTGCAATGCCCACCAGCAGTCCAACCTTCCCAATGAGCGTGGTGTGGAGTTCGGGCGTGCGGGGCCCCATTTGGTTTGGGGCAGGAGTGTGCAAGAAACTGCAGTGTCGGGCGAGCAAGTCACCCGAAATTGTGGTGTTTCCTTCCGCGTTTCACCGCACGATGTGCAAACACGATCACTCCTGCCGGAAATCCTGCTCCAAACCCTGCTTTTCGCGTGCAATGAAATGAAAAACAAGGTATAAAACTACGGGCGTTAGTAGTTCATTTTCCCCCAACCCCGTGCGCGATGACGGGTCCGTGTAGGCTACTGGGTCCATCAAACTCAAATCTACTGCTCTTGGAGCTCGGCTATGAAGAGAAGTATCTCCGTGCGGTTCAGTGCGGCGTTCTGTCTCGCCGCGATGCTGTGCACAATCTTCGCCATCTCTGCGGCGGCTCAGGGCGCTCCGGGCCTCCACGTAATTAAGGAACTTAAACACGACACTTCACTCCCACTGGCCGAACTGCAAAGACTGACCCCGGTTCCGGCCTTCCAGTTCACACCCCGCCTGCTGAAGGTTCTTCCCCTTCCGCCAGTCGAGCGTGCGCTCCAGTACCAGGGTCCAGACTTGGCCCTGCAGCACGAGCAGCTGCCGCAGGTGGCCGCGACCATTGGCCTGAACATCGACGGCCTTGGCAACGGAGAGTATGGGTTCAACATGCAGGCGGCTCCGCCCGACACCGAGGGAACGGTCGGGTTAACCCAGTACGTGCAGTGGGTAAACCTCGAGTTCGCCGTGTTCGATAAGAGCACCGGGGCGCTGGTCTCCGGGCCCTTTGAAGGAAACACCATCTGGGCTGGCTTTGGCGGCGTCTGCCAGACCAACAACGACGGTGATCCCATCGTGCAGTACGACAAGATCAACAACCGCTGGATCTTCACTCAGCTCATGATCGCCTCCACTCCCTATACCCAGTGCGTGGCGGTTTCCACCACCAGCGATGCCACCGGCACCTACAACCGGTATGCGTTCGCCTTCGGCAACAATTTCAACGACTATCCGAAAATGGGTGTGTGGACGGACGCCTACTACATGACGTTCAACATGTTCCTCAACGGCCAAAGCTTCGAGGGCGCCGATGCCTGCGCGCTCCAAAGCAGCGCGATGATGGCCGGCACCTCGGCCAAGATCATCTGCTTCCAGCAGAGCTCGAACATCGGCGGTATGCTGCCCGGCGACCTCGACGGCACCATCCAGCCTGCGGTCGGCGAACCGGAATTTTTCGTGAACTACGGCACCAACTCGCTGCGACTGTGGAAGTTCCATGTGGATTTCGTTACCCCCTCGAACTCTACCTTCACCGGGCCCACGACGCTTACCGTCAACAGCTTCTCTCCGCTGGGCAGCGTGCCCCAGCCTGGAACTTCACAAAGGTTGGATTCACTTTCCGATCGCATTATGTACCGTGCACCCTACCGCAAGTTCGCCGACGGACACGAGGCTTTGCTCGTCAGTCATTCCGTCGTCGGCGGCGAGCGCTGGTACGAACTCCGCGATCCCAACGGAACGCCGACCGTATACCAGCAGGGAACCTTCGGTCCCGACTCCAACTTCCGCTGGATGGGTTCGATCGCCATGGACCAGTCCGGAGATATCGGGCTGGGCTACAGCGTTTCCAGCACCTCGGTCTTCCCCTCGGTTTTCTTCACTGGGCGGGTGCCGAGCGATTCTCTCGGCAACATGGAGACGGAGCAGGCGATCGTGAATGGAACCGGCTCGCAGAATGGCGGCCTCAGCCGCTGGGGCGATTACAGCGACATGAGCGTCGATCCCGTGGATGACTGCACCTTCTGGTACACCCAGGAGTACATGAAAACCACCGGCAGCTTCAACTGGAACACCCGCATCGCGAACTTCAAGTTCGCTAACTGCGGTGGCCAGGGCGGCGGACCAGCCGTCACGCTCGTACCGACGTCGTTGAAGTGGGGCAAGGTACTCGTGGGCGTGAAAAGTGGCACGAAGAAAGTCACTTTGACCAACACGGGCAATGCCACCCTGAACATCAGCAGCATCGTGCCCAGCGGCGACTTCGCCCTGGCCCCGGTTCCTCCAAAGAAGGTCTGCGGCAGCACGGTGGCGGCGGGGAAAAGTTGCGTGATCAAGGTGACTTTCACGCCGACCCAGAAAGGACTCCGTACGGGGAACGTGACGATTACCGACAACGCCCCCGACAGTCCGCAGAGCGTCGCTCTGAGCGGAACCGGCAAATAACCCTCACCAGGAAA
>JBAVUO010000009.1:0-27935 GCA_049696815.1 Terriglobales bacterium | reverse complement strand
ATGCGAGATTCTGGTCATCGCTTCTTTTTCGGGGGCGCAAGCTCTTTGTCGAAAAAGTCAGCGGCCATTTTCGCAACCTGCTTGTGTACGGCTTCGCGATCGACGCCGGGGTTATCTATGAAAAATTGTGGAAGCTGCTTTTTCCCGGCTTCGCTGCCGACGTCCAGGAACGTGTAATGGCCGACGCCACCGGGCAGGATTGTGAGTCTTGCAGTCCTGATGTTCGAGGCAAAGAATTGCGCATTTTCAGCGGGAGGCGCGATGGAATCTGCTGCGCCGGCGACAATCTCAACCGGGATCGCAATCTTTTGCAAGCTGGCGGCTGTGAATGCGCGAGCCACGGCGGGAGCGATTGCGAAGACGGCCCGGATGCGGGGGTCGCGATAGGAATCACCCGAGTGCTGCAAGGACTGTTGCACGCCGGGTTGCGTCTTTATGGCTTTGAATTTTTCCATGAGATCCGGCATCTCGGGAGGATTGCAAGCACCCTTTTGTTCATCGCACCAGACTAGAAGCCGGTTCAGGTCAGCGGTCGCACCGGCGAGTTCCATCATCGTGAAACCGCCATAGGAAAAACCGGCTGCGCCGATGCGATCGGGATCGATCTTGGAGCCAAAGCGCGGATCGGCGAGCATGTCGCCGATGACGGTACTGATGTCTTTCGCGCGCTCCCAGCCTTCGATAAATCCCTGTGTTGTGTATCCGGTCACCGCATTGTTGCCGGGATGATTCACAGCCGCCACGATGTAGCCGCGCGAGGCGAGATAGGTTCCGAGCCATGCCATCTGCACGGCGCTGCCGCCGGTGCCGTGTGAGAGTGCAATCAAGGGAAACTTGTTAAATGCGGGAGCGAGCGTTGCATCCTTAGCCGCGCGGCCGGCAGAGAACAGTGGCGCATCGGGTGGACCAATGGATTGCTCTTTTTCCCCGGCGCTATCTTCCGCGGGATACCAGATAATGCCGCCCAGCGTCTGCTCGTCGGAGCCCCGCCAGTTGTAGTTTTCGGGAGCAGAAAATTGGCGCAGGCTGAAGCCCACGGAATGAAGCGCGGGTTCGTCTTTGTCCCCCTTCTTGGAACAGAACGAAAAAGGCGAAAGAAAGATCAGAGCAATGATGAGGATTAAACGTCGATTGAACATGATCTCCCTCAGCGCCTGGGGCATCGAATCGTGCGCAGGCCATGCGACCGTCGTTAGGTTGGAATTGTAAACCTGCGAACCAGACTCTCTTCTACCATTCAGAGATTGGTGGAAACTTAGAAAAGCGCGAATGGAAAAATGACAACCTCAAACTGTTCCTACACCCCGAGCTTCTTCACTTCCTCGTTGTAGTACTTGCGGTAGAGGATATCCCACTCCTGCGAGCCTTCGAGGATGGTGCGTTTCTGACTCTCGATCTTCTGGCGCGCCGTCTGGTCAATGCGCGCCTCCTGCATCAGGAGCTCCTCCAGGATCTTGCGGACTTCCAGGCGGATGGTGTTGCGGTCTTCGATGAAGTCCACCTCGTCCATCTCGGCCAGGGCGTCGGCCACTACGTGGGCCAGTTGGTTGATTTTGTCGTGGCTCAATCTCACGGCGCGGTCGTCCTCAAAGCACAGCCTTGTATTTCTTTACCAGCTCGGTCTTCACCTTGCGAAACATTTCCTGGTAGTTGGCGCCGGTCTTTTGCATTTCTTCCTCGTACGCCTGCAGGATCACACGCACCTCATCGTTGATGCGGTCCTCCAAGGCCAACTCCTCCAGCATGGCGGCGTGGATCTTCTCGGTCACCGCGGGCACGGCCTTGGTCTCGATTACACCGGAGGCCAATATTTTTTTGCTGACTTGGCGGGCCAGATAGCCCACATATTCTTTGGAGAAGAGCATGTCGGAAGTGTGAAAACAAAAGTTTAGCATACGAGTTCCCAGTTCTCGGTTCTCAGTTCTCAGTGTCAGGTCCTTGGCCTCAGGGTTTTGACTGAGAACTGAGAACTGGGAACTGAGAACTGCACCGAAAACTGGCAACTGCCTCCAGCCAAGCCGTACAATATCGCTAGCCTATGTCCCCGCATCCCGACGATCTCACCGGCATGAAAGACGACATGACCGCCTTCATCGAAGGCCAGGGCATGCGCCGCTTTTTCGGCTACGTGGAGAGCGAAGAGATTCCCACCGTCCTGTGGGACACGGGGCCGAATCCCGATGGCTGGAAGGACTTCGTCGAGCTCGCCAAATCCGCCGGGGCTCCTTTCCTGACTATGCATTCCTGGGCGCTCGACCGCGAAGAACTCGACCGCCTCACCCAAAGGCTCAGCGACGGCGAGTACGTCAATGAAGAAGATCTGGAAGAGGCCCGCTGGTTGAAGACCTACGTCGGCAAGACCGGTTTCGTGCAGCTGGGATGGGCCTACCAGGGATGCGTCTTCCTCTATGAAGTCGGCACCGAGTGGTACGACCGCTACCAGCGCCTCCGCGAACTCGCCGCCGACGTCGGCGGCTTCATGATCGACGAGCCCGACCAGGATGAAGAGCGGTAAATCAATTGCAGAGGTCAGAGGTCAGATTGCTGAAGTGTCTCTGTGGTGAGAGGTTTTTCAGAAGCGCCGTTTCCCCACTTACAAGCTGATAATCTGGTTTCCTCTGAGCCTCCCTCGCATGCGCTGGATCTCTAAACCGGCCGACTCCATAAAGGCGCGGGTGCTCGCCGCTGCGCTCGACGGCGCCGGGCTGAACATCACGCGTGCCGCTTTGCCCGTCCTGGCTGATCTTCTTGTCCGCCGCGGCATCGAGGAACCCGAGGCCGCTGCGCATTTTCTCGCGCCCGCGCTGGCCGATCTGCACGACCCTCTTCAGATGTCCGGTATGAAGGCCGCCCTCGATCGCCTGGAAGCCGCGGTTGAGCGCAAGGAGAAAGTCCTCATCTACGGCGATTACGACGTGGACGGCACGACGGCCATCGTCATCCTCAAGACCGCCATCGAGCTTTCGGGTGGCGCGGCCGGCTTTCACGTGCCCCACCGCATCCGCGAAGGCTACGACATGCGCGATGAGGTCATCGAGCGGGCCGCGGCCGACGGCGTGCGGCTGATCATCAGCGTGGACACCGGCATTCGCGCCTTCGCCGCCGCCGAAACCGCGCGCCGCACCGGCGTGGACCTGATCGTCACCGACCACCACCTGCCCGGGCCGGACGGCGTGCCGCAGGCGCTCGCCGTCGTCAATCCCAACCAGCCGGGATGCGACTACCCCTGCAAACATCTCTGCGGCGCGGGCGTGGCCTTCAAACTCGCCCAGGGACTGATGGAGCGCCGTCTCGACGCCAAAGACCGGTCGCGCCTGCTGATGTCGTTCATGAAGGTTGTGGCGATTGCGACCATCGCCGACGCCGTCCCGCTCCTCGGCGAGAATCGCGTGTTCGCCAAACTAGGCCTCGAGGGCCTGCGCCGTCCCGTCAACGCCGGGCTGAAGGCGCTGCTCGGAGTCGCCAAGCTCGGCGACGGCCGCGCCCTCACCTCGACCGAAGTCGCCTTCCGCGTCGCGCCGCGCCTGAACGCCGCCGGACGCATGGACGTCGCCCGCGACGTGGTCGAGCTGTTCAGTGTGAAAGACCCTGAGCGCGCCCGCCAGATCGCCGCGCGATTGGACCAACTCAACGCCGAACGCCAGGACGAAGAACGCCGAATCATGGAGAGCATCGAGCACAAGCTGGAAGAAGCGCCCGCACTGCGCGACGCTTACTGCATGGTGATCGAAGGCGAAGGCTGGCATCGCGGCGTCATCGGCATCACCGCCACACGCGTGGTCGAGAAATACGGTCGCCCGGCGCTGGTGTTGTCACGCGAAGGCGAAGAATCGCATGGCTCGGGGCGCTCGATTCCAGCATTTCATCTGCTGAATGCGCTCGAATCCTGCCACGAACTGTTTTCCCGCTACGGCGGACACGCTCACGCCGTCGGCTTCGCTCTCCCCGCTGCGAATGTGCAAGTACTGTGCGAGCGTCTCGATGCCTACGCCCGCGCGCGCCTCACACCCGCCGATTTTGAACCGCAGATCGAGGTTGACGCCGCTCTGCCTCTCGAGGCAGTCACGCCCGAACTCCACCACGCTCTCTGCCTGCTGGAACCTTTCGGAATGGACAACCCCGAACCCGTCTTCACCGCGCGGGCCGTGCGCCTGATGGCGCCTCCGCAGGCGGTGAAGGACAAGCACGTGCGGTTGCGGGTGGCGGCGAACCGGCCGGCCGAAGTATTGACCACAGCGGCAGCCTCCGGCCGCGAGTTTGCCGGCGGGGCGCCGGCGCTACCTCTAGACTTCACCCCGCGCTGCCATCCCGACGCGGCCGCTATCCCCAGGAGACGCGGTGAAGGTGCGGCGACCGAGGATGTCCCCGAATCCGGCACTCCTTCCTGGCGGAACAACATCCCCTTCAAAGCCATGGGCTGGGGCCTGAAGGAATCCTGCGATGCGTTGCAGTTGCTGGCCGGCGACCGCCTCGACATCGCCTACTCCCTGAGCATGAACGACCATCCCGAATTCGGGGGCCTGGAGTTGACGCTGCGCGACTTGGCACGAACCAAATTAGGAAGTTGACTGGGAGTTATATCATTTTGAGACCGGGCTTGCCGCGGTAGTGACCAGCTTCGGGGTCAGACTGTCGTCTAGGATGCCCCGTAAGCGCGTCAGGAAGCCCATAGGCGCCTTTTTTCACCTCGGGACATGCTTTGCCCTGTCCAAAGGCTGGCGGAGGCTCCTAGCGCATCCTGGGCGAATCTATAATATCTCATGGATGATTCCTTTATGCTATATCGAAAAGCTATTGATAACAGCTCTGGCGGGAACGCTGCTAAGGCGCTTCTGAAGAGGTCGGGTTCACGGAGCGGAAGCAGGGATTGCACGACTTGCTCGCCGGGACGCTGGTGCGGCAAAGCTGAAGAACCGATTGAGTCATTGAGGGATTGAATCATTGACTCAATGCTTCAATCACTCAATGACTCAATGACTCAATCTGACCTCCCGTCCCTTCCGCTAAACTAAGAGCACATGCCCCTTCCCGTTACCCGGCTTCGGCGCTGGTTTGCCTTGGGCGCGGTCGTGATGATCGCGTTGGTTGCGGGCCTGTACCTCTTAGCGCGCTGGCGCGTGCGCAATGTTGTCCGAGAAGTCCCTAAGAAAATCGGGATTGAGGTGCAGCAGACCGCGGAGGGCTTCTCGATCTCCAAGTCCGACCAGGGGCGCACCCTGTTTACGGTGACAGCCTCCCGGGCGGTGCAATTCAAGAAGGGCGGGCTGACCGAACTACATGCCGTCGCGATCACCGTCTACGGCAAGGATGCCAGCCGCTTCGACCGCATCGCCGGCGCGGATTTCGAATTTGATCCGGCCAGTGGCGAGGTGACGGCGAAGGGCCCGGTCGAAATTGACCTGGAAGGAAATCCCCAGGGCCTGCTGCGTCCTGACCAGGCGCCTCCGGCCGAGATGAAGAACCCCATTCACATTGAGACCAGCGGGCTGGTATTCAACCGCGACAGCGGGAACGCCTCGGTTCACGGGCGGATCATGTTGCAGACGGGGCAGGCGTCGGGTACCGCGGTCGGCATGCAGTACGTGGCCAAGACCCGTACGCTGAGCCTACTTTCGGATATCGCCATTGATATCAGCAGCCCCCACGAGGCCCACTTGACGGCGGACCATGGGGTGATCACGAAAGATCCCCGGCAGATTGTGCTCAGCCAGCCGCAAATGACGCGCGACCAGCAGAAACTGAGGTCCGACAAGGCCACCCTGTTCTTGCGCGACGACAACACCGTGGACCGTGTTCTGGCCGAGGGCGGCATCCGGAGCGAACTCCACGGCCGCTCGGATACGAGCGCGCGCTCCGACCGCGCGGAACTGTTCCTGACCGGGGCGCAAAATCTTTTGCGGGCGGCCATCCTCACGGGCAGCGTGCAATTGGCTGTGCTGGGAGCCCAGCCGGCCGAAGCCTACGCCGGGCGGGCTACGCTGCGCTTTGCGGGGAAGGAAATTCTTCAAACCGTCCACGCCGAAGACGGCGTAAGGCTGGTGCAAACGAAAGTGCAGACCTCCGGCAGTGCCTCCACGGGTTCCTCCACGACACCGGGGCTGGCGGCCAGCACCCAGGACGTTGAAATGACCGCCCCCGCCATGGACTTCCTGGTGAAAGGCGGGCGGCGCCTGGAGCGCGCCCAAACCAGCGGTCCGCCGCAGATTGTCATCACCCAGGCCGGGGCGAATCAAACGGCGGTGGTGACCGCCGGCAAATTCGAAGCCACGTTCACGGACCAGAACCGGCTGGCCACGCTCCACGGAGAGCCCGATGCCAGAATCGTCAGCCGCACGCCCGGCCAGCCCGATCGCGTCTCCACCAGCCAAAGCCTCGACGTAAGTTTCCGCCCGGCGGGCGGCATCGCCTCCATCGCGCAACAGGGCGACGTCGCTTACGTGGACGGCACGCGCAAGGCCTGGGCCCAGCGCGCGACCTATACCCCGGCGAACCAAATGCTCGTGCTCAACGGTTCCCCGCGAGTCGCCGACAGCGGCATGACCACCACCGCCCAGGTTCTTCGCATGAATCGCGCCACTGGCGATGCCATCGCCGAGGGCAGCGTCAAGAGCACCTACACGGAGCTCAAGGCGCAGCCCGACGGAGGCATGCTGGCCTCCGCCGACCCGATCCACGTCACCAGCCGGACCATGACGGCGCATCGTACCCCCGCAGTCGCGGTGTACAGCGGCAGCGCGCGTTTATGGCAGAACGCAAATATCGTCGAGTCCCCGAGCCTCCAGTTTGATCGGGAACACCGGTCGCTGCTGGCGCAGGGAAAGCCCGGTCAAGCCGTCTCCACCGTGCTGGTACAAGTCGACAAAAACGGGAATGCGACCCCGGTCACGATCACCTCGGCGCACCTGACTTACACCGATGCCGAGCGAAAGATGGTTTTCGACGGCGGCGTGACCGCCAAGGGTTCCGACGCCACCATGACAGCACAGCAAATGAATGTGTTTTTGCTGCCGCGGAGCCAGTCGGCAACCAGTTCGGATTCCGGAGGGCCCGGACAGGTCGAAAAAATCATCGCCCAAGGCGGCATCGTGATCACCCAGCCATCCCGCAGGGCCACCGGGGACCGGCTGGTCTATACCTCAGCCGACGAAAAGTTCGTGCTGACGGGCGGTCCGCCTAGCATTTTTGATGCCGAACGGGGCAAGATTACCGGCAATTCGTTGACTTTCTTTAGACGCGATGATAGGGTGCTGGTTGAAGGAACACCAACCTCCCCCACGGTCACCAAGACACGAGTGGCACGATAAATGCACACGTTGGCCACCGACGAAATCGGCAAAACCTACCGTGGACGGCGCGTAGTCAGCGGCGTAAGCCTGCAAGTGCCGCAGGGTGAAGTGGTTGGCCTGCTGGGTCCCAACGGCGCCGGCAAGACTACAACCTTCTATGCGATTGTCGGCCTGATTCCTCCCGATACCGGCCGGGTGCTGTTCGACGATGAAGACATCACCAGCGTTCCCATGTATTTACGGGCACGCCAGTACGGCATCAGCTATCTCCCCCAGGAAGCTTCGATTTTTCGCAAACTGACGGTCGAGGAGAACATCCTGGCTGTGCTCGAAGCCCAGCCCATCTCCTGGCACGAGCGCCGGGAGAAGGCGGAGAAACTGATCGACCAACTCGGGTTGGAGCATCTCCGGCAGAACCGGGGATACGCTCTCTCGGGCGGCGAACGGCGGCGGGTGGAAATCGCGCGGTCGCTTTGTATCAACCCGACCTTCATCCTGCTGGATGAGCCGTTTTCCGGAATCGATCCGATCGCCGTGCTGGACTTGCAGAAAATCATTTCCGACATGCGGGCCGGCGGCATCGGCGTCCTGATCACGGACCACAACGTGCGCGAGACGCTTTCGGTCACCGACCGGGCCTACATCATTAACGAAGGCCGGATCTTCCGCTCGGGCACGCCCGAGCAACTGGGCAGCGACCCGGAAGTCCGGCGGGTGTATTTGGGAGAAAGTTTCTCCCTGGTGTGAAGAACCAGTTTTCGGTTCCCAGTTCTCAGTTTTCAGGAGAGCGGGTTTTCTGAGAACCGAGAACGAAGTCTTCAAGTTACCAAGGCGTGGCGGCCTTGCACTTTCGTGCTGATTGGCCCGACCTCGGTGCATGAGAAGCTGGAAGCGAGGTTAGCGAGGTTAGAGGTAAGAGGTCAGATTGCAGAAGTACGCTGCGAGCTGCGAGCCACGAGCTTCGCGCGATCAATTCGGTTCAAGCTCGAGGCCCGCAGCTCGAAGCTGGGTTGGTGTTTCACCTCCGCAATCTGACCTCTGACCTCTGACCTTGTGTGCCCCAAGCGAGCACAGAGTCAGGAAAACATGGTCCTTCTTCAGCCCAGATTGAGCGTCAAGTTGTCGCAGCGGCAGATTCTGACGCCGGGCCTCGTCCAGATGGTGTCCGTGCTTGCGCTCAACAAGCTCGAGCTCAGGGACATGATCAACACCGAGATGGTCGAGAATCCCGTCCTGGAAGAACTGGAAGACGCGGTTCCAATGCTCGATGACGTCGGGCGCCAGGAGGAAGAGCGGGACCGGCAGGCCGCCAAAGCCACCAGCGAAGAGAACCCCATCACTGCGGTTGAGAAGAAAGATCCTTTCGAAGAGATCGACTTTGGCTCGTTCTTTCAGGATTATCTGGACCCCGGCTATCGCAGTCAGGGAGAGATGGAAGAAATTGAAAGGCCGTCGTTTGAAAACTTCCTCTCCAAGCCCGGGAACCTGAGCGACCACCTGCTCTGGCAGTTGGGGTCAATTTCTGTGCGGCCGGCGGTGCACGATGCCGCCGAGCAGATCATCGGCAACCTCAACGAAGACGGATACCTGCTGGCCAGCGATGAAGAACTGCTGGGCATCGCCCCGCCGGCGGCGCCCGCTGTGGACGCGGAAGCGCAGACGAAAATTGTGGTCGAGGCCCAGGCGCTGGGCATTGATGCCCTAGCCGTCCCCGAGCCGGCCGCCACGGGGCAAGAGATGGCGGCCGCGGAGCAGGGAATGGCGGCGCCGGCGGCAGCGGAAGAAACGGAAGCCGAGCCGGCGGCGGAAGAAACGGCCGAGCCAGCGGTTGAGCCCGATCTGGTTGCGCGCGATCTCGCGGCGGAGGCGGCACGCCCAGTCCCGACCGGGCAGGGAACCGCGGCCGCGCCCGCCCCACTTTCAGCGAACTTCAGCCTGGCGGACCTGCACGAGGCGCTGGAGATTGTCCGGATGTTCGATCCACCCGGGGTTGGCTGCCGCGATTTGCGCGGTTGCCTGCTCTATCAGCTCCGCTACCACGAGGTGCAGCTGCAGCAGCACCGGAACGGGAACGGCGCGACGGAGCAGGTCATCCGAGACGCCATCGCGGTCGTGGACCACCACCTGCGAGCGGTCACGCTGAAGCAATTCAAGGAGATCGGCCGCGCCGTCGGCCGTCCGGTGGAGGCGGTGCAGGCGGCGCTCGACTACATTCGCACCCTCGATCCCCGCCCCGGCCTGCGTTACAACAAGGTTGCGGCGCGCCTCATCGAACCCGACGTCGCCTTCATCAAGCATGGCGGCGAGTGGCTGGTCATCATGAACGACGAAGACCTGCCGCAGTTGCGCCTGAACCCCGCCTACAAGCGGCTGTTAACCCGCGAGAACAACGATCGCGACACCCGCAACTACGTCAAAGAACGCTACAAGTCGGCCATCCAACTCATCAAGAACATCGAGCAGCGCAAGCAGACCATCATGAAAGTCTGCTACTCCATCGTGGCCCGCCAGGAGGAGTTTCTGGAACGGGGCATCGATCAGCTGAAACCCATGATGATCAAGGAGGTGGCCGAAGAAATCGGCGTCCATCCCTCCACCGTCAGCCGCGCGGTCGCCAACAAATATGCCCACACTCCGCAGGGCGTGTTCGAGTTGCGCTACTTCTTCTCCGAGAGCGTGCAGGGGCCGGAGGGCGGCAACACATCGCTGTTGATCCTCAAGCGCCGGGTCAAGAAGCTGATCGAAGAAGAAGACGCCTCCCGGCCGCTGACCGACGAACAGATCACGCGCATTCTGCAGTCGCAGGGCATCCAGGTCACTCGCCGCACGGTCGCGAAATACCGGGAGGACATGAAGATTCCGAGTACACACCAGAGGCGCGTAAAGAAATGATTGATTGTTGATTTTTGATTGATGATTGGAACATCGCTACTAGCTGCTAGCAGCCTTTTTCAATCAATAATCAACAATAATCCGCAAGCGCATTTGACTTCTTACTTTTGAATTGGAAGAGGGCGCTTCATGAACGTGGAATATACCGGCAGGCAGTACGAAATCACCCCCGCCATCCGCAAGGAAGTAGAAACCGGACTCAACAAAATCCGCAAAATTCTGGGTGACCGATTCGAGGCCAAAGTGATTCTGGCCGTCGAAAAGCACCGCCACAGAGCCGAGATCACC
Source organism: Terriglobales bacterium (assembly GCA_049696815.1). GTDB lineage: Bacteria > Acidobacteriota > Terriglobia > Terriglobales > Acidobacteriaceae > Acidiflorens. The sequence goes on along the minus strand of JBAVUO010000009.1, from coordinate 17,469 downwards.
ATCAGCCCGCGTAATGGCCCGATCGTCGGACTGGCGCAGTCTTCCGATATGGCTTCAGCCGTGAACCAAGCTCTCGACCACCTCCACAAGCAAGCCCTGAAGTACAAGACGAAGTGGCTGAGCAAGAAGCGCAAGGCGGGCAAGAAGTTCAACGGCCAGCCCGAGCGGGAGGAAGCGGAGGCGGTCGCCGGCCCGGCGGAAAAAACTGCGGTTTCCTTGCCGGTGCACAGGTTTCCGGCGATTGCCAAGACGACCGAGGTCCACCTGGTCGACGCCAAGGACTCCGTTGCCCTGCGCCCGATGACGCTGGAAGAGGCCATCAAAGAGGCACACTTCCGCGATCGCGATGTTTTCGTGTTCCGCGATCCCAAGGGCAAGGTGATGGTCCTGCACCGCACGCGGGAAGGGAAGATGGAGCTGATTGAAGCGCCGTAATAGCCATCAGCCGTCAGCCATCAGGAAAACAGGTGTCTTTTCATGCCTCGGATGACCTTCGTCGCCCGGTTTCCGCTGGTCGCTACGACGCGATCCAATACATTGAAGGCTGCCAATAGATAGGTGGTCGGCCGCGATCTTCCATCAGCTCTCAGCGATCAACGGCGCTGACAGCGGCAATGTTTTCCTGATGGCTGATGGCTGACGGCTTCCCTTAGATCCCGCTGGTCACTTCCTGGGCCCACTGCATCGCCTGCCACCAGTTGATTCCGGCCTCTTTGTCGGAAAGATGCAGTTGCTGTGCCAGCGTGCTGGCTTGCTCCCACTCTCCCGATTCCTGGGCCAGCATCAGCTGGTAGAGCGGACGCAGGCGGCTAGGCTGACCCAAAAGCGCGGCCTTGGTTTCCCGGTCCACGGGCAGCTGCTCCAGGAGCGCGTCCATGCGGACCTCCAGAATCGCGTCCATCACCGAGAGCAGACCCATCAGAAACAGATCGCTCTCCAATTGCAGGCGGCGCGACAGCAGTTCGCAGAATCGGGCCCGCGCCAGTCCCATCAGGACCAGTTCGCTGCAGCTCTGCTCGGCCGCGCTGACCGCGACCACGAGCCGGATCCAGCGCCGCAATTCGCGCTCTCCGAGGATGATCATGGCATGACGCACCGATTGAATTTCACGGGCGAAGCCGAACACCGGCGAGTTCAGATAACGCAGCAGGCGATAACAGATGGAGGTCTCCTGCTTGATCAGCCGCTCCAAATCGCGCAGGTCCAGTTCGGGACGCGAGACGACCTCGAGCAGCCGCAGGTACTGTAGGCGGCTGGCTGGCACCTCGCGCGCCATCATCAGTTCCGGACGGCAAAAGAAATAACCCTGGAAATAGACGAATCCGCGCTCGCGCGCCTCGCGGAACTCCTGTGGAGTCTCCACTTTTTCGGCCAACATGCGACAATTCCGCGGCCCAAGGGTACGCATAATCTCCGCCCGCTCGTCGGGCGTTGTCGCCCGGATGTCAATCTTCACGATATCGGCAAGATCGCACAGCGCGGCGCGCGGGTCATTCGGTGCAAAGTCGTCGAGGGCAATGACATAGCCCGCCTCCTTGAGCCGCCGGCAGGCCGCGATGACCCGGTCGTCGGGCTCCACCGTCTCGAGAACCTCCACCACCGTCTGGTTTGACGGGAGCAGAGTAATCAGGTCTTTGAGCAGGACCTCTCGCGTGCAATTCACGAAAGCGCGACGGCCGTAACAGAGCGTGTTCAGACCGAACAGCAGCGAACTGTCGAGCGTGCTGCGCGCGGCCAAATCCGGATCGGCGTTAAAGTAGTCTTCCAATCCGTTGCGAAACAGAAGTTCGTAGCCGAACACATTCTGTGCCCGGTCAAGAATCGGCTGGCGAGCCACGTATCGCTGACCGGGAAGCGCGAGGGAATTCGCCTCGGAAGGTACGCCCTGGGCAGAAGTTGATTCCACGCCATCTCTATCGGCGCGGCGGCGGGGGAACTTCAGACTTGGCCCGGGCAGCGGGAGTCGGCAGGTCAGGAGGGTTTGTGCAAAACTATCGTCACTTCCCCCTTGCATGGACGCCGGTTTCATGGGTAACATCATGGTGTTCCCAACGGCCACGCTTCCAGCTGGCCTTTTGCGCTCAAACAAACTCCAGGCGCCAGGACGGTTTGCACATCGTTCTCGTATGCAGTCCAGCCGATTGGGATATGCTCTGCCGATTCGTCAGTGCGCAGTGAACTCGACCGACCGCGTGCCGCGACCACTGGGGACCGAAACAATTAGGCCTGGGAACCAGGCCGGGGATAAACAAGAGAAAAATATGAATGCAGGACCGGGACATCCTTCCGGAGGCGGAGGGAAGCACAAACGGCGCCGGGGACGGCGTCCGCCGAAACGAGGTGGCGGCGGCCCGATGGGCCGGGACCGCGACCGCCAGCACCAGGGCATCTACACCGCGCCCATGGACCACAGTTACCGCGCCAACATGGGTGGCGACAATGGCCACAGGGGGGCGCGCCGCCCGAGTTTTTCCGCGTCCTATGCCGTGGCCGACCCGGAGCCGCTGCCGGTTCCCCAGGAAAACGCCGCTTCGCGCATCTTCGCCTTTGTCGAGGACCTGTTCTTCCTGACCAAGATCCAGGAAACCGGGCGCAAGATGAACGTCAAGGTCGAATTCGTGAAGAACGAAAAGGACCTGAGCGAGCGCCTGGAACAGAATGGCGAAGAGAAACCTTCTCTGATCATTTTCGATTTGAACAACGCCAACGCCAAACCGTTGACCCTGATTCCCAAGCTCAAGAGCAAGCTGAAGAAGGGAACTTCGATCGTCGGCTTCCTCTCGCACGTGCAGGGGGACCTGAAGCAGAAGGCGCACGAAGTCGGCTGCGACATGGTGTTGCCGCGCTCGGCTTTCTCGCAGAACCTGCCCCAACTGCTGCGGCGGCACGGCGCCATCGAATCGGAAACGGACGCGACACAATAGCTACTGGCTTCTAGCTGCTAGCTTCTGGCAAGCCAAAATCTGCGAAGCATTGGGTGCTAGAAGCTAGCAGCTAGAAGCCAGAAGCTTCCTGATACAATTTCGCCGTGTTTCCTCCAAGGATTTTACTGGCCGCAGCGGTTCTGGCCGGCGGGTTGGCGCTGGCCCAGCAGCCCCCGGTGAAGGTCAACATCCTCAATGTCTGCGCGCCCTCGGCGGAGGAGCAAAAGGAACTGTCGTCGGCGCTGGCCAAGATACCCGCCAAGCCGGTATTCGGCGCCGATTACGAAGTGGCGCGCGGCCGTTCCACGCTCGATCCCGGCGCCACCATCCCCGGGATCGGATCCATGCCCGCCGGTGCCGGCTCCACCGCCAACTGGGTGCGGGTGCGGCGCGAGTTTCCCGGTTCGGGCGCCTTCAGCAACGCGCAATACTCGTTCAGCGTTGACGCGGCCAACATGGTCGAAACCCTGGTGCTGCACCTACGCGATCCCAAGGACTTGATGCAGATCTCCATCGAGGACAACGCGTCCTCGGTCGTCTCCGCGTCGGCCATGCTGGCGGCGGATACACCGGTCTCGCGCATCAGGCTAGAACGCTTCGGGAAATCGTCGGTGGCGCTGGCTCGCTGTGCGGCAGCCGAGGGAAATCCGGCGCCCGATCAAAGCGCCTATGCCCCGATTTTTCAGGCTGCTTCGTCCATTATGAGCCGGTATCGGGACGTGCTCGGCGTGCGCAGGATGGTGCCGCAGGAGCTGGTCCGCCTGGGCGTTGGATCGCCCGCCAAGGCCAGTGGTGCCAAGAAGAAGAACCAATAGTTCGGCGTCGCAGAATTCTACCGCCTGAAACTAAAGTCGTTTTCTGGAATCTATTTGCTATCGCTATGGACATTCGCAACGTCGTAATCATCGGCTCCGGATGTGCCGGACACACGGCCGCCCTCTACAGCGCGCGCGCCAATCTCAAACCACTGGTGCTTGAAGGTCATGAGCCGGGCGGCCAGCTTTCGCTGACTACCCTGGTGGAAAATTTTCCCGGCTTTCCCGACGGCATCCAGGGTCCGGAACTGATCGAAAACATGCGCAAACAGGCGTCGCGCTTCGGCGCCGAATACCGCGTGGGACATGTGGCTAAGGCCGACCTGAGCAAGCGCCCGTTCGAGTTGACGGTGGGCAAGGATGTGATCCAGACGCGCGCCCTGATCATTGGCAGCGGAGCTTCGGCGCGCTGGCTCGGACTGCCTCACGAGCAGGCGCTGATCGGGCACGGCGTTTCTTCCTGCGCCACTTGCGACGGCTTCTTTTTCTCCGGCAAGGAAATCGCGGTTATCGGGGGTGGCGACTCGGCCATGGAGGAAGCGATATTTCTTACCCGCTTCGCTACCAAGGTGACGTTGATCCATCGCCGCGGCGAGTTTCGCGCTTCCAAGATCATGCTCGATCGCGCGCGGGCGAATCCGAAGATCGCCTTCCTCACCGACACCGTGGTGGACGACGTTCTCGACGTTAGCAAGCAGGAAGTGACCGCACTGCGCCTGCGTAACCTGAAAAGCGGCGAAAGCTGGGATTTCCCCACGAGCGCCATGTTCCTTGGCATTGGCCATATTCCGAACACCAAGATGTTCGAGGGGCAGCTGGAAACTGACGCGGACGGCTACCTCATTACCCAGAAGAACGTTTTGACCCGGGTGCCGGGAGTCTTCGCCTGTGGCGACGTGCAGGACCGCCGCTACCGGCAGGCGATCACCGCCGCCGGTTCCGGCTGCATGGCGGCCCTGGAAGTAGAAAAGTATCTGGAGGAAGAAGGACATTGAAGCCGCACGCGGCCGCGGCAGCGGAACTTAAGTTGAACATCGGGTGCGGGACCGCGGGCATCGAGGGATGGGTCAACATCGACAACTCGCCCACGATCCTGCTCTCGCGCTTGCCTTTGGGGCGGCAAATTTTCCGCACCCCGCCCTGGCCGCCCGACGTGCGCCGGATGGACGTTCGCAAGCGAATTCCATTCCCTGATTCGTCGGTCTCGTGCATCTATTCCTCGCACACCTTCGAACACTTCACCTACGAGGAGTCGCAAGCCGTGGCGCGGGAGTGTTTCCGCGTGCTCAGGACCGGCGGTGTATTGCGGATCGTCGTGCCCGACTTGGCGATTGCGGTCGGGGAGTATCTCGCGGACCACGAGAATCCGAAGGCATCGCACAAGTTCATCGGGAGGTTGCTGCTGATTGCGGGGGTACGAGACCTGTTGCACCCCGGGGCGCACCACCGGCAAATGTTCGATGGGAGCTCGCTCGTCCACATGTTGGCGGAAGCTGGATTTGCCAGCCCGGAGGTGAGCTCGTTCGGGAACAGCCGCATTCCCGAGATCGAGAGCATCGAACTGGATTCTCGCCGCGCCGAGAGCTTATATGTGGAATGCGTCAAGTAGTGGGATGGCTCATGAGCCATGAGCCGGGGGCCGAAGGCGACCGCAACACTCGTCGCCGAGCGGTGGCCGGCAGCGTCTCGCAAGCCGTGCGCAGCACCAGCCGCGGGGCTCGCGCGCGGATCTTCATCAGATAGGGCACGGCCCGCTTGGGGTCGGCCTTTGCCGTTTCACGCAGCAGCCAGCCCAATCCCTTCTGTACCATGTCGTCCTGATCGGCGAGCAGAAGATTCGAGAGGCGCGTGATTTCCGGGAAGAGTTGCTTTTCGCGTGCGGCGCGGATCAACGCCACACAGGCGGCGCGCCGCCGCCAGCGGTTCCGTGACTTCGCCCAGCGTAGAACTACCCGGTAACGGGCAGGTTCAGCCGCTACCATCGGCGCCAGCAGATAGTGGGCCAGCGCGTCGTGGTCGGCCCAACTGCTCACCCGGTCTAGCCAGGAAGCAAAGAGTGCGAACTCCTTGGCGCTGAAGTTCATGGTTTGTTCCTTGAGCAGGAAAACGGCAAATACTTTTTCTTCCAGAATCCGGCCGGAAAAGAGCTTGTCAGCCACCTCGAGCAGAAACTGCATTCCCTGCTCGTGTAGAATCGTCCGCCGGAATCGTACCGCGACTTTGCGCAGTTCGGCGGTGTACCAGCCGCGCGACTTTACTTCTTCCTTGAAAAACCACTGGACTTCTGCGGAGTGCGGAGCCGAGCCGCCGTCCTTCAGAACCCGCCGGATGTGCGCCGCAATGTAGTTGGGAGTAAGTTTGCGTTTGGGCATGGTGTGCTCAGGAGCGGGCCTTGCTAGAACTGGTTTCAAGAATCCTTTTGAGGTTCAGAAAGCCGACCTCAGGGGCTAAAGCCCGCATTGTGGGCGGATCTTGGCGGCACGGCTGAAGCCCTCCACCCCATCAAGCCAAAACCGGGCTTGCTGGGGACCCCGGCCGTGCCCTTCCCAAAACCGATTCTCGAAAACCAGTTCCAGCCAGTCGGGCGGGACATGAGCGGCTGATGATACAGCAGGCGGTCTGGCGAATGCTGTGATGTGGCGAAAACCTTACTTTGCCGGGGCGGTATTTCCAGTTCTTACGGTTTTGTCATAAATCCACAGCAGGGCCGCCGTCACCACACCCACGGCGGTGATGCTCCACCAGATCCGCGCCGGCTGGTGTGCGACTTCTCCGAAATGGTGGATCAGCATCCCGCCGAACCAGCCGCCGATCAGAGATCCAATCCCGATGGGCAGGAACGCAAAGCCCATGTAAGTGCCCTGCTGGCCTGGAGGCGCAAGCCGCGAAATGTATTCGTAGTATCGCGGCGATTGCGTGATCTCGCCTAGCGCCAGGACAAACAGCGAGAGGACCGCGCCCCAGATCGTCGGCCGGAGGGCAAGGATCACCCACGCCAGGGACGTGATCAGCGTGCCCAGGATCACGGCTTGAAGCGCCGGTATCTTGCGCGTCAGCAGATTCACCGCGACCGTAAGACAGATCACGGTCAGCCCGTCGGTCACCAGAATCATCTCGACGTCGGCGCTGGAGTTAATGTACCCGTGAATATAGCCGGGCAAACTGATGTACTGCTGCCAGAACACGACCCAGTAGCCGGTGAAGAGCACCAGGAACCACATGAAGCGGCTGATGCCGGCGAGCACGAGGACGAGCAGCCCGCCCCAGATCCACCAGGGCACGCTGAAAGAATAGAGCGCTACTGCGATGCGCAGCAGAATGGCGATGATCAGTACGGGCAAGACCAGCCGGTAATTGCCCACCACCACGCAGAAGTTGCGCGCGACGGTCGCGACCGAGGGTGGGGGCGCATCCCCGGGCTTGCGCGGTTCGCGGAAGAAGAACAGGACCACAAAGAACATGGCGAAGACGCTGAGCGCGGCCACGCGGTACACATTCTCGACGCCCAGATGGCGATGCGCCCAGGAAGCAAAATAAGGCCCCGCGGCTCCCCCGATATTGACCATCGTGTAGTAAATCGAATAGCCGATGGAGCGGACGTTCTCCTTGGAAGCCCCGGCCGTGGTGCCGACCACGCAGGGCTTCACCAGCGAGATGCCGAGCGCGGGAAGGATGAGAATGACACCCACGAACAACCCAAGCGGCACGGCATTGCGCACTGGCGCCAGCCAGGGCGCGCCGATCGAGCCGATCAGGAAATACGCGGCGGCCAGGATGAGGTACGCCATCGAAAGAGCACGGCGGAAGCCCAGGCGGTCAGCGGCGGCCCCGCCAAAAATAGCCAGAAACCATACCATGCCGCCGAACAAGCCGGTCAGCGTCCCGGTTTGCTCGGTGGAGAAATTCAGTTTTTCCTGCAGGTACAGGGCAAGCGAAGCAAACGCCCCGTAGTAGGAAAGGCGCTCGAAGATCTCGGTGATGTTCGCGACCCAGAAGGGCCGCTCAAACCCGGTACGAATTTCCTGTAAGCGTTCGGAAAAGCTCAAGAGTGACTCCTGATCGGTCGTGTGGCGCGGGCGCCCTCGCCCGCGATCAACTGCCTAGCCGGTCTCGCACTTGCTGGGCTGTCACGCCCGCCACGCGAATCACCTTGTTCCGGCTGCTCTGGCCGGAGGCAATAGTAACGGAGGAACGCGGTACCTTCAAAAGTTTTGCGAAAAAATCAATGCAGGCTTCGTTGGCTTTGCCATCGACCGGAGGGGCGGTGAGCGCGAGTTTCAGGGCGTCGCCGACCTCGCCGGTGATGGCATTCTTCTTGGCGCGGGGGTGGACCTTGACGGCGAAGGTGGCGCCGGAGGGCGAATCGTGGATGACGACCATAGAAAGGCTTTACCACAGGGGGCACAGAGGTGCACAGAGGAAACCTTGTCTTAGGCTGTTCTCTGTGTTCCTCTGTGTCCCCTGTGGTTATGGTTTTGCTCGTTCCCCGAAAATTGCGGTGCCCACGCGGACGCACGTTGAGCCCTCTTCGATCGCGACTTCGAAGTCGTGCGACATGCCCATCGAGAGCACATTCGTTGAGACGGCGGGCAGATGCCGGGCTGCGATCCGGTCGCGGATCTCGCGCAGCTGCCGAAAGTAAGCCCGCGCGCCTTCGGGGTTTTCTGTGTAGGGCGGTACGGTCATCAGTCCGCAGATGTGCAGACTCCTCCACTGCGGCGCTCCGAGCAGAATCTGCTCCAATTCCGCCGCTTCCGGCGCGACTCCGCTCTTGGCCTGCTCACCGCCCACGTTGATCTCGATCAGAATGGATAAAGTTCTTCTCGCCCTTTCCGCCGCCGCGTTCAGCTTTTCCGCGAGCCGAACTGAGTCTACCGAATCCACCGCGCTGAAAAATTCCGCCGCCTTGGCGGCCTTGTTCGTTTGCAGATGTCCAATCAGGTGCCACTCGGCCCCTTCCAGATCGCGCAAGGCACCAGCTTTTTCCTCGAACTCCTGGACCCGGTTCTCGCCGAAAACGCGCAGCCCAGCCGCGTAAGCTTCGCGGATGCGTTCGACGGGGAATGTCTTGCTCACTGCCATCAGCGCGATTTCGTCGGGATGGCGCTCGGCGCGGCGCGCGGCAGCCGCTATCCGCTCTTGCACGCGCGCAATGTTTTCCGTAATGGACACTGAAGTGATTCTAACCACAGGGAACATAGAGGAACATGGAGGAATGCAAAAACCAAGAAGTAAGAAGGCAGTAGTAGGCTTCCAAGCGCCCGAGATCTATGGCAGCCGATGGTTCTCGCTGACAACTGAGGACCGGGAACTGAGAACTGCTCCCACCTCTGCAATCTGACCTCTAACCTCTGACCTCACATGATGGCGGTCGGCGGCGCGGGATCCTCGGGACGTCCGGCATTAGCCAGCGGAACGCGGATCATGACCAGGGCGAGCACGGCGAGCGCACCGAGCGCCAGAAAGAACGACGGCGTCCATTTGAACAGCGCCACGTCGTGGCCGGAGCCGACCAGTGCGGCAATGACCAGCCCGCAAAGTGCTTCGCCGGCGATCATGCCGGACGCCGTCAGTACGCCGGCGTTCTCCACGCGCGCCTTCTGGGCATCGTTGAGGCCGCGACGGTCGCGCAGCGTGTCAGTGATCCAGCGAATCACGCCGCCGACAAAGATGGCGAAGGTCGTTCCCAACGGCAGATACATGCCGACGGCAAACAGCATCACGCTCTTCACTTCGATCATGATCATCGCCAGCCCCAGCAGGATGCCGACGACCACCAGCGGCCACGCCATGTCGCCGCCCACGATGCCCTTGGACAGCATGGCCATGAGTCCCGCCTGTGGCGCCGGGAGGGCCGGACTGCCGAAGTGGTACGCTTTGTCGAGAACCGCCAGCGGGAAGAACAAGACCAGCGAGGCGACCACGATCCCGAACAAGTCGCCGATCTGCATCTTCGAGGGCGTGCCGCCCAGGATGTGGCCGACTTTTAAATCCTGCAGCATTTCGCCCGCTACCGCCGATGACACGCACACTACGGCCGCCACGCCGAGCACGGCTGCGACGCCGCCGGTGCCGGAAACTCCCAGGGCAACCATGAGCAGCGCCGCAATCACCAGCGTGCACAGGGTCAGGCCCGAGACCGGATTATTCGACGAGCCGATCATCCCGACCAGGTTGCCGGAAACCGCCGCGAAGAAGAACCCGATGACCACCATTACGCCGGCCGCGACCAGCGCGCCCGACATCACCTTCGAACTGGAGAGGTTTCCGGCGCCACTGATGAAATAGTGATAGAGCAGGATCATGGCGACGAATACGACCGCCACTCCTGCGAAGATAATCTTGGCAGGCAAATCCCGCTCGGTGCGATTGGTGGCGGTGTGCGCCGCTGCGGATTTCTTCAAATCAGAAACGGCACGGCCCATGCCGAGCGCTAACTGCTTCCGCATCTTGAAAAGCGTGTAGGTCGCGCCGACCAACATCCCGCCGACGGCTATCGGCCGCACGATGGAGAAGTAGATGGCGCCGGAGAGCAAGCTCCAGGAAATCGCCTGACCTGCCGGTTGCGCGGCCTGGATGTAGGGGCCGATGGTGAAGGTTAGCAGCGGAACCAGCAGGCCCCAGGCCAGCACGCCGCCCGCGAAGTTCAGGGCGGCAAGCCGCGGCCCGATGATATATCCGACGCCCAGATAGGCCGGGCTGATGTCGGGCGCCGTCAACAGCGTGGCGCCACCGGTAACCGTCGTGGCCACGTTGGGATTCGTGCTGGTGCGCAGCAGCAACTTCTTCCCCAAGTCGCTGATCTTCTGGGGGAAAGTGTTGCTGGGGTTGAAGACATTGACCGCTCCCAGCAGGTACATGAACGCGCCGAAGCCCATGTTCGCGAAAAGAATCTTGGCAGCTTTCGAGCCCTGCTGTCCGGCTTTGTGGATCTCGGAGGCGGCGACCGACTCGGGGAAGGGAAGATCCGGATCTTCCACCATGACCCGGCGTAACAGGGTTACGAACAGGATTCCCAGCGTGCCGCCGATCACCATCAGGGCCACAGACTTCCAGTACTTGTCAGCCGTCAGCCCCGGCCACAATCCCGCTATGACGAAGGCGGGAATTGTGAACACCGCGCCTGCCGCTACCGACTCACCGATCGAGCCGACGGTTCGGGCGATGTTCTCTTCGAGCAGAGAGCCTTTCAACAGCCGCAGCAGTGCCATGCCGATGACCGCCGCGGGATAGGTCGCCGCGATCGTCATTCCGGCTCTTAGACCGAGGTAGGCGTTGGCCGATCCGAGGATGGCGGTGAGGAACAGGCCGATCAACACGGCCCGGAAGGTAAATTCCTTCATTTCCATGGTTTCCGGAACATAGGGACGGTGCTTGCGGGGGCTTCCAGTGGCATTCACCGCGGGAGTGCTCATAAGGTCCTCGTGACTACTGGGAATTTCATTGCCGGCTCACACTAACAGAACGGCGCACGTTACCATGCGGAAAGGCAGGTTTACAAGTGCGGCCTCTGTGGAGACAGGCCGACAGGGAGTCAAGAACGGCCCTCGTCCATAACTTTGGCGCTGCCCCCGGGTTACAATAGAGACTCTGGCCAGGAGGTATGCTGTGTCTCCCCTAGCCCCCTTGAAGTCCCGTCTTTCCCGCGCGTTCCTCTGTCGCGGGTGTGGCGGGCATGAAGCGTATCGGTCCCGTCCCCGTGGGTTCGTGGAAAAACGCCTTCTTCCCCTTCTGATGCTGCAACCGGCGCGCTGTGTGCACTGCTATCACCGCAGCTACGTCTTCAAGTCGGTGGCGGTGCTGGATCGGGCTCCGTCGGCGGTGCCGCACCCCCCGGGCCGACCTTCTGACGAATCCAGCGCCGGGACCCGCGTTGCATAAGCCCTTGGACCGCGTCTATACTGAGCTTTGACGCCCGGCGGGAGACCCCACTACTTGCCGGGTTGCGGGAGGCTGTCTTCAGCAGTACTGGGTTTCGAATACGGGCGACCCAGAGCCATGCGGCGGGTAACGTACTCGCCGGGTGGTCAAGGCAAGCTGTTGCCAGCCTGTTTTTCACGCTCTTTCCCGCCGACTGCCGCATTTGCGGTTCCCCTCTGATTCAGATTTCGCGCCTCCCGGTTTGTGAGAGCTGTCTCGACTCGTTGCGGCCCCTGGCGGGCGAGTTCTGCAGCATTTGCGGGGAAGCGCTCTTCTCCCCCGCCTTTGTGGAACGCGGCGATGCGCTCTGCGGGGTATGCCAACGCGTCCAGCCGCCATTCCAGAAGGCCCTTGCCTATGGCAGTTACGACGGCGGTTTGCGCGACCTGATCCATCTGCTGAAATACCGGCAGGTTCGTCCCGCGGCGGGTGTCCTGGGGCGCACACTGGCTGAGGTGATCGAGAAGCTCGAGGCTGGCATCCCGGAAGGCATGATCGCGGTCGTCCCCGTCCCTTTGTATGCGCGCAAGCAGGCCCAGCGCGGATTCAATCAATCGGAGCTGATCGCCCACCTTGCGTTGAAGCAGCTGGCGCGCCCGCAGCGGTTCCAACTCTGCGCGAGAGTGTTGGAACGGCGCCGCGAAACGGTGTCGCAAATCGGCTTAACCGGGCATCAAAGACGAGAGAACCTGCGCGGCGCCTTCGCGGTCCCGAACCCGGGGATGGCAGGCCGCCAGGTTGTGCTGGTGGACGACGTGTTCACCACGGGCACAACGGTCTCCGAGTGCGCCCGCGTGCTGCGCCGGGCCGGAGCCGCCGGCGTGTGGGTGGCGACGGTTGCGCGCACCTTGAAGATCGCCGAGGTGTTCGCCATGCCAGAGGATTTGCCGGAGGAGGAGGAGAGCGGAGTGCGCCGCGTGGTGGCGGCTCACGGTTAGAGATTTATGTCTTTGCGAGCGCACAATTTCGGTGGCAGCAGCCGGGCGCCCCTTCCGGTCTCCATGCTCACCCCCGGCCCGCACCAATATGGTGATGGGTACGCGCTGCACGCGCCGGTGCTGGTGCTGAACGCCTCCTACGAGCCGATCAACGTGTGCGCCGCCCGCCGTGCCATCGTACTGGTCCTCAAGGGCATTGCCATGACCGAGGAAGAGAACGGACACTTCTTGCACGCGGCGCGGGTGGCGATGAGAGTGCCTTCGGTGATCCGGCTGCTGGAGTACCGCCGGATTCCACACCAGTCGCGCGCTCTCTCGCGCAAGAACATCCTGCTGCGCGACCGCAGCACCTGCCAGTATTGCGGTACGACTCTGCCTTCGGGCGAGCTCACGCTCGACCATGTCGTCCCGCGCTCCCGCGGCGGTCTCTCCACCTGGGAGAACCTGGTCGCCTGCTGCCATCCCTGCAACCGGCGGAAGGGCAACCAGCTTCCCCACGAAGCCGGCATGCAATTGCTACGCGAGCCCCGCTCCTTCAACCTCCACACCTCCCGCCACATCATGCGCTTGATGGGGCGTTCGGACGACAAGTGGAGGAAGTACTTGTTTTACTGAGCCGGGAGCCATCAGCCGTCAGCCATCGGGCACGAGGTTGGTATTTGCTGGTTCTCGGCAGCATCCGGCGCAGTGTAAAATTCCGCTTTCCTCATCTCTAGAATTTCACGACCACGCAGAGGTCTTACCGCGATGTGTCATCGGCGCTTTGTCGTTCTGTTCGGTCTGATCCTTGCCGGCTTTTCGCTCGCGCAAGAGGGCCCGCCGGCCGTCCCGAAGGCTGATACCTCGCAGGAAGCGGTGGTCTTCGACCAGATTTCCAACCGGATTCGCTACGAGACCGACGGCACCGGCGAACGTGTAACCAGCGCCGTGATCCGGGTGCAGAGCGAAGCTGCCGTGCAGCAATTCGGGCAGTTGGTTTTCGGTTACAACTCCGCGTCGGAAACGCTGACGGTGGATTATGTCCGGGTGCGCAAATCCAGCGGAGAAACCGTCACCACGCCCGCTGCTTCCTTGCAGGACTTTGCGCCGGAAGTCCTCAAGGCCGCGCCCATGTACAGCGATTACCGCGAAAAGCACGTCAGCGTTGCCGGATTGCGCCCCGGAGACGTACTCGAATACCAGACCACCACGCACATCACCAGCGCCATGGTTCCGGGCGAGTTCTGGTACGAATACAACTTCCCGAAGAATGTTGCCGTAAACGAAGACCGGCTTGAGATCGACATTCCCAAGTCGCGGGCCGTGCACCTGAAGAGCCCGGAACGGCACTACGATACGCGCGAGACCGCCGACCGGCGCATTTACACCTGGGTGGTCCGCGATATTGTCCCCGACCGCAAGCCGAAAAGGGATTCGCTGGTCTCGGAGCGCGATGAGTTCACCATCGACGTTCAGCTGACAACTTTCACCGACTGGCAGCAATTGGCGCACTGGTACGCGAAGCTCCAGGGCAAGCAGGTCGTGGTGAATGACGAGATCAAGAAGAAGGCCAACGAACTCACGAAGGGCGCTACCACTCCAGTCGAGAAAGCGCAGCGCCTTTATGATTTCGTAGGGCGTAATATCCGCTACGTCAGCATCTCTCTCGGCATCGGCCGCTACCAGCCGCATACCTCGGTCGAGGTCCTCCAGAATGGCTACGGCGACTGCAAGGACAAGCACACGCTGCTGGCGGCGCTGCTCAGTGCCGTGGGAATCCAGAGCTATCCCGTGCTCATTCACCACGAACTCAAGCTCGACAACGAAGTGCCGTCGCCGGCCCAGTTCGATCATGTGATCACGGCGGCGCGCCTGGGCAAGGATTTCACTTGGCTCGACAGCACCGCCGAGGTGGCTCCCTTCGGCCTCATCATGTACCAGCTGCGCAATAAACAAGCGCTGCTGGCAGCCGAAGACAGCAACGCCGGGCTGTACCGCACACCCGCCGATGTCCCGGTGAAGAACACGAAGTCGTTTGTGGTAGAGGGTAAGTTCAGCGAGACCGGAGCGCTCGACGCCACCGTCGATCTGACTGCAACCGGCGACAGCGACCTGCCTTTGCGCATGAACTTCCGCCAGATTGCGCAGCCCGACTGGCAACGCGTGGTGGAGTATGTTTCCCGGGCGTTCGCGCTGCCGGGCGATGTGTCGGAGATCTCGATCAGCTCGCTCGAGGACACGTCCAAGCCTTTCCACCTGCACTACCGCATTCATCAAGCAGGATATTTCGTCGTGCCCGGGCGCGCCAACCAGGCCGTGCCGCTGCCGGCCGTCGGCGTCGGAGGCGATACCAGAAACCACAAGCCTTCGGAACCGATCGATATCGGCCCCGCCGTGGACCTAACCTATCGCGCCCGCCTCGAGTTTGCTCCGAACTACGACGTGCAACCGCCGTTGCCGGTGCGGATCTCGCGCGATTATGGCGAGTATTCCTCCACTTACGTCCTCACGAAGAATGTGCTCCAGGCCGAGCGCCACCTGGTCCTGAAAGTCAACGAACTGCCCGCCTCCCGCAAGTCGGACCTCGAATCGATGCGCAGCGTGCTGCGGCAGGATGCCATCCAGAACATGACCTGCGTGATCAGTCCCCCTTCCCATGCCGCCGAAGCGGCCGCTGCCGCCAAAGCCGGCGACAAGCCCGAAGACCTGATGAAGGCAGGAAACGGCGCGCTGCAGCGCCGGGACTTCAAGACGGCCGCGGAACTTTTCAAGCGCGTGGTGGACCAGGACCCGAAGCACGAGGAAGCCTGGGACTCGTTGGGCCGCGCCTACGCCGGCCTTAACAACCACGAAGAAGCCATCAAGGCCTTCCAGAAGCAGATTGAAATCGATCCCTACAGTCAGAAGGCGCACCGGGAGCTTGCGGAAGAACTGCAGCAGTCAGGAAAGAACGAGGAGGCCATCGCCGCCTACCGCAAACACCTGGAGATCCTGCCGCTGGATCCTTCCGCCCACAAGAGTTTGGGGCTGCTGCTGGCCTCGCTGAAGCGCGACGCTGAAGCGCGCTCCGAACTGGAGGCCGCGGCCAGGATTTCGCCTGACGACGCCGAGGTCAAGCTGGCTCTTGCCCAGGTTTACACCCGCACCGGCGACGCCGAGAAAGCGCGCGCTCTGACCAAAGGCCTGACCGGGAGCGAAGTGGCTTCTTCCGCCGATGACATGTTCAGCGCCGCTCTGCGCGATGACGCCGATCCCAACCAGTCGTCGCAGGACGCGCGCCGCACCCTCGACGATATCGGCGACCACTTCGATTCCGGCGATTACGATCAGCTCAATGCATCGGTTTTTTCCGCCCTGCGTTTCGTGGCGCTGGCCTGGGCCCGCATCGGGTGGGCGAGTTTCTTACGGCAGGAGAACATGGCGGCGATGCAGTTCCTGGAGTCCTCGTGGCTTTTGAGCCGGTCGGGCACGGTAGCCAACCGGCTGGCCCGTCTTTATGAAGCGGAATCGCAGCATGACAAAGCTCGGCACATGTTCGCTCTGGCCGTAGCCGCGGGCGGCGCGGAGACGCAGAAGTCGAATGCGGAGCTGCTGAAGTTGTCCCCGAGTCCCGCCGCCGCACAGCAGGAACTTGCCCAGGCCGCTGCGGATTTGCGGCAGGCACGCTCGGTCAAGCTGCCGGCTATCGGGAAGAGCGGAGCGTCGGCGCAGTTCAACTTGGTGTTTGACGGGTCCAATAAGCCCGAGCGGGCGCAGTTCGTCAGCGGAGACGAAAGCCTGCGGGCTGCGGATGAAGCGCTGATGAAGGCGGTGTATCCGGTGAAATTTCCGGATGTGTCGTCGATCAAGATCGTTCACCGGGGCACGCTGTCATGCACGGCCTCGGAGTGCATCATGCTGCTGGCGCCGCTGGAAAGCAGTAGTCGGTAGCCAGGAGTCAGTAGTCAGTAGTCAGAGAAGAGCGACCCTGAGGGGCTAAAGCCCGCATTCTTGGCGGGTCTTGGCGGCGCGGCTGAAGCCGCGCCCCTTCAAAGAACTGTCTATGAAAAGTTCCACACACAACTGACTACTGGTTACCCGGCTACTGCCTACCGGCTACTGACTACTGACTACTGACTACTGCGGTTTCTGGTCGGGCGGTTTCTGGTCCTCCGGCTTCTTGCCGCCCTTCTCTACTTCTTTGCCTTCGTAGGTGATCCTCACCTTTGACCCGAAGCGCTGGTAGTTTTCGTACTTCACAATCTCCCGAATGTGCACATTCTGTAGGGAAAAATGAAGTGTGTCGTCGGCCTTGGTATAGGTAGGGAACCAGTACTTGCCGTCGATCTGTTCGCGCCAGGTGGTGAACCTGGGAAAGAGATTCTCTTCGCCTTTCTTGGGCTTGCGAATGTCGGGAACCGTCTTGCCGAAGGTTTTCACAATCTGGAAGTCGTGGTCATCCACCCAGACGCGCCCCTGGAAGTAGCGTTTATTCTTTTCGATCGTTTTGGGGGCAATGTCGAAAACGTAGGTGTGGAGCTCGTCCTGCTGTTGCTGGCCCACATAAAGGACGTCGTATTCGCCAACTTCGTCGCTGGTGAGCACGAAGGGGAGCCGGTTGCGGATATCGTCGAAATCTTCCTTGGTCATCGAGATGCCGCCGTTCTCGAGGGTGGATTGGGGCGCGAACACCACGTTCTCCAGCCGCTTCGCCTTGTCGTCGAAGAGAACGTCAAAAACTTCGGAGTACTCTCCGCTCACTGTGTCTCCGTCGAGCGTTTGGACCTTGACGGTCTGCCGGTAGGTGTACTGATCGCGCGCCTCTTTGAATTCTTTTTCCTTGGCGGCGAAGCGCTTGATGATTTCTTCGGGCGTGATGTCCTTGGGCTGGGACTTGTCGAGCGGCCCTTCCTG
>JBAVUO010000008.1:0-22498 GCA_049696815.1 Terriglobales bacterium | reverse complement strand
GGCGTAAACACGCCCGAGACAACGTGAATATATCTCGCATCGAGGAGACTGAACTCCGCTCATTCCTGGAGCAGTTTCACGGTCGTCACAATCTCAGATGCGAACCACACCACGTCGATGGAGTCCGGTTGCGTGTCGATAGCATTGTTTCAGCTCCGCTTCTCGCTGTGCAGACATGACCAGCCTCGCCGAAAGTTGGTTTACACTACGCAACAATGGCGCAGTTCGTAATTGAGCGCGAAATCCAAGGAGCCAGGTCGCTTTCTGACGAGCAAGATTCGGGAGGTGCGGTTGGCTCTTTCGAGACTCTAAAGATAAACCATGTATTCCTAAGAACAGGGGAAGGTTGATCTGGCCTCAGTAGACGCAGGCACTGTCCGGCACATTCCCGACTTCGATCCATTGGTAGGCTTCGACCGTCTCGCCGCGGGGAATGTAACTGATCTCAAGCGGCTTGCCCTCGCGCAGCAATTTGAGCGTCAGGACCCCATCTTGATCAGCTTGTATAGCGTCCTGAGGCACCGGTTGGGTGATTTCGTCTCCATTTCGAATGCCGGCGCGCTCGGCGGCTGAACCGGGGAGCAGGCCGCGGATGATCCGTTTGGGCTCGGTCAATACCTTCGGTTCGAATCCAAGCTCATATCGCCGCAGCATTTTCGTCGTGCGGGTGAAGCATGGGCCGAAGCCGTCAGCCGCTGGAAGCTGGATTGCGCCCGACAGCATCGCCTCAAACTCTGTTTTTCCTTTTTCCCCCAAGTCTTTCGTTACCTGCTTAACCCACGCGTCCTCGTCAACTGGCAGTTTCTGCCGTCGGCGTTCGAGCACGGCGAGGAGCAAATAGTCGAGCGAGCGCTTTCCACCGGAAGCAGCGCGCACTTCGCCGTCGACAACTGCGAAATACATCGATCCCCTGTCGTAGGGCAACACGCGAATTCGGGTATCAGCCCAGAAGTGTGCGGGAATTTCGTCGTTTGGCGTTGCGATCAGAGCGTCAGTGTAATAGCGTCCCGCTGTCGTATTCAGATCTTTCAGAAACTGGGCGGGAGTTATCTGGCCGGCACGCAGCGCCAACAGCCGAGCGTAGTAAACGGCCATCCCTTCCGAGAACCAGGAGCTCAACAATCCGGCGGGCTTGTCGAGTGTACCCACAAACGTATGCAGCATCTCGTGCGCAAGGGTAATTTTCAGGTCATCGAGCTCTGTCTTCGGCCCAAAAGTCGCCACGAAAGAACCCGCAAGCTCCACGCCGCCGCCCGCATTCACGGGATTCGCACGCAGGAAGACGCCATACGGAGCCGTCGCCGGTCGTTTGAAGAATTTGCCGTAGAAAGCGTAGAGTTTCTCCTCAGAGATCATCAACTCACGCAGATCGAAGGGCGCGCTTCCATGCCAGGCTGAAAAGAATCCGGTCGCGGGAGGAGTTTGGGGATAAAGCTCCACCTTGCCTGCCATGAAAAAACAGGATTGCAACGAATAGAGGTCCTTCGAACCAGACGTGGTGACATCGCCCTTCCCAAAGCTGGAGATTGCCACTGCTCCCGCGCCCATGTCCCTGAGATTCCACCGAATATTGATTGGCTGGAAGGTTATCTGCGATGAATCTGCCTCGGGTAGAAGCAGAAAAGTTTCGCCGGCGCCCGAAAATGCGCCGCTATCCGACCGGAGTTCTAGCGGCGGGGCAGCGCCCCGCGGAGCGGCGACGTTTGAAACGGGGGCGCGGTATTCAACGGTTAGAGTGCCTCTGGTAGCGCGGGAAGAAACCCAGTGACGATACGTAACCTCGCCGCCTTCGGGATCATCCTTGACGGTCACGGGAACTGGCCCGCTCGCATCGTTCACGGAAAGAGCCTGGATGGTCCTGGCGACGGTCTCGACATTGGAAGTGACCAGCGGCATTTTCAGAAACGGCTGGCCTGCGGCGATTGGCGGAGTTGCGTAGGTGAAAAAGACCTCAACGTATGGAACACGCTGCGCGGAGTCAGCGGCAGCTGGCCGCAGAGTAATCGTAAGGGGAGTAGAGGGAGAGGCAACGGCCGTTGCCGCCAATGAAACAACAAGGAATGACAAGAACGCGGTCAAGGACCGAAGGCTGGTGCTCATAAACAGCGCTCGCACATTTCCTCTTCCGAGACCCGTTCTGAGATCAGAAATCAACAAAACTTTAACACAGCCAAGGCGTAGTTTTACAATTAGTTGACTCTGCGGCAGTCTTTGGATATGGTCAGCCCGCATATGCGCCAGCGCATGAGGCTGTTGATGCAGTTCAGAACCTGCTCTTTCGAGGAGAGCGAGAAATGAAATTAGTGAACTGGAGGGAACGTTGCCGTGCGAATCTGATCACCGTCGCTTGCGTGACCGTTCTCGCCTTTTTCCCTCTGCCCACAACCGCTCGCGACGAAGAGGCGCCGGTTGTGACCCAACATCAGGCGCAAATCGGTGGCAAGCTGCTGCAGTACACGGCGGAAGCTGGCCGGATCGCGATCTGCGACGTTGAGACCGGTGAGCCTCATGGATACATGTTTTACACCGCCTATCGAATGCCGTCATCGAGCGGGCCTCGACCGGTCACATTCGTATGGAATGGCGGGCCGGGCGCTGATTCTTCTTTGTTGCACTTCTCCATGGTCGGCCCGAAGCTGGTCGAGGGTGGACACCTCGTCGACAATCCTGACAGCTGGCTGCCCGCGACTGATCTCGTGTTGGTTGACCCGATCGGCACCGGTTTCAGCCGGCCGGTGAAGGGGGAGTACAGTGCCGAATTCTATGGCGCGGTCGGCGATGTCGAGTCGGTGACCGAGTTCATTCGCGCGTGGCGCTTGCTGCATGGCGCAGAGGAGGCGCCTGTATTTCTCGCCGGCGAGAGTTGGGGTGCAGGGCGCGCGGCCCATGTGGGTTATGCGCTGGAGAAGCGTGGCATCACCGTCAATGGGCTAGTTCTGATTTCAGGGGGGTGGGGGCTGAATAAGGAATACGTCTCTCCCGAATTGCGTTCCGCGCTGCAAATTGTCGACATGGCCAGCACTGCTCTTTACTACCGCAAAACGGCGCCCGACTCGGGGAACGATCGGGCAGAGGTGCGCCAGGCGGCCGAAAAGTGGGCGCGAGAAAGTTTTGCTCCAGTTCTGGGAGGACTCGACAAATTATCGGACGCGGAGAGAGACTCGATCATTGCGCAGCTCGCGCGCTTCACCGGTCTGGCAAAAGAGCAGATCGATCGCAAGACCCTTACGATTACCCCGCGCCAGTTTCGAACTGGACTGTTGAAGGACGAAAACAAGGAACCGTACATCTTCGATATGCGCCGCACTACTGCACCGGGAAACGACGATGCTCCCGTCATCCTTCACTATTTTCGTCACGAACTGGGCTATCACACCAGCCTGCCTTACATTGGGTTAGAAGGAATCGAGCAGGGTTTCGCGCCGAGCGGAACTTACCCCGAACCGGTGAACGAACGCTGGAACTATGCCACCGCCAAGGTCACGCCCGAAGAATTGAAGGCGGCCATCGAAGAGGCGAGCAAGCGTGGAGAGGGCCCGCCACGTCTCGGCCCGCCGTTGCCGGGAACCGAGGAAGCCCTGGCGCTCAATCCGCGCATGAAGGTGCTGGTTGCAGGGGGGATGTACGATTCCTTCATGCCTTGCGCCGTCGGCGACGAAATCGAGCGCCAACTTCCGCAGAAGTTGCGGGAGTCGATTACGTTCAAGTGCTATGTCGGCGGACATGCCATGTACAGGGATGCGTCGACGCGCGCCGAGTTCAGCCGCGATGTCAAGACGCTGATCGAGGCGAATAGATAGGACAGGACTACGCTCCTTGATTCCGACGTTTTGTTGGTACGCAGGAGGGCCTCAGTTTCAGGAAAAACAATGATTAAACATGCGAACTTCACGGCGAAGCGCGAGCGGAAAGAATCAATGCGATTGTTCGCATTTCTGACCACTGGTTCGGTCTTGGCATTGGTACTGGCGGGTGCACCAGCGCTACACACGCAGCAAACAAGTCCGCCTGCGACACACACGTACGCAGGCAGTGCGATTACCGCCGTCGATTCTTCTGCGCTCTGGCCACAGCCTATCCCATCGGCTTCTTCGCGTCACGTGCTTCACCTTGGAGATATCGCGATTCCGTATGTCGCAACGTGGTCGTCGATAGTATTGAAAGATCCGGCCGGTGTTCCGCAAGCAACAATGTCGGCGACGAGCTACGTGCGCGAAGACGTGCACGACCGCGCGCAGCGACCGGTGCTGTTCGCTTTTAATGGAGGGCCGGGCGCGTCCAGTTCTCCACTGCATTTCGGCATTCTTGGGCCTCGCCGCTTGACCAACCCAGATGCAAAGGGAACGCGAACTCTTGTCGATAACCCGCAAACGTTGCTTGACGTGTCGGACCTGGTCATGATCGATCCGGTCGGAACCGGTTTTAGTCGCGAACTGAGACAGGGAGGCGGGAATGCGTACTGGAGCCCGTCAGGAGATTCCAAAGCGGTCCAGACACTTATTCGCGATTGGCTGCGCGAGAACGCCCGAACCAAGTCACCCATCTACATCGTCGGCGAGAGTTATGGCGGGTACCGGCTGGCGGAGATGGCGAAAGACATTAGCGATTTGAACGTGGCCGGGCTAGTGCTGATTTCGCCAGGAACCGACCTCTCCGGCGAGGCCGGAAATGATCAGCATTTCGTGCTCACTCTGCCATCCATAGCTGCGGCAGCGTACGCGCACCGCAAGGTTGGAGGCGATGGTCGCAGCCTGGAGCAGGTTTTCGAGGAAACACGTGCTTTCGCTCAGAGCGACTACGTCGCTGCCTTGCAGCAGGGATCCAAACTCTCCGCCCAGGATCGCGATCGACTGGCGGAGCGCATGGCAAAGCTGATCGGCCTCCCAGCATCGACCATCGCCGCCGCCAATCTACGGATCGATACGCAGGATTTTCTCGAACAGCTTGTGCCAGGAAAAGTCGTGGGACGCATCGACACACGGGTCGCCGCGCCCAAGCCCGACGGGCCGCTCGTCGCCGGACGGCCAAAAGCAGCGGATGACCCGGCACTCCACCTGGGTGCTTCCAACGTGATCAAGAACATATGGGTGCGCGATTACCTGCGCAACGAGGTCGGGGTGAAGACTGACCTCGACTATCTCTCGCTCACGCTTGACGTTAACTTCGCCTGGGACTGGAATTCAGGGTCCCACAACCTCGAGGACACTCTGCGCAACTTGAATCCGACGCCCAATCTCGCAAAACTTATGAAAGAAAGACCCGCATCGCGCCTGCTTCTCATGAGCGGCTACTATGACCTGGCGGCTTCAGTGTTGTATCAGCGTTACGCGTTGACGCATGCAGGCATACCGCTCGATCGAACTCGCATGGTTGCTTTTGCCGCGGGACATTCGGTCTACGAGGACAACGACGGGCGCACGGGGGCCTCGAAGGAACTGCATGATTTCATTGCCGCGGGCACGAAAGTGCCGACGATGAAGTAATCATTTCGACACTGACTTTCAGAACAGTTCCACTGGTTCGTTGGGAGCGGGCGCGGGGGAGACGAATAGAGGCGATTTCTTCATCGCGATGTCTTTGCTGCTTGGATCTCGTCGTCTTCCTGCGTTTTCCTGATCTCATCCAAGTAGTTGTAGATTGTGTATTTCGTCATACCGAGCAATTCGGCTACGCGCTCGACGGAGTAGCGGATGAGAAACGCGCCCTTGGCCTCCAAGTAGGCAACGATGGCAACCTTGTCTTCGCGAGTCATGTCGGCCGTTTTTTTGCCGATGCTGGCGATGGCATTCTGAATCATGTTCTCCAATACCTCGTCCACTGAGTGTTCGAATCTCTCGTCGATGGCAGTGCTGGCTGAGCCTAGAGCCTCCTGGATCCACCCTTGCGCCTTGCGCAGATCAGAAATATCAACGTTTACACACAGTGCTCCAAAGATTTGCCCCTTTTCATCGCGTAGGAAGATGCTGGAAGATCGTAACTCCTTACCGTCTTTCGTCTTCGTACTGTAATTCAGGAGGTCCGACGCAGGATGCTTTTTTAGCAATTGGAATCCGAGTGCATCCAGCGTGTCGCCGACCTTTCGACCGGTAAGACTGCCATTGGCGATCGCAATGATGGAGCTCTCAGGAGAACCAAAATCATGAACTACGATTTCGCAGAATTTCCCAAAGGTTTGCCCCAATGCATCACTTAGCCGGGAAACGAAATTGAGAAGGCATTCTTTCTCACTTGGTTTCACTCTGATTCTCCTTATCGGATTTGGGCTCGCAGCCGCCAAGCAATGTTCCGCCATCGGACGGCAGATTGGTAGTATTCCACATTTTGTGGTCATCGCCACGACAAAGATTCCTCAGAATGCCCGTACCGCAATCGCTTGTACTTCGAAACGGGCGTTGAAAAGCAATTTGCCGGATCCGACAAAGGCACGCGCTGGCAATTTGCCGTTGAAATACGAGCAGTAAATTGCGTTGAAGCGCTCCCATAGCGAGACGTCTGGACAGAAGACCTGGACGTAGACCAGGTCGTCCATCTGCATGCCGGCCTTCTGCAAAACAAGCCGAATGCCATTCATAACGTTACGAGCTTCGGACTCAACGTCATCTGGCACTTGCTTGCCCGAAGCATCGAGCCCGATGCGCCCCGATAAATAAAAGGTATTCCCTACGAGGACGCCATCGCTGAATGGGCCCTGGGGGTTGAGTTGGACGTACTGGCGACGATTTCTCGCCGCGGCCTTCCCGGCACCCTCGTCACCGGGCGATCGAAGTTCCGCGGGTCTCGGTGTATTGGTCACGTTGGCATCACCTGTTTCTCTCTTGTTCAAGGCTGAACATCGCAGACCTGCCATTAGATTCGAAGCGCTCTGAGCGCGACGGGGGCGTTTTGGAACTCCGGACTGGCAACAATACCCCAAGTCGGTCGGCGCGTCAAATATATTTGTAAATTATGGCTTGACTTCTACAATTTGTTGATATAGAGTCGCTCGCGTTTCGAGGGCAAGTTCGCAGCATGTATCCAACTGGGGACGATTTCGCCCTTATCGCGCTGTCGCACTTAAACAGCAGTCAACTTCTTGAGTGTTGGGCACCTTCGGAGGTCGCCATGGAACGTATGTCCTCAACGAGAATTGGATTTTTCTTACGGCAGACGGATTTGTTGCTATCCGTATTCTTGGCGCTCGCGGTTCTGGGCCTCTTCCCGACAATGTGGGCGCAAACTTCCACGACTGGCATGCTGAAGGGAGTGGTCACCGATCCGTCAGGGAGAGTGGTGTCGAATGCCGATGTTCGAGTGACGAATCAGGGAACCCACGAGGAGCGAGTCGTAAAGACAGGTGCCGATGGCGCCTACGCTGTGCCGTTCCTCCCCCCCGGGACCTATCAGGTAGCTGTTGAAGCGAGCGGCTTCGCCCGCGCCACGCGATCCGGCGTAGTCATAACCGTAACGGAGACGAGCGTTCTTAACGTGCCCTTAAGCGTCGGAACTACTATAACGACGATCGAAGTGAAGGTAACGCCGCCTATCGTCGAGACCAGTACGAACGCGTTGGGCGACGTGGTGACCACGGCGCAGGTCGAATCTCTTCCTCTGGTGAACCGCAATTTCACGCAGATCATGACCCTTTCGGCCGGGGTTGTGGCCAGCGTGACCGATGCGACTGAATTGGGACATGGAAGCGGAGGGCTGATTCCCATTACAGAAGGACAAGGGCAAAACGTCAATGGTGCCCGTGCGAGCGATATCAATTTTCGAATGGATGGGGTGGACGTTAACGATTACGACGCCTCGGGTTTCGGCGTACCGATCCCCAACCCCGATACCATCCAGGAATTCAAAGTCCAGACGGGAATGTACGATGCAGGATATGGCCGGAGTGCCGGCGCGAATGTCAACCTGGTCACGAAAACGGGCTCGAACGCTTTCCATGGCAACGTGTTCGAATTTTGGCGGAACGATGTGCTCAATGCGAACGATTTTTTTCTCAATCAGAACGGCGCGCCACGCCCGGAACTGAAGCAAAACCAGTTCGGAGGCACGCTGGGCGGGCCGATTATCAAGGACAAATTGCTTTTCTTCGGATCGTATCAGGGCATACGTCAGATCAATGGAGTATCGGGCCGCCAAACATTCTTTTCCCCGCTCACTACCAATGATCGTTCCGCCGCTTCGATCGGGGCGCTTTTTGCAGGGCAGCAGGGACTCCAATACATTTTCGGCCCTCCTGGGTTCGGACCAGCCATTGCCGCGGACGGATCGAATATTAACCCGGTGGCGCTGACTCTTCTGCAGGAGAAATTGCCCAACGGACAATATCTTTTCCCGACTGCAAACCCGGCGACAGACTTGGTCTCGCTGAGTGTGCCAGCGACGTTCAACGAGAACCAATACATGGGGAATTTCGATTTCCTACAGTCATCGAAAAACACGATCCAAGGCCGATTTTTTGCGGCGCTTACTGACACTACGAATCCATTTGCAGGTGGCGGGAATCTGCCGGGTGCTCCATCGACGCATAACTTGAACTACCTGGTGGCCTCGCTCACCGACAATTACGTCTTCCGGGGAAACCTTTTCAACCAGATTCGGTTGGGCTATGACCGGATCAGTTCGCTCAGCACGCCCCATTCGCCGTTTACTTTCTCCGGGATTGGAGTGAACAGTTCCGCGCAGAACGACAACAAACCTTCCGTGACGATCGCGGGTTCCGATAACTTTAATGCTGGTATCTATTCCCCTAATGCGCAGAACCTTTTCACCCTGGAGGATAACCTTGCGTGGGTGCATGGCCGCCATAGTCTTCGCTTCGGCGGCGGTGTCACGAGGACTTATCTGGTTAACAGCGGAGAAGAATATTACGGTCAGGTCAACTTCCCCAGTTGGCCGGACTTCCTCCTTGGAATGAACGGCGCACAAAACGGGACCGCCGGAATACCCGGCTTTCCACCAGATGGTTTTAGCAATGTGTTGTACTCACTCGAATTGCTCGGCGTGCTCGCGGGACACGCTCGGACCTGGGAGATTTCGGCCTATGGTCAGGACGACTGGCGAGTTAACTCCAAGTTGACGCTAAACCTCGGCTTGCGCTGGGAGTGGTTGCCACCCTTCACCAATCTCAGTGGTCGAGCAACAAACATAAACCCCGCATTAGTTGATCCCAATCCTCCACCCACGGGCAGCTTGGCAGGATACGTGGTACCGGCCAATTGGACGTATCCGGTTCCTGCCGGCGTTGTGAAATCCGGAATCAACGGGTTTGTACCCGGGAGCGGAGACCATACTTGGGGGCCGCGAGTTGGGTTTGCTTACAGTTTGCTGCCTAATAGTGACCGTGTCGTAGTGCGCGGCGGATATGGCATCTACTATTCAGCGGTGACCGGCAACAGCCAGTTCCAGTCCATCCCCGGCTTGCCTTGGGCGCTGATTGGCGTCTTTTTCCCGCCTTTCAATGGCAGCGCCTCCTGGGCGCATCCCTTCCGGGAACCGATCCCGCAGCTCAACCAATTCCCGTTGTTCGATCCCTATACGCCCGATACCGATCTGAGCTCCATCGCCACCCAGCTGACGATCCGTCCTGCGATAACACAGGAGCTTGCCTTCAATGTGCAAACTGCAATTACTCCGACCTTGGCGCTACAAATTGGCTATGTCGGATCGAATGCCAATCATCTAATTTACTCGCGCTCCATCAACCAGGCGGGTCTGGCTACTCCTACGAATCCCATCCGCGGAGAAACCACCAGTACTTTGTCGAATCTCGCTCTGAGGGTTCCATATCAAGGCTGGGATCCAGCCGGCTTCCAGGAACAAGGCTCGGAAGGGCGGTCGAACTTCAACGCACTCGAGGTCACGCTGAAAAAGAGTCTCAGCCACGGGTTGCAATTTCTCGCGGCGTACACCTGGTCGAAGACGCTCTCAACCGGGGCAGCGAACGTCGTGGGGAGCACCTTCGGAGGCGGCACAATCGGAGATCAGAACAATCTCTATGCAGGTTATGGAGAAGCCAATTTCAGCCGTCCGCAGCGCTTGATCGTGAGCGCTATTTATGAATTGCCCAGTTTCAATCACGGATCCGGCTTTGCGGGAAAACTTTCCAGTGGTTGGGCCATATCCGCGGTAGTGACTATCCAGTCCGGAACGTCACTCACATTCTTCAATGCCAACTCGAACAACCTTTTTGGCACTTCGAGCGACTTCGCCAATCTTGATCTCAACGCGCCCGGATGCAACGGAAGTATCAGTCTCGGAGGTTCTGTAAAAAGCCGCCTGAACCAATATTTCAACGTCAATTGCTTCACCGCTCCGCCAGTCATCAGTTCGGACGGAGGTACAGGCTTTGGCAATACGAGGCCCGGACTGCTTCGCGGGCCCTCCCAGCATAACGTTGATCTTTCTTTAAGGAAGACAACGGCACTAACCGAGCGGATGGCGCTTGAGTTCCGGGCCGAATTCTTCAACGCGTTCAACAGCACGCAATTCGGGAATCCAGATACAACATTCAGCGACGGGGTGCCGGCATTCGGCAAAATCACGAGTACCTCGGTAGCGCCTCGCGTCGGGCAACTCGCATTGAAACTCAGTTTCTGAGGCGCCTTTGTGTCGTGACTTGAATCACACTTGCGGCTACATCGGAGAGCTGATGCCAATTCCGACACACAAAGCATGCTCCCACTTCATGCTGGTCGGGGAACGGCGGATCAATGACACGAGTAAGAATGACGGGCCTGACTGCGGCATTGGTTGCGGTTTTCGCATTGTCTCCTGCCGCCGGACAAGTTGCCGGGGCTCAAACAGTCACGCCGCAGGCTGCGCCAGCGCAGGTCGTTTCCCATGCACCGGTAATTACCCACCACACCGGGACGTTCAATGGCAAGCAGGTTCGATACACGGTCACTGTCGAGTCCCTGGATGTACCCGACACGAAGGGCAAACCTGCGGCCCGGTTGGTCAGCTTCGCTTATGCCGCCGATAACGTCAAAGACGCTGCCGCACGGCCGGTGATGTTCGTCTTCAACGGCGGACCCATCACCGCGTCATTGTGGCTGCACGTCGGAGTCATGGGGCCGAAGCGTGTGGCGGTGCCCGACGACTTGACGGCTGATCCGAATACGTTTCAGTTGGTGGACAACGCCTATTCGCCGCTCGATGTCAGTGATCTTGTGTTCATCGATCCGGCTTCGACGGGCTACAGCCGCGTGCTGCCGGGAACCGCGCCGGAGAGCTATTTTTCAGTGGCTGCTGATGGACAGCAAGTAACCGCGTTCATCTCCGCGTGGCTGACACAACATGGCCGTTTGTCATCGCCCGCCTACCTGCTTGGCGAGAGTTACGGTACCATTCGCGCTGCCGAAGTTGCAGCCCAACTTGCTGAACTGCCTCAGCCAATCCTGCTGCAAGGCGTCGTGCTCATGGGGCAGGCGATCAACATCATCGAATATCGCCAGCGGCCGCAGAACATAATTAGTTATGCAGTTTCGTTGCCGACGTTGGCGGCCCTGGGCTGGTATCACCAAAAGGTTGACCGCTCGGGCAAGACATTCGAGGAGTTTGAACGGGAAGCATGGCGCTTTGCGCAAACCGATTACCTGACTGCACTCTTCACAGGGAGTGCCATCGAGCCCGCAGAAAAAGATCGCGTAGCGAAACGGCTCGAGGACCTGAGCGGAATTCCGGCAGCTTATTACCGTGAGCACGACCTCCGAATCAGCAAGGAGGAATATCGGGGCGAACTGCTCAAAGATCGCGGCCTACTGCTCGGCCGCGAAGATGGCCGCTATGTTGCGCCGATGACGAGCAAAGGTCTCGCCGCCAATCCGTCGGACCGGAGCACGGCCCCGTTCCGACATCTTTTCCAGGAGTACGTTCGCGAGGACCTGAATGTGGACTGGCCCGAAGAATACATCATTTTCACGGGGCCGGAGTCGGATGATGAGTGGAAATGGGGCGGAAGTGGCCCTTTTGCCGATTGGCCCTATAGCGACCGCCTCCTGAAAGTGATGAAAGCAAATCCGCACTTTCACGTTCTGATCGGCAATGGCTATCACGACACGCAAACGACGGTTGGGGCTGCGGAGTATGCTGTGCGGCAGGCAGGTTGGCCGGATGGCCGGGCCACTCTTTCTTTTTATGAAGGCGGACACATGGCCTACACAGTGGAGCGCAGCGCCGAGAAGTTCACCGATGATATTCGGAGTCTAGTCGGGTCTAGCCATTAGCCTTGGCTACGTGAGTTTATCGCAAGAACGGACGAAGGGGGCGTGATGCGACACGCGATGGCGTTTTTGATCGTCGGAATATCGCTGAACGTATTAATTGCCGCAGTTGCCACAGGCCAGTCGCCGGTGCCAGATGCTGTCAAGTCGGCAGGCACTGCGCCAGCCCAGCAGACCGTAGCTCTCCCCCGACGTTTTGAGACGAACCACCAAGGCACTTTCGGCGGACAACAGTTGCGTTACAAGGCCGTAGTCGCTGAAGACTTCATCACAGATTCTTCGGGCAAACGCACGGCGAGCATATTTACCACAAGCTACATTCGAACCGACATCCCGAAAGGCGCAGTGCGCCCTGTAATTTTCGTGTTTAACGGCGGACCGGGATCATCGTCAATCTGGCTGCACATGGGATTTGTCGGCCCGCGCCGGGTCGATTTCGCGGATGTTGTGAAGCCGGAAACGGTACCACCTTTTCATATTGCCAATAATGAAGATAGTCCGCTTGACGTTGCCGACATCGTATTAATTGATCCGCCCGGCACCGGATTCAGTCGTGTACTTCCCGACGGCAAGCCCGAAGAATTCTACGGCACGATGCAGGACGCAAAAGTGACCGTGGATCTTATTGAGCGCTGGGTGCGAGAAAACGGTCGCTGGAACGCGCCAAAATATATCTTGGCAGAGAGCTATGGGACCACTCGCGCGGCTGTTGTTTCGCGCCTGCTCGCGGGCGGACCCACGGAAACCGGAAGCATGGACGGGATGACGCTGAATGGCGTCATTCTTCTAGGCCAGGCGCTGGACCTGAAAGGTTCGGCCGGCGAAGACACGGCGTACGTTAACATTCTGCCGACATTTGCTGCTACCGCGTGTTATCACGGCAAGGCTGCGGCGGGCTGTACGGCGGAAACGCAAGTGGTGGAGGCGAAGAAATTCGCAGCTGACGCCTATCTCAAAGCGCTCTATGCAGGAAGCAATCTGCCCTCTGCCGAGCGTGATGCGATCGCCGCACGGCTTGCGGCGCTAACCGGTCTCCCTGCGGATTTCATTCGCAAGAACGACTTGCGAATCAGTGCGGGAGCATTCGAACAGGAACTTCTGAGGGACCGGGGCGAACAAGTCGGCGACTACGACGCACGCTACACGCTCCCGCTCAAGCCGAACGGCAAAGATCCCGTTGCTGACGACCCGGCAATGGGACAGTACGTTCCCGGTTTTGTCGCCAGCTTCAACATGTATCAGCACGACGAGCTGGGCGTCTCGATTGACGAGCCGTATGAAGCAATCTCTTTTCGCGACGTCAATTTCCATTGGGATTACGGCCGCGGCCCGGGCGCAGGGGCCGACAGGAACTACGCTGAGGATCTAAGCATAGCCATGCGACGCAATCCTCATTTGCGCTTGATGATTGGGTCCGGATACTACGATCTGGTCACGCCGCTTGGTTCAGCCGAATACGTGATCGCTCACGCGGGCTTTCCAACGGCTGCGACCGAGATGCGCATCTACCCGTCCGGCCACATGCCATATCTCGGCACGAAAGCGCGCCAGATGCTTGCGCATGATGTTCGTGCTTTTATAACTCGAGAACACAATTCTCCCTGAAATTGGGCTTATGCCCGTCAAAGAAGATCGGGGGATCTTATGGATGAACACCAATTCATGATCAGCCGGCGTGAAGTTTTGGCAGGCCTTGGCGCTCTCGCGGCTGTCGGAATCGCCCGCCCCCTAGCTGGTGCTTCGAATTTGCAGCGTAGTTCCTCTTCGAGCGCGGCATCTCTTCTGCCGGCGAAACAGGATTTTGCCATTCCTGCTGGCGTGACATACATCAACTCCGCATACATCCATCCGATGCCGGTGGCAGCGGCGGGGGCGCTGCGCGAATGGGCGGAGTTCCGCTCGACACCGCAAGCCGTGTCGCAGCCGAAGAAACTGATCAACATCAAAGCCGAATTCGCAGCCCTGATCAACGCGAAGGAATCGGAGATCAGCTATGTCCCAAACACCAGCACGGGGGAAAACCTAGTCGTGAATGGGTTGGATCTCGATTACAGATCCGACAATGTCGTAACAGATGCATTGCACTTCGAAGGCGCCCTGTTGCATCTGGAGGCCCTTCAGCAAAAATTCGGCCTCGATCTTCGTGTAGTGATGCCGCGCGACTGGCGGATTGACCTGAAAGATCTGGAGCGCGTCGTCGACAAGAAGACGAAACTGATCGAAATATCGTTGGTCGCCATGGATAACGGTTTCCAGCACAATTTGAAGGAGGTTTGCGATCTGGCTCACGCCCATGGCGCGTATGTCTATGCGGACATTGTTCAAGCCGCCGGGAACACACCCATCGACGTTCGCGCCAGCGGCGTCGATTTCTGTGCCTGTTCCAGCTTCAAGTGGCTCATGGCCGATTTTGGCCTCGGCTTCCTTTTTGTAAAGGAAGTGTTGCTCGATCGAGTGATCCGGCGTTCGCAATACGGCTACTACCAAGCGAGTGCGCTCGATTCCCATTTTCTCCCCGGAGATCCGCCGAACCCTGCCCCTTACACCTGGGAACTTGAGAAAAATGCCACCGGACACTTCGAAGTCGGAACCCCTGCAATCGGCACGGCCCATGTGCTGGCGCAGTCTCTTCCGTACATTCGCAAACTCGGAGTCGAGAATATCTGCGCGCACCGCCAACCGCTGTTGAAACGACTTCGTGAAGAAATGCCGCGTCTCGGTTTCGCGCCGATTACACCTCCGGAGTCCACCTCGGCACTCGTCAGCTTTGCCGTGAAGGATTATGAGGCGGTACAGCAACGTCTGCTGAAAGCAAAGGTCAATGCTCGCGTCTCGCAGCGCTACATCCGAGTCTCACCTTCTGTGTTTAACGATATCAAAGACATCGACAAACTGCTGGAGGCATTGGCATGAAGCGGGGATCGTGGCGAAACCGTTTCCTCTTGTTTCTTCTGGTCGGCATCTGGTGCGTCCAAGGATTCGGGCAACAAAAGACTGTCGTCATTCATGCCGGGCGGATGATTGACACAGCCCATAAGCAGGTTCGCGATCGGGTCTCGATCGTTGTAGAAGGGGGCAGGATCAGTGCAGTCCCGGATGGCTTCGTTTCCTCTAAGGATGCCGAGATCATCGACTTATCCAACGCCACCGTGCTGCCCGGTCTGATTGATTGTCATAAGCACCTAACCATGCATTTGGGGACCGGCAGTCATTTTCAGGATCTGGTCACGGAAAACGTTGCAGATTCCGCTTTCTATGCGGCTGCAAATGCGAAGACAACTCTGCTGAATGGCTTCACCAGCGTTCGCGACGTAGGCGCACGCGACACGGTGGACGTCGGCCTGAAAGAAGCGATTGAGCGGGAACTGGTGATCGGCCCAAGGATCTGGGCGGCGGGTCAAATTATTGGGCCCACTGGCGGTCATTCCGATAGTGCCAATGGCGTGGCACAAGGCATCTCGAGCCCCGAATGGAGCGCGTCGATCGTTGACAGTCCCGACCAGGCGCGCAAGTCAGTGCGGGAACATCGACGCAGCGGAACCGACCTGATCAAGATCGTGCCGAGCGGCGGAGTTGGCTCTTTTGGCGACGACCCAAAGCTGCAGTTGATGACCAATGATGAGATCAAGGCCGTCATCGACACTGCGCACTCCCTCGGAATGAAAGTCGCAGCTCATGCACACGGCAAAGCTGCAATCGACAATTGCGTTCGATTGGGCATTGATTCCATTGAGCACGGAACCTACGCCGACCAGGAATCGTTCGCACTGATGAAGGAACACGGCACCTATCTTGTGCCCACCGTTTATGTAGCGTATTCGCTTTTCCAAACTGCAAAACAACACCCGGAACAACTGCCGCCGCATATCGTGGCCAAGATCCAAGCCATCGAGCCCGTCATCCAGGCGATGTTCACCAACGCGAATCGAGCTGGAGTCAAGATCGCCATGGGCACCGATTCTTTCGGCAATTTTCGGGGAGGGTTCACGCCGGCGAAAGAACTTACCGAGATGGTCCGTCTCGGTATGATGCCGATGGACGCTCTTGCCGCGGCCACGGTGAATGCTGCTGACTTGATCGGCGATTCCCAGGACATCGGTTCGATTGAGCCGGGCAAGTTTGCCGACATCATCGCTATCTCGGGAGACCCCCTGAAGGACATCAGTGAGCTGGAGCGAGTTGGATTCGTGATGAAAGGTGGCATTGTCTACAAGACGAATGGAAAAGAAGTCGCGGCTCCGGCATTGGCAACGAGGTAGCGACTGATGAGAAGAGGAGTCCTATGAAACCAAGAACCGTAGCGGTGATGCTGTTCGTGCTGGTTGCTGGCGTGGCAACTGTGTCTGCTCAGCAGCGCAAGGTGATCTCACCGCCGGAATTCGGAAACCAGGGCAGTGACTCCATTCCGTTCAGTCCGGGAATTCTCGTAGGAGACACGCTTTATGTCTCCGGTGAAATCGGGGCAGATCTGCACACGCGGGAAATTCCGAAAGACTTCGACGCTGAGGTCAAAACCTGCCTCGACAATATCGGGATCATCCTGAAAGCGGTCGGCATGGACTATTCCGACGTTGTTTCCGCGCAAGTGTTTCTCACTGACATGACCCAGTTCAAACGCATGAATGCAGTCTACGCCTCGGTTTTCAAAGCTCCGCGGCCGGCACGCGTGACCGTGGGCGTAAATGCGTTGGCGGTGCCCGACGCGCACATCGAGATCATGGTTACTGCTCAGCGGCAGGCTTCAAATTCGAACCGCTAACTGACAATCACTGCGCTCGGTGCCGGCGACAGAGCATGACTAACCACAGAATGCCACCTTGGTTGGGAGAGAAGAATGCACAATCGAGCGGCCAATCTGTAATATCGATATCCGTTCCCGGCTTCTACGGATGGAAATTGGTTTCAGTCCTTTGGTTGCTCGATCTGTGCAACATGGGCATTCCTTTCTTTGCTGGCGCGGTCATCAATTCCGCCATGCTGCGCCAGATCCCGATGAGCCGCAGCACTTTCGGTTTGGGATTTACGCTGCTGAACCTTTTCGTCGGATTGCCTTCTCTTGCGATCGCCCGTTCCATCGAGCGCTGTGGTGTCCGCGCCACTTTCATCTTTGGCAGCTCATTGATATTCGCCGGGGCCCTTTGGCTCGCTTTTCTAACCTTCCATCCTTGGCAATATCTGATCGGTTATGGAGTCCTGATTGGCACCGGGATGGGCTTCGGTACGAACGTTCCTCTCGCCACTGCGATCAGTCGATGGTTCAGGCGTTATCGGGGAAGAGCGATGGCGATCGCTCTCACTGCATCGGGTGTTGGCGGGTTCATCAGCTCGCCTGTGATCGGTCGAGTCGTGACTAAAAGCGCGGCGGGATTTCGATCGGGATGGGCGGTGGTGGCCTGTGTGTCCGTGGCGGCAATCCTGATTGCGCATCGGTTCATTAGAGAAAGCCCGGAAGTGCTCGGGCAGGTACCTGATGGGATGCAGGTCGATGCCGAGTCGCCAGTGCCTGTCGGGCGGCCGTGCGTGATGCAACACGTCTGGACCGCAGGAGAAGCATTCCGGACCCCCGCATATTGGCTTATCGTTGTCGGATCGATCGCGTGCCAATATCCCATTTTCTTCTTAGTCGCTCACTGGATCCTCTACTTGCGAGGAAACGGCATGACGTTAGCGGCCGCGACCTGGGCCATGTCCGTGTTCACAATCAGCAATGCGCTCGGGAGGCTGGTCGGTGGATGGCTGACCGATATGATCGCCGGGCGTTACGCATTTGCACTCGGCCTCAGTTCTTGCTTGCTCGCTACGCTTTGGGCGCTGGCGCAGCCTGGGGGATATCTTGCGCCCTTCGGCATTGCTGCGCTGTTTGGCATGGGTTTTGGATCCAGCTTCGTATGCATGAACACGATTACGGGAAACTACTATTCCCATTCCGCTGTTCCCATGTTGAATGGCGTGATGATGCTACTGTCAGGTCTTGTGTGCGCCCCTGCGGGGTTCGTGGGCGGCAAGCTCTTCGACAAATATGGGAGTTATGTGCCGGCATTAGAGGTCAATCTGCTGATTCTGATTGCCGGCATGGTCGCGGTGATTCTTGCCAGAATGCCACGAGAAAGACAGTCGAGCCGGAGGTCGATGCGATGGTTCGAGCACCCAAAGATTGCAATGACACTCTCTGAATTAACGGCTGCATGCCGTCAGCGTGGGCCCGGTCATCCTCAGAAGCCATAGCTAAACGAAGAAGAAAGATCTGAGGCGGCGGAGAAGTCCGCCCGCTGCAGCAAAACGGAGGTAGCGTCGGAAAACATTTGTCCGGTGAGACGCTTACCGGGTGCTTCCGTGATTGGAAGGTGCACGTGACTGGCGTCCCGAGCAGCCCCCGCAAGCTCCCTCCGTCTTCACAAATCTAGAATCGCGGAGGCTGCCCAAAAGCGTCTGGTGTGTTGTCCTTCGCAAGTCCTTGATACTGCATCCTTGAAATTGAATGTTTCCGGATGCTCACAGACTCAGTTGTTGAAATAGAACGGTACCAGCCATACCGCCCCACCGCCTAGAACGACTGCGAAAAGCGGGTTTCCAAGAATTCGCCCAACTTGGCTGTCGCCTTAAACTGCGGAATGGGGTCCAGTTCCTTGAATGCCGACGTGAACGCATTCGAGAGACTCCAGATTGTTCGCGGTTTGAACTCCTCGTACTTGGGCTCGAAGTACAGGTCATGCACGCTGCGGGCGAGGTGCTTTGGAGCTTCCAGTTTGCCTT
Organism: Terriglobales bacterium; assembly: GCA_049696815.1. Taxonomy (GTDB): domain Bacteria; phylum Acidobacteriota; class Terriglobia; order Terriglobales; family Acidobacteriaceae; genus Acidiflorens. The sequence continues at coordinate 3,536 of JBAVUO010000008.1, read as the reverse complement.
CGACGAACGCCTCGTAGATGACCACCTTGGCCGTAACATCGGTGAGTTCGCTTCTCTGCCAGGCTTCTACCTGCTTTCGCATCGGCTCGAAGTTCCGTTGCATTCGGTCCACGCCGACTGAGATGCAGTCAATGAGCGAGAACGACTTCGAGTGTTTTGCGAGCACGGGCGTAAAGTCTCCTGCGAACGCCATGTTCGAGCACACGAACACGCGATACCCACAGGTCATCGCCAGCCGCATGCTCTTGTCATGGGAGTTGCGCAAGCCGATGGAGAAGCGGCATCCCTCCATCTCGGTTGCGAGATCGAGAACGCCGAAGACTTTCATGCCGTCTGGTGAGACCGCGTACTCGTCGTGGACGACTCCGATGTGGCGAAATCCGAGCGTCTCGACCAGAGCTTGCACAATTTCGTGGTGCGGGACCGGTCGGTGCGTTTCCGTCGCCGCCGGTGTCGGCACCAGTGTTAGTTCTTCGCGGCCAATCGTTCGGCCGCCATAGCCAATGAGCGTACTTGTTTCTGACATACTGCTTTCCTCCTTTTTGAGTTGAAATACGAGATTCAGTGCGGACCCACCCGGATTGTGAGAGACGCGTTCGGCGCCTTTTAGGTGCGGTCACGAACCGATAAACTTGAATGTGTGTTCGATGGCTAAGAAAACGGGGGTTCGCCGAGGGACGCGAATTTCTTGCGAGATTCCGATTACTCTGACCACTCTCAACACCATTGATCCGTTTTCCGAGCCATGCCTGATAATCCTGGTGAACCCCCAGGGATGTGCTGCGCGGTTCCGTCGTCCGCTGGAAGTAGGAGCCGCAGTTCGGCTGGAGGGTCTTCCCGCGAGAACTAACGTCACTGCGCGGGTAGTGAACTGTATCTCGATGGGAGAGTATGAGAAGGTTTGGCTGCTAGGATTGGCGCTGGATCAGCCGGGCAATATATGGTGCGTCCAAACGCCGCCCGAAGACTGGGTGCGATAGGGTGTCGACAAGGCGCACAACCGTTCTCACGGTTGCATCAACTGAAGTTGAATAGCGACGCTTGTTCGGGTACAGCTGGCCTCCCGCGCCGCCGTCTACCTGACAACGATTGCGGTCGCTGTCCGAAGACGACGATAGACGCGGTGTCCATCGCTCCTTCAACAAGACTCGCGGGGTCAGACTGAGCATCCAGCAGAATACCTGGCACTTCGGTGGAAGAGGCGTTATCGTCGCAATGAGAAGTCGTCGGGGACAGCTTTTGATGTTCTGTATTGAGGGCCCTCCAAACGCTGTCGGCGGTTTCGCCAATGCCATTCCTCTCGACCAGTTCCCGCGCCATCGCCGAGAGCATGTCGTCATCTTCGTCGATGTTCTGCAATCCCTCGCCGGCGAACTTGCCCTCCATGGTGAGGGCCACCAGAAGTTTCTTTCCCATCAGACGCAAACAAGCCGTCTGCATGGTTCCTTCGTAGCAAAGAAACTTCACGCGCACCGGCCGTTTTTGCCCGATACGCCAAGAGCGGCGACTCGCTTGCCGCAAGGTATGCAGCGAGTATCCCGACTCGTAGAAGAGGATGGTTGGGAAGTCCAGGAGATCGAGACCCGTTTCCACGAGCTTGGGATGGGAAATTACGACCTGCACTCCTTCCTTGATTTGCCGCGCGTACCAGGCTTCGCGTTTCGATGTGTCCACGCTCGCCCGTAGAACCGCCGTGCGGATGCCTTCGTTGCTCAGAATCCGTTGCAGGCGGGCCGTGACGTCATGTTTCTGCGTGTACACGGCAAACACCTGGCAGCGGCGGCCTTCGGCGAGCTCCTTCTTGATCTCCTCGATCAGTCTCCGTTCCTTGGAATACAGCTGGTCTTCTGGGAGGTCCCGCGTCTCGGCAATGATGAATGAAACATTGCGCTTTAGTTCCTGGTCGAACTCCTTGCCATATAGGGTTCCTAAGCCATAGGGGTGGTCTGGATAGAGCAGCAAAGTGTTCAGCATCGTACTCAATACGGACCGGTTGCCCTTGTGCTCCTTCAATGCCTTCCGAATGGCATCCTCCAGTTCCCGATATGCCGCCATCATCAGCGGGTCCATCGGGACGCTCAGATAGTTCTCTTCGTAGGGAGGAAGTTCTCCCGAGATGTCCTCCAGGAAGACGAAGGCACACAACTGCATGAGAAATTCGCCGAAGAGCAAAGGAGAAGCCCCAGGCTTTCGACGAACCATGCTGGTCGTCTTAGATTTTGAGCACCGGTTGTCGGAGGGCTCTACTTTTGTGATCGTTTCGAGAACTCCGTAGTCCTGGGTGAAGGAACTTCGTCCCGTCGTGCCCCATTCGTAGCCGTGTTCCTTCATCCTTGTCGCTTCGAGCCGGAACAAAGTGTTGAACAAATCGTCTGCATATCCCCCGAGAAGCGTCCCAGTCAGCCCCACAATTCGATCTGTACAAGACGACAAAGTGCCGAGAGCGTTGCCTTGCGCTGTGTCGCCAGCCAACTGGTGAATCTCGTCGCAAATCGCGTAATCGAACCATCCCGGCATGTAGCGTCCGATGAATTCAATCGGCGCCATGCGGCGGATCTTGTCGGAATCGGCCTGCCATAGCGGGCTGTGGAATGGGCGGCAGGACTTGTCGCTCCGGGATTCGATGGTCTCCGAGATCTTGACCTTCTCAAACTCTGCGACAGTCAGCCGGCTCTCATCAACGATGACGGGCTTGCCCGTGTCGGAATTTACGACACAGCCCAGGTATGGCCCTGAACGAGGCACGCGGTAAGCGTGACGCCAGAAATAGCCGAGCTTCGCCCTCTCACGACCCACGATGAACAGCGAAGGTCTCCCACAGAACGACAACCAACGTCTCCGTGAGCTGGACGATTCTTTCCGTAAACGCAGTTCGCTCAGTGTAGTGCGCAAGCCTTCGCGCACGATGCGGCCTTGCCTCAACCGCACTTCATTGACTCCGTGAGATTTGTTTTCGTCTCCTCCATTTCGCAAATCGTCGATGAGGAACACGCGCACTCCCGGCAACGTGAGAAACGATTCCCGCGCCCACTTTTCGACCAGGTGGGGCGGAACCATGGCCAACGCCGTGAATGGACTTCCTTCGCTGTGGACATGGATCGCCCCAAGTGAGATCAATGTCTTGCCTGTGCCGCATTCGGCGATCACCATGCCGGTTCGTGCCTCCTGCCAGCGTTTGGCAAGCCCCATGATCGCAATGGTTTGTGCAGGAAAGGGCTTTCGCAGCAGGTTCTCAATCCTCGGTGAAACTGGGTCATCGAACTGGTGCAGCGCGGGATATTCCTGAAGAATGCGCGCTCCTAAAAGGCTGGCATTGGCGCGCATGTATTCGTAGATGGTGGATAGCTCAGGCATGGAAACCCTCGTTTGCGCGGAAGGAATGTACGGAAAAGACGAAACGAGAAGAGGATTGCCATCAAAGCGAAAGCGGACTCTGAGCGACATCGAGTACCTCAATAATCATCATGCGTACCGTGGCTTCCGTTGAGAGCCTGAGCGACCAGTTCGGTAAGTCCGTCTGAGGCAGGTAGCTCCCG
>JBAVUO010000007.1:0-274424 GCA_049696815.1 Terriglobales bacterium | reverse complement strand
CGTGTGAAAGCCGATCTTGCGCACCTGCAGGCCCTCGGCGGCGCTGTCGAACGACCAGTACAGAGGAGTGTGTCCCAGCTGACGCTCCACGCCGGAAAGCAGAAAACTCGGGGTGTGCAGAATCTGGATCAGCTCCGCTTGTTGCAGAGTTTTGCAGGTCGGGTCCACTCTCGGATCGCAGATTTCGAAGTTCTGGTAGCGTTCGGCCAGCGCGTTGTAGTTGAAACCATTGGTCGTATTGGAGAGAAAGACCTGGGATTTCACTTCCGAATTGACCGCCTGGGTGTACACCTCGTTGAAGGCGATGCGGAACACGAAGGAACTAAGATAGTCAATGTTGGCAACCCCACGGAAGTTGTCGCCAAAGCGGCCCTCGGCGTTGAGCCGGACGTCCTCGCCGCCCTGTTTCTGAGGCGGCGAGCCGATGCCACGATCAGTCACGCCATAGTAACCAAGATCCACGAAAGATGTGTCGCTGGGACGGGCGCGGAATTCACCGCGCTGCGACCATCCCCGGAGGGAGTAATATTCCGCGCCTACAGTGGCATCTATGCTGCGGTTGATCGCCCAGTACGCAGACTCGCCCGCCATCTGGCCTTTGGTCGAAGAATTTCCCACACTCGGAATCAGCAGGCCGGACTGGCGCTGCTGTTTTTGCACTGGGTGGGTGGCGAAGGGGAAGTAGAACACCGGCACACCGCGTAGCTGGAAGCTGCTGTTGTAGATCGTGGCGCTGCCATCCACATCCACCACAATGCGCTGCGCGTCGAACTTCCACTTGGGACGTGGCAACTCGCAGGTCGTGACCGTACCCTGGCGCACGAGGTAATGGCCTGTCCCATGTTTTTCGACCACCTTGCCGGTGAAGGCAAACGGGCTCGAGGAGGTGAGCACGTAGCGGGACCTTCGTACGCGGAACCCTGCCGTGCCGATCACGTCATAGAAAGTGCCGGTTTCGGTTTGGATGTTGTAGGTTCCATGACTGGCTTCCACATGCTCGTCGTAAGGTCCGCCGTCCAGAACAACGTGGCCCTCCAACTGGGTTTCTCCGCTGGAGGAATCGTAAGTGACCGCGTCGGCGTACAGGATGTAGCTGCGATAGCGGATCTCGGCTTGGCCGCGGAGCTTGTACGTTGGCCCATCCTTCTCCTGCTGGACGGCATGAATCTCGACCTCCTCACCGGTCTGGCTGGAGGGCGCCGCGGGCAGAGGCGCGACGGCAGGGGCAGGCGTCTGGCTGGTTACTATCCCAGGAGCGAGAAGCAGATGACAAACCACTATGGCCGTGATAAGGATTCGAGTGCGGAAGATCATGGAAAGCGCACGTGCGCTCCGCCAGCCGGTCGCCAACGAGAAGCAGGTTCGACCTTAGCATGCGTCCGGTGCCGGAAGCAAAGCTGCGCCTGTGGTCGCCGCCGTTTCTGCCGGGCTGGGCTCTGGCTGCGGGCATTCTTCGAAGACTGGATCAATGGATCACGCCACGGGCAGCGATCTCGCCGCCGAAGCACAACCGCGCGGCGACAGCGGTATGGCGGAACCTCCAGGTCCCCTGGCTGCCGGAACGGCCGGCTGGGAACCCGACGCCGAATACTGGCGCCGGGAAGTCGCCGCCCGGCTCGAACGCTACCGTTCGCGTCGCAAACCGCGCGCCCCGAAGTATCCTTCCCTGCGCCTGCCGTTCGATGCCGCGGAGAGCTGGTCGTCGTCTGCCGGCGAAGTGCCGGCTGCGGCCCTCGCAGCTCCCTTGCCGACCCACCAGAACGTGGCGCTGCAGGAGGAGGAGCCCATACAGGCTGCGCTCGCGGTGAGTGTTCCGGCGGCGGAAGAGCAGGAACCTTCCGCCAAGATTATCCAATTTCCGCGTTCTGCCGCCATTCCGATATTCCAGGCCAGTGAATTGGCTGAGCCGGTGCTGGACCGCCCGCGAATTGTGGAGGCTCCGGAGGTCGTTCCACCTCCGCCGGCGCTGGGCGGGATCCTGATTGAAGGACTGAACAACCAGGAAGCCGAAAAGCGAACGGGTGGTGACCTGCCGTTGTTATCGGCGTCGCTGGCGCGCCGCTTGCTGGCGGGGCTGATGGACGGTCTCGTCCTGGCCGCAGCCCTGGCAGGTTTGGCCGCCATTTTCCTCCAACTGAATCCGGGACGCGGCCCCATCCCGCTGCTGGCGGGCGGACTGGTCATTGCCGCCGCACTGCTTTGGGCCGCATACGAATTTCTTTTCGTGGTGTACGCCGGCACGACCCCGGGATTACGCGTCGCCCGGCTGCGTCTGGCCGGTTTTGACGGCTCCCCGGTTCCCCGGCGCTTGCGCCGCTGGCGGGTGCTGGCCTCGTACCTTTCCGCACTTTCCCTGGGACTTGGCTATCTCTGGAGCATGCTCGACGAAGACGGGCTCTGCTGGCACGACCGCATCACGCGCACCCACATCCGACCGGTGACTCCGCCGGGATCATGAGTGAAAGCCAGGCCCGCGTTTACAGGCCAGCAGCGCGGGCTTCCATCACCGTGTCCGGTCCCATCCTTGTGTTATCGTTGTAAAGTTTTTGCGCATTTCTCCTGCAATGGAAGCCGCCCGAGGTCCGCAACGCCCGGCCGTCAAGGTCTTCGTCGCCACGACGGTGATGCTGACCTTCATCTCCTTTTGGCGAGCGGCCGCCGTCGTCCTTGCCGATCTGGCCTCCTCCGCCTACTACGCCGGCGGCGATGCCGAGAAAGTCATCGGCAGGAGCGCGCCCTGGTTCATCCTGGCGGTGATGCTGTTCAGTTATGCGGTGCGCGCGCTCTATATCGAATCGAGCGCCATGTTCGTGCGCGGCGGCGTGTACCGCGTGGTCAAGGAAGCCATGGGCGGAACGCTGGCCAAGTTTTCCGTCTCCGCGCTGCTGTTCGATTACGTGCTGACCGGACCGATCAGCGCCGTTTCGGCGGGTCAGTACCTGGCGGGCTTCCTTGAAGATATCGGCAATTACGCCCACCACCCGCTGCATTTTTCCGAGGATCACTTCGCTGCCGGATTTGCGATTCTGGTGGTGATCTACTTCTGGTGGAAGAACATCCAGGGGATCCACGAATCCAGCGGGAAGGCGCTGCAGATCATGATCGTCACGACGGTGATGGTCGTCATCCTGATCCTGTGGTGCACCCTCACCATCTTGCGGGCGCCCATTCAGTTGCCGCCTAGCCCCTTCCACGCCGGGGTCATTCCGCTCAACAAGGAGTCGCTGGGCTGGCTGAATGGAACGTTTTTCAGCCATCTCACGATGGTGCTTCTTTTCGTCGGCTTCGGACACTCGGTGCTAGCCATGAGCGGCGAGGAAACGCTGGCCCAGGTCAACCGCGAGATTGAGCACCCCAAGCTGAAGAACCTGCAGAAAACCGGGCTGGTGATCTTCCTGTACAGCCTGTTGTTTACCGGGCTGGTCTCGTTCTTCGCGGCGATGATGATTCCGGACTCTGTGCGGCCGAGTTTCTTTGCCAATCTGATTGGCGGCATCGCGATGTACCTTTGGGGTCCGTTGTGGGCCAAGTTGATCTTCCACGGGTTTGTCGTGCTGGTGGGGGTCTTGATCCTGGCGGGGGCGCAGAACACATCCATCGTGGGAGCGAATGGCGTACTCAACCGCATTGCGGAAGACGGGGTTCTGACCTCCTGGTTTCAGCGCCCGCACAACCGCTATGGAACCAGCTTTCGCCTTATCAACTTGATCGTGGTGATGCAGTTGGCGACCATTGTTCTGAGTCGAGGCAATGTTTTCATTCTGGCCGGCCTCTATGCCTTCGGTGTGATCTGGAGCTTTACGCTGAATTCGATGGCCGTGCTGGTGCTGCGCTACACCGAGCCGGAGCACCGCCAGTGGAAAGTTCCGGGCAACTTGCATATCGGCGGCCGGGAAGTCCCGCTCGGCGTGTTCGTGATTTTCCTGGTGCTGATTACGACCGCGGTGGTCAACCTCTTCACCAAGTACGAAGCCACCATTTCCGGAGTTGGCTTCAGCGTTGTTCTTTTTGCGCTCTTCACCTACTCCGAGCGACGCACCGCCCGCGAGCGCGCGGGGAAACCGGAGCATATTGATCAGTTCCGCGTTTACGGCAACCAGGAACTGGGCAGCGGGGCGCTTGGAGTGCGGCCGGGAAATATCCTGGTGGCGGTGCGCGATCCGCGGAAATTGTTCTATCTCCGGGAAGTTTTGGCGCACACCAACACGGCAGCGCAGGACGTAGTGGTGATGAGCGCGCGGCTCTATCACCGCGAACATGCCTTCAGCGGCAGCGCCGTGTACGAGATGGACGAGGTCTTCGATCACTACGAGCAGGAGTTGTTCACGGCGGTCGTGGCGGTGGCTGAGAAAGAAGGCAGACCTGTTTCTCTCCTGGTGGTTCCCGGCACGGATGTTTTCGAAGCCATCATCGTGACGGCGCAGCGGCTGGCCTCGAGCCGCGTTGTCTGCGGCCAATCCAACAAGCTGACGGCCGACGAACAGGGCAAACTCACCGGCGATGCTTGGGAGCGTTTGCCAGAGCCCCGCCCGCGCGTGGCGCTCGAGGTTCACGAGCCCAGTGGTGTGGTGCACGAGTACCCGCTGGGCCCGCACGCCCCGCGCATGCGGCCCCAGGATTTGGCCTTGATGCACCAGATCTGGCTGGATGTGGTGAGAGATCCGTCGCTCGCCGGCGCCCATCACTACCACGTCGTTGGCCTGGCTCTGGAAGAGCTACGGCGGGAACTGAGCAGCGAGAAGCGGGCGGAACTGCTGCGCCGCCTCGAAGGGGAAGTGCATCGCCCGGAGGATGGCTCTCCTCCGAAGTCCTACAACTGAGAGGTCTGGGGGCGGGGCGCCTGGTGTAAAATCGAAGCGTCAACCCCACGCTGCCCCCTCGGCAGCGGACCGCGTCGGGACGTGGCTCAGCCTGGTAGAGCACTCGCTTGGGGTGCGAGGGGTCGGCAGTTCAAATCTGCCCGTCCCGACCATTCAACAACTTACGCGGCGAGGTTCCTTCGATTGACCCCTAGTCTTTCGGAGGCGCTGTGGACCGTTTCGAGCAGTTCACCCGCGAACGTCAATACCTGTCGAATGTCTCCCCCGCCACGTTGGAATGGTACAAGCACAGCTTCAAGTGGCTGCGTAGCGAATCCCCAACACAAGATGACCTGAAAGACGCGGTTCTCAGGATGCGGGGGAAGGGGTTGAAGGCCACCGGCTGCAATTCCGCCATTCGCGCCATCAACGCTTACCTACGATGGGCGGGCTCACCGCTGAAAATCCCGCAGCTCAAAGAGCCACAGCTTATTCTGCCCACTCTCACGGTGCCCCAAGTGACTCTGCTAGTGAATTGGAAGCCGAAAGGCTTCTGCCAACGGCGGCTGCATCTATTGGTGCTCGTCCTGCTAGACACCGGATGCAGAATCACTGAGGCATTGACTCTGCGGACCAATGACGTGGACCTCGACAACTTGCTCATGAAGCTCCACGGTAAAGGGGCGAAGGACCGGCTTGTCCCGTTCTCTTTCGAGTTGAGACGGCATCTTTACCGATGGCGCCAGCTCAACCGATGGGATCTTGTGTTCCCTACGCGGCGGGGATTGCAGATGGGACGGCGCAACGCGCTACGTGACGTGAAGCTCCTGTGCAAGCGCCTGGGGTTTGACCCGCCCGGCCGGACGTTGCACGCTTTCCGGCATACGTTTGCTGTGAACTATCTGAGGCGGGGCGGATCTGTCTTCCACTTGCAGAAGGTCCTGGGCCACTCCAGCTTGGAGATGACGCGGCGCTATGCCAATTTGATGACGGAGGACCTCCAGGCGGTCCATGAGCGGGTGAGCCTGCTGTCCTCGCGGACCTAACCGTTACTCAACCAGTGGGGGTGAAGGGGCGCCAAGATCGGCTAGACAAGCTCGTTACGGCCACGTGGAAGAAATAGAGCGTTACATTCTCCGCTTGCGCCGAAACTTCTTTTTCGCCTTGGCCTCAATCTCCAAACGAAGCCGTCTTTCGAGATCCGCCCAAGGTATCTGGACAATAACCCTCAACTTACCGGCGTGCAGATGTACCTTCGCCGGAACATCGTTCAGGTGACGCACTCGGCGTTTCGGTTTCTTAGGCATCGCATTAAAACCTCCGGGCGGGATTATACCGCGCATTGCTCCAGCCTGGAGATTTTTGGACGCGGCGGTATGCCAACCTCGTGACTGAGGACTTGCAGTTGGTCCATGAGCGGGTTTCGCTGCTCGGACACGAACTTACTAGGTCAAGCAGACGGTTTCGTGCAATGCTAGAGCATCAGTTTAGGAGGAATACAGAAATGCGCCCAATCGTCCAGAAAACTTGTGCGGTTTCAATTTTCATAGCTTTAGCAGCCATCGCGCTCTATTCGCAACAGACGCCGTCGGTGCAACCCTCGGCGCAGAAAGGGTGGATTGCTACTTGGCGGGAAGCAACGGTTTCTTTTGGCACTATCGCACAAGACCCTTTGCGGGGCCGATACTACAAAGTGGAAGGCTCGGGGATCATATTTAGTGCTGATGCGACTACGGCCTACATAGTGACCGCCAAGCACGTATTTTTTGACCACCATCCACCAGAGATCCAAATGCGCTACGGATGGCAAGACCAAAAATCGGTCTATGCTGAGTTGGGAACTGCAATAAAGCTACGTGATGCGGCCGGGAAAGATCTGTGGACCGCTCTAGATGATGATAGTGACCTAGCAGTAATAGTTGCCCCTCCGCCCACGATCCAACATCAACCAGCCATGAATCCGGAAAGCATTGCACCACCTGAGAAAGTTTACGAAGGGGCTAACATCGTAGCTCTTGGCTATCCAGGAATAGTTGGCAACGAATACTTGGTAAGAGCTATCAGCCGTGGAGGAATCATCGCTTGGACAGATCCGACCGACCCGGCGGGGAAGCGATTCTTGATTGATGCAAATATCTATCCAGGAAACAGCGGCGGACCTGTCATATCCACGCCTCTTAACACGACCCCTCAAGGGGGAATCGCTCTTGGGGGTTCAACGTATTTACTCGGAATTGTCATAGAAGCTCCTGGACAAGAGGGAGAGTATGACCTGCGGGTTCCGGGGCAGCGCACTCCGCTTCACATCAAACAAAAAATCCCACTTGGAGGAACAGGCGTAGTCGAACCTGCCTCGAAGATCAGGAAGCTACTAGAGAAGGTTATGAAATAGGCGGGCCATCCAGGGCGAAGTGGGGCGCCGGGGTCATCAGTAGCCGCGGTGGAAGCCTGCCGTGCTGCCGCTGTAGCCGTCCCGACCCCCGGACCCCGAGCCTCGGGCCCTACGGGCACCCGCCTTGGCTTTCTTCAGCCGCTTGCGCAGCTCTTCAAGTTCCTTGCGTAGTTTCTCTTCCAATGTGGCCATTTTGAACGCTCCTAAAGGCCCCGGAATCGGGGCGGAATCATGCCTAAACTACTCATAAATAAGGCCCAATTGACCGCTGTTGCAAAACGCATCACTTTCGCTTTTCTATCGCCCGCGTGCAAATAAAACTGTGCGACGGCTACTGAGAACACAGTGGTTATGAAAACCGACCCCCATATCCCTTCTGCTTTATAATCAGTGACTTACGGCACATAATTAACCACACGGTTACATTGCCTTTCGCTTTTTGTACGTACATATCTGTGCATACAGTTACTCCACCACTAGGTTGCTACGCCAGCAATGCAACGGGTTGCCGTCCACGAAACCAACCGGGGCATGGTAATCAAGTCCTAGGACAAAGGCCGCCAGTGTCTGCGTCCACCAGGCCACGCCGTTCCGTACATGACGCACCGCCTGTACCTGCTCACCGGGCGGCTGGTGGACATACCAGCGGTACTCAGCGCAGCGGTCATAGTCCGCAGCGTCCACGATGGCAACGGTGCAGTCATCCAACGGAATGGTGCGGCGGTCTGGGGCGCGGGCTGGCATAATTGACCCTTTCCTTGATTGGTGATCGGCCGATCACAATCAAGCGAGGACGTTTCCTCGTCACGCTATCGTGTTGAAAACAATGGACACGAGATAGTATCTCTACGACTATGTGTTGGTGGTGGGGGGAAATAAATATTCCCACCATCATCACCCCACACCCGTGCTAGTTAGGCTTCGTGTCCGACGCACGCGCCACGAAATACGCGCCCCGGTGGTAAACCACTTGCCCATCCTTGACCGCCCGTTTCCGCCAACGGTAAAACGTGGCTTCCGGCCCGAAGTCCGGCGAGTAAACCACTTGGTCGCCCGGCTTGAACGCCGCCAAGACGTTCAGTCCCATTCGATACCGCGCCGTGTTCTCGTTTACTTGCTCAGCGGGCTTGTCCACGAGAGTCAATCCGCCGGCAGACCAACCCATGTAGAGATCCTCCACACGGCCGTTGCGCGGGAACACTGTGTAGCGGCGCACGCTGTCGCCGTTGTCCGCATCGGTGAGGGTTATCGTGACTACAGTTTCCACCTTACGGGCGAACGCCGAGCTGCCGAACAGCGCATCGCGGCCGAAATAGCGGTCCTTGGGTTTCTGTTTGGGGGCGCCCATGCTGGCAACCACCGCCACATTTCTGCGCGTGGCTAGCCGTTGCAGACCGTCCAAGATAGGGGCCACTACAGCCATTTCGTTCTGCTTGGGAATCCACAGGTCCAGCCCTTCGATAAACCAAGCCTCTACGCCGGGGTTGCGGTCAATTAGAGGCTCTAGAATTTCGGCGGGCGGTCGCATCTGCTGCGCGATGGATAGCCGAATAATTCTCTCTCGGGCTTCAGAAGGGAGTCCCAGGGCCTTCATTGTGCGAAACATGGCCTTCGGGCTGCGGTCGTGTAGCAGCACGCGATAGTCCCGCGCCGTTGCCTTGTGGCCCCATACGTCGCCGCCCTTATGCACTTTCCCCAGCAGCGTTATCATCCAATACGTTTTACCCGACCCCGAAGAGCCGCCGATTAGCGAAACCTCGCCTTTCGGAAACCAACCTTCGTGGCCCTCTGATAGAGCGTCCACGAGATATTCTGTTGGCCCGTCATCTTCGATTGGTATTTCCTCTTCTGCGTCGAAGATCGGTTCCCCCTTGGCCGCCTTTAGAATCGTGGCCGAGCGGTAATCCGACCGTTCCCACTTCTCGCGGTACAGGCCGGACTTGCGAAACTCATCATCAATTTGGAAGAGGTCATTGTGGCAACGACGGGCGAGGATGGAGCATAGCGCCAGATCCGCGCGGCTGTGGTCCCCGTTGTAATCGCTCAGGTCCCCGGCCATGAGCTTGCGGAATCGCTCTTCCTCATTGCCGGAAATGGGCACGGTGAGCTTAGACGGCGCGGTGACTAGCACGCGGGCGCACAAGGCGTTGAGTTGCTCTTGCCGGGGCAACAGGTCCAGGGGGGTCTTATGAAGGTGGCGGCCGGTGAAGGTGAAGTAGTAGCCGGCGCCCTTGATTTCTATTTGCTTGAAGTCAGCGCCGGGCCGCACGATACACTTCCCATCGCCCGGCAGATCCCCCAGGCCAAATACATGGCAGCCGGTCCCGCTCGGGCTGTATTCGCCGTAGGAGTCCAGGCCAATCACGATCTCGCGTGACTCCGGCGTAAACTTCCCGGTGACGGCATCACAGCACTTGTCAATGTCCACACCGAAAACCCCATCCCCGAGGGTCATCCCTACCCCGGAGAACTGAGACACCACGGCTGCGCACTCCGCGTAGGTGCGCCACGTGGCTGGGTTGTTTGCCATCGCCTTGCGGCCGTTGGGCTGGTACGGAACCTTCGTGTCCTTGCCGTTCACGTGCTCCAGGCGCCACAGGACCCAGCGCTTTTGAGCTTGCAGCTCGGCTATGGTCATTTCGTGCCCCGGCGTCTCATGCCCGTTTCCGCATGGCTTTCAAAACGGTGGCCGACTGTGCGGGTTTTTTCGGAGCGGGCGCAAATTCCGGTAGCCAATGAACAAGGACGCGCCGGTTAGTTTGCTTGTCGTACCGCGTCTCATACAGCGGCCGCCCGGTGGGAAATCGTTTGGTGGGCTTGCCTATTCCGATGATCTGGCGTACTAGGGCGCCACTCTCTATTAGTTCCGCGAAGCGAGGGGAAACCGCGTTGTATTTGTGTTCCGGGATTAGGTGCTCGGTCTCGTTTATCGTGAGGCCGAGAGTCCCCGCCTCGCGGGCGAGAGCCAAGACGCGGGTGCGGAGCTTGGCGGCAAGTGCGCCTACGGCCTCCGCGGATTGGTGAGATGTGCTGGGGTCCGAGTTACGTGCTGGATGGTTCAAAGGAAACCTCCGGCTAGTCAAAATGCTAGAGGATGCCGCGGCACACCGGAGGGGATGCTCGGCATCCGCCTAGCTAGGCCCCGAAAGGACCTTCCTTATGGTAGGTAACTAAACTGAGCTTGTCAAGGGGTCTTTTTAGATGCGATTACAATAGCGGCGCCGTTCACCGTGTTTTTGGCTGTCACCGTGTAAGGGAGCCCATAGGTTTTGACATGCCGCTTGATGGGCCTAGCGGCGGCCTTGATGCTGCCCAGCCGGTAGCGGCTCATTTCCTCTGGAGTGAGCGAAATGACGATAGCCCTGCCGGGCGGCAAGCCCTCAGCCATCATCTTCAGGGCTTCCGTCCATTCCACGGTTCGCATGATGCGAGGCACGGAACGGCGCTGGCGTTTGGGCACCTGGGCTACGTCCACTAAGGTGATGGCCACGCTACCCTCCCCTAACCGACCTCGGTATCGTACCACGGAACCGAGCCGAATTTGCCACTACTTTTTCCCTTGACAGGTGCATACTAAGCGTGCAAACTAAAGTCATGAAACCGGAGGACCTCACAAACTGGACGCCGGAAGCGGCTGTGGCGAAGTTCCTGGCGGATGCCAAGCGCGTGGCCTGGGTGAAGTTCTATTGCGTTGCCGGCGATGGTTCTCTGCGGTCCTCCGCCGTTTCCGAAGAAGATTTGATTTCCTGGTTACGCTCCACAGAAGGCCGCCCCGCGGGGTTCGTCGGTTGCCAGCGGCGCGGCAACGAAGCCCACATCATGATTCTCGAACTAGATGACTCGCCCCGGGCGAAGGTGCTGCTTCAAGGGGCCCAGCGACTGCTGAGCGAAAAAATCCGGGATGCCACCTGGGCAGACCGCGCTTTGCTGCGTCTGCGCGAGCTGCTAGCACCCGGCAAGCGGGGAAGGGCCAATTGAGTTTTGCCCAGCCGAAATATCGGCCCGGCATCGGGGCGGCGAGTTTGACCGCCCCCACAAGTTGAGGCCAGCGGGGGCAACCCCGCGGGCCCTCTGGGGAGCCTAAGCGTGACGGGGTAACCCGCACTCAACTTAAGTTGTGGGCCTTCAGCGGGCCCCGCTCAAAACGCCGCTGACTCACCGGGGCAGTGGTCCCGCAGATGTACCCTTTGGTTGTATTGGATGGCGGGCCTCTCGGTGAGGGGCCTGCCGCTTTAAGAAGGAATGTATGACCCGATGGCTTGGTTTCCGCGACGCGATTGGCCGCCTCTCAGTGAGGCACAAGCCCACGATTGAGCTGTGGCAGCGCCTGTTAGGCCCGGTATTCGAGGGCGCGGGCTCTGCGCAAAGCGTCCAGCGCGTCATCCGCGCGATGTTCGCCACGAGTGGGACTTGGTGCAGCGACGGAAAGGTTGACGAACGGCGGGCCCTGATAGAACTACGCCGTGCGGTGGGCACCTTAGAGTTTTTGAAAGAGAAAGGACAAGGCAATGAAATGAAAACAGAACGCCGATTCACAAGGGGTGCTGAGGTCCGCGCAACGGCCAACGCATCCACACCAAAAATAGAAGGTTACGCCGCGGTCTTCAATGAGGATTTTGTGCTGTATGAAGACCCCAGCGTGCGCGTGGTAGAACGCATCAAGCCGGGCGCCTTTTCTAAGGTGCTCAACTCCGATGTGCGCTGCCTCTTCAACCATGACGCCAACGCAGTGCTCGGCCGGTCTGATAACGGAACGCTGGACCTCAGCCAAGACGGCAAGGGCCTTGCTTATCGCAACGCGATGAACATGGACACACACGTGGGCGCCGATGTCTATGCGATGGTGAAGCGCGGGGACGTGACCGGCTGTAGCTTCGCCTTCGTAGTAGCCAAGGACGAAGTTACCCGGACAAAGGGTGACGGCCAGCAGCTTGTCATTCGGGAGATTCAAGAGATTGAATCCTTGTTTGACGTGGGCCCCGTGACCTATCCCGCTTACGAGCAGACCTCAGTTGATGCCCGCGCGGAACAGCGGGACCGGCTGGCAGTTCTGCCGGAAGACATCCGGGAGATGATTGAAAACGCGAACTCGGTGAGGGCGCGGCAAGAAAAAATGGCCGAAATTTTGGCCTCTCTGTAAGACGGCATCGCCCGGTGGGCGGTGACTGATTTCGTGGGCCCTCCCAAACGGCCCGCATAACTATAACCCGTTGCTCGGTGAGCAACCTGTAACGGTATCTCGGTGAGATTCCTTTGCCGGCGCATCCGCGCCGCCCATTCATTCGGGCGCCTGTCCCTATCCAGGCAGCAATAAGGAATCCTATGTCTAAATCTTTAGAACTTCGCCAAGAACGTGCGGAGTTAGTACGTCAGATGTGTGCCCTCACAAACAGCCCCGCCGACGCAAGCCGGTGGAAGGAACTCAACGAAAAACAAGAGGCTCTCCGGCTCCAAATTCAGACCACGGAAAATGGCGCCCTTACCGCGGAAATGGAAGCCATGCCCTCGGTGGCCAGCAGGCAGCTCCCGCCAGTCGGTGACCCCGGGTCTTACTCGTCGGCAGAGCGCGGAGAAACCCGCCGCGTTGCCCTGACGCCAGATGAGGAAAAACGCTCAACGCCGGAATACAAAGCCGCGTTTGAGCAGTACATCCGCACGGGGGAGAAACGCGATTACACCGCCCTGGGCTCGGTATCACCCGCGGACGGCTTCACCTTGGTTCCGGTCGGTTTCCAGCGTGAGCTTGAAGCCCGTCTTAAATCATATGCTGGCATGAGACAGGCTTGCCGGATTCTGACCACCGCAACGGGCGGCCCACTCCAGTGGCCTACCGTGGATGACACGGGCGTAACTGGCGAGTTCATCGCGGAAAACGAGCCGGTCAATCAAGAAAACCCGACGTTTGACAACGTGACCCTGGGCAGCGCCCTTTGCTCCAGCAAGCAAGTGCTGGTGCCGGTCCAGTTGCTTCAGGATTCGGCATTCAACGTCGAAAGCGAGCTGGCGGGAATGTTCGCTATCCGCATCGGCCGCGCCCTGAATGAAGCCTACACGAACGGCACCACGCCAATCGTGGGTCTTCTGCCGGCGCTTGTGACCGCCACCGGTCGCAGCGTGGCCGCTGTCGGTGCCAATAGCAATACTGGCGTCAGTGGCGACACGGACATTAACAGCATCGGCAGCGATGACTTCTCCAACGTCATTGCGGCCGTTGACCCCGCGTACCGCATCGGCGCCGCATTCATGGCCCATACCACGATTTGGGACACAGTGCGGAAGCTCAAGGACAAGTACGGGCGTCCCGTCTGGGAAGTCAGCTTGGCCCAGGGCGAGCCGGACAAGGTGTACGGCTATCCGTGGTTCGTCAATCAGGCAATGGCCAGCGCCATTCAGGCCAACGCAAAAACGCTGCTCTTCGGCAACTTTGCGAAGTACATCATTCGTGACGTGGCCGGCATCACCGTGGTGCGCTTCAGTGAGCTGTTCATGTCCTCGCATCAGGTCGGCTTCCAAGCCTTCTTAAGAACCGAGGGCAAGTTGCTCCAGGCCGCGGCCTTCGCATTTTTACAGCATCCTGCGTCGTAAGACGTGGTTTACTGACTCCAGGACCCTGGGTAACTCCGGGGTCCTACTTTTCAACCGAGGGCCTATGAAATTCGTTCCGCTAGTTCCCCTGTCAAGCTGCCACGTTGCGATGGTAGATGACGCCGATTACAAGCGCGTGATGGCCGCAGGACCGTGGTACTTGCAAAGGGTGAAACATACCTTCTACGCGCAGCGTTATGTCGGACGTATAAAACCAGGCGGCCGATATGAGGGTCAAACGCTACACCGCTTCATCATGGGCGCCGCCGGGGCAATCCAGGTTGACCACGAGAACGGAATCGGTCTTGATTGCCAGCGGCATAATCTACGCTTCGCCACCGGCTCCCAGAATCAAGGCAACCGAGCGCGAAGTGTTAAGCCGCACACCTCCCAATACAAGGGCGTGTACTGGGATAAAGCCCGGGGCAAATGGCTGGCCTCGATTTGCTGCCAAGGCCGACGCAAAAATCTGGGCCGCTTTACCCGCGAGGAAGACGCAGCCGCAGCTTACCGCGCCGCTGCTCGTGAAGCATTCGGCATCTTTGTGCGCTACAAGAAATCCCGAAAGGGATAACTCGGGGGGCCTGGGCAAACCGGGCCTGGCCCCCGCTTTTCAATCTGGGAGGGGGCCCATGCAACGAATCACCATCATTTTGGAAGACGCACTCTATCAGGAATTGAAGGCCGCGGTATCGCGCGAGCCGATGAGCCCAGAGACGTGGGCCACGGAGGCCGTAGAAAGCGCTCTTGCGTCAAGGCGGTTGCCTTTCGTGCGCCCCTCAGCAAGCGCGGTGAGGCTGCCCGGCGCTGTTGAGAACATGATGGACCCTCGGCCGGCGATGGCCGAGCACCGCGCGGCTGGGCCGTTGGTTCCTTCGGAGATCCCCACGCTCACCGAGTTGCGCAGCGTGGAAGACATCACATGAGGGGAACACCCGCTGAGCATCCCGCGCCCCTGCGGCTCTAAGCGCCTGATTCACGCTGGAGGCGAGCAATGAAACGGCGCGTCGGACATTATTGTTGCTTGCCGTGACAGCGCTGCTGTTAGTCCATATCGTTTTGCCCCGGAATGTAGTATCCGTAAACCGTATTGTTCGGATACCAAAAAAGCCACTGTGCGAACTTTGTGGTGTGGGGTTGCCCGAAAATGTCGTCGTAGGTGACAACTCCCCATACCGTCAAAGCCTTCCCTTCACCGCCCTTGACGGCGACAACTTCATTGTCGGGAACGAAATCCTTGACAATCGCGCTAAGGATGTATGTTTGATGGGGAGCTGCCACGGCAGAAGCCTTAGCGACCTCTTCCGGGAGCGAGTAAGGGAAGTTCTCCGCGTCGGCAACAGGAACAATCTCGGCAGCAATTCGGATGCGCACATTTCTAGCAGGAGTGCTGCCAGTGTTAACCAAGTTGGGCTTGCCTTCAAACTTAAGGCCATCCTGCCGATCTTGGAAAACAGCGCTCCCGATGACTACGGACATATACGCCCGCAATACAGCGGCGTTGCCGCTTTGTATGACAGTAGCGATGTTCTCCATTGCGGTCGCGGATCGTGCGGCTTCTCCAATGTGACGTTCCATTGCCTGAGATTGTTCGCCAGCGGCCTTCACCGTTGCTCTGAGTTTTATAGCTTGGTAAAGATAAACGCCAAGTTGTCCCAATGCGATGAGCGCGAGAACCCCCGTAAAAACTACGATCCTCCCGTCATTCGCCGCTTTCTGTTTGCGATCTTCGGTCTCTTGGCCGGTTTCGGCCTGAGTCTTTACGGGTGGAAGTGTTTTGACGACAAGCGGAGATTGCTCGGTGCCGCGTTGATCGGCGCGGGCTGGTTCTTGGGTGGAACCGGAGTGCTGTTGCTGTGGCTTACCAACTTCCCTTGGAGTTGGGGCTGGATTCTGTAACCAAGAGAAAAGAAGCACGAAGATCAGGAAGAGGCGCATAATCGCTCCATGAAGCAACCGGAATACACAGAAGGGCCGCAAGCACTGGAGAACTTTGAGCGCACGATGATAACACTGTCATCGTGCGGCGCGGGCCTTCCCCGCTTGTTTTTCGCTGACCCCTAGTGATATAGTGCGGGCCGTTGGAAACTTGCCCGTAACCGCTTGATTCTCGGGCCCGCGCCATCTTCAAGCCCGTGCTCGCTTGGGGTGCGAGGGGTCGGCAGTTCAAATCTGCCCGTCCCGACCATTTGCTCTTACTCTCATCCTCAGCAGAGGTCCTTCACTGCGTTCAGGATTTCGCCAACGGGCTCAGACGCCCGCTAAACGGCTCAACTTATCGACAACCCACTTGACTTCCTGACAAGATAGTTCGACATCATTCTCAGCCCATGCGAACCCTGCTCTTTGTAGAACTGGTTTCAAGAACCCTCTTGACGGTTCAGAGAACCGACCCTCAGGGGCTAAAGCCAGCATTTTTGGCGGGTCCGGCGGCACGGCTGAAGCCGTGCCCTACCCAAAGTCGGCTTTTGAAACCAGTTCTAGTGAGCGCGTGTCTTCTGTCAGCATGGCTCGCTCGAGCGCAGACCACGTGCTCCCTCAGTCTCATGCCCCTGCCGGCGAAGGTTGAAGTTGGAGCCGGTCAACTTGTGGTGAATCAATCTTTCACGGCGGCGATCAGCGGGGCGAGGGACGGCCGACTGGAGCGCGGGGTCCCGAGATTTCTCCATGACCTCAGCCGCCAGACCGGCATGCCTCTGAACGGGCTGGCGGCCGATCCGCGCGCGGCAACCCTCGTCATTCGCACGGGGAGCGCCGGCCGCAAGATCCAGGAACTCGGCGAGGACGAATCCTATAGCCTCGAAGTGAGTCCATCGCGCGCGACCTTGACGGCGCCGACTCCGCTGGGCGCGCTGCACGGACTCGAGACATTCCTGCAACTGGTCGAACCCACTCCGGCGGGATTTACCGTGCCGGTGGTCACCATCACCGACGCGCCCCGTTTTGCCTGGCGTGGCCTTCTCATGGACGTCAGCCGCCACTTCATCCCGCTCGAAGTGTTGAAGCGAAACCTCGACGGCATGGCTGCCATGAAAATGAATGTGTTGCACTGGCACCTTTCCGACAACGAAGGGTTTCGCGTTGAAAGCAGGCGTTTCCCCAAGCTGCACCAGCTAGGCTCCGACGGTCTCTACTACACGCAGACCGAGATCCGCGACTTCGTGGCCTACGCGCGTGATCGCGGCATCCGGGTGGTTCCCGAATTCGACATGCCCGGGCATAGCCGATCCTGGCTGGTGGGCTATCCCGAACTGGCCAGCGCTCCCGGCCCTTACAAGACGGGCCGGCTTGCTAGCGCCGATCCCGCCATGGATCCGACGTAGGAAAGGACCTACAAGTTCCTCGACAAGTTCATCGCCGAAATGGCGGCCCTGTTTCCCGACGCCTACTTCCACATTGGGGGCGACGAAGTCAACAACCAGCCCTGGGACTCGAATCCGAAAATCCAGGAGTTCATCCGTAGTCACGGCATGAAGGGCAATCGCGATCTGCAGGCCTACTTCGATCAGCGCTTGCAGAAGATCGTGAGCAAACACGGGAAAACCATGATCGGCTGGGATGAGGTGTTGCATCCCGACCTGCCAACGACGGTGGTGGTCGAGTCATGGCGCGGGCAGGATTCCCTGGCCGACGCTGCCAAGCGCGGCTATCGCGGCCTGCTTTCCTTCGGCTACTACCTCGACCTGATGTGGCCCGCCTCCCGGCATTATGCCGTGGACCCCATGGAAGGCGCGGCCACGCTGACGCCGGAAGAGAAAGGCCGCATCCTCGGAGGCGAAGCCTGTATGTGGACCGAGTTCGTCTCGGCGGAGAATATTGATTCCCGGATCTGGCCGCGCTTGGCTGCCATCGCCGAGCGCTTCTGGTCCCCGCAGCCCACACGGGACGTCGGGTCCATGTATCAGCGCCTGGATGAGGCGAGCTGGCGGCTGGGATGGATGGGCTTGACGCACGAATCAAACTACGTGCCCATGCTGCATCGCCTCGCGGGCACCGACGACATCAGCGCCCTGCGCATCCTGGCCGATGTAGTGGAGCCGGTAAAGGATTACAACCGGGTCGAAATTTTTCCCCAGCCCCCAGTCAACTCCACGCCACTCAACCGGCTGGTGGACGCGGCTCGGCCGGAAAGCGTTGTTGCGCGGCGCTTCGCTGGGCTTGTAGAGGCGTACATCCAAAGCGGCTTCCAGGATTCGGCTGCCGAGGGCCAAATCAGGGTGTGGCTGGCTCGATGGAGTGAGAACCATACGAGTCTCCAGCGGCTCCTGGAGCGGTCGTTCCTTCTCGCGGAAGACAAACCGTTGTCCGAGGACCTTTCCGCTCTCGCAGCGGCTGGACTTGAGGCACTCGACTGCATGGGCAAAAATCAGCCTTTGCCGGATGCATGGCGTACGCAGCAACTGGCCCTGGTGGAGCAGGCGAAGAAACCACGGGCCGACCTGCTGCTGATGGTGGCGCCGCCGATCCAGAAATTGATCGAGGCCGCCGCCTCGCGCCCTCAAAGCAAGCCCTAGCTGGTATCCACGCTGCCCTTGCCGATTTCCTGCTCACCAACGCTTGTCAGAGCCGTCCATGAAGACGTAGAGTACTGTTTCGCTTTCCGGTTCCTGAGTCCCTCACAACAGGAGTTTGGTTTATGCGTCACGCTGTGATTGTGCTGGTCGCAGTCTCGTGTTTCAGCATCTTCGCCCGCACTCAGACTGCGGAAGAGCTGGTCGGTAAGAACATCCAGGCCAGGGGCGGTATCGACAAGATCAAGGCCATCAACACCATACGCAAAACCGGCAAGTTCGCGGGCGGCGGAGGCTTCACCGCGGCCGTGGGTCAAGTCAGTGCGCGGCCCAACCTGGTCCGGCAAACGTTCTCGCTGCAGGGCATGACGGCGGTGCAGGCCTACGACGGTTCGGCCGGCTGGCAGATTCAGCCCTTTCAGGGCCACAAGGACCCGGAATTGATGGGCGAAGACGATCTGCGCGACCTGCTGCTCGATGCCGACTTCGACGGGCCGCTGGTGGATTCTGCGGAAAAGGGCAACACGATCGAGTACCTGGGGCACGACGTGGTGGACGGCGACGACGCCCTGCGGCTCAAGGTGACGCTGAAAAATGGCGACATCATTTATGACTACCTCGACCCGGACACCTACATTGAAATCCGCCAGGAGATCCAGCAGTTCATCCGCGGCTCGGTCCGGGACCGAGTGGTGGACCTCGGCTCCTACAAGCCGGTGGCGGGCGTGATGTATCCGTTTGCGATCGCGACGGGGTCGAAGAGCAATCCCGGTGCCCAGACTTTCACGGTGCAGAAGATTGAGGTGAACGTGCCGGTCGACAACGCCGATTTTGCGCTTCCAGCTTCCCTGAAACAGGCGCCCAAGCCCGACGCGAAGAAGTGAGAGCGTTCCTGGCCGGTGGAATGGAATAAACGAGATCTTGTGCTCGAAGAGGACTTCCCAAAATGAATGCACACTTCCGGTTCCTGCCCAAGTTGAGCTTGTGGGTTGGTTTGACACTACTGCATGCCGGGGCGCTGGCCTCCGCTCAGACCGCGTATCGATTCGATGCCGCGACCGTGTCTGGACTGCCGGCGCGAAACATTGGCTCCGCCACCATGAGCGGGCGCATCGCGGCGCTCGACGCCGTCGAACAGGACGGACGCATCACCGTGTTCGTGGGGGCGGCCAGCGGCGGCGTCTGGAAGTCGGTGAACGGCGGCACCACTTACAAGCCGGTCTTCGACCGGGAGGCCGTGCAGTCGATCGGCGCGGTGGCCATCGATCCTTCCAATCCCAAGACGGTTTGGGTGGGCAGTGGTGAAGCCTGGATGCGAAACAGCGTCTCTGTGGGCGACGGAGTCTACAAGTCCACCGATGGCGGCGAGAACTGGACCAACGTGGGACTGAAGGACTCCGAGCATATCGCGAAAATCCTAGTGGATCCGGACAACGGCAACCATGTTTTGGCGTGCGCGACCGGTCACTTGTGGGACGACAACGACGAGCGCGGCGTTTTCCAGACGGCGGACGGCGGCAAGAGCTGGAAAAAGGTGTTGACCGGCGTCAACGGGTCCAGCGGTTGTGCCATGATGGCGATGAGCCGGCAACAGCCGAAAACCATCTATGCGGCGATGTGGGATTTCCGGCGACAGGGCTGGACGTTCCGCTCCGGCGGCCCGGGCAGTGGCCTGTACAAATCCACCGACGGCGGCGATCACTGGACCGAAGTGAACGCCAGCAGCGCCAAAGGACTGCCTGCGAAGCCCTGGGGACGCGTGGCGGTGGCGGTAGCACCGTCGAAGCCGCAGATCGTCTACGCCAACATCGAAGCGGAAAAACGTGGCCTCTACCGTAGCGATGACGGGGGCGCATCGTGGACCAAGCTCGATGCCAGCAACTTCATGGTGTGGCGTCCGTTTTACTTCGCAAACCTGATTGTCGACCCTAAGGATGAGAACAAGATTTTCAAACCCGACCTCGTCCTGATGCTGAGTACGAACGGCGGCAAGAGCTTCAACGTGGTTTCAGGCGGAGCGCACGGCGACTTCCACGATGTCTGGATTAATCCCAAGAACCCGAGCATCGTTATTGCCGGCGACGATGGTGGTCTGTGGCGCAGCGAGGATGGCGGCAACCTCTGGAAGCACCAGATGAACCTGCCGGTTTCGCAGTTCTACCACGTCTCGACCGACAACTCCGATCCCTACCACGTGTACGGCGGCCTGCAGGATAACGCCTCCTGGGTCGGCGATTCGTCGTATCCCGGCGGAGTCACCAACTCGCGCTGGGAATACATGTTCGACGGCGACGGCTTCTGGGCGTTCGAGGATACCGCCGACCCCGACTACGTTTACGCCGAGGCCCAGGGCGGCGAGATCGCTCGCGTCAATCGCTACACGCATGAGACCCGGACCATCCAGCCCCTGCCCGATTACGGCGAGAAGAAACTGCGCTTCAACTGGAACACTCCGATTCACATGAGCCCCAATGAAAAGGGCACGATCTACATCGGGGCGCAATTTCTGTTCCGTTCGCGCGATCACGGCCAGACCTGGGACCGCATCTCGCCCGACCTGACCACCAATGATCCTGAAAAGCAGAAGCAGGAAGAGTCGGGCGGCGTCACCATCGACAATTCCTCGGCCGAAATGCACACCACGATTTATTCCATCTCGGAATCGCCGAAAAACGGGCAGATCATCTGGGTTGGCACCGACGACGGGAATGTCCAGATTACCCGCGATGGCGCCAAGACCTGGACCAACGTGATCGGCAACGTCAACGGTCTGGGGAAAAATTCGTGGGTCTCGACGGTTGAGGCCAGCCGCTTCGACGAGGCCACAGCCTACGCCACCTTCGACCGGCATACTTTCGGCGACATGAAGCCCTATGTCTACAAGACCACCGACTATGGCAAGACATGGACTGCGCTTCCCGCGCTGGAGAGCGGTGCGCGTGGTTATGCTCACGTGATCAAAGAAGACACGGTCGATCCGAACCTGCTCTTCCTGGGCACGGAATTCGGGCTGTGGATCTCCGTAGATGGGGGCCAGCACTGGGCGCAATACAAGGGCACGGACTTTCCGGCAGCGGCGGTCCGCGACATTGCCGTGCAGGCTCGGGAAGGAGACCTTGTGCTGGCCACGCACGGGCGCGGCATCTGGATCATTGACGACATTTCGCCACTGCGCGCGCTCACTCCCGGCCTGATGTCGAAAGAAGCGGCGCTGATCGCTGGCCGGCCTGCCATTCAGTACTTCAGGGCTCAGGGAGGCTGGCCTGAGGGGGACGAGACGTTCCAGGGCCGGAGCCGGCCGGCGGACGCGCAGATCACTTACTACCAGAAAGGGCGGCATATTTTTGGCGATTTGAAGATCGAGATCTTCGACCCGGAAGGTAAGCTGCTGGATACGGTGGCTGGCAGCAAGCATCGCGGGCTGAACCGCGCCAGCTGGTCGATGCGGTTGAAGCCGCCGACGGTCCCGCCCGCTGCATCCGCGATGTTTGAGGTGTCGCGGGGGCCGCGCGTTTTGCCCGGCACCTACACCGTGAAGATGACCAAAGGAGACCAGGTCTACAGCGAACCGCTGAATGTCGTGCTTGATCCGCGCGCGAAGTTCTCACTGGAGGATCGCAAGGCCCAGTTCGACCTCTCGATGAGACTCTACAAGCTCCTGGAGCACATGACCTATTCGGTCGAGGCTATCGAGGGTGTGCGCAATGGAGCGAGTGATCGGGCCGCTAAATTGCCCGAAAGGGATCCTCTGCGGAAGCAGCTGCAACAGCTTGCCGAGGAATGCGAAAAGCTGCGCTCCAGGATCGTGGCCACCAAAGAAGGCGGCATGATCACGGGCGAGGAGCGTATCCGCGAACACTTGGGACAACTCTATGGAGCGGTCAACGGCTATGAGGGCCGGCCGGCGGCTTATCAGGTGGCCCGGACCGATTCTCTGGGCCGTGAACTGGAAGACGTGAACGGAGACTTCCAGAAGTTGGTCCAGAAGGACCTCACGGGCGTCAACGCAGGCTTGGCGAAGAAGAAGCTGGCGGCCATCTCCGTGCTTACCGAAGCAGACTGGCAAAAGAAACGCGAGGCGCAATCGACTGCCGGCGCTGGCGCGGCCATGGCGGACGCAAACGAAGCAATGCGGGAGATGGACTGAGGCCGCGGAACCCGGCTAGGGTACCTGGAACACGAGCAGGCTGTGGTTGAGGACGGTGCTCACCGGGTAGCGCAGCAGCCACCGGTAGCTTTCAGGATCCTTCAAGAACTGCCCGGACAATTGTGTCGCGCTCACCACCACGGTTCCGCTCACGCGTTCTCCAGATTGCAAGGGCAGCGCCCGTACTCCGTACGATTCCGGACGCACAGAACCGAAGTATGCGAAGTGAATGACCTCGGCCGGATGCTGCTGCTCGTAGTGGCGCAGCGCGAGTAAGCCCTGTCCCCAATCGAGATTGCTGTCGGTGACGAGCTTCCAGCTCCCATTGGGCGGGACGAAAACGTTGAAGTAGGAAAGATAGTCAGGCGCGTAGCGCAGTGAGTCGCCAGCATGGGCGGCGATCGCCATCAGCACGGCGATCCGCGCCAGGTGGCGGCCGTGCCCGCGCGCGTATTCCCACGCTCCCCCGGCAAACAACAGGGCAAACAGATACGCGGGAAGGATATGGCGCTCGCCGATCTGGATGCGGGAGAGCATCGCCATCCCCAAAGTTAGAGCCGGATACGCCACCAGCACAGCCCAGTCGGGCGAAAGCTTCAGCCGGCCCGCCGCCGACAGCGCCGCCGTTGTCAGCACCAGCAGAAGCACCACCGTTGGCCACTTCAACAGGATCAGCGCGGGATAATACATCTTCCACCGTCCGCGCAGAGACGTCTGGCCCAGGAAGTACGACGCGTGCCCGAGACGGTTGTGGAACTTCACCTGGCGCAGGCCATCGATATACTCGCCGGCCGGAATCCACAAGTTCAGCGGCACTGGAGTGGCCATCTGCTTCACCAGCGGTGGACGATTGGGGTAGGTCGCGACCAGCGTGCCGTTCCTCGCGGTCAAATGCGAAACGTGGAAGAAGTATCCAGCCCAGAGCACTCCCAGGGCGATGACCGTGGCCGCAAGCGCCGCTCCCCAGTTCCAATGCCGAGGCCAGCCACGCCAGCCATCGGGCTTGAGCGGCAAAAGCAGTACGATGGTCAACAGGAAGAAAGGCGGCGTGTAAAACTTGGCGAGCAGCAGCACGCCCAGCGATAATCCAAGCAGCGTGGTTTCGAAACGCGAAGGATTCCGCCGCCACCTCACCAACTGCCACGCCACGGCAAAGATGCTGAGGGCGCCGATTCCATCGGTGCTGATCAGCGAAAAGTGAGCAATCAGCGACGGCGAAAAGGCGAAAAGCGCGAGCGAAGCATTGGCCGCCGGCTCCGACCAGAGCTGGCGGGCTGCCATCCACAGCAAACCGCCGAGAATCACGCCGAGAACCACATTCACCGAACGGCCGCGCCAGGCGATCTCCTCCGGGCTGGGCTGGAGCGTCGGAGTATCCACTCGGAACTCGGCATCCTGGGTGACCTCGACCTGGAACCGGGGGTGGAGGAGCGGCAGCGTGAGCAGCAGGCGGCCCAGCGGGGGATGGTCGTTCCACTGCTGAAACCGGCCCTCGCGCCATGCCTCCAGCCCCGCCATGACGTGGATGGGCTCGTCAAAGGTGAGCGACTGCGTGCGGATGAACCAGGCACACTGGGCCACGTAGATGACCAGCAGGGCCGCTGGAATCATCCATCGAGTCCGCCCGCGCGACTCACCCATCGCGCGGCTGGCTCCCACTTCGTTGGCTGAGGTTCCGGCCGGCATTGGACATTAGTTCAAGAGCTAGCGCCCGGCGCATCCGCTGCCGCACTGCTTTCGCGCAGTTCTCGCGCCTCAGAAATTACGTAGACCGCCAAAATCAGCATCACTGGTTCAATGGGATGCCGGTAGCGGACCTGCGTAAAAGTGACGTAGTAAATCGCGGGATAAGCCAGCAGCAGAGCGGCGAAAAGGAATGCACCACGGTGGCGCAGCCTGATCATGCGTCCCAGCCCCCACCACGCCAGCACGGACCACGCCAGGAACACCGAATTCTTTCCTTGTACCGGGAACCAGTTCGTGGACGGATTGGGGACGCCCGCCCAATAGTAGATCGCCTTATTCAGCCCGACCGCGACGGCGCTGCCCGGATGCGCACGCATCCAGTCGAGCGCTTCCTGCTGGCGCATCTTAACGTATGCCACTTCGCCCATTTCGCGATAGAGCTGAAGTTGCAGTTGGTGCTGGCTGGGGTGCAGTCCCATCAACCAGATCCCCATGGCTCCCGGGCCGTTGCCCAAGCGCAGTTCGGCGCCGCCATTGGCGCGGATCGGAATGAATTGGTGAAACACGCGATAGTTGCGCACTTCCCAGGGCGCGATCAGTGCGAAAAACACGAGCGCCGCGGCAGTTGCCATCACAAACCAGGGCTTGCCTTGCCGCCACAGCCGGTAACATGCCCAACCGCCGGCGAAAGGCAGAAATGCCAGGCAGGATGGATTGGTCAGCGCGGTTATGCCCCAGAGCAGTCCAAAGCAGAGCCACAACGGCTTCCGCCGCGCTCCGTCGGCGTCGCCGATTTCCAGCGCCAGCCAGAAAGTCGTGGTCAGCAGAAACGCCGTCAGGCTTGTTTCCCACACCCAGCGTATGGCCCAGTTCATGGCGTAGGGAAGCAGAGCCCATGTCCACGCGGCCCATCGTGCGACTCGCGGCCCGAACACCTTCTTTGCGATCAGGTACACCGGGATGACGGTGAGGGCGGAAAAAAAACTGTTAAAAGTCAGCAGCAGCACCGCCGACAGCCGGGTATAGATACCGGCGAGGCGAAACACCCCCGCGACGACGTAGGGATAGAGGGGAGCTTCCCATGCCGTCGGCCCGGTAATGCCGTGGAACGGATTGCTGAAGCCCTGCCCCAGCACGATCGAGCGCGCGACCCGTCCGGTCTCATACCCGAAACCGAAGTTGTCTTCCGAGGTCCGGATCCTGTAGGTGTGCATCAGGAAGATGGCGGCGACACGCACGGCGAAGCCCCAAAGGGCGATCCCGGCAACACTGGTTCGGGCTATGCGCTCTCGAAACGTAGGTCTCGGCGCTGCCACTTGACTGGGACTCAACTCAATCCTCTCTTGTTCTCCAGCGGCTGTTTCCGGGTCCGCTTGCTCTCTGCTTCCAAAACCAGAAATACGGCGAGGATCAACAATTCCGGTTCGATCACGTGGCGGTAGCGGGCATGCGGATATACAAAATAGTAAACGGTCGGATAAGACAGCAGGAGCAGAGCGAAAAGCCACGCTCCGGATTTTCGTTTGCGCAGGGCCCGGCCCAGCCCCCATAGCGCCAGCACGGACGAACCGAGGAATAGTGAGCTCCGAAGCGCGGTGACCGTGGCCCCCTCGTTCGGTTTGGGCGCTCCCGCCCAGTAATACACAAAGCGTTTAACGCTGATCAGCGCGAAGCGGCCCGGATGCTCGCGGACAAAGTCGAAAGCCTGACGCTTACACTCTTCCGCATATCGCAGCTCACCCAGCTGGCGGAATCTTTGCATTTCATACACGTTCAGGTTGGGCTGCAGGTAAGCCATAAGCAGGCCGTCGGCGTAGGGACCGTTCCCCAGGCGCAGCTGCAGGCCGAAGTCGTCACGAACGAAAACGAACCGGCCAAAGGTCGTGAAGTTCCGCACCAGCCAGGGGCTCAGGCAAATCGCCATGATCACGAGTGCTGCGACCATGCCGAATATGGAACCACGCCCGTGGGACGAGCGGCGGCACCAGATCCACAACAGACAGACGGGCAGAAACGACAGGGTTGAGGGATTGGCAAGCGCAATCAGCCCCCAAAGTACTCCGAACTGAATCCACAAGCGCCGGCTGGCCGGCGCCTCTCCAAGCTGCAGGACTGTCAGGAAAATCAGGCTGAGCAGCAGCGGTGAAAGGGTTGTGTCCCAAATCCAGTGGACGGACCAGTACATGACATAGGGGAGCAGGGCCCAGATCCATGCCGACCAGACCGCCACCTTTTCACCCATCGTCTGTCGGGCGATCAGAAAAATCGGGATGCAGGTGAGCGCTGAAAACAGGCTGTTGATCGTCAGCAGCACAAATGCGGAAGCGTTGGAATAAATGCCGAAGAGCTTGAACACCCCGCCGATCAGATAAGGATAGAGCGGCGGTTCCCACGCGGTCGGGCCGGTCTGTTCTCCGTACGGATTGCTGAAGCCCTTGCCCTCGGCGATCGCCTGCCCTACCCTGCCCATTTCCCACCCGAAGGCGAAATGGTTGTCGGCTGGGCGGAACTTGTAAGTGTGAAACCCCGCGATCGCGGCAACCTGTAAAACGAAAGAAAGCAGCACGATCGCTCGGAGCGAGGTGGAGCGTTGGCGGAAGTCGAATGTCATCGGACGAGTGCCGACTTCGAGACACTCAAATTCGCGTCAGCGGCTCTGGATTCAGCCGCCAGTTGGACGAACGACACCGGAAACGGCGGCCCGCTCCGCGTGGCAGAGGCAAAGATGCCGGATCGGCGGGCAAAGCGCAGGCGAAGCAGCGTCCAGATGGCCATCCAGCCGTCGGAACCCCGGATCTTCTTGCCGGCGTCCTTCATCCGGGGCTCGTACGAAATCGGGACTTCTACAATCTTCTCTCCCGCCCGGCTGAGCTTGGCGGTCACCTCGGGACAGAACTCGAAGCGGCGGCAGGTCAACTCTAGGCGCGACAGGGTTGCCCGGCGAAAGACTTTGTAGCAGGTTGCTTCGTCGTGAATGCCGCAGCCATACAGAAGATTGGCGAGGTGAGTCAGGAACTTGGCGCCAAGATAAAAACGCAGACCGCGTTCCGGCCGGTCCGGGCGCATGCCGTATACGACGTCGGCTTTCCCTTCGCGAATCGGCTCCAGCAGCTTGGGATAGTCCTGCGGGTCGTATTCCAGGTCCGCGTCCTGGATCAGGACGTACTCGCCGCGGGCGTAGCGCAGCCCGGTGCGGATGGCTGCTCCCTTACCGCGGTTCGTCTGATGAAATACGAGCACAATCCCGGGACCCATGCCGCGCAGTTTTTCTCGCGTGCCGTCGGTCGAACCGTCGTCCACGATGATGATTTCTTTTTCTACCGGGGAATTTCGCACCGCCTGGATCAACTCATCCACATGATCCCTTTCGTTGTAGACCGGCACGATCACCGACAGGCAGTCCTTCAGTTCGGACGAAGACGGTGAATCGGAAGTCAAGAGCTCCAAAGCCGGACGCACCATGCGGTTGCCCCAAAAACCGACCCAAACAATAAACGGATATCACGATTCTAGCAAACCACTGTCGGCATGCCCCCGGAAGCTGCCGTGACCGTTTAGTATCAAGCACGGACACTGTGCTTGCGCGAATGCCTTCCCTCCTCCCAAAGCCGGGTCAACCCGCGGCACATCGTGCCGCGCTTGTGCCGGAATCGGCCTCGACCGCGTGGCTTTGGATAGCGGTCCTTCCTCTGGCCGCGATTCTGCGGCTCCTGTTTCTTTCGCGCGAGAGCCTGTGGCTCGACGAAGCCGCCAGCTTGGGCATCGTCAGACACAACTGGCATGACTTCGTGCAAGTGCTGTGGCAGCGCGAAGCCAACATGACTACGTTCTATCTGGCGCTCCGTCCGCTGTTGCTCTACGTGGGCGATTCCGAGTTCTGGGTGCGCTTGCCCGCGGTCGTGGCCGGCTTGGCCGCGATCCCCGTGATGTTCAGCTTGGGCAAAATCGTGTTTGGCCGGCGAACCGCCCTGTGGGCGGCTCTGTTGCTGGCGGTCAGCGGCTGCCATGTCGCCTACTCGCGGGAGGCGCGGGGCTACAGCATGGCGGTGCTGTTTGCGGCTCTCTCCTCCCTTTATTTTCTGAAAGGTATCGAACACCGGTCGCGCACGACCTGGTCTCTCTACGCCGCAGCAAGCGCGCTCGCCGTCTACAGCCACTTCTACGCCGGACTCGTCCTGGTGGCCCAGTGGATGTCTTTAGCGGTGATACCGCGCCGCATCGTCCCGTGGAAGTATCTCCTCGCCGCCACCGCCCTGACCGCGCTCTTGATTGCGCCGCTGGTGGCCGTCGTGCTGACTCACAATGTCGGGCAGTTGGACTGGGTGCAGAACCTCAGCTGGCTCGAGCTCTATCACACGGGCGTCTTTCTTGCGGCTGACGAGGGCAAGGTGCTGGGCACCATCCTGCTCGTTTTCTGTCTGGCCGCATTGGGAAACTCGGCCCTGAAAACGATTCGCTTATGGAATTTGACCGGGGCGCCTCTTGATCGCTGGCGTAGAGCTTTTCTTTGGTTGTGGATGATCGTGCCCTTGTTGTTGACCGCCATCGTTTCACTGCGGGTCCCTCTTTTCTTCCACCGCTTCTTCATCGTCTGCCTGCCCGCATTCGTGTTGCTGGTGACGTGGGGGATGACCGGTCTACGGCGCACGCCCCTGCTGATCGCCGGGTTCACCCTTTTGTCTTTGATCACGGTGGGGCAGCACTACCGCCGCACCCGCGAAAACTGGCGTGAGGCCACACAAGATGTAATGGCTCATGCCCAGCCGGGAGACGCCGTATTCGTTTGGCACAGCTATGGGAATGGCCCGTTCTCCTATTACCAGGGCCGCTCGAATCGCGGCTCGCTGCCTGAGATCGCGAATCTCGACGTGGCATTGGGTGCTCCGCGAGATTATCGGCGTCTCTGGGTGGTCTTGTATCCCGTTTCCCCCTCCGACCCCTCGGTGGACGATACCGGCTCCAGGTTGACGGCGAAGTACCGGGTCTTAGAGGTGACTGAGTATCGCCGGATCCGCGTTCTCCTCCTCGATCTTGCCCGCTAGCTCAAAGTCACACCGGCCGCGGCGCTGGATGTGAAACAATGGTGGCGCAGACGGCAACCCAGGGGCCTGTGAGTCTGGCCCTTGCATTTCCTCTGGATTTTGGCCATTTTCATACGCCGAGGAGTTTGACTCTCATGATTACGGTTCTCGTCCATCACGAAGTTGCCGATTATCCAACCTGGAAGTCGGTGTTCGATGCCGCACTCGACTGGCGTCACGAGCACGGTGAGCGCAGTTGCCGCATCTTCCACAGTGCCGGCAACGTCAACGATCTCATCCTCATCTTTGAGTGGGAAAGCCTGGAGAGGGCGCGCTCCTTTATGGCATCGGACGAGCTCAAAGCCCGCATGGCCAAGGCCGGCGTCAAGAATCAGCCTCGGGTGGACTTCATGACTGAGATGTACACCATTCGCCGCAGCGCCGCCGACTGATCCCTGTGGGCGGGCGCACCGTGCGGTTGCGGGTCCCTTTGTTTTCGTTCCTGGTGGAAGGTAGCACCGTGACCGCGTGATGATTGCCGTCCGCAGCCGGACTGTAGCGCCGGCACCTTGCCGGCTGTCGCGAGGGCGCTACGGTCGAGATGTGGCCCATCAACATTGGCCAAAAGCAAAAAGCATGCGGTCAGAGAACTAGTGGCGTGCGGAGAGCAGGTGCAGGATCTCCCGCAGTTCGTGCCGGAGGTAGGCCACACTGGTGGCGGACTGCCGCGGAAATGGAAGCGCCGTCTGCGTCCGGTCGGACTTGTTTTCTTCCCGTAGCTGGGCCCTCGCCCCGGCGATGGTGAAGCCATCTTCATAAAGCAGTTTCTTGATCCGCACCACGGACTCCACGTCGCGCTTGCGGTACATGCGCTGGCCGGTGCTGCTTTTCACCGGTTTCAATTGCGGGAATTCGGTTTCCCAGAAGCGCAGCACGTACGCCGGCAGCCGGCAGAGGCGCGCCACTTCCCCGATGCGGAAGTAGAGTTTGTCGGGAATCACCACTTCCGTGCTCCGGTTTTTCTTGCGCGTGGATTTCGCCCGGGTCGTCATGGCTTGCTCACCCACCGTTCACAATCCTGTACCCGCGTTTCTAGCACGGTTGGTGGGGCCTGGACAACTGCTTTTCGTGCCGCCGCTTTTCGCTGGGCGCTACTCGCTGTTCGTCGTTCGCTATTCGCCATCAACTCTCGGCTTTCGGCGGCGGGGGCAAAGCGAACGGCGAATAGCGAACGGCGAGCAGCGAACAGCGAAAACGGAAAAGCCCCCCGGGAGGTGCTTCTCTCGGGAGGCCTTGGGGAATTTCTGAAACGAGCATCCGCTCGCTTAGTGTTTCTTTTTCTTGGCGGCTTTCTTCTTCGTTGCCATGAAGTTTCTCCCTCCGTTGAACGATTTTTATCTCCCAAGGTTCTCGATCGGGCACCTTGATGCCCAAGCTACTCAACTTGTGGTATGAGCAACTCTCATACCACAAGATATTGCCATGCGTATCCGATTTGTCAATGAAAAACTTCGCGCTTTGCCGCCGCTTCGAAGCGTTGCCTCCATCGGAGCGGACGGATTTGTTCCCTTCATCGGCGTGCAAGCGTCCAGCATCTTCTCTTGCCGCTGCCCCATGCCGCGCCGCGTGTGCGATAATTTCTCAGACGCCGCAAGCCATGCCAGACCACAAAGTTTTCTGCGCGAAATTGAAACGAGAGTTGCCCGGCCTGCCCGAGCCGCCCTTCGACACGGACCTGGGAAAGAAGGTTTACGACACCATCTCCCAGGAAGCCTGGAACCAGTGGACCGAGTACTGCAAGATGCTGCTCAACGAGTACCGCCTGAATCCTGCGCGCAAGCAGGACCAGGAGGTGATCGTGAAGCAGATGGAGCAGTTTTTCTTCGGCGAGGGCGCCGCGCCACCGGCGCAGTATGTTCCGCCTACGCACTGAGAAGCGGCGCGGGGCAGGCGATTCCACGCCCTGCAACCGGTCTGCGCACGTTGCCGTGCGGTTACTGAGCGGTTACCTTTAATCGCCTGCTGTTCTCTGATTCATCACCTCGTAACAATCCTGCGAAACAATGACCTCGTGGACCCGCGGGTCTGTGACACGCTCATCCTCTCGGATTTGCACCTCGGTTCAGAGATGAGCCGGGCGCGCGAAGCCACGCGCGTCCTGCGCGAACATTGCTACCGCCGCCTCATCCTGCTGGGCGACATCTTCGCCGACCTCAATTTCGGGCGCCTGAAAAAAGAGCACTGGAAGTTCCTCGGCTTCATTCGTAAGCTTTCCAATCCCAAGCGCAACGTGGAAGTGGTCTGGGTCGAAGGCAACCACGACCACGGACTGACCGAAATCATGTCGCACCTGGTGGGCATCCGGGTGTACCAGGAGTACCACTGGGATTACCAGGGTTTGCGCCACGTCGCCGTGCACGGCCATCAGTTCGACAACTTCGTCGTCGGCAACGTCGGCTTCAACTACCTGTTCGGGACGCTGCTCTACCTGCAACTGCAGAAGTGGGATTCCAAGAACAAGACCCTCACCCGCTTTCTCGATCGCCTCAATACACGCTGGCTGCGCATGTCTTCCAAGGTCTCAGCCGGGGCCTTGGCCCATGCTCGTCACCTCAATGCCAGCCGCATCTTCTGCGGCCACACCCACGAAGCCATGCACAAGAGCGACCAGGGGATTGACTACTACAATTGCGGAAGCTGGATTGACGAGCACCCGACCTACATCACGGCCGGTGAAGAAGGGGTCCGGATCCATGAATACCTCGAGCGACCTGAGGATCGCGATCCCGGCGAAGAGCAAGGCGAAGCGGATGCCGCTGGAGCCGAACTCGCTGGCGAGGCGGGACCATCCGAAGATGCCGAATTAGAAGGTGTTGGTCGTTGATGCCAGATCGCCGCACGGCGTCCCCGGCTGAAGACTCTGGCTGCCCGCGGCCCAACCGAGAGAGATCAAAGGAGACAGCTTAAGCTTGGGCTTTCGAAAGACCCGTCTACCAAGATCCAGGTCAGGTGACTCTTGCGCAAGCTGACCATCGTTTTCCACCATGCCGGCGGGGGACACCGCAGCGCCGCTGATGCTCTGAAGGACACGCTCGCGGCGCAAGACGAGCCTTGGGACGTCACTCTTCTCGACCTTCAGAAATTGCTCGATCCCCTCGACATAGTTCACCGCTTTACGGGCCTGCGCATTCAGGATGCTTATAACCTGATCCTGCGCCGAGGCTGGACGCGGTGGACGCCGCAACTGCTTGTCCTTCTGCAGGGGACCATCCGTCTCTACCATTCTCCGATCGTGAAAGCACTGCAAGCTTACTGGTCGCAACATCCGGCGGACTTGGTGCTCTCCGTGATTCCTCACTTCAATCGCGCCATCGCCGACAGCCTTCGCACGGATGGCGCAAGAACGCCTTTTGTCACTTTGATAACCGACTTGGCGGATTACCCGCCCCGCTTCTGGATCGAGCCGGAGTCGGAATACATCATCGCCGGCACCGCGCGGGCCCGGCAGCAAGCCCTCAGCATGGGCCACGCCGCCGACCACATCTTCGAAACATCAGGAATGGTTTTGAAGCCGAGGTTCTACGAGAAGACCACTATCGATCGCGTCTCGGAAAGGAAGCGGCTGGGATTGGAGCCCGATTGTCCAACTGGCATTGTCCTGTTCGGCGGTCATGGATCAGGCGTCATGGTTGACATTGCAAGGAGAATTGATCAAAGCGGCAGTGAGGTCCAGCTGATCCTGATTTGCGGGCACAACCAAAAACTGGCAGCCCAACTCAAGAGCCTGAAGACAAGGAAGCCCATCCTAGTTGAAGGATTCATTTCGAATGTCGAGTACTACATGTCGTTGGCCGACTTCTTCATTGGGAAGCCGGGCCCCGGCTCGATCAGCGAGGCGCTGCAGTTCAACTTGCCGGTCATTGTGGAATGCAATTCAAGAACGATGCCGCAAGAACGGTACAACGCGGAATGGGTGACCGAGAAGGGTTTCGGAATCGTGGTGGCGAACTTCCGGGACATCGCATCCAGCGTTCAACGCTTGCTCGGTCCCTCCACCTTCAATGCGCTCCGCCGCAATGTCAGCGCCTATTCCAATCGGGCGCTTTTCGAAGTGCCTGTCATCCTGGAAAAGTGCTTGAGGCACACGTAAATTGCCGTGTCGCGAGCAATCGCTGAACCAGTCCACTTGTGTGGGATCGCTCCGCCCAGTGGACTGGCCAAGAATCTCTGGAACTAAAGATGGGCCGCCCTTTCAGAAACGAACAACGATTCCCGTCGAAAAGCGCACGTCGTTCTGCCCGTTGCTGAAGAAGCGGGTGTGAATCCAGTCGAGCTGCGCGCGGGCTGCAAGCGGCCCGGCGACGCGGTAGTCGAGCCCGCCGCCTACGGCGTTGCCAAAGGACGTGTCGGAAGCGCCCCCGTTACGGATGCCGATGTGCGAGGCGCCAATCAAGAGCTCCGCGAACGGACGATATCGTCCGGCTTGCGCCGAGATGCGTGGCCCGAACAGGAAATTGTATTCAGTGACACCGCCCCCATAGGTCCCGCCCAGATCTGCCACGATGCCGATCCACGGCAGGAATTTGCCTTCGAGCGATGCGTTCCATCCGTTGAGATTCGTGGCGTCATTCGAAACCACCTCGGTTCGATTGTAGGAGTAGCCAAAGAAGACATTTCCCTTGGTCGGCGTTTGCGCGCAAGCGATGCCGGTCAAGATCGTAAGCAGCACCATCCGGGACAAGACAAGAATCCAGGGTTTCATCACTCCTCCTTGGGCAGGTTTAATCAAGTTCGATTTGGAATAGATGCAGCTGCGGCGGAAATCTTTGCCTAAAGTTAGCGGAACATCGCCGCAAGAAATCCGCCCAGCTTTCTGAAGAATCCGCGGTGCTGAGCTCGGCCCGCTACGGTGGTTCCTGTGCCGGCCGGCTTCTGCCTCGCGCTTGCGGGCGGAGGCAGCGGCGCGCTCAGGGCGGGCACGGTCAGCGGGCGTGAATCCAGCGGCAAAGCGCGCACATCCTCAACCGGCGCCGGTGGAGGCCCGGTGGCGTGGAACACAAACGGCGCGTCTACCTGTACGTGCAGTTCATTCGAAGTGGCGGATGCACCTGGGACAGCGGCCGCGTCGGGGAGCCCTTGCGCCGCATTCGATGGCGGTATGATTTCCGGACTCACTGGCTTTGCCGTTGGATTCGCGTTCGCCGACGGCTGTGCCTCAGCGACCACCGGGGGATTGTCCGCAACCCGCAGCACCGGCTGCCGCGGAGGTGGACACCCACATTCCAGCGGCACGGCCATGTCCACCCGATCCAGACTCCCGCCGTGAAACAACAACTGGTCGGTTGCTTTCACCTGGTAGGTGCGATCGCCGATCAACTCGGAGACGATGGCCGATGCCGTATTCCCAGGGAGAGCACGTACACAGGTGTTGCCGCGATTATCCGCGCTGATGGCGTAGTGGAATTCACCGGGACCGGCGAAAAGAATGCGGAAATCCGGAGTGATGAGGGAGTCCGAAGACGCGTCGAGACGGTAGTGCATCTCGATTGCTCCGGTGTTGACGCCGAACATCAGGTTGTGGCCGCTCTGCGAAGGTGTAACGGAAACCGTCGTGCGCGGACACACATGCACCTCGCCGCCTCGCGTCAGGCTGAGAATGGCGGTGTCGTCGCTGGCCGTAATGGAAGAGCCCGAAACCGTGCCATTGCCAATCAACACCATCGGGCCGGCCGCATGCAAAACCGCGGCCACCGGCTGCGGCGCGGGCGTCAAACTGGCCACCGACGGCGCCTGGAAGGGCGACTTGTCCGTCGCGACCTGCGGGTTCTTGCCCAAGTGCACCACCAGGCGGTTTCCGGCGGCTTCCCAGGTGGAGGATCGCGGCGCCAGCAGATCCAGCACCACGCGCGCCACCGGCGGATTCTCCTGGAACTGGTCGGCGCGCAGCGTACTGATCTGGTCGGCCTGGATGCTGATCCGCTTCTGCCGCACTTCCAGCCGCGCATTGGGCAGATCGATCACCAGCCGTAGCGGATCGTTCAGCGCCTGAACGGCGGGAATCAGCGGCTTGGTGGAGAGGATCTCGACCGCGGGTCCGTCCTTCTCCCGCACCATCCGAATGCTCTTCACCACCGCGTAGGAAGACGGCGAAGTTCCGGGATGGGAACCGGTCTGGGCTAGCAAGCGGGGAACGCCGAGCGCTCCGAACAAAAAGAGAATGCAAACCTGCCGCGACCGCGTCCCGCGCGCACGGCAGACAGCGGCTGGCCAACGACACGCGGAAAGGAATCGCCATGAATTGGGACGGAGGTACTTCACAGGATCACTCGAGTGTTACAGCCACCATACCACTCAGGCGTCCAGGGAAAAACCCGGGATCAAATCAGGCATCGGCCAGGAACTCGTACTCGTCAATCACGGCGGCGACGGCCATCTTGCCATTGGTTCCACCGCCTTCCACACGGACCACGCGTCCTCGGCAGCACACCCGGATACTTTCGGTCAGCGTGATCTCGGGCGGTAGGGTCAAGGTGAAATCAATGGCCGACCCGGCCTGGATGGCCGAATCCACGAAAAAGCAGATGCCGCGGGCGCTGACGTCGCGGGTCTCGGCAGTATGCTCCTGCCCGTTTTCGCCGTACCGGACGCTCACCGGCAGCCGCAGCGCAAACCGCCGGGTGGCGCGCTTGTCCTTTTCCTGCTGCGTTTCGGCCATGGAACCTCCAGGAATGCTTGTAAGCATGGCTTCTGGCAACGAGCCTGTCAAGACGTGGCCCCGGTCCCCATCGGGTCTAGGACCCGGCAGCGTCCGGCATTTCTTCCGTGGGTTCCGGTTCGTCGCTGGGCATCAAGCCAAATTTTTTCAGCTTGTAGCGCAGAGCATCGCGGCTGATGTCGAGCAACTTGGCAGCGTGGGTCTGGTTGTTGTTAGCTTGTTTCATGGCCAGCTCCACCATGGCGCGCTCGACTTCCTCGAGCGAGGTCCCGCCTTCCGGGATATAGAGGCGGGGCAGGAAGCGGCCGTTGGGGAGCGCCTGTCCGCTAGCGCGAGCGGCGGTGCGTTCGAAAGCGGTCAGGCCGGCCTGGGCTTCGCTGACCGAAAAAGGCAGGTACACCGGACGCAGGAGCGTCTCGTCTTCGAGAATCATGGCCCGCTCAATCGAGTTTTTCAGCTCGCGCACGTTGCCCGGCCAGTTGTGCTGCTGCAGCAGGCGCCGGGTCTCGTCGGCGATGCCCTGGACGGACTTCCGAAAGCGGCGGTTGTAGCGTTCGATGAAAAAATCGACGAGGGGAAGGATGTCTTCTTTGCGCTCCCGCAGCGGCGGGATGAAGATGGCAATGATGGCCAGGCGATAGTAGAGGTCCTGCCGGAAATGGCCTTCGCGGACGGCTTTTTCGAGATCGCGGTTGGAAGCGGCGATAACCCGCACATCCACCTGCATATCGCGCACCCCGCCCACCCGCCGGATGACCTGGTCTTCGAGCACGCGCAGCAGTTTGGCTTGCAGCAGGGGGGAGAGTTCACCGATCTCGTCCAGGAAAAGCGTGCCGCCGTCGGCCACTTCGAACAGGCCCTTCTTCATCTGCTTGGCATCGGTGAAGGCGCCTTTCTCTTGGCCGAACAATTCGGCTTCCATCAGGGTCTCGGGAATCGCCGAGCAGTTGATGGCCACGAAGGGCTTCTCCTGGCGGACGCTCTCGTAGTGGATGGCCTTGGCGATCAGGTCCTTGCCGGTGCCACTTTCGCCTTGGACGAGGATGGTCGTGGCCTCGCTGGCGGCAACCTTGCGCACGAAGCTCATCAACTCGGCCATCTTGGGAGAGGTCGAGACGATTTCATGATAGCCGGCGCGCCGCCTCACCTCGCCGCGCAACGACTGGACCTCGGAGCGCAGACGGGAGGCCTCCAGCGCATTCTTGATGGCGACGCGGAGTTCGTCGAAATCCAGCGGTTTGCCCACGAAATCGTAGGCGCCCAGCTTGAGCGCGGCCTTGACGTCGTCCAGTTGTGGGTCGGCCGTGATCATGATGACGGCGCGGGCATCGCCATTCTTCTTGAGCTGATCGAGGACCTCGAGGCCGCTCAGGTCGGGCAGGCGCACATCGAGCAGGACAAGGTCGGGAGACTCGTGCTGAGCCAGCCGCAGAGCTGGTTCACCGGCTTCCGCCTCGATGACCTGATAGCCCCACTCTTCGCACTTCTGGCGGAGCGACCAGCGCACCAAGTGCTCGTCATCCACTACCAGAATCTTGTCAGCGGGCATCTTTGGATGGCTCTATTCTAGCGCAGGCGGGAAAAGCCGCTTTCCCGGTGATGTTCCCCCGTTAGCCCAAAACGAGTCGATAGACTATTCCGCTCGATGGACGGCGGTCAGGCTTCGCCGCTACCCAGGCGATACAATAAGCCCTCGAGGTCAAGGCATTGGCCATTCTGGTGGTCGGCGGGGCGGGCTATATCGGCAGTCATGCGGCGCGTGCGTTGGGACGTGCCGGCTACGAGGTAATCGTCTACGACAATCTCTCGACCGGCCACCGGCGGCTGGCCCAGGGGTTTGAACTGGTCGTCGGCGACATTGCCGACGAGCCGAAGTTGCGGTCCGCGCTCCAGCGGGTGGATGGGGTCATGCATTTTGCCGCCCATGCCTGTGTCGGCGAATCGGTCGAGAACCCGCGCAAATATTTCCAAAACAACGTGGAGGCGGGGCTCCGCCTGTTAAACGCCACGCTTGACGCCGGCATCCGCCGGTTCGTATTTTCCTCCACTTGTGCGGTTTACGGCATGCCCGCACAAATTCCGATTACCGAAGCCATCCCGCGCGAGCCGGTCAATCCCTACGGCTCGTCCAAGCTCTTCTTCGAGAATGCGCTGGAAGCCTACGGACGCGCGTACGGGCTACGCTCGGCCCGCCTGCGCTATTTCAACGCCGCCGGGGCCGATGAAAGCGGCGAGATCGGAGAGCTGCACGATCCCGAGACCCACCTCATTCCGCTCGCACTCGCCGCTGCCGCCCCGGGCGATGCGGAACTTCGTATCTTTGGCGCCGACTACCCTACCCCGGACGGCACCTGCATCCGCGATTACATTCATGTGAACGATCTCGCCGAGGCCCACGTGCGCGCGCTGCGCTGCCTGGAAAACGGCGAGGAGTCGCTAGCTCTCAACTTGGGAACCGGCGAAGGGCACTCCGTGCTTGAGATTGTTCGGGCAGCCGAAACCGTTACCGGGCGGGCGGTGCGCCGCCGCATCGTGCCCCGGCGCCCGGGCGACCCACCGGTTCTGGTCGCCGATGCGACCCGCGCTCAGCAAGTGTTGCAGTGGAAAGCGGCGCGCTCGCTCCGCGATATTGTCTCGAGTGCGTGGACGTGGATGCAAAGGCAATAACGCCCTTCGAATCAAGAATCTGTCTTCTTGCGCGAAGTTGATCGAGCGGCGACATTCGAGCCGGTTCTGACTCGTAATTTATCTCGACGTCACACGGCCTTGAGACCTGGATCACCGACGATTGGTTGCCCCTCCGATAGACTTATCTCCCCGTGGACTCCCAGTGGAACGGCCAATTCTCGCGTTATGACCGGGTGACCAGGACCGGCGAGCGCGAGCGCCAGCGGACGGTGATTCAGGCAGGAGGGGTCGAGATTGGCGGCGACGAGTTCGTCGTCATGGCGGGCCCCTGCGCGGTGGAATCCGAGCGCCAGCTTTTGGAAACGGCTGAAGCGGTGGCCGCCGCCGGCGCCCGCGTTCTTCGCGGAGGCGCCTATAAGCCCCGCTCCTCACCCTACTCCTTCCAGGGTCTGGGAGTGGAAGGGCTGAAGATCCTCGAGAAGGCGCGTGCCGCCACCGGTCTCGCGATCGTGACCGAGGTGATGTCACCGGATGACGTTGAGCTGGTCGCCGAGTATGCCGACATCATGCAAGTCGGCATGCGCAGCATGGAAAACTATTCGTTGCTCGAGGCGCTCGGCCCGTGCCGGCGGCCCGTGCTGCTGAAGCGGAGCGCGGGCGCCCGGCTGGAGGACCTGCTGCAATCCGCGCAGATCATCGCGGAAAATGGGAACCCCAACATTATTTTGTGCGAGCGCGGCATTCGAACCTTTGAGACCGCGACCCGCAACACGCTCGACATTGCCGCGGTGCCAATCCTGAAAGCGGTGTCACACCTGCCTGTGATCGTCGATCCGAGCCACGCGTCCGGGGTGCGCAGTCTCGTTCCTGCACTGGCGCGCGCCGCAACCGCCATTGGAGCGGACGGCCTGCTGATCGAAGTGCACCCCTACCCGGACGAGGCCTTGAGCGACGGGATGCAGTCCCTGACGTTCGATCAGTTTCGCGCCATGATGCGCGATCTCCAACCTTACCTGGCCATTCGAGAGAGCCGGCGCGTCGTCGAGGCAGAGTTGCTCGTCGCACAAGGGGAAGGCTGAATGTGGACCCGGCCTGTGGTAACTGCGATCGTGCTACTGGCCACCTCGGCCATGCTCGGCCACGTGGATGCGTCGTCAGCGAAGCCCGCTGCCGCTTCCTTCCTTTACACGGTCACCCGGAAGTATGACGCCTCAGCCTGGCTTGCCGGGCGGGAACGTTTCCCGCTGGGTGCGAAGTTGTTCATGCAAAGCGGAAACGAACGCCGGCCGCTGATGAGAGAGTTTGCCGCCTCGGCCGACGCAGCCGTGTCTTTTGATGGCACGCGGGTTTTGTTCGCGGGGAAGCGGACGGCCTCGGACCCCTGGCAGATCTACGAAGTTTCGGTGGCAGGCGGCGAAGCGCGCCGCGTCACGTCCGGCACAGAGGATTGCATTCGTCCGCTCTACCTGCCGGAAGACCGGGTCGTCTATGCGCGCAGGATCAGTGGCAGGTTCGTGATCGAAGTTGCGCCGCTCGCCGGCGGCAAGCCGCTGCCGTTGACCTACGCGCCTGGAAGCTTTCTGCCCACCGACGTTCTGCGCGACGGGCGCGTGCTGTTCGAAGGCGCGTACCCCGATGGCAGCGGCTCCTCAACGGAGTTGTACACGGTGTACTCGGACGGCAGCGGGGTGGAGTCGTACCGCTGTGATCATGGGCATGCCCGCGATTCCGGCAAACAAGTTGATTCCGGCGATATCGTGTTTGTCTCGAATCACGGACTTTCCCGGTTCACTTCCGCGCTGGCACATGAGGTGCCGATTGCCGCCCCGGCTGGAGAGTACGCCGGCGATGTCGCCGAAATGTCCACGGGTGAATGGCTGCTGGCGTGGCGTAGCGATGCGCAAAAGCCGTTCCAGTTGAAACGCTGGAAACCGGGTTCCAGCACGCTGGAGAGCGTTGCGGCTGCCGAGGATGAGAATTTCGTCCAGCCCGCTGTGGTTGCACCCCGGCCTGTCGCCAACCGGCATCCATCGGGCCTGCACGACTGGGCGTATGCCAATCTGCTCTGTCTGAATGCCTACACCTCGAAGTACAGTTTCCCCAATGGCTCCATTGGCTCGGTGCGGCTGTACGCGCAAGGTACCGCTGGCCAGGAGAAACCGCTTGGCACCGCGCCGGTGGAAGGCGACGGTTCGTTTTATCTGCGCACCCCGGCCGATCAACCGCTGAAGATCGAGCTATTGGATCGCTCCGGCCGGACCCTGAAGAAAGAAGCGGGCTGGTTCTGGCTGCGGCGCGGCGAGCAAAGGGTCTGTGTCGGCTGCCACGCCGGGCCGGAGACTGCCCCCGAAAATGCCGTTCCGGCGGTCCTGCAGCGGTCCATCATTCCCGCCGACATGACGGGAGCCGCCGTTGCCGCTCCGCAAGGAGGGCACTAGATGTTCGCGCGGGTCGTCAGGTTCTTCTTCTCG
Organism: Terriglobales bacterium; assembly: GCA_049696815.1. Lineage (GTDB taxonomy): Bacteria > Acidobacteriota > Terriglobia > Terriglobales > Acidobacteriaceae > Acidiflorens. Next base: position 233,469 of record JBAVUO010000007.1, on the reverse strand, counting down.
ACCGTCTTACTCTCCACGGCCATCGCGCTGGTCGCACAGGGTCCGCCCAAGGACTCGATTCGTTTTGAGGACCGGACCGCGGCATCGGGAATCCAGTTCACCCACAGCTTCGGGGCCGAGAAGCTCGGGTCCTTGCTGGAAAGCACCGGGGCTGGCTGTGTCTGGTTCGACTACAACAATGACGGCTTCCCTGACCTGTACGTGGTCAGCGGCAAGCCGCTGGAAGCGGGCATGCATCCGTATCCTCTCCGGAAAGCGCCGGTCGAGCCTCCGCATAACCATCTGTACCGCAATAACGGCAACGGCACCTTCACCGATGTGACGGATCAGGCCGGGGTCGCCGCCAATATCTACGGAATGGCCGCGATCGCGGCCGACTACGACAATGACGGATTCGTAGACCTGTTCGTCACCGGATACGGCCGCGCCATCCTCTACCACAACAATGGCAACGGTACCTTCACCGACGTGACCGCCAAGGCCGGGATCAAGGTGGACGGCTGGTCGATCAGTTCGGCCTGGCTCGATTACGATCGCGACGGCTGTGTCGATTTGTTCGTCGGGCGCTACGTCAAGTTTGATCCGCAATACCGCGCCTACTACCCGGCCGACAATTATCCCGGCCCGCTGGACTACGAAGCCGACAGCAATCGCCTTTACCACAACAACTGCAATGGCACCTTCGCGGACGTGACCGACAAGTCGGGAATCGGGGCCCGCAAAGGCCGGACCATGGGAGTGACCGCCGCCGACTTTGACGGTGACGGCTATCCCGACATCTATGTTGCCAACGATAAGACCGAAAACTTTCTCTTCCACAACAAACATGACGGCACTTTTGAAGAGATTGCCGCCGATGCCGGGGTCGCCTACGGGCAGAACGGCGAGATGACTTCTGCCATGGGCCCGGTGTTCGCCGATATCGAAGGCACCGGCCGCCTGGACCTGTGGGTCACCGACTCGAAGTACGACCGGCTCATGCGGAACCTGGGCAAGAACGGGTTCGAGGATATCAGCGAGAGCGCAGGGATCTCGGCGGCTTCCGCCCAGTACGTGAGCTGGGGAAGCGGCATCTACGACTTCGATAACGACGGACTGCTGGACATTCTGATCTTCCACGGCGGCCTGATTCACATGATCCCGCAGGAACACTCGCTTTTCCGAGGGCTCGGGAAAGGCAAGTTTGCCGACGTCTCGCGCCAGGCGGGACCGGTGTTCGACGTGAAGACCGTGGCCCGTGGAGCCTGTTTCGCCGACTATGACAACGACGGCAAGGTCGATGCCTTCGTCGTCAACCTGGGCGCTTCCGGCATGTTGCTCCATAACGTGACCGCCAACGGCAATCATTGGATTGCGGTGAAGTTGAAGGGCACGAAAAGCAATCGCGACGGAATTGGCGCAGCGGTGGAGCTCACCGCCGGAGGCCGCACGCAAACCGCCGTGCGCGTGGCCGGCTCCGGTTATCTTTCGCAGGATGACGACCGGCTCCATTTCGGGCTCGGCGCGGCCGCCAAGATCGATAAGCTCACCGTCCGCTGGCCGAGTGGCCGCACCCAGATGCTGGAGAACCTGGCCGTCGACCGGGTCATGACCGTGGAGGAGCCCAAATGAAGTGGGTGGCGGCTCTGTTCGCAGTCCTGATGGGTTTCCTGGTGGCCACAGCCGCCCCCACCGGCGAAGAGAGCCGCTACTTGTCTCCCAGCGAAATGGTGCTGTCGCCGGATGGACGATGGCTTTATGTGGTTTGTGAAAGAAGCGATCAACTCCTGGCGATTGATACCCAGACCCGAACCGTCGTTAAGCGCATCCCCGTCGGTCACGTGCCGCGCGGGCTGGCGGTTTCCGCCGATGGCCGCCAGCTCTTTGTCGCGAACTCATGGAATGACAACGTATCGGTCATTGATGCCGGAACCCTGGGAGTCGTGAGAACCGTGGCCACCGGATTTGAGCCGACGGGCGTGGTGCCCGACCGGCCGGCAAAAACTCTCTACGTCGCCAACCGCCTGAGTAATGACGTTTCGGTGATCGACCTCCAGATCGGACAAGAAATCAAACGCCTGGCGGCGGGCCGCGGCGCCAGCTACCTGACCTTGTCTCCCGACGGCGAACGAATTTACTGCACTCACGTGTATCCGGCGATCGGAGCGCACCGCACGCCGCCGGAATCCGAGATCACGGTCATCGCAACCGCGACCCAGCGTGTCGTCGAGCGCTTGCCGCTGCACAATGTTGCAGGCGTGTTTCATGTCGCTTTTTCCGGCGACGGTCGGCTGGGAGTCGCGGCCGACCTTCGCCCCAAGAACCTGATTCCCCTGGCCCACGTGGAACACGGCTGGGTGTTCGGTAATTCGCTCACCCTGTTTGGTCCCGATGCCGGTGGCGTCGTCGAAGTCCCGCTCGACGAACTCGACCGGTACTTTGCCCGTCCGTGGGGAGTAGCGATCGCGCCCGACAAGTCGCGGCTGTTCGTGACGACCGAGGGATCGGACAGCATCACGGTGATCGACATCGCACGGTTGCTTGAATTTGTGCGAGCGAACCGGCGCTCCTTTGCGAATGACCTCTCCGCTTCCGCCAACTACGTGGTGGCCAGAATCCCGGTTGGCCACAATCCGCGCGGGATTGTGCTGTCCCTGGATGGCAAACAACTTTATGTCTCGAACCGCCTGGACGACAACATTGGTGTGATTGACACCGCTACGTACAAGGTCATTTCCACCATCGACTTGGGCGGTCCGAAGACGGTGACACCGTTGCGTCGCGGCGAGCGAATCTTCTACTCGGCCCGCTATGCCTTCCAGGGCCAGTTTGGCTGCGCCAATTGCCACATCGATGCCACCTTCGATGGATTGCAGTGGGACCTGGAGCCGGATGGGTTCGGCGTCGATATTGTCGACAATCGCTCCCTCGAGGACCTCATGGGTACCGAGCCGTTCAAATGGAACGGCGGAAACCCGGATCTCCCGACCGAGTGCGGTCCGCGCACTGAAAAATATTTCTTTCGTTCCCAAAGCTACAACGAGCAAGAACTGACCGATCTGGTCACATTCGTCTTTTCCATTCCGGTGCGGCCGAATCGTTACCGCCTGCCGAATGGCGAACTGACCCCAGCACAGGAACGCGGCAAAGCCATCTTCGAACGGACTCGCTACCGGGACGGACGGCCAATCCCGGAGACGAACCAGTGCGCTTTTTGCCACAGTGGCCGCAAGTACACGAACCAGAAACTGGCCGACGTCGGCACCGGCAAGGCGTCAGACCGCTCGCCTCTGGTCGATACGCCACACCTGCCGGATCTCGCGTACTCGGCGCCGTACTTGCATGATGGGTCGGCCCGCTCACTGGAGGAGATCTGGACCGTCTTCAACCCGAAGGACACTCACGGCGTCAGCAACGATCTGACGAAAGATGAACTGAACGACCTGATCGAGTACCTGAGGACCCTATGAAGCCAGCGATCTGGATGAAGCGAACGCTAAGGGCGGCGAGCATCGTGATGTTGCTGGCGTTGGTGGCCGTCGCCGAAACGCCCGCCATGCCTCGATTCTTGTGGGAAAACTTCACCACGGCCAACGGCCTCCCGGACAATCACGTGTTTTGCGTGCTGGTGGACGGCGCCCGCATCTGGGCGGGCACAGAAAACGGTCTCGGCCTCTACGAAAACGGGAAGTGGAAGATATTCCGGCCGGCGGACGGCCTGGCTCATCGGGCCGTACTTTCGCTGGCCCTCGACCGCAGGACCGGCGACGTCTGGGCCGGCACCATGGGGGGCTTGAGCCGCATTTCGGCGGGGCGCATTGACACCTTTACGCAACTCAACTCCGGTTTGAGCAATGACGTTGTCTACGGAGTGGGCATGCAGGGCGAGTACGTCTGGACCGCGACTGCGGCCGGCGCCAGCCGTCTGAATACACGCACCGGGCAGTGGGCCTTATTCAACGAGCGCAACACACCCATGTACGAAATATGGACCTACGCGGTGAGTCCCGGCCCGGACAAGGTCTACTACGCCGTGTGGGGAGGCGGATTGCTCGAATACGACGTCAAGACCGAGCGCTGGAAGGACTACAACGATCCAGACGGCGAGACCGAGATGGTGTTGTTCAAGGACCAGGGGCTGATCCACGAGATTACGACGTCGGTGAGCTACGTGGACAAGATCGTCTGGGTTGCGACTTACTTCGGCGCCAGCCGCTACGACGGGCGCAACTGGCACAACTTTCTGCAGAAAGACAGCGGCCTGCCCAGCAACTTCCTGAATTTCATCAAGGGCGTGGACGCGAGCCGCGCCTGGTTCTGCACCGACAAGGGCCTGGCGTACTACGACGGCACGGACTGGGCAGTGTATCGTCCGGCGCTCGACACTCACAAACCGGAAATGCTGGTGCGGGACGCGGACGGCAAGACCAGCGCGGTCCCGGTGAACACAGCGCCGGCGCACAACTACGTTCTCGGCATCGATTTCCAGGGAGACGACATTTGGGTCGCGACCGCCGAAGGTTTGAGCCATGGCGTTCGCCAGCGGAATTGACCTGAGCGGGCGCGCGCAGCAGGTGCAAGGGATGAAAGATCAGAAGAAGCGATCAGGAGTCATCGTATGACGTTTCAGGAAATACTCGAGGAAGTTGCCACGGCGCCCATTGCCAAGCGGGCCATCACCAATCGCAATGTGCTGAACGAGGCGTCCAGCTACGGCAGCGCGTTCTCGCGCGGCATGCGCATCGATCTCAACGGCCTGGTCATTTTGCTGATTTCCGGAACGGCCAGCATTGACGACGAAGGCAAAACCGTTCATATCGGGGACCTCCGCGCCCAGACCCGCCGCACCGTCGACAACATTGCCGGCCTGCTGGCCTCGGAAGGTGCGACCTGGAAAGATGTCGTGCGCACGACCTGCTATCTCCGCGATATCGAGCGCGATTACAAGGCATTCAACGAGGAGCGCACGGCCTTCTATCAGGAACAGGGACTGAACCCGCTGCCGGCATCGACGGGAATCCAGGCCATACTCTGCCGCCCCGAGCTGCTGGTCGAAATTGAAGCTATCGCCATGTTTCGCAAGACACCTGCGAAGGAGTAGCCCTCCATGAGACATGCTTTCCTCGTCGCGCTTGTGCTTCTGCTGGAGGCCGGAGCGTGGGCCCAGACCTCCAACGGCTGCGCTTGTGGCAGCCATCCTCCCGGCCGCCCGGAACCGCGGTCGAGCAAGCCCTATGCGGGCACGCCGGAGGATCTTCGTCCGTATTCGAAATTCACCACGCCTTATTACGAGCATTACACGGACCTGGTGGAGTACAACGGCGCCGCCCGCGATGTTCCCGAGCCCACCGACATTACGGAAGTCCGCATCGGCTTTCTGGGTCCGATTGAGAACCATCCGGACCAGGTATTCGGCCGGCGGATGTTGAACGGAGCGACGCTCGCCATCGACGAAGCGAATGCAGCGGGCGGCTATTGTGGCAAGCCCTTCCGGCTGATGCTGCACAATGACTCCGCGATTTGGGGCGCGGCCAGTAATGAGATCGTCAAGATGGTGTACGACGACAAAGTCTGGGCCATGTTCGGTTCGATCAGCAGCGATACGACTCACATAGCGCTTCGCATGTCGTTGAAAGCGGAGCTGCCGATCGTGAACAGCGCTTCGACCGATCCGACCATCCCGGAAACGATCATTCCCTGGTACTTCACCGACATCCAGGACGATCGCGTGCAGGGCTACACCTTGGCCCGCCATGTCTACACCGAGCTGGGGCTGAAGCGTATCGCTCTGCTGCGGGTGAACAATCGCTACGGGCGTTTCGGTGTGATCAAGTTCCGCGACGCGTCGCGACGTCTCGGGCACCCGGTGGTTATCGAACAGAAATTTCAGCCGGGTGATACGGATTTCGGCCGACAGCTGCGCGTGATTCAGGAATCGGGCGTCGACGGAATCGTGCTCTGGACGGATATCGGTCCGGCCGCGATGATCCTCAAACAGATGCAAGAACTCGGGATGAAACAACGCGTCTTTGGCAGCTATCGAACGATTGGTGACGAGCTCATCAGGATGGCGGGGACGGCTGCTGAAGGTTTCGAAGCTGTGTATCCCTACGACCCGAGCCGCCACGACCGGAAATGGGCCGACTTCAACCAGCATTTCGAAGCGCGCTTCCACGAAAAGCCGGACCACTTCGCCGCCCTCGCCTATGACGCCATGCAGGTCCTGCTCGACGCCATCTGCCGCGCCGGACTAAACAAGGGACGCATTCGCGACGCCCTCACCGGCGTGACCAGCTACAAGGGCGTTACGGGCGACATGATGTTCGATCCGAATTGCAAAAACGTCAGTCCGATGTTTCTCGCCAGCGTGCACCATGGCACCATCGAGTACCGGCGCATCACGATGGAGAAACCCTACGCCCGAGTGGGTGAAGACGGCGTGCAATACGCGGGCCCGCAATTGCCAGACGAAGAAACTCTACACAAAGAAGGGAAAGACTGGCGCATCGCGGTGTTCGGACCTCAGGCCGACCAGATCATGCACTCGCCGGAAATCACTCACCTGCTCGGCACCCTGAGTGCGGCCGGACGCCACTTTTCGCTGATCGGGATTTCGTCGGAAGGGCGGTGGGGTAAGGCCTCCACCGAGCTGGTGCAAGCGGTCTATCAGGACCGGGTGCTCGGCATCATCGCCACCGATCGAAACGCCAGCCATCTGGCCGAGCAGATCGGAACCAAAGCGTTCGTTCCGGTCATCGCAATCTCTTCCGATCGGATGCTGACGTCGGCAAATATTCCCTGGATTTTCCGGCTGCCGCAGGGCACGCCGCTCGAACAGGCGCTGCGTTGCCTGGCCGACGCGGCCAACCGGACAGGGCCGAATCGAGGAAAGATCCGGGCCGTGCTGGCATCGGGAACCCCCGTCGCCGGAGTGCGCTTCCAGTCAACGGGTGAACTCAAGTGACCCAGACTTCTGGCGGGAGATCCGGCACCCCTCGATTCGACGGTGGATGATTCTTGCGCGGGCTTGGCGTGGGTGAGTGAGCCCGTCCGAACGGGCCGTACGAACCCTTCATGTGATCCATGTCACATCTGCCTGTGATCACGAATGCGGTCGCTTCTCTCCGCTGCAGGTAAGGTACGGAGGGTGAGATGAGGTTCCGGGCAGAGTGGCAAGCATGGAGCAGCGAGCATGGTGAATGACCAAGTAACCTCGGAAAGTTCCGCATCGAGGTGGCAGGCAAGACAGGTTTACGCGATGGCGGTGGTCTGCCTGCTGGTGGGCCTGGCGGTAGGGTACCTGTTCCGCGGATCGCAATCCCCGCCCGTGGCTCCAACCCACGGGATGGCGGCTTCAGCCACAGGAGGCAGACACCCCGCAGGAATGGGCGGCGCGATGCCGACGCTGGAACAGATGAAGCGCATGGCTGACCAGAAGGCCGGACCGCTGCTGGCCAAGCTCAAGACCGATCCCGACAACGCTGACCTGCTGATCCAGGCCGGCAGCATTTACCAGGCGACGCACCAGTTCAAAGAGGCGGCCGAGTATTACGGGAAATCGCTGAACGTCAAGCCTAAGAATGTGGCCATCCGTACGGAAATGGCGTCGTGCCTGTACTACCTGGGTGATGTGGACGGCGCCCTGAAACAGCTGCAGCAAGCAACGACGGATGATCCCAAAGATGCGAATTCACTGTTCAATCTGGGCTTCATCCGGTGGCAGGAAAAGAAGGATGCCAAGGGCGCATTGGCCGCCTGGCAACAATTGCTGAAGACGAATCCCAAGCTTGAGGCGAATAAGAAGGCAGAAGTGGAGAAGTTGATCGCCGATGTTCGGCGGCAAGGCAGCGGTAATTAGGAGCATCCACCCTCTAAGGAGTACCAGGAATGTCTGAGAACAGAAGCAATCCCCCGGCAACGAACTGGACCAGCGTGCAGGCCTACACTCTGGCGGTGATCTGCTTGCTGTTGGGAATCGCGGGCGGCTGGTTGATCCGAGGTTTGCAGTCTCCTCCCATGGCGGCAGGTGCTGACGCCGCCAGCATCGGCGCGCCGCCTCCAATGGACACAGGGGCGGGTGCACAGCCTTCCACGGAACAGCTGAAGAAGATAGCCGACGCCCAGGCGGCGCCGCTGCTCGAAAAGCTGAAGTCAAGTCCGAATGATGCGGCCCTGCTGGCCAATGTGGGAAATATCTATTACGACGCGCAACAGTATCCGGCCGCGATTGGCTACTATCAGCAGTCGCTGAAGTCGCAGCCGGCGGACGCCTCCGTCCGTACCGACATGGGGACCGCGTACTGGTACACGGGCGACGCGGACACTGCCCTGGCCGAACTCGGCAAGGCTCTTCAGTACGAGCCCAACAAGGCCAATGCTCTCTTCAATCTCGGCATTGTGAAATGGCAGGGCAAGATGGACGTCGAGGGCGCGGTCGCCGCCTGGCAGAAGCTGCTCAAGACCAACCCGAACTACGAAGGCAAAGAAAAAGTAGAGCAGCTGATCGCGCAAGCGAAAAAACATGCGGACGTAAAGCCCGGGACTCCGGCGAAATCATTGCCGGAGTAGTAAAGCCCGCCGACAACGCGCATTCGGCGGCTGCCAAAGAACAGCAGAAATGGACTTGAGTCTTGCGCTGCTGACCCCACTACTGGGTGTTGACTTGTGCCCGCGGGCCCAGTAAATTTGCGGGGCTGGTTTATTGCTCTTTTCCATTGGGTTCGCGCGGGTTCGTGGGCCGGCCGAGACGCCGGCACGACGAATGGGAAGCGGGTGAAAATCCCGCGCTGCCGCGCAACTGTAAGCGAGGACACGGCGGACGTCCACTGGAAGCGATTCCGGGAAGGGCGCCGCAGCTGCCGGACCTTTTGAGGGCCCTTACTCGCAAGCCAGGAGACCGGCGCGAACCATCACCAGAAACCTCTTTCGCGTGCAAAGGAGGATGGTTTGCATCGTTCACTTGTTTTCTTCATGCTCTTCCTGCCGGCGGCTTTTGCCGCTGACTTCCACATCAAAGTCGTCGATCCGCACTCGGCCGCGGTGGCTGGGGCGCAGGTGTATCTGTATCGGGCCGGTGAGGCGACTCCGCTGCAGGTCCGGAGCACGTCAGGCGACGGCGAGGCTGTTTTCCATCTGGACAACGACCGGCCCATGCGGGTGCAGGTGCTGGCGCCGGGATTTGCCGAGGTATGGTCGGATGTGGAGAAATCTTCTTCCTCTCCCATGCTGGTGCAGTTGCATCTCGCCATCGCTTCGGAAACCGTGGTGGTGACGGCCACGCGCACGCTCGTCCCCGAGCAGGAAACGGCCAGCAGCGTGTCACTATTGAGCGGCGCCCAGATTGAAACCATGCAGCCGGCCTCGTTTGCCGACGCGCTGCGGTTTCTGCCGGGGGCGGTCGTCAACGTGGCCGGGCAGCGCGGCGGCCTGGGATCGCTTTTCGTGGAGGGCGGGGACTCCCGCTACAACAAAGTGCTGGTGGATGGCGTGCCGGTGAACGATCCGGGCGGGACGTTCAATGGCGCCACCGTGCCGCTGGCGGAAGCGGATCGCGTGGAATTCCTGCGCGGGGCCCAGAGCACGCTCTACGGTTCGGACGCAATGACGAGCGTCGTGCAGGCGTTCTCGAGCAGCGGGACGACAGCGGTTCCGGAACTGCGCTTTGGCGCTGACGGCGGAAACTTCGGCACAGCGCACGGATTCGTGTCCCTGGCCGGGGCCCGTTCGCGCTTCGACTATGACGCATTTGCCGACCAGTTCCAAACCAACGGACAAGGTCCGAACGCCGATTACACGAATGCGCTGCAAGGCGGCAATCTCGGGGTTCAGTTGAACCCAGGCGTGCTGTTTCGCCTGCGGGCGCGGCATTCGAACAGCCGCACGGGAGTACCTGGAGAATGGGATTTCAATGGCCAAAGGCTGCTGCTGCCCGATCCTGAACAACGAGCACGGGCCAACGACTTTTTGGCGAGCGCGGAACTGGCAATATCGGGTCCGGCGCGCTGGCAACACCGGCTCACCGGCTATGAGTACAACCATCGCAGACTCAACCGGGACGACAGCGCGGATCAGAGCGCTCTTTCTAACGGCGGCTGTGACAACACGAACTTCGTCTTCATTGACTGTCCGTTCTTAACCACGGCGCACATCAACCGCGCCGGTTTCATGTACCAGGGCGACTACACGCCGCGCACCTGGGCGCAGACCACCGTTGGATATGAATTCGAAGACGAAAACGGACGATTTTTTACCGACTCGATTACGCTGAACCCCTTTTCGGAGTTCACGCAATCCATCCGCGGGCTGCGGCTCAATCACGCCGCATTTGTGCAGCAACGGCTCACTTGGAAGCGGCTGTCGGCGACTGCCGGCGTGCGCTACGCCCACAACGAAACCTTTGGAAATAAGGGTGTGCCACGGTTAGCGCTTAGCGCACAGGTCCTGCGCGGTGATCGATTCTTTTCCGGAACCAGACTACGCTTCTCCTATGCCGAGGGAATCAAGGCGCCACGGTTTGAAGAATCGTTCCCTAACGATGCGTTCACCAAGCCTAACCCCCACCTGAACGCCGAGCAGAACCGCGCGTTCGATGCCGGGATCGAGCAGAACCTGCTGGCCGGGCGTTTGGCGCTGGCGGCCATTTACTACAACAACCAGTTCCGCGACCAGATTGTCTTCAGCTGCTGCGATGCACAGTTCCGGGGGCAATATGTCAACCTGAATCGGTCGTTGGCGCACGGAGCAGAACTCACGCTCAGCGGGAAACTGACGTCGCGCCTGCGGCTCGACAGCGGCTACACCTATACCTCGACCCAGATCCTCGAGGCTCCGCTTTGTACGCCAGCAAATTTTTGCGATCCGCTGTCGGCTGCCGGGCAGCCGCTTCTGCGTCGTCCCAAGCATTCGGGGAATTTGCTGCTGACTTATCTCGGATCACGCTGGGGGGCGAACCTGGGGGGGAGCTTTGTGGGTCGGCGAGCAGATTCAGATTTTCTCGGATTCAATATTAACCACGCAGCGGGCTATGCGCGCGCGGACGTGGGCGGGTGGTATGCCATCAACTCGCGGATTACGGCGTATGGGAACGTCGAGAACGCGCTGAACCAGCACTACAACGAGGTGGTGGGATATCCGGCGCTGACGGCGAACTTCCGGGCGGGGCTAAGGTTCAGGATTGGAGGAGAGTAGGAACACCCCGTCATCAGGCAGCTCGTCCCGCGGGTGGGGCTACTCGCTTTCGCTTCTCGGTCATGAAATCGTGGCCGGTGTGCGCGGACCGGTGCGCCCGCGCCACACTAACGTGCATCCCCGCTTGTGCCGATGTATACTCCCGACGGGCTGGGGCTCGTCTCGCCCCCATTTCCATGCCTAAGATTCTGATCGCGGACGATTCTCGCTTCCAGGAACAGTTGCTGGCCTCGTTCTTGAGTGAGAAGGGCTTTGAGCCAGTCTTCGCGCAGGATGCACTTCAGGCGTGGACTGCGGCGCTGCGTTGCGCTCCGCAGTTGATTCTGCTCGATATCAACATGCCGGGGGGCACCGGTATCGAGGTGCTGAAACGGCTGAGAATGTCCACCAGGACCCAGCACATTCCTGTGATCATTGTCAGCGGCGAAGAGAATCCCGAGATCGAATCGCTGGTTCGGAGTCTCGGGGCGGTGGACTTTCTGCACAAACCGGTGGAACAGGAACAGCTTTGTGCTGCCGTGGAGCGCGCCCTGCACCCCGATCCCCACTCCGCCAAGGAGTGACCACCGGCGACGGGCAACCAATCCTCAAATCGGGAAATTGTGATCGCCCAGCGCTGGCAGCGCCGGCCCCGGAGCGAAGCCCGCAAAAAGGGTCCGTGCCACACGGGCTAGCGGGTTGCTGAAAAACTCAATCGGCCGAGGACGAACGAGCTTTTCAGTAGCCTGCTACCGCCGGCGGCCGGCGGTTTGTTCTGTGTCGGATGCAAGGTCGTCGCCCGCGACGGGAATGCGGGGCACGGCGGGTGCGGGCTTTCCTCCACCGTTATAGCGGTGACGAACGGCATGGAGCTTCTCAATTTCCTCTTCGCTGAGCGGTTGCTCGTGGCCCAGAAGGTGGGCCACGAGAGCAATCCTGGCAAAGTGCTCGACGGTTTCCATCTTCATGTAGGCGTTCTCGATCGAGGGGCCGAAGGTCACGACGCCATGATTGGCCATGAGGATGGCATCGTGGTTGGGGATCAACGGCTCCAGGGCATCGGTCAGCTCCGGGGTACCGGGGGTTCCGTAGTGCGCCAGAGGAATGGAGCCAAGGCCCACCACCACCTCGCAGACCAGAGGGCGGGTCAAATCAAAGCCCGAAGCGGCAAAGCCGGTGGCGGTGGGCGGATGGGCATGGACGATCCCCTGTACATCGGGGCGGAGGCGGTAGATCACAAGGTGCATGCCGATCTCGGTCGAGACCCGGCGTTTGCCGGCGAGACGGTTGCCCTCCATGTCCACAATGACCATGTCCGCCGGGCGCATCATGCCCTTGCTCATGCAGGTGGGAGTGACCAGCAGGCGGTGGTCGTCGAGGCGAACAGATAGGTTGCCGTCGGTGGCTGCCACGAAGCGGTTTTCGTGCAGCAGGCGTCCATAGTGGACGATGGAAAGGCGGTGTTGGCGTTCGCTGGCCATGCCTGAGCCTGCGGTCATGGTAACCCAGGCTTTTGAGCCTTACAACCGAGTCGAAGCTGAAATTGGAAATAACGGGCGAGATTCGGCAACCAGGGACATCCGGTATGGGTTCGAGGACCCCTACCGGCAATCCTATAATCCTTGATAGTGCTCGTCTCTGACTTCCACTACGAACTTCCTGAAGAGCGCATCGCCCAGGAACCGCTGGCGAACCGCGCGGCGTCGCGCCTGCTGCATCTAAACCGGGGGGCGGGAAGCTGGCAGGACCGGGAATTCCGGGAATTTCCCGACTTGTTGCGGCCCTCCGACCTGCTGGTGGTGAACAACACGCGGGTGTTTCCGGCCCGTTTGTACGGCCACCGCAGCGGAGAACGGGCGCAGCCGGTGAGCCCTCACAATCCGGCGGCGCGAGATTTTCTGCGCGGACGGGTCGAAGTGCTGCTGACGCGGCAAGTTTTGGAGGATCCGAACGAATGGGAATGCCTGGTGCGACCGGGGCGGAAGATCGGGGTAGGAGAGAAGCTCCATTTTGGCGGTCCGGCGGAACTGGAAGCCGTGGTCATCGGACGCGGCAGCTTCGGGGAGCGGCGCATCCGGTTTGCTCCGACCGGAGAGTTCTTTGCGCGAGTGGAGCGGGTCGGCCATGTGCCGCTACCGCCCTATATTGCCCGCGAGGACCGGGTGGCGGATCGGGACCGGTATCAGACCGTCTATGCCCGCCCGCGAGGCTCGGTGGCGGCGCCGACCGCGGGCCTGCACTTTACGCCGGAGATTCTGGAGCGGATTTGCGCGCGCGGGATTCAGGTAGTTGAAATTACCCTGCACGTCGGGCTGGGAACGTTTCAGCCGGTGCGAGTGGAGACAGTAGAAGATCACAAGATGCATCGGGAGTGGTACGAGATTCCGGCGGGGACGGCGCGGGCGATCAACCTGGCGAAAACCGAGAGGCGACGGGTCGTGGCCGTGGGCACCACCACCGTGCGCACGCTTGAGTATGCGGCCGAACGGGCCGGCGGAGATCGAGTGGAGGACGGACAGGATGAGGCGGATTTGTTTATCTATCCTGGATACCGATTCCACATGGTGGACGCGCTGCTGACCAACTTTCACCTTCCCCAGTCCACGCTGCTGATGCTGGTGTGCGCGCTCGGCGGCAAGGAATTGGTGCTGCACGCTTACCGGCATGCGGTGGAGGCCGGGTACAGGTTTTATTCGTACGGGGATTGCATGTTCGTGGAGTGAGCACGCGGCGCGGACGCCCTCGGCTGCAAACCGATATACTGACAGGTTTGTAATCGTCGTTGGTCGTTGGTCGTTCGTTGAACTCAGTACCCAGTTGTCAGGGCCCCGATTCGCCTTTCCGCAAACCTTCGGCCTCAGGCTGGCAGGTACTGGGTACTGGCAACTGGGTACTGATTTAAGGAGGAATCGTGAGGAAAAGCCTGGGAGTGGTGGGCGTCGTGGCTGCGCTGTGCGTGCTGTCGTGGGCGCAGAGCCCGGGAGAAAATCCTAAGCCCGGCCCCCAGTATCCCCGCGCCGAACTGTTCGGCGGCTACTCGTATGCTTACGCGGACGTGTTCAACTCCGGCTATCGCGTGGGCTTGCCAGGCTGGAACGTGTCGGTGGGGCTGAACGCGGCCAAGTGGCTGGGGTTCGTTGTCGAGGGCAACGGGCTGTACGGGACGTCCAAGATTCCGGCCGTTGTACCGTATCCATTCCCGGTCTGCCCGCAGGTTTGCACGGGCCTGACCACGTTTAATGTGAACACCAAGGTTTATAACTACCTGTTCGGCGCACAGTTTCCCTACCGCAAGTGGGAGCGCCTGACGCCTTTTGGCGAGCTCATGTTTGGCCACTCCGGCATCCGGGGTGAAGTGCCAGGGTTCGCGGTAGCCAGCGGCGGCCTGGGGCTACTGGGCGGCGTCGGGGCCGATTACAGCATCAACCAGCGCTTTGCCTTGCGCTTGAAGGCCGACTATCTGGAAACCCGAACCTCGTTCCCGCTTCTCGGCAAACAGAAGCAGGATAACCTGCGGCTCTCGGTGGGCATTGTCATCCGCACCGTGCGGAAGAAGAAGAGGACCATCGAGGACGTAACCCAGCCGGAGCCGTGAACGTGACGGGGTTCGATCGGCGTCGCAGAAAGCAGTACCCGGTAGCCAGTACTCAGGACCCTTGTCCCTGTCAGCCTGAGGACGAAGGTTTGCGGAAAGGCAAATCGGGGCCCTGACAACTGGGTACTGTTGTCGGCTAGGAGCGGCGCAGCAACTGCCCCAGCGGCTCGGCCTTAGCGCGCAGTTCTTCGGTGAAGTCAGCGCCCTTCTCGATCGCTTCCTCGAAGCGGTCTTTGGCCTCGTCGGTCCAGTCGGAGATGGTGTCCAGCGTGTCTTCGTAGGAGCGCCGCAGGTCTTTGCGAAGCTGCTTGCCGGATTTGGGGGCGAGCAGGAGACCAAGTGCGGCGCCGACACCAAGTCCAATGAAAAGAAAAGTAACAGCCGTGCCGGCCCCGGAACTCTCGTATTTTCCGATACGCATAAAGGGACCTCCAAGCTTTCATTGTAAACCGGAACGAGGGGGCGGGAGGAAATCCATCCCTTCCGTGCGAAACCCTAGGGAATATCCGCTGGCTGCGGTTCGCAGAACGCGCCAAGCCTGTGTAAAATAGACTGTTAGTCCTATGAGCGGCGGAAATCCGGCGACCCGCCCCGCTGCCGAGAATTCCTAGCAGGCTGCAGAAAGAGCTGAGTTTCTGCCCTTCAGTCTCGAAAGGGCCGTTGATCACCGGTGAGCGGCGTCGCTAGAGCGACGCCCCGATACGAAATCAGGGATTCGGCAGCGTGCTAGAAAACACTTTAAGGAGATGTAACCGGCAATGTCGATTCCTGCGACCCAGCTGCGTCCCGGCATGATCATCAAGCACAACAATGACTTGCATTCCGTGTTCAGCGTCGAGCACCGCACCCCCGGCAACCTGCGCGCCTTCATCCAGGCCAAGTTGCGCAACTTGCGCACCGGCGCCATGTTCGAACACCGGTTTCGCTCGCCCGACCCCATCGAGAAGATTACCGTCGATGAGGTCAACATGGAGTATCTCTACAACGACGGCGACGCCTACTACTTCATGAACACCGAGAACTACGAACAGACCCATCTGACGCGGGAGACGCTGGGTGACGCGGTGGAATACTTGACGTCGAACCTGCAGATCAAGGTGGAGTTTTTCGATGGCAAGGCGGTGGGCATCGAGTTGCCGCAGACCGTTGTGTTGACCGTCATGGAAGTCGAGCCCGGCCTGAAGAGCGCGACCGCTTCGAACGTGACCAAGCCGGCCAAGACCGAAACCGGGCTGGTGGTGCAGGTGCCGCCGTTTATCAACGAGGGCGAGAAGATCAAGGTGGACACGGCGGAAGGGACGTATTTGTCGCGAGCGTAGGGAAAAGTGAGAAGTAAGAAGTCAAATTGCAGAAGTGAAGAACTGCTGGAGCTAGCTGCACTGCTGAAATCCCTGGCTTTTACTTCTGCAATTTGACTTTTGACTTCTGCAATCATCATGGTTTCCACTGACAGATCTGCTGTCCAGGCCCGCCGCTTTCTCGTACGCGGACGTGTGCAGGGGGTGGGGTTCCGCTGGTTTGTGGAGCGGGAGGCGCACATCCTGGGCGTTGCAGGCTGGGTGCGCAACAATTTCGACGGGACCGTCGAAGTGCTGGCCGTGGGAACGCGGGAGCAATTGGCGGGGATGCGGTCGCGGTTGCAGGAAGGGCCGCGGGCGGCCCGGGTAGATGAGGTGGAGGAATCCGAGGCCGAAGCGGTCAAGGGACTGAACTCGTTTCGGATTGAGGGAGCCTGGTAGATGCCGAGCAAAGCTGCCATTGATTGTGAAGGATTGAAGAAGCTGATCCGGGAGGTTCCGGACTTTCCGAAGAAGGGCATTCTGTTTTACGACCTCACCACCCTGCTCAAGGACAAGCGGGGCTTCGCCACCTTGATGGATGCGCTTTCGGAGCGCTACATCGAGAAAGGGATTGACCTGGTGCTGGGGATGGAAGCGCGCGGGTTCATCTTCGGTCCGGCGCTGGCGTACCGGCTGAATGCGGGATTTGTCCCGGTGCGCAAGCCAGGAAAATTGCCCGCCGCCACGGCGAAGGTCAGCTATGACCTGGAGTACGGCAGCAATGCTCTGGAGGTCCACAAAGATGCCATCCGGAAAGGCCAGCGCGTGCTGATCGTGGACGACCTGCTGGCGACCGGTGGCACCGCGGTGGCCACGACAGAACTGGCGCACGGATTGGGAGCCGAGATCGCCGGGTTGGCGTTCGTGGTGGAACTCGACTTTCTGAAGGGCCGAGAGAAGCTGGCGAAGTACGAGGTGTTCTCCCTCCTGCACTACGACCGGTAGTTTGCCGCGACGACCTCGAAGTCCGTTTCGCCGATGGCCGGGCCGAGAATTCGCCACCGGTAGTACAATCCGGCCATGGGCGGGCTGATCCAGCCGAATTTCCCTGCCGCGCAGCCGGAAGGTTCCCGTCTGCGCCCCATCCTGATCGGAGTTGCCATCGTAGGTGTGGTGGTCGGTCTGATCGTGCTGGCTTTCCGGGGAGAACAGAAGAAGCCTGCCGAGCCCCCGGCCTACGCCGCCAACCTGAAATTTTCGGGCCTGAAGGCGAGCGCAGCGCAGAATTTTGTAGGCGCCACGGTGAGCTATCTGGACGGCACGGTGACCAACACCGGCGGCCAGACCGTCATTCATGCGGTGGTGCGGATTACCTTCCGAGACGACATGGGCCAGATGGCGCAGCGGGAAGAGATGCCGTTACACGTTCTGCGGACCGGCGGCCCCTACGACGAAGCCGTTGACCTCACTATGTCGCCGCTTGAGCCCGGCCAAAGCAAGCCCTTCCGGCTGACTTTCGAAAACATCTCGGCCCAGTGGAACCACGCGTATCCAGACATGCAGATCACACAAGTCAGCGTAAGGTGAGAAGTCCGAAATGAGTTGCAGAAGTGGAAAGCAATGTCCCCCTCTTTGGGAGCGGTTCGGTTTCCGAGTGGGGATGGCTGGTGGTAGCCGTTCCCGTCATGCGCGATGATAATGGCTGCAACGCTCGCGCATATGACCACGAGGCGGGCACGTATCATGATTAATCCAGGGCTCAAAGAGAAAGTCGTTCTGATTACCGGGGCCAACAATCCTCATGGCATTGGTGCGGGAGTTGCGCGGGCCTTTGCTGCGCAGGGATCAAGGGTGTTCTTGCACTACTTTCGGCAAACTGTCAGCCGTGCGCAACACAAAGCAGCGGACGACGCCTTACCGGGTGAGTCGTTCTACTACTCTCAACAAACCAAATCCGCCGACGAAGTGCTCGCTTCAATCCGCAAAATGGGTGCTGAAGCGCACGCATGGGAGGCCGATCTCTCGGACGCGAACCTGGTTCCTACGCTGTTCGACCAGGCAGAGCGTTTGCTCGGGCCGGTCGAGGTTCTCGTTAACAATGCGGCGTGCTGGGAGGGAGACACGTTCGTGCCAGCAGGTGCGGAACTGGCCAACAAGCTCGTCGAGTTGTGGACGGATCGGCCCGGAAGTATAACTGCCGCCGCCTTCGATCGAGTGTTCGCCGTGAACACCCGTGCGGCGGCCTTGTTGATGGGAGAGTTTGCGCGCAGGCACATTGCAAGAGGAGCACGGTGGGGCCGGATCGTGAACGTGAGCACAGCCGGAGCCGAGCGCTTTCCCTCTGAGATCACGTACGGGGCGAGCAAGTTTGCGCTTGAAAGCTACACAAGGAGTGCGGCAGCCGAACTTGGCAAGTTCGGAATTAACGTCAACGTAGTATCCCTCGGACCGGTGCAAACCGGGTGGATCACTCCAGAACTCGAGCGGGCGATCTTGCCCACAATTCCGCTCGGCAGAATCGGGAGTCCCGAAGATGTTGCCGACGTTATCGTCTTTCTCGCTTCGGATCAGGCCCGATGGGTAACGGGACAGAGGATGTATGTTGGCGGCGGACATGGAATGTGAAGGTTCCTGCTGGCGAATCCGCGGCCTCCGCACGAAGATCTTTGTCCAACTCCAGGATTGCCGGCAGCGCGGAAACTGACCCACGACCACTCTTCCCCCTCCGTTACAATGGCCTCGTGCCAGAAGCGAAACCATTCCGTCTGACGGAGTCTGTCAAAGCCGCGGGTTGAGCGTCCAAGCTGAGTCCGGCGGCGCTGGACACGGTGCTTGGGAAATTAGCCCGGCAACAGGACCCGAATGTGCTGGTCGGCTTCGATCATGCCGACGACGCCGGCGTGTATCTGCTCACGCCCGAGACGGCGCTCGTCCAGACAGTCGATTTCTTCACGCCGATCGTGGACGACCCCTACACTTTCGGCCAGATCGCCGCCACCAACGCGCTGAGCGACGTCTATGCCATGGGCGGGAGGCCACTCACCGCGCTGGCGCTTGTCTGCTTTCCCGATAAAGGCGATCTCAACATCCTCGAGCGCATTCTCGCCGGCGGCTTGTCAAAGATGATGGAGGCCGGATGCACGGTGGTGGGGGGCCACAGCATCCGCGATGAGGAAACGAAATTCGGATATTCGGTCACGGGAGTGATCCATCCCAAGCGCGTGCTAGCCAATCAGGGCGCGCAACCCGGCGACCGGTTGCTGTTCACCAAGGCGCTCGGCACCGGAGTGATTGCGACGGCGATCAAGAAAGGAGTAGCCAAAACAGAATGGATCGACGCCGCGGTGAAGTCCATGACCACTCTGAACAAGGCCGCGGCAGAGGTTATTACTCGCAGGTCTGGTGGAGTTCCAGTTGATCAAAGGTCTCCGAACGACGGACGACCAACGACCAACGACGGGTTTTCCGTCCACGCCCTCACCGACATCACCGGCTTCGGCCTCATCGGCCATGCCCGCGAGATGGCGCTCGCTTCAAACGTGAGTCTGGTGCTTCATTCCGCTAAGGTCCCCCTGCTTGAAGGCGCCCTCGACTGCGTCCGCGCCGGCCACATCCCCGGCGGCCTCAAGGCAAACCGTGAGTTTGCGGAGTGCGTGGTGGACTATGAAAGCGGAATCTCCGAGGAGGTGAAAACAGTCCTCTTCGACCCGCAGACGGCTGGCGGATTGTTGATCTCGGTTGCGGCCGGGGATTCCGCGCTCCTCAATCAAGCTCTGCACACCGCCGGAGTTCCCACCATCGAAATCGGCGAAGTGTTGCCGCGCACGCAACCCCTGATCCGGGTTACTGCTTGATTAGGTTGCCCGCTAGCCCGCGTTGATCAGTTCCCAGATGTGGGCCAGGTGGTGGTCATCGTGCTCGGCCGCAAAGTACAGATGGTCCACCAGTCGCATGGGTGTTTTCAGCCGCGGGTGGAGGATGGCGCGGGCGAAGATTGCGGGGTCGATTTTCTCGACTCGACTCACCAGCCGTGCGCGTGCGCTGCGGAATTCGGCCAGGATCTCGTCGATCGGGCGCTGGTTGTGCCGCGCGTCGTGTGTCTTCTGATTGCTCAGGTCGGCCACTGTAAGCGTTGACGCTTCCGTAAAAAAGTCATCGACCCGCGCCAGCCATAGCGGTTCGAGGTCCAGCAGGTGACCGGCATGTTCCTGGGCGGACCACTTTTCGCCCGGTTTCCTCACTAGGAGGTCGTTCGCAGCGCCACGGACAACTTCTTCCAGCCGGGCCGGCGTCCCTCGCAAACGCGCGCACAGGTTCGGATGCAACTCCACCGGAAACGTGAACTCAAACTTCCGTTCAAACCAGATTGGCGGTCGATTCATGGCTGCAGGCGAATCAGAATCATTCTTATTACAAGATGCCGCAGCAAGCGGGAGCGACGCAATTCGTGGCACACTCCCGGGTGTCCGAACCTTCTCCGCAGCGGTTGCATCTATACACCCAAGTGATGAACCATCAGTCTTCAACGGTTTAGCAGGCTTTGTTGATCTGCGAAAGGAACACCCTCATGGAAACCCGCAATCTTGGACGTTCCGGTCTCAAAGTTTCTGCCCTCGGCCTCGGCTGTATGGGCATGTCGGAGTTCTACTCCGGGCGTGACGACAACGAATCCATCGCCACCATTCACCGCGCGCTCGAACTCGGCATCACTTTCCTCGATACGGCCGACGTATACGGGCCGCTCAAGAACGAAGAATTAGTTGGGCGCGCGATCAAAGGCAAGCGCGAACAGATCGTACTAGCCACCAAGTTCGGCATCGTGCGCGATCCGAGCGACCCGAACGTGCGCGGCGTGAACGGCAAACCGGACTACGTCAGGAAAGCCTGCGAGGGCAGCCTGAAGCGCTTGGGCGTGGACCACATTGACCTCTACTACCAGCACCGCGTCGATCCCAACACACCCATTGAGGAAACCGTGGGCGCAATGGCCGAACTCGTGAAACAAGGCAAGGTGGGCTACCTCGGCCTTTCGGAGGCGAGCGCAAAGACCCTGCGCCGCGCCGTAAAGGTCCACCCGATCGCGGCGTTGCAGACGGAATATTCGCTCTGGACGCGCGATCCCGAGGAGGAGATTCTCGCCACCTGCCGCGAGCTTGGCATCGGCTTTGTCGCCTACAGCCCGCTTGGCCGCGGGTTCCTCACCGGCCAGTTCAGAAAGTTCGACGACCTGCCTGCCGACGATTACCGTCGCTTCTCGCCCCGTTTCCAGGGCGAAAACTTCCAGAAGAATCTGGATCTCGTGAAGAGAGTCGAAGAGATCGCCCGCGAAAAAGGCTGCGAGCCTTCGCAGTTGGCGCTCGCGTGGGCGATGGCGCAAGGCAACGACATCGTTCCCATCCCCGGCACCAAGCGCCGCAAGTATCTGGAAGAAAATGCGCGAGCGGCTGATCTGAAGCTGACGGAGAATGAACTGTGCCGTCTGAACGAGGTCTTCCCCAGCGGGGCGGCTGCCGGCCAGCGTTACCCGGAGCACATGATGATGCTGGTCAACGCATAAATCGTCAAAGTAAGGACGGGGGAGACGCCCGTCTCTCCATCGCAAGAGGCTCGCGCAGCGGCGGACGCCTTGGTCCGCCTTGGATGCTGCGGAATTCCAGCGGTTGAAGTCGGCGAAGTTCTTCCCCCGGCCATGCCCTTGATCACGGTTCGCCAGGTTTGGCTATTCCGCTTCGAACTGGGACGATTGGCTATTGCCCTCGCGCAGGCGCCAGCCCGAGCTGTCTGAGCAGTCCCAGCATGTCAGCCTGGGACCACTCCTCCACGATCTTGCCGTGGGCAATGCGGAAGATGGTCACGCCTGTCACCTCGACGTGCTTGCCGGTGGCGGGCAATCCGTTGCCCGTTCCCGTATTTGTTCCGCGCCCTGTGTATTGCACGACAACCCGATCGCCTTCTGCGATCACCTGATCGACCGTGTACTGGCCATCGGGGAATGCCTGGCGCCATCCTTGAGCATCCTGCAGATCCTCCGCCAGCCCCGCGGATCTTTTGCCAGCGTGGGCCACAAAGTCCTTGCCGTGGATCTCGTTGTACACATCCCAATTGTCATGGTTGAGGGCCACCTCAAACAGGCGCCGTGCGACCGCCTTGTTGGCCTCCAGCGGATTGGTTTTGGCAGCTGATGAAATCGAAATCAAAAAGGCTAGTCCCGCAATGGCAGCGTAGTTACGGATTTTGCGCATGATGCTCTCCTTGGGTGTGGCGCTTTTCGCCGCATTCAGCACCAGTATCGGGTCTATACCTAGCTATAGAGTCAAGAGGAATCTGCAGGCCGGTGATTGGGTTTAGCTGGCTCTGGACTTAGATTTGGATCTGACAGTTCGCCTGGAGGCGGATCGAGCCCGGGAGGGACTCAGCTTTGCACGAACTTGGCGCAGGGCTGCTTCGAGTTCATCCCGGATCTCGACCAACGAACGGATTTGCTCGTTCATCGCCTCCAGCTTCTGCGCCCCGATTTCGGCGACTTCGCGGAGGCATTCGTGGGAACCCCGCGGATAGGGAGAACGTCCCGTGCGATCGCTGGGAAGAGCGTAGAGCTGGAGTACGCGGCGCACCTCGCGCAACGTGAATCCGAACCGCTGCATGCGCTTGATCGTCTGAACGATCTCGAGATCGCTCTCTTTGTATTGACGATAGCCGGCCGCCGTCCGGCGGGGCACTGGCAGCAGCCGTCGCCGTTCGTAAAAACGTACGGCCTGTACGCCGACACCGGCCTGCTTTGCCAGTTCGCCGATTCTCATATGCGCATCATACCGCCGCGCTCGAGAGAAGGGCGGCTTCGCTCCGCTGGACAACCGACGGCGGCTGTTCTTACGTAAGCATCTTATTCACTTCCGCATGCGGCACGGCACCCTCCAGCGCGCTGTAGGTGCCCGTAGCCTTCAACTCCTCTGCCATTTTCCGCAGCAACGTGAGCGTCGCCCGCATCGGGCCCGATCCCAGGCTCACGCGCGCCACGCCGAGTTTTTCGAGTTCCGGAATCGAGGGCGTCCCCGAAACCGCAAGAATGTTCACCGGACATTCGAGGTCACGCACCAACCGTGCGATGGTGTCGGCATCTTTCAGCCCGGGCACGAACACGCAGTCGGCGCCGGCATCGCGGTAGGCGAGCAGCCTGCGCCGCGCTTCGTCGTAGTCAATCGCGGGATCGCCGCCCGGCAGCAGGTACACGTCGGTGCGCGCGTTCACCACGATGGGCACGCGCAACTGCATGGCGGCCTCACGCGCCGCCTTGATTTTGTCGACCGCCAATGGGAGATCGAGCAGCGGGTGATCCGGATCGCCGCTCGCGTCTTCCAGGTTCATTCCGATGGCTCCGGCCTGAATGATCTCGCGGGTGGTACGGGCGGCGTCTTCGGGACGAGAACCGTAGCCGGCTTCGACGTCGGCGGTGACGGGAACCTTCACGGCGCGGGCGATGCGGCCGATGCGGGCAATCATCTCTTCGGGCAAGATGCGCTGCCCGTCAGGATAGCCGAGGGAAAAAGCAATGCCGGCTGAGGTGGTGGCGAGGGCCAGGAAGCCGGCTTGCTCAAAGATGCGGGCGCTGGCCACGTCCCAGACATTCGGCAGGACGAGGGCGCGGGGTCCGCGATGAAGTAACCGGAATCGGATGGCTTTGTCGGTCTGGGAATCCATTTTCTTGCTTTCCGCCGCGGGAAGGCTCAGCGACCACGGGCTTTGTCGCGCATACGTTCAAGGAAGCTCGGCACATGAACCACGGCGCGTCCCACCGTACCACGTCCAATCTCCTGGGTGCCGTCGTGCGCGCTGACGCGCATCGTGTAAAAGCGGCCGTCGAACGATTCCAGTTCCGCCTCGGCGCGAATCCGCATCCCGATGCCGCTGGCGGCGCGGTGTTCGACATGAATCGAGATGCCG
This sequence comes from Terriglobales bacterium, assembly GCA_049696815.1. GTDB lineage: Bacteria > Acidobacteriota > Terriglobia > Terriglobales > Acidobacteriaceae > Acidiflorens. Next base: position 209,508 of record JBAVUO010000007.1, on the reverse strand, counting down.
ACCGTGATTTCACCCTTGTCGCAGTAGGGTTGGAGCGCATTAAAACAGGCGGTTTCCATCAGGCGGATCATGTCAGGGGTGGAGTACACCGGCGGCAACTTGGGATGGTGGGCAGTGAGCGTGTGCTTCATCTCAACGGTTTCTTCAGCTTCGCCGCGCGCACCGAGGGGGACGGGAAGGGCCATGGGGATTCGCAAAGGAGCGAGCTTTCGATTCTAACGCACACGCGAGCTATGGAGTGGGCCGTGTACTGGTGCCCTGGAGCGCTGCTTCTACCAACTTCGGATCGAGGCTTCGTTCGCGTAGTTTCTTCTGTGTGTCTTTCCATTCCTTTTCCGTCATCGAAGAACGAAGGTTCTTCGCCTCCGTGATCGCGTCTTGATTTCCCCGACGTGCGACCATGAAGAACCACACGAATGCCTGGGCGCGGTCTGGCTTGGTGCCCTCGCCGCTTTCATACATCCGGGCCAGAGCCTGCATGGAAGCCACATTTCCCCCGCGTGCCCCTTGCTCGTACCATCGGAAGGCTTCCTTTAGATTTGGGCCCACGCCAGAGCCGTGCTGATAAAGATAGCCGAGGCAGAAGTAGCCACCGGGCAGTCGCTCTTTCGCTGCCGCCTCGCACCAGTGTCGCGCCTGGGTGTAGTCCAGGGCGTGCAGATACAAGTTGGCGAGGCTAATCGTGGCCTCCGCGTAGCCCCGTTCCGCTGCTTTTCGGTACCATACGGCAGCTAATTCAACGTTCTTTGGCAGATCTTCGCCCTTTTCGTACATCTGGCCTACGGAGAGGCAAGCGTCGTTGAAAGCGTTGGGGCCATGCTCTCCTTGTGACCGCTTGGCGGCTTCTTGACCGCTCGAGTTCCCACCTTCGCTGGATAGCAAGAACCAGGCATAGGCCAGCGTGTCGTTCACGGCCACGCCGTCACCGTTGTAGTACGCCGCGCCGAGGTTGAACATTGCATTTGCATCGCCCTGGCGAGCGGCTTTGCGGTACCACTGGACGGCTTGGTTCTTGTCTTTCTCAACGCCATCCCCTAACCAGTAGAGAACGCCCAGACTGTTTTGAGCCTTCGCATTTCCTTGTTCGGCGGCCTTGCGGTACCAGGTTGCCGCTTGATCCGTGCGTTGCGGAACTCCGTTGCCAGACTCGTACGCCTTTCCCAGCGCGAACTGGGCGGCGGCTTCTCCGGAGTCAGCCCTTTTCTGAAGTTCGGATATTTCAGCCGCCGAGAGCTTAGCCGGGGCGTTTCCCGTTGCGGCTTGCGGTGTTTCTTGTAAGGAGCCGGTTGCGAGATCGCCCGGAATAGCAAGGAGAAAGGAAGCCAGTAATAGGACCAGCATAACAGCGCAGATTACGCCGATTCGACGACATATTCCACAACCGGGTTCACGAATAGTCTGAGGGCATTGAGGCGCAGGGGCTAGGTACACACCTTCTCCGGCTCAGTGATTGCACGGCTAAACTCGTGGCCTTCCCCAGAGAATTTGAGGTTGCGCTCGCGACTTGGCTCTACGCCGCGACGCGCGACAGCCGCCGCGCTTCCATTCCGTCGAGCGCCTTCCAGAGAGCTTTGGCCGCATTCTCGGCTGCCGCCAGCGCCTTCTCAGCCGCTTGCGGATTCGCCTTGATCCGCTTCTCCAACTGCTTGCGCCAAACCTGGGAGTGAACCAAGTCGGCCGTGGTGTGTAAGGTGAAGTAGGCGCGCGTTCTCTCGTCGGCCCCGTACCGATCACGCAGACCGCGGTCCTTCTCCTGGGCGATGCGCGGCACCTGCGACTCGTAGGCATAGAATGCCGCCAGCGCTTCTTCGGCAGTCCCGGCGCTGGCCACGCGGTGGAACCAGGCAACCAGCTCTCGAATCTCCCGAACCGGCTTCCGCTTGGCAAGACGGCTTCCGCCCATGCCTTCCACAAAGTCAAGCCATAGGGCGGAATGAGAGCATTCCGGCTCGCCGAAGGAATCTTCGCCACCCTTTTCTTCGGTCATGTTGGCCAGAACGGCGCGCCGCAACTCGCCCTCTTCCAGCCGGATGCCCAGTTCGGCCAGGTAAGTCGGAAAAGCTGCCACGTGATGGTAGTAGTCCTCGGCATATTCCCGCAGATCGTCGCGGGTCAGTTGGCCGGAGGACCAAGCCTTGTAAAAAGGATGGCAAAGCAAGTCGTATTTATGAATGCAGTTGTCAAGACGAGAAAAAAACACACGCATCTCCACCGGTCACCTCGGGGAACCTCCTACTATACGAGGCGCCAATTCCAATGACAAGGCGGCGGGTACAGGATGAGCAAGGACATCCTCAGGGTGGACCCAAATGGGATCGTAGCGGCACGAAGAGGCTGTTGGCGCAACGCCTCAGAGCACTTTCACCTGCTTGACATTGCGGTTGATGACGAAGATTCGCTCGTTGTTGTCCGTCGGGTCGGCCGGTTGCATGAAGAAACCCGGGTTCTTCGGGTTGTATGCCACCGAAGAACCGAGCAGCTTCTCGCCATCGGCGAAGATCACTACGATATGCTTCCCCGGGGGTTGGGAGTCGCCGACGACCTCCTTGTGGACCGGGTTTCCGACAAAATCTTTGACGAAGAACAAGGCCTTCAGGTCGGCGACCCGAACCGGTGTCCCGCGATCGCCCGGCTTGGGATCGACGCCCTCGGGAAACAGGAAAAACTGCTCGCGGACCGGAGAAAAATCGTTGGTGTAGCCCTTGAGCCGGCGGCCATCGAGGTAGGCTACAACCACCTTGGCGCGGGTTGGCATGGTTCTGCCCTCCGACGGGGGCTTGCTTGTTAGAATTATCGTACTTCGGTTCCTCCCTGCGACCGAAATGCAAGAAACTGTAGTAACCATCTTGGGAACCAGTGCGCTTTAAGGAATGTCATTTAACGAACATTTCGATGTGGTCGTGGTCGGCGCCGGGCACGCCGGATGCGAGGCGGCCATGGCAGCCGCCCGCATGGGCTTGAAGACCGCGCTCTATACGCTGAATGTGGACCTGATCGCGCAGATGTCCTGCAACCCGGCGGTGGGTGGCATCGCCAAAGGGCATCTGGTGCGGGAAGTGGACGCGCTGGGCGGGATCATGGGCGAGGTCACCGACGCCGTCGGAATCCAGTTCCGGCTACTCAACACCTCGCGCGGCCCGGCCGTGTGGTCTCCGCGGGCGCAGTGCGACAAACAGGCCTATCGCCTCAAAATGCGCGAGGTGCTGGAATCGCAGTCGAACTTGAAGATCAAGCAGGCGGAAGTGGCGGAGGTGATCGTGGAGCCGTCAGCCGTCAGCCATCAGCCGTCAGCCGACCCAGAGTCGTTGGTCGTTGGTCGTTCGTCGCTCGCGGGGCATGGTCAGGATCGACGTCTGGAGCGAAGTGAGGGGTCCGAATTAGCGAACTACGACGTTGCCAACGACCAACGACCAGCGACCAGCGACCGCGTCATCCGCGGCGTCATCCTGCGCGACGGCCGCCGCGTCTCGGCTGGCGCCGTCATCATCACCACCGGCACGTTTCTCAACGGCCTGATTCACTGTGGCGAGCAGCAGTATCCCGCCGGGCGATCCGGAGAGCCGCCGGCGGTCCTGCTGGGGGAGGCGCTCAAGAAACTAGGGCTACGGGGATGTCGCCTCAAGACCGGCACCCCGCCGCGGCTGGACGGGCGCACCATCGACTGGTCGAAGTTCGCAGCGCAGCCGGGCGATCCCGATCCTACGCCGTTCAGTTTCCGCACGAAGCAGGTCGCGCACCACGACAAGCAGGTGCCCTGCTATATCGCATTCACGACCGAAGAAACGCACCGCATCATTCGAGAAAACGTGCACCGTTCACCGATGTACAGCGGGCAGATCCACTCCATCGGGCCGCGTTACTGCCCGTCGATTGAAGACAAGATCGTGAAGTTCCCCGACAAGCTCACACACCAGCTTTTTCTCGAGCCGGAGGGCCTGAACACCCACGAGATCTATGTCAACGGCATGAGCACCTCGCTGCCGATTGATGTGCAGTTCGCGATTCTCAAGTCCATTCCGGGGCTCGAAAACGCCGAGATGATGCGGCCCGGCTACGCCATCGAGTACGACTCGATTGATCCGACCGAACTCCACCGCACGCTGGAAACCAAGAAAATCTCCGGACTGTTTCTGGCTGGGCAGATCAATGGAACGTCGGGGTACGAAGAAGCGGCGTGTCAGGGAATCATGGCGGGGATCAATGCCGCGCTGAAAGTGAAGAACAAGGCGCCGCTGGTGCTCGACCGCACCGAGGCGTACACGGCGATCTTGATTGACGACCTGATCTCCAAGGGCACGAACGAACCTTACCGCATGTTCACCTCGCGCGCCGAGTTCCGCCTCCACCTGCGGATCGACAATGCCGATCGTCGCTTGACCCCGCACGGCCGCCGCGTGGGATTGATCCCGGACGCGGCGTGGGCGGAGTTTCAGGCCAAGCAGCGGCGACTGGAAGAAATGAAGGCGCTGTTGGAGAAGACGCGTCTCACCGCAGAGATGCTGGAGAATCTTGACGCCACATCCTCCCACTCCAAAGGCGTGCCCTCAGGGGCTGAAGCCCAATCCCTAAACGGTCCTAGCGGCACGGCTGAAGCCGTGCCCTTCCCAATCCCGATTTTTGAAACGGGATCTCGTGATTCGCTGAGTGCTCCCGCACCAGCCCCGGAGGGGCGACCCAGTTTAGCCCAGCGTTTCAGCGCTGGGAACAGCGAAAGTTCCGGCCAAGGCCCGGAGGGACGGCTGAACCCTCAGTTTTCGGAAACTCTCTCTTCCGCGCTCGGCCAGCCGCTGGCGCAGTTGCTGAAGCGGCCGGAGATCACCGTCGAACAACTTGCCTCCACACTACGTGGACTCGCGCCTGGTTTTTTCGATCGCCCCGCTGACCACCGGCCACTGACCCCTGACCACTTGTCTTCCGAAATCCGCAACGAGCTGAAATCCATCGAGACCGAAATCAAATACGCGGGATATCTCGATCAGCAGCAGCGCGCCATCGAGCGCCTCAAGAGGGCCGAGCAGCGCCGCATTCCCGAGTGGTTCGACTACCGGGCGGTGAGTGGGCTTTCGCGCGAAATGCAGGAAAAACTCGGCAAAGTCATCCCGCAGACGCTGGGCCAGGCCTCGCGCATTCCGGGCGTGACCCCCGCCGCCGTTTCGCTGATCAACGTGTACATCGAGATTCAGGCGCGAAGACGGGAGCAGGCGGCGCTGTAACGGCCGCGCCCTTTCTTCGTGGCCCTCCCTCTGGCTGCCGCCAGAAGCGGGTCAGCGAGCAGCCGCCTTCTGCAAAGCGGATCGAAGCTCGTCGTAAGAAAGCGCCCCGGGATGGTACATCGCCACCTGGCCCGCACGATTCAATACCACCAGCGTAGGCGTCGTACTTGCCCCATACGCGTTGAAGTTCTGCTGGCTCAGGGGGGCAGGCATATCCAGCAGGCTCGAGTAATAGCGCTGGCGAACGGATTCGATGTAGGCCCGCTCCTTGGCCGGGGTGGCATCCGCGCCCTGTGCCGCGTATCCGTAAAGCTGGGTGGGCGCGATCACGACCAGGCCTTGCGGCGCGAATTCTTGCCGCAGGCGGGCAATGATGGGTACCTCAGCCTTGCAGTCCCCGCACCAGTGGGCCCAGAAAAACAGAAGCACCGGCGAGCCTTTCAGCGACGCCAGGACGGGCGGCTTCGGTCCCAGATACTGCGTCGCCTGCAAGGGCGGCGCGGGTTGGCCGACCAGCGACAGCAGGTTGAGGTTCTTCTGGAGCCGCGGTCGAATGGATGTGTTGCCATAGCGTGCCAAAGCCGAGCGGAGTAGGCTGACCGCCTGCGTGTGCTGCCCTTTTTCAACCATCCCCTCGGCGAGAACTTCGTAGGCGGCGCCGAGGGCGATGGGCAGATGGGGTTCAGCGTCCAGTTTGCGCTTCACCAGTTCGTGTTCGCCGAGGCTGCGCGTCTGGTTGGCGTAGGCGGTGGCCTGGTTCCACTGCCGGAGCGAGGCGGCGCCGCGAGCCATCCAGGAAAGGGCTTCCAAGTATTCGGGCGTGACGCCATGCTGGGCTTTGTACTCGCGAAGTTCGGCTTCGGCTGCGGAGTAGCTGTTTCGAGCTAGTTGAACCCGTACGTCGTCGATAACGCCCGCCCGGACGATCGAGGAATAGACGAACAAGAATGTCATGAGGGCGGCGGTGACGCCCCAGTTCCCCACTGGAAAAGGCATGTCGTGATGATGAATGAGACCGCGGAAAGTTGCAATCGATCCCCGTAGCGCATTGATAACACAGGGTCTTACTGACGTAGCGCGAAAATCCTGTAGCTATTTGGTCCTGCGGTGGGTACAATTTAGTTGCGTTTGATCTTTGCGGTTGTAAGCAGTACCCCGCTCTACAGCGTGACCTGCCTGCACTATCCTGCGAGTTCCAGCGCACACTTCAACAACAAAGGAACAAAAGCAACACCATGGAAACAGGAACAGTAAAGTGGTTTAACGATGCCAAGGGCTATGGTTTCATCAGCCGCCAGAACGGCGAGGACGTGTTCGTTCACTTCTCCGCCATCCAGTCAAACGGCTTCCGCAGCCTGCAAGAAGGTCAACAGGTCCAGTTCGATGTGGTCAAGGGACCCAAGGGCTGGCAGGCGGAGAACGTAAAGCCCGTCTAAACCACTCACAAAATTCGAAAAAGGGCGGCCGGCAGGCCGCCTTTCTTTTTGCGGGGGACTTCTTTGACGCAATCGGAAAAAACTGAACCGCTGAGCGCGCTGAGTACGCAGAGAATAAATGGGGAATCAACCCTAGTCTTTCTCTGCGTACTCTGCGAACTCAGCGGTGAAACGTTTTGATTTGCAGAAGTAAGAGCTTCGGGTCGGCTTTACCTCTGCAATCTGACCTCTGACCTCTGCAATCGTTTTTCACTTCTGCAATCTGACTTCTGACTTCTGCAATTGCAGCCTCAAGTACAATTTCACCTGACGGGAGAATCCCATGGCTCTGAAGGTTGGGGACCAGGCGCCGGATTTCGAGCTTCCGGCAGTAGCCGGCGAAAGCCGGGCCACGATCCGCTCGCGCGATTATCTCGGCAAGCAGAACCTGGTCGTGACTTTTCATCCGCTGGACTGGACGCCGACTTGAGCGGTGCAGGTGCCGGAGCTCGATGCGCGCAGCCAAGAGTTCGCGGCCCTCAATGCCCAGGTCCTGGACATCAGCGTAGATTCGATTCCCAGTCATGTGGCGTGGCGGCAGAAGGAAGTTGGCGCGGTGAAGATTCCGCTCTGTGCCGACTTCTATCCCCATGCCGAAGTGACGCGCCAGTTCGGCATCCTGCGGGAAGGCCCGCCGGTGGCGGGCATCAGCGAGCGGGCGGCGTTCATCGTGGATAAAGAAGGGAAGATTGTTTTCGCCAAGGTGTACGGCATTAGTCAGCTGCCGGATGTTAACGAACTGCTAAAGGCGCTGCGAGGACTAGGCTGAGACTTCCGCGCTATTCACCGCCGACGGTGAGCCCGTCGATCCGGATTGTGGGCGAGGCCACGCTGCCGCGGAATTCCAGGTCGGTCGCGATCTCGGAGATGTTGTTGAAGATGTCTTTGAGATTGCCGGCCACGGTGATCTCTTCGACCGGATAGGCTAGCTCGCCATTGACGATCCACAAGCCGGAGGCGCCGCGCGAATAGTCTCCGGTGACCAGGTTCACACCCATCCCAAGAAACTCGGTTACGTACAGGCCATCTTTGATATCACCGATGATCCGTTTCGGCGTCTTCGTCCCCGGTTGCAGGAAGTAGTTGCCGGGGCCGATGCTGGGCGTGCCAGCGAGTCCGCGCGATGCGTTGGCCGTGGTCTCGAGGCCGAGCTTTTTCGCCGTGTAGGTATTCAGCAGATAGGACTTCAGCACTCCGTTTTCGATGACAACCGTGCGGCGCGTGGGAATACCTTCGCCGTCAAAGGGCGTGGTGCCGAAGCCGCCCGGCATGGTGCCATCGTCAATGACCGTGACGTTGCTGCCGGCAATCTTTTGTCCCAGTTTGCCCGCCAGGAACGAAGCGCCGCGATAGACCGAGTCGCCATTCACGCCTTCGAAGATGTGTTCGAGCATGGAAGTGGCGACCATGGGATCGAGCACCACCGGCACGTGCGCGGTTTTGACCTTTCGCGCACCCAGACGGCGCAGCGTGCGGCGCGCCGCTTCTTTTCCGACCTGCTCGGCGGATTCGAGCTTCGCCAGGCTGCGCGCGACCGCATACCAGTAGTCGCGCTGCATGTGGCCTGTCTCATCTTGCGCGATGGGAACCGCAGCCACCGAGCAGTAGGAACGCCGGTATTCGCCGACGAAGCCGTGCGAATTAGCCAGTACTTTCCGGCCCGTAGCGGCATCGAATGATCCGCCTTCGGAATTCTTGATGCGCGGATCGGAGTCAAGCGCGGCCTTTTCGGCCCGGCGCGCGTATTCAATGCGCTCGGCGCCCGGCAGCGAGTAAACGTCTTCATGATAGAGATTCAGATCGCCAGCCAGCGATCCGAGTTTGGCAGCATCAGGAATGCCGGCGCACGGATCTTCGGATGTAATCTTCGCCAGCTCAAGCGCGGATTTGAGCATGCGCTCGATCCCGGCCGCCGAAAAGTCGCTCGAGTAAGTGCTGGCGGCGCGCTGTCCGAAGAAGACGCGCACGCCGATGGCCTTGGAACCGGATTCTTTGAGGGTCTCGACTTGCCCGAGGCGCACCACGGTCGAGAATTCGTCACCCTCCCGGACCACGCATTCCGCGGCGGTTGCGCCACCCTCAACGGCGCGGCGGACGACGTCGGTGGCGAGAAACTGAAGATCGGTCGTTAGTTTCTGGTTGCTGGTTTCTAGTGTTGTCGTCATTTTGAAAAACAATTGCAGAAGTCAGAAGTCAGATTACAGAAGTAAAACCATCCCAACGAAACTTGTTTCAGTCATTGTGCGCGAAACAGCACACGATTCCGTTGCTCAGTCTATGGGGTTCACTTCTTCAATCTGACTTCTTACTTCTGACTTTACTGCATGAATCCGCCGGTTTCGCGCTTGGCGGTGCCGCCGACGGTCAGCCGGTCGATCTTAATTGTCGGGATGCCCACGCCGACGGGGACGGCCTGCCCGTCTTTGCCGCAGGTGCCGACGCCCTCGTCGAGCTTCAAATCGTTGCCGACCATGGAAACGCGCGTCAGCACATCGGGACCGTTCCCGATCAGCGTCGCGCCTTTGATCGGGGCCGTGATCTGGCCACTTTCGATCAGATACGCTTCGGACGCCGAGAAGACAAACTTGCCGTTGGTGATGTCCACCTGTCCGCCGCCGAAGTTCACGGCGTAGATGCCGTTCTTTACCGAACGAATGATGTCCCCGGGGTCATCCTGTCCCGCCAGCATGTAAGTGTTGGTCATGCGCGGCATGGGGATGTGCTCGTAGCTTTCGCGGCGTCCGTTGCCGGTGTCGGCGAGGCCCATAAGCCTCGAGGAGAGTTTGTCGCTGAGATATCCCTTGAGAATTCCCTTCTCGATCAGGACTGTTTCCTGCGTGGGCTGGCCCTCGTCATCTACATTCAAAGACCCGCGGCGCCAGGGCATCGTGCCATTGTCGACCACGGTGCACTTTTCGCTGGCTACGCGCTTGCCGATCAGTCCGGCGAATGCGGATGTCTTCTTGCGATTGAAATCGGCTTCCAGCCCGTGGCCGACCGCTTCGTGCAGCAGCACGCCCGGCCATCCCGGACCCAGCACGACTTCCATCTCACCCGCCGGAGCCTCGCGGGCATCAAGCTGAAGAATTGCCTGGCGCGCCGACTCTTTGGCGAAGTGCTCGGGGTTCTTCTCGCCGAAGAAGAAGTCGAGGGCGACTCGTCCGCCACCTCCGGAGGTGCCACGGGCCGAATTGCTATCTGTCTTGGCGATGCAGGAGACGTTCAGGCGGGCGAGCGGCTGGGAATCCTCGGCGAAAGTGCCATCGGAGCCCACGACGAGGATGTTACGCAGTTCGTCGGCGTAGCTGGCGCGAACTTCCTTAATGCGAGAATCGTAGCCGCGAGCGGCGCGGTCGGCGCGCATGAGCAGCTCAACCTTGGCGGCAATTTCGGCGTCCACCGAGGGTAGGGCCACGGGATAGAGGCTGCGCGCCGGCTTCTGCTGGAAACCGGTGACGGGAGTTTTGGCCGGGGCGCTGGCGATCAGCGCGGCGGTGCGGGCCGCATGCAGAATGCGCTCGGGGGAAAGGTCGTCGGTGTAGGCGTATCCGGTGCGCTGGCCGGAAACGACCCGGACCCCGCAGCCGGCGGAAATTCCCTGCGAAGCCGACTTCACCAGCGACTCATCCACCATCAGCGAAGTCGAGGTGAGGTACTCGAAATAGAGGTCGGCGTATTCGCCGCCGGCCGAAAGGGCCGCCGCCAGATACCTCTCAAGATCATGATTTGTAAGGCCGTAGTGGTTGAAGAAGAAGCGTTCTGGAAGCGCAGTCACGATATTTGGATGCCCCTCGGATGGGAAAAGGCTCTAAGCGGCAAAACACTATTATCCCACGAGGCAAGGGAAAGGCTGGCTGCGGCGTTACAAAATCCGAATCGCCACAATTTCGCTGTGCAGGGGTCACAGATTCACTCTTACGATGAACCAACAATGCGGATATGACTCCAGAATCGCTTCGACAAACGATCGCAGAGTTTCTCGCCGGAGCCCGGGCTGCGGTGGTGGTTGAAGACGGGGCCGTCGTCTTCGATCTGGCGGAGTCGAAGTACTCCATCTCGGGTGAGTACAACAAGTGCCTGCTGCAACTGTGGTCGAGCGAGCGGAACGTGGTGCGGCGCGTGCTGGATGCCGAGGTGAAGGGCGGCAGCCTGCGGCTGCTGGTGCAGCGGATGGGGCAGAGCCATCCGACCAAACTGGAGATCTGCCGGGACCGTGACCGGCGTTCGCCTTCGTCCCGCAAGGTGGCGCGCACGGGCTACGAGCACAGGCTGCGGCGCGTGCTGGAGCGGCGTTTCCCCGATTGGCGTGTGGTCCGTCTCATGACCAGCATGGATCTGGAACACTCTTTCGGTCCCGCCTACGCCCGGGGACTCATGTGGCGGGGACAGAGCGCGCTGGCCGTAGTGGGCGTGAATGAGCAGGAAACACAGGCGACGGTGGATGCGGCGCTTACAGTTGGAATCCTGTGGCTGGACTCGTGCCGGCACCGTCAACAGGGCCATGCGGTGGTCGAGGGATTGGCGCTGGTCCTTCCCCAGGGGACCAGCGGGCTGACGCGGGAACGGATCGCGAACTTGTACTCCGGGGCCGCGAAGTGGCGGCTCTACGAATTTTCGGAGCGCGAAGCGCTGCTTGAAGAAGTGGATTGCGCCGACCGCGGCAACCTCCACACCCGCCTGGTGCACTCGACTGACGAAGCAGCGGCGGGTGGCCGGTTCGCGGAGTCGGTGGCGCGAGTCCGCGACATTCTTCGGGCCTGCGAAGTGGCCGTGCTATCGCCGGTCGAGATTTCGTTTCGCCTCAAAGGACTGGAATTTGCCCGGGCCCGGGTGGCTCACGATCCACGTTCGTTCCAGAGCGGCCAGGAGATCGTGTTTGGCGTAGCAGCCGAAGAGCGCGTGCTGGACTCGCGCAATGAAGGCGACTTCATGGACCTTTTGCAACTGGCCGCGGCCATCCGGGACAAGGACGGTCCCAAGACGCACCCCTTGTGGCGCATGCATCCGGAACGCTGGCTGGAGTCGGCGGTCATCGGAAACGTCGAGGCGCTCGACGGGCGGCTCCGGCAGGAGCCGGTGTATTCGCAGGTCCCGGCGTTTTCGGCGTCGGACCGTGCCATGATCGACGTTTTGTCTCTGACTCGCGAGGGCCGCCTGGCCGTAATTGAACTGAAGGCGGACGAAGATATCCACCTGCCTCTGCAAGGGGTGGATTATTGGTCGCGCGTCGCCTGGCACCAGAGCCGCGGCGAGTTTCGGAAGTTTGGTTATTTCCCGGGATGCGAGCTCGCGCCCGGCAAGCCCCTACTATTTCTGGTGGCGCCGGCGCTGCACGTCCATCCGGCGACGGACACGATCCTGCGCTATCTTTCGCCGGAAATCGAATGGGAGTTGCTGGCGATTGACGAGCGCTGGCGGGAAGAGATACGAATCGTGTTCCGGAAGAGGCCGCAGGGCATTTCCTCATTCGCGGCGATTCCGGCGTGAGCCGCCGCAGGACTGTCCTGTTAACAACAGTAATGAGCTAATCGCACTCCACTGTGACCGCCTGAGACCTACACCTCACCGCACTTCGGCCTCTAGGTTCACAACCTGAAACGTCAAACCCGTCTTTCGCGAAATGAAGGCAGTCAAGTCTGAACTGATTGCTTCGGGGTCACGAAAACTGTCCCGTGATGACCAATGGCGACCGTCCCTGAAGTGAAGGACTATCTGCGGGTCGCTTTGGAACGTACCAGACCTATCACGGTATCCACGCACAATCGCTGCCTTCTCGATGTCAGAGTACGGATACTGCGATTCGTGAATCTCCGCGTAACCCTGAATCCCCACCCCCGATTCAGAAAAGCGTGTGTGACACACTAGGCTGGGCAGGAAGAGCGCTGTGTAGGGAACCATGATCACAAGAGTCAAGAAACGAAGCAAACGAGCTGCATCAAACCCGGCGCGCTGGCTGCCCTGAATCATCCACTGGTCATAAAGACCCGAACCCATCATGGCGCGCATGACGGGCGTTGTAATAAACCACGTCACCGAAATACCAGCAAACCGTACAGATACCACCACGCAGATGTTGGTGTGAGGAGAAATGCTGCGTGCCCATAGCGTGATGCAAGAAAGCGGTTCCAAAATGTGGCGGTGTGTACGATTCCTAAAACCAAACCGATGCCACAACCTATCCACAGCACCCCAGCCAACATCGTCCACCCAATTGAAACAGGTTCAGACCGTCCCGTCCTGACACCCGTTGGTACACGTTGGACTGGGAACCGGCGCGCCGCATACCGGAACGCGAGCAAAACCGCGAGCGGTACAGCAATACCCCGAACTACGAAGTCGGCCCAGTCATATGCCGATGCGACCATTTGATGGGTATGATATCGCGGAACACAAAGTATTTTTATTACTGTGGAAGAGTCGCGATTCATCAGTAACGCCGGGCCTTTGAGTTTGCCCCCACGCCTTTCTCGGCGTCTCGGCGGTGAACAAGTCTTCACGCGGGAAGCACCGGCGGCGTTGATGCCGTCGCCCTGACCTCGGGAGCTTCGCCTTTGTACACTCGTCCGATGCCCCGCACCACGCGCCGCAGGGGCAACTCTCCGTGGGCATCGGCAAAGAAAATCTCGCCCGCGCGGCTGCCACGGTAAAACCAGCGCTTCAGAATCGCCAGGTGCTCCATGCGTTCGACGGCGCTGCTGGGCGCAGCGGTGGGAAAACCGGAGAGCGCCGTCAGGATGCGGGCCTCCATGGATTGCGATTTGGTGTGCTCGAGGGACGAGATCGAGAATGTCAGCGGCTCGGCGATCGTGCCCGCATCCACCCGAAACAGGGCCACGCTCTCCGGCTCCGGAGGCTTCTGCACGGACTTCTGCACGATGACGGCGTGCATCCGGTCAATCCGGCAGACGGCTTCGGGCATTTGCTGCAGCACGGGAGCGAGCTTGTCGAGCCGCGCATGAATCGCGGCGGCATCTTCGAACGCCAGATTCTCCGAGGCCCGGCTGCGCGCGGCTTCCAGCTCCCGCCTCAGCGATTCGCCGCGCGTGTTGAGAAAATCCTCGACCCTGACCACCTCGGCGCGGTACTCGTCGTCGGTACAGCCCTTGAAGCAGGGCGCCAGGCACATCTTCATCTCCGAATAAACGCAGCCGGGAAACTTCGGGTCGGGGTGGAGGTCCTCGACGCAGCGTCGCATCTTGAAAAAATCGAGAGCGTCGTTCAAGAACTTCTCCGCGGCGACGCGCGATAGGAAGGGTCCGTAGTAAACGTTCTTGCCAGCGAGCCTCCCGAGACGAGTGGTGAGGGATGCGCGCGGGTATTCGTTCTCGAAGTGCATCTTGACCAGCGTGGCAAAACGCAGGCGCAGGCGGTGGGCGTACGTTTTGGGAAACACGGCGCGCAGAAGCTGGTAGAGCAGGAATCCCGCCTCGAAGTCGGAGCCGGTCAGCGTGTATTCGATGGAGCGGGCGCGGTCCCGCAGATTGAGGCGCTTGGTGCGCTCTTCCGGCGGGGAGAGCAGGCGCTGTAGCCGGCGGCGCAGGTTGGCCGTCTTGCTGACGTAAGGCTCGGCGCTGGCATCGGCGCCGCGCAGCAGGAACACCGCTGGAGAAGCGGGAACGGCAGCGAAGAGCTCGCGATCACGTTCTGGCTGGAACTGGATCCGCTCCTTGAGCACGATGAGATTGTAGGGGATTGCAGAGGTCAGAGGTCAGATTGCAAAGGTCGAGACCGAATTGCGGAAGTTGGAAGTCAGATGGCAGATCTAACCCCCCGATCTGTTCCCCCTGCTCCTTCTGTGCCCTGTGTGGTGAAAGTGTTTGATCCGCGTCGATCGGCGGCCAAAGAAGTCACCTCTGCAATCTGACCTCTGACCTCTGCAATCTGGCTTCTCATTTCTGAGTTCCCGGCCCCACTCCGGGCGGCAAGAACATCCCATGCCACAGTTGCGAGAAGAACGCGATCGCCTGGGGGTCGCGGTGCATGGGGCCGAGGACGAATTTACCGATGGCGGCGCCGCCCAGAGCGTAGTAACCGATGGCGAGGCCTCCGACGGCGGCGTAGCCGATGGCCAAACCACCCACGGCGATGTATCCCAGGGCGAGTCCGCCGAATGCCAGGATGCCGATCCCGAGCCCGCTGATCGTGACTCCGCCAATGGCAAGTCCCCCGAGCGCAACTACCCCGCAGGCGAGTCCGCCCATCGCGATGACTCCGGTGGCCATATCCCCGATGGCGATGATGCCGCGAGCGTGCCCGCGGACTTCGTTTTTTGCCGGGTCGGGGCCAATCGCAATCGAGATGAAGGGGTACTGCAGGAAGGTAGCCGACGAATTCCAGCGGATGGGCATGGAAGTTGCCTCTTGAGCCAAGTATGCGACGGAACGGGTGGCTCGATTAGTGACAAGAGGGGAACGGGCGGAAAGCAGAGGTTAGAGGTCAGAGGTCAGATTGCAGAAGTAAAACCCCTAGTCCGCTTACTTCTGCAATCTGACCTCTGACTTTATCGCAAGCTGGCGGTGCGGAATTTCTTGCGGAAGTCTTTGCCGTCCATGGGGACGAATCGGCACATCTCGAACAGTCGAGAGCGCATACGTTCGCCAATGCGGTCGCCTAGAGTCTCTTCGCGAGCGGCACGGCGCGGGCCTTGTGCGCCCTCCTCCCTTGCGCTCGGTCCATCGAGAAAATTGGTGGTGATGATGGTGGGTTGCTTGCCGTTGTAGCGTGAGTTGAGGATGAAACTGACTGTGTCCCAGACCCACTCCGATGGCTTTTGAGCGCCCAGGTCGTCAAGAACGACGACTTCCGTTTCAAACACAGGACGCAAGAGCTCAAGCTCTGTGGTTTGCGACGAGGGATTATAGGAGTTCTGAATCTGCTTGAGCAGATCGCGGTAGTCGCAGAACAAACAGCGCACGCCCTTCCTTGCGAGTTCTCTGATTGCGGCCACTGCCAGATGTGTTTTACCCAAACCACTCGGGCCAACCAAGAGCAGGCCGGTTCGGTCTAGTGGGTACTCGGCGGCCCACTTCTCAACAACAATCCTGGCCGCAGCCAAGGAACCGCTGCTGACGGTCTCGTATTCCGGAAATCCGCAGTGTTTGAAACGCTCTGGAATGCCCGCCGACTCCAGTAGTTCATCCGTGCGAGTTCGCAGGAAACAATCACAGCGCGTGACTCGACGCCCACGACTTACGTCTGCATTCTTCCACCCCGTACCACCACAGAGCGGACACTCAGCAGCCGCCTCAACCAGATTCACTGCTGCATTTTTCGGCATAGCATCCCCAACAGGTCCCCCATTGCGTGAGACCAGACTCCGGATGACGCGGACACTCTTCTCGTCCATTTTCTTTTTTCTTTAGTGTACCTTCAAAATCAAGATAAGAAGTCATTCCATCATCTGTGGATTTTAAGGATTTACGTCTCTTTTTGTGGAATTTGAGGACTTGTTCATCATAGATGTCGAGCAGGTTCCGGTTGTAGATCCAGACCACACCGTCAGTTGTCGAACCCTCACGCTCGAACATGTGCAGGACCGGCTCACATTCTTTTTCAAAGAATTGCCGGGTCCGCGCATTCGCGAGGCGCCACAACTGCCCGTCGTCTGGCAAAAAACCGGGTCGCTCCGAGACCCACGATGCAAATAGAAGATTCAGAAACCAAGCCTGGTGATAGTCCTTCATGGCCCTGTAACGCACGTCGCCTACGAAGCGATGTACGTAGAAAGGAAACCACTCTAGGAGCTGATTCCGCCGGGAACTTACACTTGCAGAGGCCATGAAATTTATTGCGGCACGGTCTGAAGGATGCGCTTTCAATCGCAAGGTGCGCAACCGAAAAGTCGGTCTCCACTGTGTAGATTGTGTGGAGATGTGGAACTGATTGTGGAGGACAGAGGAAAAACGGATAGGCAGACACGTAAACTCGTTAAAATCAATTCCGATTGGACCTCACCAGAGTCGCGATGATCCAAAGGCCTGGTGGCGATCCAATTCCTAAACCGGGTGAAATCCGGCATCCACCACCTGTTTCCCATTGACAATTCTTTAATGAAGATGAAACATGGCTGCCGCCGGTTCTTGCGGTGCGCGCTGTACTTCCCGGCGCCTGCACGGGAACCGGCACCAACTAGTGCCAGGAGAGAGCAATGAACAAAGCTGATCTCGTTGACCGGATCGCCGGAGCCTGCAACATGTCGAAGGCGCAGGCGACAACCGCGATCGACACCGCCGTGAGCAGCGTTACCGCTGCTCTCCGAAGAGGGGATCGGGTTGCCTTAATCGGTTTTGGCACCTTTTCCGTCTCGCAGCGCAAGGCCCGCAATGGCCGGAACCCCCAAACCGGAGCGACCATCAAAATCGCCGCCCGCAAAGTCGCAAAATTCACTCCTGGGAACGAACTCAGGAAAGCAGTCAATAAAAGCAAGTAGGGCCAGAATCCCCAAGAACGCGAAACGGCAGGAGGTCGGTCCTGCCGTTTCTTGTTGTTGGAGGGGCGCGAACACTCCTGTCCGCGCAAAGAAGAGCAAGGACGCTTTGCCAGGGTGCCGGTAATCCGGGTGTCCATGGCGCAACCCGCGGTGATATCTTCGGAAAACCCATGAACTCCACACGCAACCTCTTCCTATTCAAGTTTGTCGTTGTGTTCCTCATTTTGTTCGCGATCGGCGCCACGGTTGACGCCGCATTGGCCGCGGAAACCGCGCGCAAGTTCGATCAGGCGGCCATCTCGCCGGACGGGAAACGCGTGGCATGGATCGGACCTGCCGGGCCGGCCAACTCCCATGACGACACCGGGGCAGCCATCCGCGGCTTCGGGCTTTATGTCGAAGGCCTGGAAGATTCCGTCGCCGGTCCAGTCCGGATCAACCAAGGCGAGCTGGCCAACGCCGTGGTCTCGGAAGCCGCCTGGTCCGCCGATAGCCGGATGCTGACGTTCCTGTGCGCTGCCTCTCCGGGCCAAAGGCAAGTGTACGTCGCCAGCGCCGATGGACAGTCGGTACGAAAACTGACCAGCCTGACGGGCGACCTCGGGGATCCGGCCTGGTCTCCCGATGGCAAGAACATAGCGTTCCTTTTCACTGAGAATGCGCCGCGCGCCCCCGGTCCGTTGATGCCGATGACACCGGAAACGGGCGTGATCGATTCGAAAATCTACGAGCAGCGCCTGGCCGTAGTTGAGGTAGCCACTGGAAAGGTGCAGCAGATCTCTCCAGCCGACATGTACGTGTACGAATTTGACTGGTCGCCGGATGGCAAGCAGTTCGCGCTGATCGCGGCCCCGGGAGAGGGCGACAACAACTGGTACATCGCGCAACTCTACCGGCTTCCAGCGAAGGGAGGCGCATTGGTACAGGTGTACAAGCCGCCGCTGCAGATCGCCGTGCCCCGCTGGTCGCCCGATGGCCAGAGCGTCGCCTTCATTGCCGGACTCATGAGCGATGAGGGATCGACGGGCGGGGATATCTTCGTGGTGCCGGCCGCGGGAGGAGAGGCCCGCAACGTCACCCCTGGCATTCCGGCGTCGCCGAGCTGGCTGGCGTGGCAATCCGCCGGCAAGATCCTGTTTGCGGAACAGATCGACGGGGAGTCGGGCATCGCCACCGTTGATCTCGCGTCCGGGAAAGTCGCTCAACTCTGGATGGGGCCGGAAACCATCGTGACGGGCGGGTGGGGCGTAATTGAATTGTCCGTCTCGGCCGACCGGACGCGTTCTGCAGTCATCCGGCACTCGGCGTCAACGCCGCCGGAAGTCTGGGCCGGAGTCACGGGGGATTGGAAGCAGATCACCCGGGTCAACGACGATGTCCGTCCCGACTGGGGCGAGAGCAAGAGTCTCCACTGGACGAGCGACGGCCGGACCGTGCAGGGATGGCTGATGTATCCGACGAACTACGATCCATTACGCCGTTACCCCATGGTCGTGGTGGTGCACGGCGGGCCGGCCGCAGCCGCGCATTCCGCATGGCCGGGATCTTTCTTCAACATCTATGAGCTGACGAAGGAGGGGTATTTCGTCCTGATGCCCAACCCGCGGGGAAGTTACGGGCAGGGCGAAGCGTTCACCCGGGCCAACGTGAAGGACTTCGGCTACGGCGACCTGCGGGACATCCTGGCCGGCGTGGACAAGGTGGTGAAGACGCTGCCCGTGGACAACGACCGGATCGGCATCACCGGTTGGAGCTATGGCGGCTACATGACCATGTGGGCGGTTACGCAAACCAACCGCTTCCGGGCAGCGGTGTCGGGCGCCGGACTGTCGAACTTCCAGAGCTACTACGGCGAAAACGACATTGACCAGTGGCTGATTCCCTATTTTGGCGCGTCGGTGTATGACGATCCGGCGGTGTATGCGAAGAGTTCGCCCATCAACTTCGTCAAGAACGTGAAGACCCCAACCCTGGTGGTGGTAGGGGAGCGCGACGGGGAGGTCCCGGCGCCGCAGTCGCGCGAGTTCTGGCACGCGCTCAAGGCGCTGGGGATCGAGACCCAGTTCGTGGTCTACGCAGGAGAAGGTCATGCCATTCTGAATCCGGAGCACCGGCAGGACATCCAGCAGAGGATGACGGCGTGGTTCGACCGGTTCCTGAAGCCGGAAACCGCGAAAGCGAAGTAAAGAGAGAACCCGGTAGTGACGCATTTTGAGAATGTCGCAGGCGAGCCAAGGGGCATGACCGAGTCATCTGCCAAGAGAGCAAGCACGCGGGTTTCAAGGATTGTCAAAGCGGAGCGCAAGGCCGTCTACCGTGCTTTTCTTGACCCGGCTTCCCTAGCCTTGTGGCTTCCGCCGGACAATATGAGAGGGCAAGTGCATGCCTTCGACGCGCGCCAGGGTGGCAGATTCCGAATATCGCTCACGTACGAAGACCCTGGGCATTCACTGGGCGGCAAAACGTCCGAGGACACGGACACTGTCCAAGGGAGATTTGTCGAATTGGTCCCCTACGCGAAGATTGTGGAAGTCGTTGAGTTCGAGTCGCAGGATCCGGCATTTGCAGGCGAGATGAGAATCACCGTGAGCCTCGCAGACGTCGACGGAGGAACCGAAATCACAATGCTGTGCGAGGACATACCAAAAGGAATTCGGCCCGAAGACAATGAACTAGGCTGTAAAGAATCTCTGCAGAAGCTGGCTGGACTCATCGAGTGATGCACCGCCCAAGGTCCAAAATACGTCGCTACCGAGGGCTCGCGGGGGTTGCCGAATCCTCCGTAACGCCTGTAGAATCTAATGATTGGATTGAGGTATCCGAACCGACATGAAGGCAGCCATTCATCCCAACTACCACGAAGTCCGGGTGCACTGCGCCTGCGGCAATGCGTTTGTCACCCGCTCGACCCATCACGGCGACATCAACGTGGAAATCTGCTCCAATTGCCATCCGTTCTTCACCGGCAAGCAGAAGCTGATGGACACCGCCGGACGCGTGGAGCGCTTCCGCCGCAAATACGCCAAGAGCGACGCCGCCAAAGCAGAGGCAGCCAAAGCCGAGGCAGCGAAGAAGTAGACGCCAGTTCCGCGGAGGCGGGCAGGAGTGCCCGCCCTACGTTAAGATCAAGCCCTCGCCTACGGCGGGGGCTTCCCTTTTGCCCCCAGCTACAATAGACACGTGCGGAAGCATTGGGACAACTCGGAACCTGCTGCGGACAAGAATGTCCGCGCCACACGGGAATTCCCTGCGAGCGTGCACATCGGCGGCGTCACAATCGCCCCCGCCACCGTGCTTGCCCCGATGTCTGGCGTTACCGACACCGTCTTCCGCCGCTTCATCAAGAACCTGGGCGGATGCGGGCTGATCATGACCGAGTTCACCTCGGCCGACGGCGTGCTGCGCGACCCGCGCGTCCGCGGACGATACCTCCACTTCTATGAGGACGAGCACCCCATCTCGGCGCAGCTGTTTGGCAGCGATCCGCGGGTGCTGGCCGACGCGGCGCGCCTGGTCGAGGACCTCGGCTTCGACCTGGTGGACTTGAACCTCGGCTGCCCGGCGAAGAAAGTCGTGAAGTGCAACGGCGGCTCGGGGTTGCTGCGCGATCTGCCGCAGATCCGGAAGATCTTCGAATCGGTGCGGGCGGCGGTGAAAATTCCGTTCACGGTGAAGTTTCGCGCCGGATGGAACGACGATGAGATCGTGGGCGTGGAACTGGCGCGCATGTCCGAAGATTGCGGACTGAGCGCGGTGGCGCTGCACGCCCGCACCCGCGAGCAGGGCTATAGCGGCAACGCCCGCTGGGAGTGGATCGGGCTGGTCAAGCAGGCAGTGAAGATTCCCGTGATCGGCAACGGCGACATTCGCCGTCCCGAAGATGCCTGCGCCATGGTCGCGCAGACGGGATGCGACGCGGTGATGATCGGCAGGACAGCTCCAGCCAATCCATGGATCTTCCGGCAGATTGAGCAATACCGGCTTTGGATGAGCAGTGGTCGAGAGGCGCAAGGGTTTCGGGAAGGGCGCGACTTTAGTCGTGCCGCAGTGCGCACGTCATCGGCGGCGGCTTTAGCCGCTGAGGGCCAAGCTGTTGGCAGGTCCATGCCCTCAGGGGCTAAAGCCCTCGACTTCTTACCGCCTGACGGCACGACTGAAGTCGTGCCCTTCCCGTCCGTAGCCATGCCCGGAGTTCCGTCGGGTAAGCCCTATGACGAACCCACCGAAGCCGATCGCTACCGGATGATCCGCACCTACTTCCAGATGTTGCTCGAAGAAGGGATGCCCGGCGCCGAGGGCAAGATGAAGCAGTTCGCCTCGTGGTTCACGCACGGTGTGCCCGGCGGTGCTGCGCTGCGCAAGGCGATTTATGAGGCGAAGAGCGGGGCGGAGATTCTGGGGCGGGTGGAAGAATTCTTTGAAGCCAAGCTTCCGGCACGGACAGCGTAGGGGCGGCCGTCCCTACGCAGGCTTAGTCAGTTCCAGCTTTCCCTGCTCTCCCTGTTCCACATATCCCCACGGCGTTTCGTCATCGTGCGTGAACACCGTTAGCCATCTCTCCGGGATGGCCTGCGCGTAGTACTGCTTGCGACTTTCGATGGTCTCGAGCGGATAGAGGTCGAAGGCCATCCCCCACGTGACATTGATGTGCGCGCTGGTGGGAATCAGGTCGGAGACGTAGCAGGTCGTCGTAGGCTTGCTCGGCTCCTCGGGGGCTAAAGCCCCCATTTCTTTGGGCGACTCACGGCGCGGCTGAAGCCGCGCCCCTTCAAGACTTGGGCTTCTCACGACTACGGCTTGCATGTGGGCGGTGTGTCCTGGGAAGGTTTTGACCGAAATGCCGGGGACGATTTCCTCGTCGCCGCGAAGCAGCGTCATCTGGCCGCTCTCCACCAGCGGGTCGTAGTTCTCGGAAATGAAGCTGATGGCATCGCGTTCGCTGGGATGGCGGGCATATTGCCATTCGCCTTCGGGCGCGTAATATTTCGCGCGCGGAAACGTGGGGACAATCTTGCCGCCATTGCGTACCGTGTTCCATCCGCAGTGATCGAAGTGCAGGTGGGTGTTGATGACGATGTCGATATCTTCGGGCGCAACTCCCGCGGCGTGCAGGTTGTCGAGCAGCTTGGCCGGCTGGCCGTAGATCTTCACGAGCTTTTCGGGAATCTTGTTACCGATGCCGGTCTCGATGAGGATGTTCTTTTCTCCAGTGCGGACGAGGAGTGAATTGAGTCCGGTGACGACGCGGTTCTGCTCGTCGGGCGTCACCTTCTTCGACCACAGCTTCTTGGGGACGACGCCGAAGAAAGCTCCGCCATCGAGGAAATAGGTGCCGTCGGAGACGACGGTCAGTTCGAAATCGCCAAGAGTTGTGCGGTGCATGAAGCAGCTTTCAGCCGTCAGCCATCAGGAAAACCTCGTTTTCATCTGACAGTTGGCGGCGCGTAAACTTCACCAGTTCGGTGCTGCCTTTCCCTTCATGATCGGGGCGGCGTGCTATACCCGATCGGTTTTCCTGATGGCTGATGGCTGACGGCTGACGGCTATTTCAGCTCCTTCAGCCAGAAATCTTCCATCATGTGGAACAACTGCTTGCTCGTGCCCGGACCGGCAATTCCATGGGTCTTGTTCGGATACACCATCAGCCGAAACTGCTTGCCTGCCTTGATGAGCGCATCGGTCATCTGGACGGTATTCTGGAAGTGCACGTTGTCGTCGCTGGTGCCGTGCACCAGCAGCAGGGAGCCGTGCAGGTTGCCAGCCGCGCCGACAATGGAATCGTCGTAGGTCTTGGCGTTGTCTTTGGGCAATCCCATGTAGCGCTCGGTATAGATCGAGTCGTAGTTGCGCCAGTTGGTGACCGGGGCTACCGAGATTCCGGCCTTAAAGCGGTCGGAATGCGTGAGCGCATAGAGCGTCATAGAACCACCGCCCGACCATCCCCAGATGGCCGTGCGTGCCTGATCAAGCTGCGGATACTGCGCGTACAGCTGATTGAGGCCCGTGAGCTGATCTTTCAACTCGATCCCGCCAAACTGCCCACGGAGCGCCGCTGAGAATTTCTTGCCGCGATTCGGAGTGCCGCGATTATCGAGCGAGAAAATAGCGAAGCCTTCTTTCGCCAGCACCTGATGAAAAAGCTCTCTGGATCCGCCCCAAGACTTTTGCACGGTCTGGCCCGCCGGACCTCCGTAGATGTACACGATCAGCGGAATCTTCTGGCCGGGGTCGGCATTCGGCGGCAGCGTCAAATCGCCATAAAGCGGTGTGCCGTCGTCGGCTTTGAATTCGAGATACTTCGGCGTAATCAGGTCGTACTCGTCTACGCTGCGTCCTTCCCAAATCTTCTGGCACGAGCCTCCCGCCGCACACACAGACACTCGCGGCGGTTGCGAGGTGTTGGAATAGTTTTCGACATAATGCTTGCCGTCATCGGAGAACGTGGCGAAGTAGCTGCCTTCTTCGGAGGAGATGCGTCCGAGCGCAGTGCCGTCCAGCTTCACCGAGAAAAGCTGCTGCTGGCGCGGGTCGTCCTTGTTAGCGGTGAAGAACACCACACCCGATGGTTCATCGACACCGTTGATCCGAAGCACCTCATAGTCGCCGCTTTCCAGCTGGTGTTCGAGCTTGGCGTCTTCCGCCAGCGGGTCCCGCTTGTCGAAGCTGTAGAGATAAATGTGGGTGTGGCCGTCGCGCCAGCTGGTCCAGAGGAAGCGGTCGCCGGACTTGAGGATGCGGAAGTCGTCGTTGACGTTGACCCAGGCATCGGGTGAGGACTCGGTGAGGACTTTGCGTGAGCGGCCCGATTTCGCGTCGACGAAGTAGAGGTCCATCGTGTCTTGCTTGCGGTTGAGGACCTCGGCCCAGGCCCAGCCTTCCTTCATCCAGCCGAAACGGGGAATGTAGATGTCATCTTCGCCGGTGAGTTTGATCCATCGCGCCTTGCCGCCGCCGCTGCTGATAACACCCAGTCGCACCGTGGGATTCGGGTCTCCCGCTTTGGGGTACTTTTCCTCATCCACCTTGGGATGCGTGGGCATCCAGTCGGTGATGGGATAAGTCGGTACGCGAGTCTCGTCCATCTGCAGGAATAGGATCTCGTGCCCCTCGGGTGACCAGAAATAATTGCTGCGCACGTCCAGCTCTTCGGCATACACCCAGTCCACTTCGCCGTTCAGGATGTTTTCTTCTTTGTCTTTCTTATCTTTGTCCTTGTCTTTCTGCTTCTCTTTTTCATTCTGGATTAACGGGTACTCGCCCTCTTCGCCGGAAACCGGACGGACATAAAGGGTGCGCTTGCGCAGGTAGGCGAGCCGTTTGCCGTCGGGCGAAAACTTGGGGTCTGCGCTGGGGTCGGGGGAAGACGTCAGTTGCACGGCCGTGCCGGTCTTCAGGTCGTAGTACCAGAGCTGTCCCTGTGAATCGAAGAGCAGGTGTTTGGAGTCCGGCGACCAGTTGTAGGCGGCGACCTGGTAGCGGGTGACGCGCTCCTTCTCGCGCTCGTCCTTGATCTTGCTGACGGGAGGCGCCAGTTGCCCGAGCTTGGACTCGCTGACCAGGACCTTCTTCTCTCCCGTGGCCGTGTCCACGAACCAGAGTTCGCCGTGCTCGCCGGCATCGTCGCGCTGGACGTAGGAGACGCTGGTGCCGTCCGGACTCCACTTGATCGTTTCCGGAGCGCGTCCCGTGAGCCCGCCCTCGGCAAAGATGGCGTCAATGGTGAGCTGCTTTGCGGGCGCAGCCGTCTGGGCGTAAAGGCTTGAGAACAGTTGGAGAACGCAGATGCCGATCAGCAACGGCTTTTTCACGTAAGTACCCCGATGCGAAGGTTCGGCCAGCGAGACGCTGGCTACCGGTGAAACTCAAGAGTGTACAACCTGGGAGGCGTTTGCGTCAGATGCCCGTGTGGCCCGGCTTACTTCGCGAGAATCGATCTCATCGCCTCCCGCACCGGGTGTTTCGCTTCGTACGCCGTGATCGCCGCCTCGTGCTGCAGGGTCAACGCGATGTCGTCCAGTCCGTTGAGCAAGCAATGACGGGCAAATTCGTCCATGGCGAAAGTCGCCGAGAATCCCTGGCCGTCCTCGAGGCGCAGTTTCTCGAGATCAATCGCCAGCCGGAAGTTTGCGATCTCTTTGGTGCGGCGCATGATCTCGGCAACCTGTTCTTCGCTCGAACGCACCGTCAGCAGCCCGTTCTTCAGGCTGTTGTTGGCGAAGATGTCGGCGAACGACGGCGCAATCACCACGCGGAAACCGTAGTCGGCCAGCGCCCAGACCGCGTGTTCGCGCGACGAACCGCAACCGAAATTCCTGCCCGCGACGAGGATCGTCGCTTTCGCGTAGCGGGGATCGTGCAGCACGAAGTCGGCGATTTTCGTTCCGCCGGCGGAAAAGCGCCAGTCGTAGAAGAGGAACTCTCCGAAGCCGGTACGCTCGATACGCTTTAGAAACTGCTTGGGGATGATCTGATCGGTGTCCACGTTCACCCGATCCAGCGGGGCGACGATTCCGGTGTGTTTTCGAAAAGGTTGCATGTTTTTCAGTCGTTGGTCGCTAGTCGCTGGTCGTTCGCCGTTCGCTATTCGCTTCGCGTCGTTCGCAATCCGGATCGTCGTTAGTCGTTAGAGGCCATCTCATGAATCGTTTTGGGAAGGGCACGGCTTCAGCCGTGCCGCCCAGAACCAATAATCACGTGGGCTTTAGCCCCTGAGGGGCCCGACGGTTTACTCCTTCTGCGACTCGCTCCGCTCCTGATCTTGCTTTTGCGAACAGCGAACAGCGAACGACCAGCGACGAACGACCAGCGACTAGCTAAACTTCCACTTCCGAATATCCGTAAAATGTCCCGCGATCGCCGCGGCCGCCGCCATCTGCGGGCTGACCAGGTGCGTGCGCCCGCCACGTCCCTGGCGGCCTTCAAAGTTGCGATTGCTGGTCGAGGCGCAGCGCTCACCCGGTTGCAGGATGTCGGGATTCATACCCAGGCACATCGAGCATCCGGACTCGCGCCATTCGAAACCGGCGTCCAGAAAAATGCGGTGCAGGCCTTCCTGTTCGGCCGCGTGCTTGACC
The DNA here is from genome assembly GCA_049696815.1 of Terriglobales bacterium. Lineage (GTDB taxonomy): Bacteria > Acidobacteriota > Terriglobia > Terriglobales > Acidobacteriaceae > Acidiflorens. The sequence continues at coordinate 183,317 of JBAVUO010000007.1, read as the reverse complement.
GCCTGCGAGCCGGGGACGACCATCGCGCGCACCTTCGGATGCACAAAATGTCCCTTGGCCACGCGGGCCGCGGCTCGCAGATCCTCAAGGCGCGAATTGGTGCATGATCCAATGAACACCCGATCCACCGCGATCTGCTCGATCGGCGTCCCCGGCTGCAAGCCCATGTACGCGAGCGCCTGTTCGGCGGCGCGGCGGTCGGATTCCTGCTGAAAGCTACCTGCCTCGGGAACGCGCGCGTTCACTGGCACAACCATTCCTGGATTCGTGCCCCACGTAACAAACGGCGCGAGCGCGGCCGCATCGATTTCGAGCACGCGCTCGTATTTCGCTCCGGGATCGGTCGAAAGCGTGCGCCAGCCGGCCACGGCTTCCTCCCAGTCCTTACCTCTTGGCGCAAAGCGGCGGCCTTCGAGGTAGGCAAATGTCGTCTCATCGGGCGCGACCATGCCCGCCCGCGCTCCCGCCTCGATGCTCATATTGCAGAGCGTCATCCGGGCTTCCATGGAGAGCCCGCGTATCGCTTCCCCCGCGTACTCGATCACGTGCCCGCTGGCGCCGTCGGTGCCGATTTGGCCAATCATCCCCAATGCCAGGTCCTTCGCGGTCACGCCTTCGGCCAATTTGCCGCGCACGTGAACCTGCATCGTATGCGGCTTTTTCTGCGGGAGACACTGCGTGGCCAGGACGTGTTCGACTTCGGAGGTGCCGATGCCAAAGGCCAGCGATCCGAAAGCTCCGTGCGTCGAGGTATGGCTGTCGCCGCAGACGATCGTCATGCCGGGCAGGGTGACGCCCAGTTCCGGGCCAATGACGTGCACGATGCCCTGCTCGGGCGAGTCCATGTCGAAGAAGGGGATGCCGAACTCGCGGCAGTTTTTCTGCAGCGCTTCTATCTGTTTCGCGGCAATCGGATCGGTGATCGGCGTGCCGCGCGGAGTCGTCGGGATGTTGTGATCAACCGTGGCCACGGTGCGCAGCGGCTGCCGGACGCGACGGCCACTGGCGCGCAGACCGTCGAACGCCTGCGGCGAGGTCACTTCATGCACCAGGTGCAGGTCAATATAGAGCAGCGGCGGCTGCCCGTCGTGCGTAGTAACCACGTGGGCGTCCCAGACTTTCTCGAAAAGAGTACGCAGCGACATTTCGCTCCAGCGATGCGGATGGACGCGGCGCTCATGCCCCCACCCATCCCTCCACCAGCGGATGTTTTGCCTAGTTTATCAGCGGGGCGGCCTCATTCTCTGCCGCTGCGTCTCCTGTCGCCAAGAATTTCCGACGACTTCCTTGTCGGATTACGCTAACTCCAAGCAGAAGGGCCGACTTTCCGGTTATGATCTACAAACAAAAGTAAGGAAAACCTGTCGCCATGATCAACGGTAAGCGCATCGCCGTGGTGCTGCCCGCCTATAACGCGGAGAAGACGCTCGCGGCGACGGTCGAGGAGTTGCCGGACTTGGTCGATATCCGCATCCTGGTGGACGACCACAGCTCCGACCGCACGGTCGAAATCGCCCGCCAGCTCGGCCTGCAGTTTTACGTCCACGACCGCAACTACGGTTACGGCCGCAACCAGCAGACCTGCTACCGGGAAGCGCTGGCGGCGGGCGCCGACGTGGTCATCATGGTCCATCCCGATTACCAGTACACCCCCCGGCTGGTGACGGCGATGGCCAGCATGGTGGCCTATGGCGTGTACGACGTGGTGTTGGGATCCCGCATCATTGGCGGCACCGCGTTGCACGGAGGTATGCCGCTCTACAAGTACATCTCGAACCGCCTGCTCACCGCCTTTGAAAACCTCTTTCTGGGAATCAAGCTCTCCGAGTATCACACCGGCTATCGCGCCTTCAGCCGCGAGGTGCTGACCCGCCTGCCCCTGCTCGAAAACAGCGACGACTTCGTCTTCGACAACCAGATGCTGGCGCAGTGCGTGCACTTCGGCTTTCGCCTCGGCGAGGTCTCCTGTCCCACGAAATATTTCGAAGAAGCTTCTTCCATCAATTTCCGGCGGAGCGTGAAGTACGGGCTGGGAGTGGTGGGCACGACGCTGCAGTTTGCCCTCGAGCGTGCCGGACTCGGGCGCAGCGCCATCTTCAGCGAGAAGGGCAGGACTCTCGGAAGCGCGGCGGACCTTTACTACAAGAACGGAACGCCAGCGGCCCCGGCGCAGGATTCCAGGATCGGCTAGAGCTGGTTTCAAAAATCGGTTTTGGGTAGGGCACGGCTTCACAGGCTGCGGAAAAATGAACCAAGGTAGTAATTTCGGGGCTTTTTGAGTCGAAAACGCCCCTGTAAGTTATTGAATCTTGGTTCGAGAAAATGCTCGGATTACCAACTTGAGTCATTTTTCCGCAGCCTGTTCAGCCGTGCCGCCGAAGCCGCCAGAAATGCGGGCTTTAGCCCCAGAGGGTCGGATCTCTGAACCCCCAAAGGGATTTTTGAAACCAGTTCTAGAGCTTCGCGTTAGATCGCTGTCCCGCGCAATCTCGCGCGGAAAACATCAGTAGTTCACGGTTAAGCGGCAGACGCGCACCGCCGAATTCTGGTAGGGACATTCCAGGCCTGCCAGTCCCGGCTGCTCGATTACGACCCAACTCACGCCGTACTTCTGCCGCAGCCGATCGAAATCCTCTTTCCGGAGCTGTTTCCAGTTCTTCTGGTCGTTCAACTGCTCCAGCCACTTGGTGGAGAGCGGCGGGAACATCGAAGCTGCGCCCTTGTCCTTGACGGCGTCGGCCAGCCGGCTGCGTTGAGCGCGGGCACGGAATCCGGTGGCATCTTCGCCGGGCAGGTTCATGTGGTCGGGATTCAGGGCGAACAGAGCATCCCTTGGGGTGTTTCCGCGTATCCAGTCAAAAGCCTGTGCCCAGGGGTTGCGCGGCTGGGCCCACGGCCACTCGATGTGAGCGCTGGCCGGAAACAGCTCTCGCTGCGCCAGGTACATCCCCAGACTGAGTGGAACGAATAAGACCAGCCACCGCCACAGGCGAGCCCGAAGTAGGTGCTGGCCCAGCAATCCGCCGCCCACAACAATCAGCAGCATGTAGCTCAGCGCCAGGCAGCGTAAGGGCTCCAGCCGCGCCAGGGCTTCAAAACGAGCTGGGATGGAGAGAACGACTGCCGCTAGCGTGGCCAGCAGGATGAAAGGGATCATCGCCCGCGATACCAGTTCCAGGTTTTCCATCCCGCGGCGGCGCGCCATGCGAGCAAACCACCAAAACAAAAGCACAGGACCGATCAGCCCCAGCTGTTCGTACCACGCCCAGTGCTGGATGAAAAAGGAAGGCTGCCGCAGGGCGACTTCGTGGTAAGCGGCGGGAGGAGGATCGAGAGTAAGGCCGAAAGGAAGCGTGGCCGCAAAGCCCAGAACCGAAGGACGGAAGCGGTCGAGCACCCTGAGCCATACGCAAAAGGCGATGGCAAAACTGGCCATCAGCGGATGCACGGCCGCCGCGAAAACCAGCCAGAGCGTGGCTGCGACGTACTTGCGGCGTAGCACCTCAGCGACGGCAAACACGGCCGCAAAGGCTGCCAGGTTCCGCGGGTTCGGATATTGGTCCAGAATGTAGAGGGCGGTTCCGGCAATGGGCAGGGTCAGCAGGCCGGCCATCAGCCCGATCGCTCCCCAACGCGCCTTTTCCTCATCAAAGATGACCGCCGCCAGCCGCCAGGTTGCGGCCAGCAGCAGAAAAATCGAGGCCAGTTGCCAAAAGAACGCAGCCCAAGGCGGCGGCAGATGAGTGACCCACACCGAAGCAGCGATCAGGTTCGGGTATAAGGAATGCCCGGCATGCTCGCCGAAGAATTCAGCATTCACCGGGAAAAGGCCCGGATTCAGGATTTTCAGCACCCCGGGGAGATAAATCTCCGCGTCTTCAGCGTAGGGATGATAGCCATGGATGAGAAGGGCGATAGCAGTCAGGGCAATCAGGCCTCCGATACGTCGCATCTTCACAACCGACTTCTTCATGGGTCTTCGATTGCGCCCGAGGGAGGGCGATGGCGCCATCCGGCGGAACTCGCTGCAATCTGCGCAGGGCGGAGAGATAGCAAAGAGAATACCCGCCGCCGTCAACCGGGGTCAACGCGCGCCGCAGCACCTGGAGAGGTCTTGCCGGACGCGCCTGCAGCCCGTAGCATCTAAGCTAACGATGAACCCCGCCGCACCCAAGAAGGAGCGGACCCACCTGGCGCTGGGCGAGATTTTCAGCTTTGCCTACGACACCTTCATGAGCAACAAGGTCCGGTTCGCCCTGACCGCGCTCGGCATGGTCATCGGCACGGCGTCCCTGATTCTGGTCACCACCATTGGGCTTACCGGCAAGCAGTACGTCCTGAATCAGATTCAGGCGATCGGTGCCAACATGGTCTGGGCAGAATGGCAAAGCGGTGGACAACGCATCACCAACACCGGTCCCGATGACTTAACGATTGATGACATGCGGGCGGCGCGGGAGCAGGTTCCCGGGATCGCCGCCGCCTCCCCGGTCGTCCCGCTGTTCGAGCGCGTGCCCGTGGGCAACGGCAAAGAGCGTGACCTACAATTCCTCGGGGTCGACCCGGAATACCTCCAGGTGCGCAATCTAGTCGTGCTTTCCGGAAGGTTTTTTGACCGCCAGGATTCGCAAGCTCACAACAAAGTGGGCGTTGTGACCCAGAAACTGGCCGAGGATCTTTTTGGCTCACCCCAGGCCGCCCTGGGCAAAACCGTAGAGCTCAGCGGTCTGCCGTTCACCGTGATCGGGATTTTCCGCGAGCGCGTGGATACGTTCGGTCAGTCGGAAGTGACCGACAACACCATGCTGATTCCCTACTCCGTGATCCGCTACTTCCAGGCAACGCCGACGGTGAAACAGATTTATTTTTCCACCACCGACGCTTCGCTGGTGGTCTCGGTCACCGCCCAGATCCGGCGCGTGATCCAGTCCCGTCACCGTCCTGAGTCGGTCTATCGCGTCGGGAACCTCACCCAGTTGGTCGCGGTGGCCAACAAAACGGCCAACGCACTCACCATGGTCCTGCTGGCCGTAGCGCTGGTCGTGCTCCTGGTCAGCGGCATCGGGATCATGAACATCATGCTCGCCACCGTCAGCGCCCGCATTCGCGAAATCGGAATCCGCAAGGCGGTGGGCGCCACCAACCGGGAGATCCGCTACCAGTTCCTCTCCGAGGCGATTCTGATTTCCCTGATCGGCGGCGTCATCGGTATCGTCATCGGCCTGGCCATCCCGTTCTCGGTCCGTTTCCTCACCGAATACCGGATCCCCATCTCTGGCCTCTCCGCCATTATTGCGATCGTGGTTTCTTCTCTCGTGGGCATCCTGTTCGGTACTATCCCCGCCAGCCGCGCGGCCCGGCTCGACCCCGTCGAAAGCCTGCGTTACGAGTAAGGACCGATTTGTGAAACTGGTTCTAGGCAGTCTTGGCCGGCGCTCGATTCTGTGCTCGCAGATGTGCCACGACCAAGCGGATGTCGTCGAAACTGACATACGGCGGAAGCGCATCTTTGATGTCTCTCAGTCGCTCGACTCCCTGCTTCAGGCAAGCCGCTTCTATCAGCGGCTGCGCGTCGGGAGAAATCCACTTCGCATCCAATTTCACCTGCCCGGTCTCGATCAGGTTTGCCACCGTGCAAACGACGGTTGAAATCTGCCGTGCTCGAATGCGGGCAATCTCCTCGAAGCTGCGCCCCTCGTGCAAAAGCCGCAGCGTCTGTTCCGCTGGGGCCGGTTCCCTGGCCACAGTCGGCGTGGCGCGTGCTCCATCGCCAAAGTTCCGCAACGCCTGAAGAATTTCCGCGCCGTACACGTCGGCCTTTTTTTCGCCAATTCCCGGCACCTGCCTCAACTCCGCAAAATTGGCCGGGCGCCGGCGGCACAGCTCTTCCAGTGTGCTGTCGTGCAGAATGATGTACGCGGGCATCTTGTTCTCCCGCGCCATATTTCGCCGCCATTCGCGCAGATACTCCGCCAGCACCGGATCAGCTTCCACCGACGCCGAATCCCGTACCCGCGGTCTTTCGGACGGCAGCAGTGGGGTATAGAACGACCGAGAAGAAGTAGCCGGAAACGCCGCTCTTCGCGCCGCAACTTCGGGCACTGCAACGGGCACCATCTGTTTGCCCAGCCATTCCGGCTTGGCGCCGCAATTGTCGCAGTTGCCGCAGCTCTCCCATTTCGGAGTCTCTCCGAAGTGCAGGCAAATCTGCCGGTGGCGGCAGTGCGTGGAATCCGCGAAGCGGCTGATCATGCGTTTCCGCTCGGATGCCCGTTCGCGCTCCGCGTCATCCGAAATCTTGTTGATGAAGTATTCCAGAAGAATATGGTCCCGCTTCTGCCAGAGCAGCACGCAATCCGCCGGACGCTCGTCCCGCCCCGCGCGGCCCGCCTCCTGGTAATACTGCTCAATCGACTGCGGCAGCGACAGGTGAATCACCGCGCGGACCGCGGGCTTGTTGATGCCGAGGCCAAACGCAATCGTTCCCACCAACACCCGCACTTCGTCCGACATCCATCGTTCCTGATTCTGCCGGCGCATCGGCGATTCCATCTTCGCGTGATAAGGAATCGCCGCAATCCCGCTCTCCTCCAGATATTCGACCGTCTCTTCCACTCGGCGAATGGTGGGCGAATACACGATCACGCTCTCCCCCGCGTAGTGCCGCAAAGCGCGGCCGAGCAACTCCATCTGCGTCCGCGCTTCGCACTCGTGCACCACGTATCGCAAATTCTTTCGATGGAAACTGGCGATCGAGAGATCGGGTGTGCGCATCTGCAACTGCTTCAGAATGTCGTGCCGGACCTGCCGCGTTGCGCTGGCCGTGAAAGCGGCAATCGGAAGGTCTGGGAAACGCGTGCGCAAGCGGCTGAGTTGGCGATAATCGGGGCGGAACTCGTGTCCCCACTCCGAGATGCAGTGCGCCTCATCCACCGCGAAGAAACCCACCGGAACGGCGCTGAGCCACTCGAAAGTATTTTCCTGGGCCAGGCGCTCGGGCGAAAGATAGAGAAGGCGATATTCGCCTCGCGCCGCTTTCTGTATCACCTGTCTTCGTTCGGAAGCGTTCTGGAAACTGTTTACGGCTCCGGCGGGGATGCCCATCTGGGCCAGTTGGGCAGCCTGGTCTTGCATGAGCGCGATCAGGGGAGAAATTACGATGGTGGTCTTTCCGGACACGACGGCGGGAAGTTGATAGCAGAGAGACTTGCCGCCTCCCGTTGGCATGACAACGCAGGCATCGTGCCCCGCCAGCAAGCTGCGGATGACACTTTCCTGCCGGGGGCGGAATTCGTGGTATCCCCAGTAGCGCCGGAGCGCGTCGAGTAAGGGGGCAGATTCCGGCATGATCTCCTTGTTTGAAAGTATAGAAGGGCGGGTACGCGGGTAGATGTGAGTTTACTACGCCAGGTTTGTGATGAATTCGGGACTGGATTTCAGAGGTCAGATTGCAGAAGCAGATTCGAGTTTGACGGAGAGCCGACGCCCTTGTGGATGGTCTGAGAATAAGAGAAAAGGCCGGCGCAAGGCCGGCCTTCTTTTCTTGCAACCCTTTTAGCGGACAAGAGTGCCCGTTTCACTCCACTACTTCTTGGGCGCGATCGCGTCCTTGGCGGCTTTCGCCACACGGAACTTTACCACCGTCTTCGCCTTGATCTGAATCGGTTCGCCGGTCTGCGGGTTGCGTCCCATGCGGGCCTTGCGATGCGCCTTCACCAGGCGGCCCAGGCCGGGCACAACGAACACACCGTTCTTCTTCGTCTCTTTAATCGCGGTGTCGCCCAAGTGCTCCAGGAACGCCGCGGCCGTCTTGTTGTTGGTGCCGATTTTCTCGGCCAGGTGACGAGTGAGTTGGGTCTTGGTCATACCGGAAGCCATGAATTCCTCCTGAGGAACAGACAAATTTGCTTGTATCCACTGCATACTAGCGCACCCAGCTGTGGAAAAGTAGCATTTTGTGCAGATTTTATGCGGTTTCCAGCAGGGTACCCCCGGAAAAACAGGCCTAAACCGCAGGGTTCGGAGGGTGCGAAGGTTCCAAAATCGCGTTTTCGCGCCGCCGCAACCGGCCGGAGAAGCCCGAGGGTGCCCCACTCATCGCGTTCTTTGCGATGAGTAGGATTTCCGGAACGGCACACCAGCCTACATGTATCCGTCCTAACACACCGTGTTCGCCCGTCACGCTCACGCCGGGGAGAATCTCACTAAGTCTCACCAAATCAGCGCACTCTTGATTGGCCCTCTCCCTGCCCTTCCTTTCTGTGATTGCACCCGCAGGAGGTGAGATATGGCAACGATTTGGAAATCCGCAACCAAGGCAAACACCAACAACACATTCTCTGGGACGGCGCTCTCGTCCTGGTCGCGCCAGCAAAAGTTCGCGATGATCGCAAGCTTCGTGATGCTCGTGCTCTTGCTGGTGTTCAGCGCGTGCTCGAAACAGTCGCAGAGCCCGGCTCCGGTCCGCGTCTCGAACCCCTCGCCGGCTTTGACCACTCCCGTAACAACCGCCACAACGCCCACCGTGGTCACTTCCGCTCCGCCCGCGGCGCGGAAGAAGGTGCAAAGGAAGCGGCCACTGACCGTGACTTACAGCGATCCAATTTCCGGCGTCTCGTTCCGCTATCCGCGCAAGTACCAATTCGCGGACGCCGACAAAGCGCAGCCCCAATTTGACGGCCTGGGTCCGGTCCCCATGAACTTCGTACAGCCGGAAGGAGCGGTCGTCGTCACCGTCGAGATGCCCCAGGGCTCGTATCCGGGCACCGATTTCTCGTCCGCCTTCTTCAGCGTGAACGTGAATCGCAGCCTCTCCGAGGAGGAGTGTTCGCACTTCGCCTTCGTGGATACGCGCGACGCCGATGGCGAGCCCGTCGAAGCGGAGAAAGTGAAGGTCGGCTCCCTGGATCTGGAAAAGACCTCCGACTTTTCTGCCGACGCGTTGAAACAGGCGGAAGCGCAGTACTACCACCGCTATGAAAACGGCGCCTGCTACGAATTCGTCCTCGGCCTGGGCACCGCCGGCTACGGCGCCAAGGAAGGCATCGAGCCTGTCGACCGCGATCAGGTCTTCGCCACCCTGGAGAAGATTCTGGCCACGGTGAAGATCCAGCCCGTCGCGCAGGAGCAAGTGGCAACGAAGGTGACCAACTCGCCAGACCAGGCGGCCAAGTAAGTGAAGTGTGGGGCGGACACTCCTGTCCGCCCCGCCCCCCTTCCAACCCTGTCATCCCGAGCGAACCGGAGCGAATGCGACGGCGAGTCGAGGGACCCCTATTCCACCCCGGGCCGTCGGCTTCGATGGCCATGACCCTTGTCATTGTCGAATCACCGGAGTTCCGCTCAGGGTACAATCCCCGAGAAGCAGTGAGGAGGAAAGGAATGACGCAGAAAATCATCGAAGTAGTCGGGACTTCGAAACAGAGCTTTGCCAAGGCAGCGGAGAGTGCAGTCAAGGAAGCCGCGAAGACCGTCCGCAACATCAAGTGGGCCCGGGTGGACGGGCTGGATATGCTGCTCGACGGCGCCAAGGTCCTGCAGTACCGCGCCACCACCAAGATCTACTTCGACGTCGAGGAGTAGGCTTGCCGGAGAGCGGAACCCGGCGTGGCAGCTTAACACAATCCCCTTTGGTTTGACCGATTTCCACAGGGCACGATAGAATAATCCAGTTTGCCTGTACTTGCGGGCCCGCTCTGGGTCCGCGCCGCGTTTCCGGTCGAAAGCCGCAGCGGGAAAACAGCAAGCACAAGTGTGAGTTCGACAGCGGAGCCTGGCTCCGCCGGGTGGACCGGGTTGTCCGCCCCGACGTGACGGTGGAGGAGAGTTATGTACGCGGTGATCCGCGCTGGCGGGAAGCAGTACAAGGTGGCCCCGGGAGACGTGATCCGGGTGGAAAAGATGACCGGCACGGACGGCACGAATGAAGTGCAGTTCGGCGACGTGCTGGCGGTGTCGGCCGAGGCCGGTAGCGTGGTGCGTCCGGAATCGGAAGCGCGCGTTGTCGGCGAGGTCGTCGAACAGGGACGCGGCGACAAGATCCTGGTGTTCCACTACAAGCGCAAGAAGCAGTACAAGAAACTGCGTGGACACCGGCAGGACTTTACCGCGGTCCGGATCACCGAGATCGCCTTCGAAGGGCAGTCGTTTAAGGCACCGGAGCTACCGAAGAAAGAGAAGAAAGTCAAAAAGGCCGCTGAGGGCGCCGAGGAAGTGAAGACGTCGGCGAAACCGGCCAAGAAGAAAGTGCCGGGCAAGAAGGCCCCCGCCAAGAAGACGGCGAAGAAGAAGTAGAACTGGTTTCAAGTAACGGTTTTGGGAAGGGCACGGCTTCAGCCGTGCCGCTCAGAGCCGCAAGAAGTGCGGGCTTTAGCCCCTGAGGGCCGCGGATTGACAGCGGGCTTGGGTTCACTGACAACTGGCCACTGGCCACTGACAACTGGGTTAAATTATGGCGCATAAAAAAGGGCAAGGCACATCACGAAACGGGCGCGATTCGAACGCCCAGCGGCTGGGGTTTAAAGCTTTTGGTGGACAAATGGTGCCGGGCGGCACCATCATCGTGCGGCAGCGCGGCACGCGCGTAAAGCCGGGTCTGAATGTGGGCCGGGGCAAGGACGACACCTTGTTCGCCAAGATCACCGGCCGCATCAAGTTTCTCAACAAAGGCGCGCTGGGAAAGTTCGTCATGATCGAGCCGGCAGAAGCGAAATAGACGTCAGCCATCAGCCGTCAGCCATCAGGGCAACGTCTACCCACGCGCCAACGGCACAAATCATCCCCAGAAATTCTTCCCTCGGTGCACCCGGTGTTCGACCACTCATCCTGTTTTGCTGAGAGCTGATGGCTGAGGGCTGGTTTTTTGATGTTCATCGACGAGGCCAAAATCCGGGTGAAGGCGGGGGACGGCGGCAATGGCTGCATGGCGTTCCGGCGGGAGAAATTCGTTCCGCGGGGTGGTCCTTCGGGTGGCGATGGCGGCAAGGGCGGCGACGTCTGGATGGAATCGAGCGAGCGCCACAACACGCTCGTGCATTTCCGCTTCAATCCGGAGTACAAAGCCGACCGTGGACGGCATGGCGAAGGCTCGAACAAGACGGGGCGCGATGGCGGCGACATCGTTCTCAAGGTTCCGGTCGGAACGATCGTTTATGACGACGACACGGGCGAAAAGGTGCACGACTTCGCGCACGCCGATGACCGGATCGTGATCGCGCGTGGCGGGCGTGGCGGCCGCGGCAATGCGCGGTTTGCGACGTCCGTTCACCAGGCGCCGCGCGAGCATGAACCAGGGCGTCCCGGAGAGGAACGCAACTTCCGGCTGGAGCTGAAGTTGCTGGCCGATGTCGGCCTGGTGGGCTATCCGAATGTGGGCAAGTCCACCCTGATTTCGCGGATTTCGGCGGCGCGTCCGAAGATTGCCGATTATCCATTTACCACGCTCGAGCCGAACCTGGGCGTAGTCGCGGTGGGTGATGCCAAGGATGAAATCAGCTTCGTCGTGGCCGACATTCCCGGGCTGATCGAAGGCGCCCACACGGGTGTAGGCCTGGGTGCGCAGTTCCTGCGGCACATCGAGCGCACCCGGCTGCTGGCGCACCTGGTGGATGTTTCCGATGCCAGCGGGCGGCCCGATGTGGTGAAGGATATCGAGGTGATTCTCGGAGAGCTGGCGAATTTCGGCGCTGAGCTCGAAAGGAAGCCGATGATCATGCTGGCGACGAAGATCGACGTGGCGAATCCGGAGAAGCTGAAGAAACTGAAGCAGTGGGCGACGCGCAAGAAGATGAAACTCTATCCGATTTCGGCGGTGACCGGCGAGGGGATCGAGAAGCTGATGTACGCGATGGCGAAAGAAGTCGAGAGGGTCCGAAAAGCCTTAGCCAAGGAACATGCGGAGAGCGCCCCAATGCTACTCGGGTAGCAGTTCATCGGGCGGATGAACTGCTGTATTCTGACTGTCCCCGTTCATACTCGCCAATAGTCCGGCCGCCACTGCTGAACAGCTTTTTTAATCTCGGCACGGGGCAGCTTCTCGGATAACGCTTTTGCCGCCAGCGCCGGCAGTTCCGCATCGGAAGCAAAGCGCAGCCCGATCAATTGCGATTCCGCGAATTCTCCTATGCGGGGACGAAGCGATTCGTCGAGTAAACTCGCCAACCGCAGTCTTTCCTCCAGTCGGATGACGCGATCCTGCACTTTGAGGGCGTAGAGCCGGATCTTGAAGAGGGCGACCACCGCCGCGACCATGAAGACGACCAACCAGGCAGAATGCAGTCCTGGCCTTCTGACCAGATGGACAATGGCTGCGATCAGCGTAACGGCAAATACCGGCAGCACGAAAAAGTGGAAGAGAGGATCATAGCGAGTGTGATTGGAGAAAGTCTGGGAGACTTGGTCGGCCATTGGTAAGGCTCCTTTTGAAAGGAGCAATCATCATCGCATGGATACGAACGGAATGCCGTTTGCCGAATCGCGGTTCTGTGGAAGTGGACAGAACTGGTTTCCAAGAAAGGTTTAGGGAAGGGCACGGCTTTAGCCGTGCCGGCCAGAGCCGCAAAAAATGCGGGCTTTAGCCCCTGAGGGCTGTGTTCTCGACCCCTTGAGTGGTTTTTGAAACCAGTTCTAGCTTCCGGTCCTACCTCGGCAGACGATGTGCAATCCAGAACATCAGCAGAGGAGCCCGCGCGCCGAGAAACTACAGCTGAGACGTGGTTGAACCTTTCGCCGAACCCACCAGTACTTTGGCCAGCACCAGCAGGCTCAGCAGGGAAATCACTCCCAGCGAGATCACGCAGTAGATGCACCACACGCCCAGCACGCGCGCTTCGATCCGGGAAAGATAGAGAGAAAAACCCAGCCCCGCCAGCGCCGCCACCAGCATCAGCCGGTAAGCCCTCCGGAGGGCGAGTGCACCAAGCAGCAGATATCCCGCGATACCGATGGCGGCCACTGGAACGCCCTTCAACACGGCGTACGGACTGTGGTTCACGATGCCGCAGTCCCAACGGTCATTGATGCTGCAAGGCGAAGTGTCGGTGCGGTAATGCTCGCGCAGGGCGAGCGAAGCGCTAACGATGCCAACGATGGCCAACAGAACCAGAATCCATCTCATGAAAGGTGCTCCAGCACTACTTTAGCTGAAGTGGAGTTGCCTGGTCAGTTGTTCCCGATGTTCAAACAATCCAGAATCAGAAAGCCGTCGGTGGTGAGGACACTTCGTCGACCGGCCGAAGAGAGTTATAGAGGTCGATCCTCCCCGCCAAAAGTTGGTGCGCAAAGCGTCGTTCTCGCGGATAATGCGGTGGAAATCAGGCCAGGATCTTACTTTGGACCAACCGCAAAGCGAACTCGACTTACTGCGTGCGCAAGTGGCCGCACTGACGAGCCGTGTATACCGGCTGGAGGTCGCACTCGAGGTGAAATCCGCAGCCGCTGCCGAGCCAGAGCCTGTGCAAGAGGCGGTGGCTCCACCACCAGTTTCTCCCGTAGCGAGACCGGCGGATGGGATGCCAGCGAGACCGTTGCCGGCACCACCGCCCGCAGCCGTTTTGCAGGCCGGGGCTGATCTGGAATCCCGCATCGGATCGCACTGGCTCAACCGGATTGGCATTGCGGCCGTATTGGTTGGTGTTTCGTATTTCCTCAAGTTCGCCTTTGAGAACAACTGGATCGGGGCAGCCGGACGAGTCTCGATCGGTCTGGTGGCAGGCATTGCGGTGGTGGTTTGGAGCGAGTCCTTTCGTCGTCGCGGTTATCAGATCTTCTCCTACTCCCTGAAAGCTGTCGGCATCGGCGTCCTGTATCTCTCGCTGTGGGCAGCATTCCAGCTGTACCACCTGGTGCCCGCAGGCGTCGCTTTCGTGGCGATGCTGGCAGTGACTGCGGCGACCGCCGGCCTGGCCATCGCGCAAGATGCGGAGATCCTTGCAGCGTTCGCTCTGGCGGGCGGATTCCTCACTCCAGTACTGCTTTCGACGGGCGAGAACCGGGAACTGCAACTGTTCAGCTACGTAGCAATTCTCAGCGCTGCAACCCTTGTTCTGGTGACATTCAAGGCCTGGCAGCGGTTGCTGATCCTAAGCTTTGCCGGTACTTTGCTGCTCTATATCGGCTGGTACTCCGCGTGTTACGCGAGTTCCGAACTGCGGCTGACGCTTGGTTTTGCCAGCTTGTTCTTCGCCATCTTTGCGCTGGCGCCGCTGGTGGCTCGTCCGGGAGATCGAGTAGAGGGGACCAATAAAGTCTCCCTGATCGCTCTTTTCCTCGCGCTGGTGAATGCCGGCGTTTACTTCCTCGAAGTGTACGCAATGTACGAGGGAGTGAATAAGACGGCGACGGCCTGGTTTGCGCTTGCCTTGGCGGGCGTGTACATCGGGCTCAGCCGGCGGGCCGCGCCTCGCTATGGAGAGTCGGCCCAGCAGGCGATCCGCCTGCTGCATCTCGGATTGGCGATCGCCTTCATTACCATTGCAATCCCCATCCGGCTGGATGCCCATTGGATCACCATCGGATGGCTGGTCCAAGCCGGGTTCCTTCTCTGGCTCGGCGATCGCATCCACTCCGATCTGCTGAACGCCTTTGCCGTGGGAGCGCTCGTGCTCGGCGTCGCCCGGCTTGTGGTCTTCGATAACTTTGTGACCACTACCCTGATCTTCAACACGCGCATGATGACCTACGCGGTTGCCATCGCGGTGCTGGGCGGAGTGGCCTGGATGGGAGGGAAGCGTGGCGACGCAATCGGCGGTATCGCCACTGACGTTGCCAGCATCGTATTGAACATCCTTGCCCTGATTGCTCTGAGCCGCGAAGCGGCGGCTTTCTATTCGCGGCAGATCACGCAGGCTGGGTCCAACCCGGTGCGTTGGAATCCGGCGGTTTCGGTTCGAGTCCACAGCCTCCAGATTATGCGTGACTTCACCTACTCCGCGTTATGGATGGCTTACGGTGCCATGCTCATGATCGTCGGTTTCTGGAGGCGTTCTGCTTTTGTGCGGTGGCAGGCGCTGGTCCTGATCGCCTTCACCATCGGCAAGGTTTTTGTTTACGATGTGTCCGAGCTTGACCGCGGGTACCGGATCGTGAGTTTCATGGTGCTCGGCGTGCTGCTGCTTGCCATCTCGTTCGTATACCAGCGGGACTGGCTGCAACTGGCCAAGTCCAAACCCGCCGCAGCGCCCGGACTGGGCCAGCGATGAGAAAGAGAACCGCTTGAGGACTACGGCTGCGTTCATTCTCGCTTTGCTGGCGTTGGCCGCCCCGCCTGAGGCCGATCGGCGGTACTTCAGTTTCGCGCGCGACGTCCAGATTAACGAGGCCGGCCGCCAGAACTTCCTTGTGCTTGATGCGGACGTGTTTCAGCACGGGCGTACGGATCTTGCCGACCTGCGGCTTTACGATGGGGACCGGCAGGTGCCCTACAAATTGAGCGAGGCCCGCGCGGGTTCCAGCAGCGAAGAACGCGAGGTTCGCATCCTGGACCTTGCAGCTGCCGGTGATCACACCGAGTTCGATCTCGACATGCAGGGCGTTCCCGAGTACGACAACATCCGCCTGCGCCTCGACGCGAAAAACTTCGTCGTTAAGGCCTCGGTCGAGGGCAGCGACACGCTGCACGGGGGCGCGGTCGCGCCCTGGCCGACGCCCAGCACCTTATACGACTTCTCCGCCGAGAGACTGGGCTCGAACTTCACCATCAAGTTGCCGACCTGGAGCTTTCGCTACGTGCACGTCAAGCTGGGTCCCGGAATCCGCCCGCAGCAGGTGCAGGGCGCAACCGTCTCGAACTTGCAGGAGAAACGGGCATTCTATCTTCCCGTCGGTTCGTGCCGGCTGCTGGAGCCAGGTCCGCACCAGACACGGTGGCAATGTGACTTGCCCGAAGGAGTCCCGCTCGATCGAATTGTTTTTGACGTGGTTTCCCAGAACGTGAACTTCCGCCGCCCCGTCAGCGTTCAGGACGACAAGGGAATCCAAATCGCCGGCGGGGAACTCAGCCGCATCCGCACGCGCCGCGGTGGCACGGATGTCGTGGCGGAGAACCTGGCGTTACGGGTCGGCGGCGCTTGCTGCAAGCGCATTACGATAGTCGTCGACAACGGCGACGACCTGCCGCTCGGTATCGTCGCGGTCCAGCCCCAATCCCTTCAGCGACGACTCTATTTCGAACCCGGCGGGCGCTCGGCGCTGCGGTTGTACTTCGGCGACCCGAAGCTCGAAGCACCGGTGTACGACTACGCCAAGCTGTTCCACGAGGACATGGACGCGGCGCAGGCCAGCCTGGGCCCGACGATGCCCAACTCCGCCTACACTCCGCGCGCCGATGATCGTCCGTGGTCGGAACGGCATCCGTCGGTGCTCTGGATCGCGATGCTGCTCGCCGTGGTCGTGCTGGCGGTACTGGCGATACGAGGGCTGGCTGCACAGCGCGGGTAAGTCCGGCCTACTTTCCGATGCAGAAGGTGCCAAAGATGAGATTCAGGATGTCGTCGGTGGTGGTGGCGCCGGTGATCTCGTCGAGCGGGCGCAGAGCGTTGTAGAGATCGAGCAGGAGCATTTCGTGCGGGACGCGGGCCGCGACGGCGTGGTTCGCGGCATCGAGCGCGGCGAGCGAGTCGGTGACGAGTTTCTGATGACGAACGTTGGTCAGGAAGCCGCTTTCCGGTTGCGCTCCCGTTTCCCCTCCAATGTGGCTCAGGATGGCGGCGCGCAAGTCGGGGATGCCTTCGCCGGTGAGGGCGGAAGTCCGCACCTTGTGTAACTGAGAACTGAGAACCGGGAACTGAGAGCTGACTAGGTCCGATTTATTCTCGACCACGATCGCAGGGCGACCTTCGATCTGAGCCAGCAGCTCGCGGTCTTCGCCGGAGACCGGCTGGGTGGCATCGAGCACGACCAGCACGAGGTCGGCGTCGGCGAGGGCTTCCATCGACTTACTGATCCCGATGCTCTCCGCTTCGTCGAGCGCGCGGCGGAGACCCGCCGTGTCCACGAGTTCGACAGGAATTCCACCGATGGCAACGGTTTCGCTGACCAAGTCGCGCGTGGTGCCGGGCTGGGCTGTAACGATGGCGCGCTCGCGTTCGACTAGGCGGTTGAAGAGGCTGGATTTACCCACGTTGGGACGGCCGACGATGGCGAGGGTCAGGCCCTGGTGCACGATCTTGCCGAAGCGGAAGGTGGCCGCCAGTTGTTCCAGCGGGCGGCGCACTCCGGCGATGTGCTCCAGGATGGTCGAGTCGGGAGCGATGGAGACGTCGTCTTCGGCGAAATCGATGCCGCCTTCGAGCAGCGCGATCAGCTCCACCAGCTTCTGCTTGATCGGCTTGAGGCGCCTGGAGAGCGAGCCTTCGAGCTGCTGGGCGGCGACTTTGGCCTGGAAGAGAGTTTGCGAGTCGATCAGGTCGCGGACCGCTTCGGCCTGGGTGAGGTCGAGGCGTCCGTTGAGGAAGGCGCGCATGGTGAATTCGCCGGGTTCGGCGAGGCGGGCGCCGCGGGCAAGCGAGAGCTCGACGATATGACGCAGGACTACCGGCGAGCCGTGGGCGGAGATTTCGACGATGTCGTCGGTGGTGTAGGAGTGAGGCTTCTGGAAGTAGGTGACGACGACCTCGTCGATGCGGGCGGCGGGGGCTGAAGCCCCCTCTCTATCTGTGGCGGAAACGGCGTGGCTGAAGCCACGCCCCTTCAAATCCCCGTGCAACTCGCGGACAGGAATGTCCGCGCCACACGGTTCGACCAATTCCCCGAAGACGGCTCGGCTGGGTTCGAGGGGATGCTTGAGGCGCAGCATGGGCATGGCGATGGAGCGCGCTTCGGGGCCGGCGAGGCGGACGATGCCAATCCCGCCGCGTCCGGGCGGGGTGGCGATGGCGACAATGGTGTCGTCGAGGTTCATGAAGAGCAGTGGTCAGTGGCCAGTTCCGCTAAATTGTAAGCCACGCGGTGACAGGGCCTGCTGGTGGGGCGAGTTCGCGGTCTTCGTTTGACCCTCCCCGCGCCGTCCTTTAAACTCAAAAGATTCAGCAGAATACAAGGCCTGATCTATGTCCGAGAGCATTCGTGTCAAGTTCCCTGACGGAAGCACCCAGGAAGTGGCGAAGGGGACCACTGCCCTCGAGGTTGCGAAGTCTATCAGCCCGCGCCTGGCGGATGCGGCGCTGGCTGCCAAAGCCCGACCTCTCGCGCCCTCGCAAGAGAGCCCGAATGGCAATCTGATTGACCTGTCTCGGCCGCTCGAAGAAGACATCGAACTGCGCATTCTGACCGAGAAAGACCCCGAGGCGCTCGAGGTTTACCGGCACTCGTCGGCGCACTTGCTCGCCGCCGCAGTGCTCGAACTTTTCCCCGAGACCAAGCTCGGCCACGGTCCCGCGACCGAGAACGGATTTTTCTACGACTTCTACCGCGAGACCCCGTTTACTCCCGAGGACCTGGAAAAAATCGAGAAGAAGATGCAGGAGCTGGTCCAGCAGAACCTGCCCTACGCGCGCGAGTTCCTGCCCCACAAAGAAGGGCTGGAGCGCTTCAAGGCCGAAGGCGACTTCATGAAGTGCCACTTCATCGAGCAGTTCACCAAGCCCGACGAAAAGATTTCGATCTACAAGACCGGCAAGTTCCAGGACTTCTGCCGCGGACCGCACCTTCCCTCGACCGGCAAAATCAAGGCGTTCAAGCTGCTGAACATCGCGGGCGCCTACTGGCTCGGCGACGAGAAAAACCCGCAGCTGCAGCGAATCTACGGCACTTCTTTTTTTTCCAAGAAGGACCTCGAAGCTTACCTGCACAAGGTCGAAGAATCGAAGAAGCGCGACCATCGCGTGCTGGGCAAGCAGCTCGATTTGTTTTCGATCCAGGAGCTGGCTGGGCCGGGGCTGATTTTCTGGCATCCCAAGGGCGGCATCATCCGCAAGGAAATGGAAGACTGGATGCGCGAAGAGTACCTGCGCCGCGGCTACGCGCTCGTCTGCACGCCGCACGTCGCCCGCCGCCAGCTGTTCCACACCTCGGGCCACGAGGGCTATTACGCCGACAACATGTTCGACGCCATGGAGCTCGACGACGCCGAATATCGCCTGAAGCCCATGAATTGCCCGGGACACATCCTGATCTACAAAGACTCGTTGAAGTCCTATCGTGATTTGCCGGTGCGGCTGGGCGAGCTGGGGACCGTCTACCGCTACGAGCGCTCGGGCGTGATGCATGGGTTGCTGCGCGTCCGCGGCTTCACCCAGGACGACGCGCACATCTTCTGCACTCCCGAGCAGATCGAGAACGAGATTGTCGGCTGCATGGAATTTGCGCTGGCCGTGCTCAAGGCCTTCGGCTTCGACCAGTACCAGACTGAGCTTTCCACCTGGGACCCGAACCACAGGAAGAGCTTTCTCGGCAGCGAAGAACAGTGGATCTCGGCTACGCGATCGCTCGAAAACGCGCTCCAGCGCCTGAATGTCGAGTACAAGACCATCCCCGGCGAAGCCGCGTTCTATGGGCCGAAGATTGATGTGAAACTAGTAGACGCGATCGGCCGGCTATGGCAGCTCTCGACCGTACAGTTCGACTTCAACTTGCCGCAGCGCTTCCAGCTGGAATACGTCGCCGAAGACGGCTCGCGCAAGCAGCCGGTGATGGTGCATCGCGCGCTCTACGGGTCGGTCGAGCGCTTCTTCGGCGTACTGATCGAGCACTATGCGGGAGCGTTTCCGGTGTGGCTCTCGCCGGTGCAGGTGGCGATGATCCCAATCGCGGAGCGGCATTCTGCGTACGCCGAAAAAGTTGCGGCGCAGCTGCGGGTGGCGGGCGTGCGCGTCGAAGTCGATGCCCGCAACGAAAAGATGAATGCCAAGATCCGCGAACACGCCATGCAGAAAGTGCCGTTCCTGCTGGTGGTCGGCGACAAAGAAGCCGAAGCGAACAAAGTCAACGTCCGCACCCGCGGCAAAGAGAAGACTGAAGACATGGCGACGGCCGATTTCGTGGAGAAGATCAAGAAGCTGATCGTTGAGAAGAGCGCCAGCATGTAATGGGAATCACACGTAACAGCCGCCGCCGTCGGAATACGCGCAGGAGCAGCTTGCCTACGTCTCCTCGCCGCAAGCCAACAAAGACCGTCCTCGAACATTGACTTTGGTCCAGGAATAAGGCAAGATTCCCTCCACAATTTGCCGGCTTGCACTCTCCCTCGCCGACTCCCCACGGTCTGATGCAGCTGGCAAAATCGGGCTGGTCCCTGTCAGCCCGCTTCGGGGCCCTTGCTGCAAAAGAGCAAAACATCTCAAGGCATCCAAAGGAGCCAATCTGATGCATTCACTGATTACACACTGTGGACTGAAGGATCGTGGGAACGCTACCCGGTCCTCGCAGAATTCTGCCTTGAGGATGATGGCAGTCTCGACCATGGCCAAAGTTATGGCCTCAACTGTCTTTTCGGCACTGCTGCTGACAGTCGCCGTACCGGCGGCGGCTCAAACGGAAAGCGTGGTCTACAGCTTTGCCAACCCGCCCGACGCTTTCAGTCCCAGGTGCAACCTGGTTCGCGACACAGCCGGCAACATGTATGGAACCACCTTCAGCGGCGGGGTGCACAACCTCGGCGCGGTATTTACGGTGACTCCAACGGGAACGGAGTCCGTGGTCTATAGCTTCGCCGGCGGGGCGGATGGAAGTCACCCAGTCGCCGGCCTGTTTCGCGACGCCAAGACCGGCAATCTCTATGGCACAACCGTATTCGGCGGAGCAACCAACAACGGTGCCGTGTTTATGCTGACTCCGACCGGCACCGAGACCGTGCTCTACAGTTTCAAGGGAGGCACAGACGGCGCCAATCCTTATTCCAGCGTAGTGCGAGCGGGCACCAATATCTTTGGCACGACCTACAACGGTGGCGCGTTCGGATACGGCACCGTGTTCAAGGTAACTGGCGCTGGTAAGGAGACGGTCCTGCATGACTTCAACTCCGCGTTTCCCACTCTCGACGGATCCTTTCCCTACGCGGGCCTCGTCCTCAATAAGGGCATTCTCTACGGCACAACCACCCTTGGGGGCCTTGGCAACCTGGGCACGGTGTTTTCCATCACGAAGACCGGCACGTACGCGCTGCTCTACAGCTTCAAGGGCGGATCGAACGACGGGCAAACTCCCAACGGAGGCGTAGTCTTCGACAAAAGCAGCAGCCTTTACGGCACAACGTACGGCGGCGGCCAGGACAACGCTGGCGTGGTTTATAAACTCGCCGCTGGGGTGGAAACTGTACTCCACCACTTTGTCCGCAACGGCGCAGATGGGATTAATCCATACGCGAGTCTGATTTTCGTCAAAGGGAATTTCTACGGCACGACCTTGCAGGGTGGTCCCACGAACGCCGGTACGGTGTATAAGATCACTCCCACCGGTACAGAAACAGTCCTCCATGCATTTACCGGCGGGTCCGACGGTTTCAATCCCTACTCAGCTCTGGTCCTGGGCGCGAACAATACCTTCTACAGCACAACACTTGTGGGAGGCACATCTAACCTTGGCACGGTGTTCAAGCTGATTCCGTAGTCCGGCGGCTAGGGATCAAAGATTTCGAAGGCGGCGTCGGCGGGCCGATTCGATTGCGGTCTGCCCGCTCGCCCCGCCACTCCCCTTTTCTTTGAGCCCCGCAAAATCCCTGTGTTAGCATCATAGTTTTCGCAGGTGACGTTGGGCTGGCCTGTATCCTGTCCTGATCCTCTTCCGGGCCGTAGCGATTCTTCCCGAAAGCCTGCCGAAGGAGACAACCCGTGAAAGTGTACGAAGGAGCCAATCTCCGCAACCTTGCCCTGATCGGGCATGGGCATGCCGGGAAGACGACCCTGGTGTCCGCCATGCTCCAAACGGCCGGCGCCACGCAGCGCTTCGGACGCGTGGACGACGGCACCGCTACCACCGATTACGACGAGGAAGAAATTGCCCGCAAAATGTCGATCTCGACCGGCCTGGCCTTTGTCGAGTGGGGCAGGGCGGATGCGGGCAAGGTCAAGATCAATCTGCTCGACACGCCCGGCTTCAACATGTTTGTCCACGAGGCCAAGATTGCGCTGCCGGTGGTGGACGCAGCGCTGGTCGTCGTGGACGGCGTCGCGGGCGTGGAGGTGGTCACGCAGCGGGTGTGGAGCTACTGCGACGAAATCAACCTGCCGCGCATGATCGTGGTCAGCCGCATGGACCGCGAGCGCGCCGATGCCAACCGCGTCCTGGAGTCGCTGACCGGCGCCTTTGGCCGCGCCATCACGCCGCTGCAGCTGCCCATCGGCAGTGAAAAGAACCTGACGGGAGTTATCGATCTCGTCCGCATGAAGGCCTACACCTACGAGATGGGCGGAAACGGCAAGGGCAAAGAAGGCCCGATCCCGGCAAATCTTGAAGCCGCCGCGAAAGAAGCGCACGAGAAGCTGGTGGAATTAGTCGCCGAAGGCAAAGACGAGTTGATGGAAGAATTCTTCGAAACGGGCACCATCCCCGAGGAGCATCTGGTCCCGGCACTGCACGAAGCGATTCGGGAAGACAAACTTTTCCCCGTGCTGTTTACCTCCGGCCTGGGCAACATCGGCGTAGACGAGCTGATGGATTTCATCGTGGACTACACGCCCGCGGCGAATGAGCACCATGCCATCACGGGACAGCCTGCCGGGGGCAATGGTGAGCCACCCGCGCGCAAGGGCACGGACAACGAGCCGGCTTCGGTGTATGTGTTCAAGACGGTGTCGGACGCTTTCGCCGGCCGCATTTCCTATTTCAAGGTTTTCTCTGGAGTCCTCAAGAACGAAGCCTCGCTGCAAAACTTCAATCGCAGCACGCTGGAGAAATTCGCCCACATCTCGGTGATCCAGGGCAAGCAGGCGGTTCCGATCCAGGAACTGCATGCGGGCGATATCGGGTCGGTCGCAAAACTGCGAGAAACGCTGACCGGCGACACGCTGGGCGACAAGACAGCTCCCATCCAGTATCCGGTGGTGAAGCTGCCGGAACCGGCGATCACGTTCGCGATCGAGCCTAAGACCCGCGCCGACGAAGACAAGCTGGGCGTCGGCCTGCACAAGCTGATGGAAGAAGACGCCATGCTGCGCTTCTTCCGCGATCCGCAGACGAAGGAGTTTCTCATTGCCGGCACCGGGCAACAGCACATCGAAGTCGTCGTCTCGAAGATGAAGAAGCGCTACCACGCGGAAGTAGTGCTGAAAGCGCCCAAAGTTCCCTACCGCGAGACGATTCGCGGCAAGGCCGACGTCCAGGGACGCCACAAGAAGCAAACCGGCGGCCACGGCCAGTACGGCGACTGCAAGATCAAGATGGAGCCCCTGACGCGAGGCAGCGAGTTCGAGTTCGTCAACGACATTTTCGGCGGCGCGATCCCGCGCAACTTCATTCCCGCGGTCGAGAAGGGGATCAAAGACGCCGCTGGACGCGGCTACCTCGCCGGCTTTCCGGTGGTGGACTTCCGGGTCATCCTCTACGACGGCTCCTATCACGACGTGGATTCCAACGACCTCTCGTTTCAGATGGCGGGGCGCATCGCCTTCAAGAAAGCGATGGAAGTCGCCAAGCCGACACTGCTCGAACCGATCATGTCGGCCGAGATCAGCGTGCCCGACGAGTTCGCCGGCACCATCATGGGCGACCTCAACAGCCGCCGCGGGCGCATCCAGGGCATGGACAACAAAGCGGGCAACACGATCGTGAAGGCGGAAGTGCCCATGGCCGAGATGCTGACCTACGGCGCCGATCTCACGTCCATGACCCAGGGCCGGGGCAGCTTCTCGATGGAGATGCACCACTACGACATCGTCCCGCAGCAACTGCAGGAGAAGATCATCGAGAAGGCGAAGGCGGAGCGTGGAGAGGTGAAGGAAGAAGAGGAGTAGAGATCCCTGGCTCTCCCACCCCAACGCGCCAAAAACGGGCGCGCTGGGGCCCGGTCCGCTCGGGATTTCGGCGCGCCTCCCGCTTCATACCTCGTCGTCACGCAAAAAACGCCGTGCCGGGACCCCGGTTTCACTCACGCCGCGCAAGCGCCTCAGATTATCGAGAAGGCGAAGGGGGTGTCCGCACGCCACACCAGAGTTGCGTTTTTCTTTTGTGCCGCGCAAGATTCTGACGTAGCATCCTTACTGTCTAAGGAGGCCGCGCATGTCCAAGGGGAATTCCCCGACCCTCCGCCGTTTGTCCTTCGTTGCACTTGTTCTCATACTGATCACTTTGCCGGCGATGACCCAGGAAAAGACGAACGAAGGAAGCAAGAGCGTGGTACTGGATCTCGACCACGTCTCGATTTGTGGATCGAATCTCGATGCGCTCCGCCAGGCTTTTACGGACGTGGGGTTGACTCCCGACTTCGGTGGCCCCCACGGGAATGGCATCACGCAGATGGCCCTCATCGGCTTCGACGACGAATCCTACATCGAACTGATCGCCCCGGTGAAGCTGGGAGTCACGGAGGGGTCCGAGTGGGGCAAGTTCATGTCCGGCGACGCGGGCACCTGTGCCTGGGCGGTGGGCACCAACGTCCTGCTGCAACAAGTGGACCGTCTCAAGAAGGCGGGCATCGCCGTAACGGTTCCCGAGCGTGGCAACCGCAAGCGGCCCGATGGCATGTCGGTCGAGTGGATGAGGGCTGACGCCGGTCCGGGCAGCCCGGGTTCGATGCTTCCCTTTATGATCGAGGACCAGACGCCGCGCGCCTGGCGCGTTCAGACGTCGGCCAGCGTGCATGGCGCGCCGGCTTTTGGCGTAGAGAACGTCGTCCTGGGTGTCAACAACCTGGACGCGGCGATCGCCCTGTTCCGCAAGGCCTACGGATGGGCGGAGCCCCTGACCGAGACCCAAAAGGACTTCGGCAAACTGGCGTATTTTCCCGGTGAACCCGTCATTCTGGCGGCCCCTCTGGGCGACGGGTGGCTGGCGGAGCGGCTCGGCAAGTTTGGCGAATCCCCGGTTGCCATCCTGCTGGGCACGCGTGACTCCGCCGCCGCAGCCAAGAAATACAAGCTTTCCGGTACCAAGACATGGTTCGGACAGAAGGTCGGATGGTTCGACGCGGGGAAGCTGAAGGGCGTGCGGTTGGGAGTGATTGGGCAGTAGTACGAACGACAGTTGCTCGTTGCTCGTTTCTGGTTATTGGTGCCGCCCAGGCGGAGGTGGGCCACTAGCATGTAGAAACCAGCGCTCGATTCACGGAAGCTCCGCAACAACTGGCCACTGGCCACAGACAACTGCTACCATCGCCTTCAGTGGCCGCCGCCAAAGACAATCCCGCGTTGAAAGACCGCCTCGTCTCGGCCGCCCCGGTCGAGGACGATTCCTCTTTTGAGCTCAAGCTCCGCCCGCAGCGGTTGCAGGAATTCATCGGCCAGAACAAGGTCAAAGAGAATCTGGATGTCGCCATCCAGGCGGCCAAATCCCGCGGCGAGGCGCTCGACCATGTGCTCCTCTACGGGCCTCCTGGCCTGGGCAAGACGACGTTGGCCAACATCATCGCCAACGAGCTGGGCGTCGCGTTCCAGCAAACCTCCGGACCGACGCTCCAGATCAAGGGCGATCTGACGGCGATCCTGACCAACATGCGCGACCGGCAGGTGCTGTTCATTGACGAAGTGCACCGCTTGCAACCGGCGCTCGAAGAGATCCTCTATTCCGCACTCGAGGACTACAAACTCGACATCATGATCGGCCAAGGCCCCTCCGCCCGCACTCATACCATGGACGTGAAGCCCTTCACCTTCATCGGGGCAACCACGCGGGCTGGACTGCTATCGGCCCCCCTTCGTTCGCGTTTTGGTTTGCTGCTGCGGCTCGAGTTCTACACGCACGACGATTTGCGCATCATTGTCGAACGTTCCGCCGAAATTCTCGGCGTGAGCATCGACCGTCCCGGCGCCGTCGAAATCGCCAGCCGTTCGCGGGGCACGCCCCGCATCGCCAACCGGCTGCTGCGCCGGGTCCGCGATTATGCCCAGGTGCGCGCCGGAGGGAAGATCGACCAGGCCACCGCCCAGGCCGCACTCAGCATGCTCGAAGTGGACCGGCACGGCTTTGACGAGATTGACCGCAAGCTGCTCCTGACCATCATCGAGAAATACCAGGGCGGTCCAGTCGGGGTAAACACGCTGGCCGCAGCGCTGGCGGAGGAGCCCGACGCGATCGAAGAGATCTACGAGCCCTTTCTCATCCAGATTGGCTTTCTGAACCGCACTCCGCGAGGCCGGATGGCCACCCAACTGGCCTACGAGCATTTCGGGATCACTCCCAACCGCCGGCAAAGTTCGCTGTTTTAGAGCGGCTTCAGCAGGTAACCACCCGTCGCCCCCAAAGTCACTGCACACTGCACTGACAAATCGTGAGGTTCTGTTGTATGTTCTACAATTCGCCTGTCGGAGGGGGCAGGGCGAAGCACGCGAGGGAGTCTCGGTGTTCGGATCTTTTTGTCCTAGGTGCTCACTGTCCCTGCTCGTTGCGGCGGTATTTCTGCCGGCGCTTTCCGCGGCATTGCCCCAGGCGGTTCCGCCTGTCGCCCCCGGAGCGCAGGACCAATCCGCAGCCCCGCCCACCCCTGCCCCCGGGCGCCTTGCGGTCGGCGCCGATCGTGACGACACCCTCGTCATTCCCCGCCTGCCCCGCGGCCCCGCGCTTGAAGATTTCCTGACCATGAAGCCGGAAGGAGAGTCGGCTCGCGGAATGACCGTGGTCAGCGGGTTTGTGCAGCGCGAGCCCCACGACGGCGAACCGGTCTCGAAGCCGACGCAAGCTTATCTCGGGTACGACGAGAAGAACCTGTATGTTGTGTTCGTCTGCTACGACGATCCGGCTAAGGTTCGCGCCCACGAGACCCGCCGCGAAGACTTCAACGGTAACGACGACGACGTTGCCATCATGCTGGATACCTTCCATGATCGTCGTCGTGCCTACGAGTTTGAGGTGAATCCAAAGGGCATGCAGTGGGACGCCATTTATACCGAAGCTTCCTATGCGGACACCGGCGGCAACTGGGACACCTCGTTCGACACGCTCTGGTATTCCAAGGGCAAGCTCACCCCGCAGGGTTATGTCGTCTGGATCGCCATTCCATTCCGCAGCCTGCGGTTTTCCTCTGCGCGCGACCAGAACTGGGGGATCATTCTGCTGCGCGACATTGTCCGCGACAATGAAGCGGCGTTCTGGCCACACATTTCGATCAACAAGGAAGGGCGGCTCGGCCAGGCCGGAACGGCGAAGGGGATGAGCGGCATCTCGCCGGGCCGCAATATCCAGTTGATCCCCTACGGCTTTATGAATTCCTACCGCACGGTGGACGACCGCGATCCAAACGCCACCTACGCGCACTTTGATAATAGAGCGCTCGGCGGGACCTTTGGCCTGGACGGAAAGCTCATCCTGAATGACAGCCTGGTGCTCGACGCGACCGCCAACCCGGATTTCAGCCAGGTGGAATCCGATGAGCCCCAGGTCACTGTCAACCAGCGTTTCCGGGTCTTCTTCCCGGAAAAGCGCCCGTTTTTCATCGAGAACGCCGACTATTTCCGCACCCCCATCGACCTGTTCTTCACGCGCAACATCGTGGACCCTGACGCCGGGATCCGCCTGACCGGCCGAGCCGGCCCCTACGCGCTGGGGTTTCTCGCCAGCGACGATCGCACTCCCGGGCTCACCGTCGCCCCGGACGATCCGTCTCGCCTGTCCAACACCCATTCATATTTCAACATCGCGCGAGTCTCCCGCGATATCTTCAAGCAGTCCAGCATTGGAGCCATCTTTACCGACTGGGAAGATCCCGCGGCCAACACCTTCAACCGGGTGGGTGGAATGGACGCGCGCTTCAAGTTTTCGAAGCAGCTGACGGCCAGCGCGCAAGCAGTCGTCAGCTCCACGGAATGCTCGAAACAATATTCCCAAACCTACTTCACTTGTGCAGCCGGTAATTTCCTCGGCCCCGCCTATAAAGCCGAACTCGATTACACGAGCCGCCATTGGATACAGTCGAGCATCTACAACGATGTCAGCCCTGACTTCTTCACGCAGCCCGGATTCGTCAATCGCGTAGATTTGCGCGAGTACCGCGACAATACGTCATACTACTTTCGCCCCAAGCGTGGACCCATAGTCTCCTGGGGGCCGGAGTTCGTCGGCCACTGGACCTGGGACCAAACCGGCCTCCGCCTCGATACTGATTACGATCCAGATCTGACGATCGCGCTGAAACGGCAGACACGAATCTTCCTCTATCCTTACGAGGAATTCCGTGAGCGCCTACGGCCGAAGGACTTTTCCACGCTGAACCAGAACCAGGACTTCCACGAGCACGCCAGCGGCGTCAATGTATCGAGTTCGCCGGTATCCCAGATCACGCTGGGTGCCCAGTACTTCTGGGGCGATGCGGTAAATTTCGTTCCCGGATTCAACTCGGATCCTCAATTCGTCCGCTACACAACTCCGTACCTGGCACACTTCGACCAGGCCACCGCAGTCGCAACCATTCATCCATTTACTCAGCTCAAGATCGACAACACCTATTTGTTCAGCCGTCTGCGCACTCAGGATACAAACCTCAACATCTTCAACGATCACATCCTCCGCAGCAAATGGAACTGGCAGTTCACGCGGGAGCTATCGCTGCGGGTGATTCTGCAATACAACGCGACGCTGACCCGCAATAACCAGCCCGATCCGCCCTACATCTTCACGGCGCTTCCGACCACAAAGAACTTCAATACCGACATCCTCATCACCTATCTGCTGCATCCCGGGACCGCCGTGTACGTCGGCTACAACAGCAATCTTCAGAACCTGGATCGCGCGCTCCAGATCGACCCTACCTTTGGCACCGTGCAGCGCTCGAACCACCTGATCAACGATGGCCGGCAGTTCTTCGTGAAAGTGTCTTATTTGTTCCGGTTCTAGCTGCCCGACTCTTCGCTTGTCTGTCCCCTCGGCCTCCCATTACTCGGGTTGACTTCTCATTCAGGAATCTGCGTTAATCACTTTTCGTCTATCTTCCTAATCTTTCTGCCGAGACGCGGCTGGCCGCGTCTCCGGAGGCATTCATGCGCGAAGTAATCGCAACCAGCCAGGCCCCCAAGGCCATTGGTCCTTATTCGCAGGCCATCCGAGCCGGCGGGCTGATTTTCACCTCCGGACAGGTGGCCATCGATCCAGCCACCCAGCAGGTCATCGCTGGCGACGTGGCCGCCCAGACCGACCGCGTGCTGAAGAACTTGTCAGCTGTCCTGCGGGCTTCCGGCAGCAGCCTGGAGAAGGCCCTGCGCTGCACGGTTTTCCTGAAAAACATGGGAGACTTTGCCGCCATGAACGAGGTCTATGGCCGCTACTTCACCGCAGCCCCGCCGGCGCGCTCCACGGTCGAGGTCGCCCGCCTGCCGAAAGACGTTCTGGTAGAAATTGATGTGATCGCGCTGGCGTAAGAAAGAGTTCTCAGTTCCGGTTCTCAGTTCTCAGAAAAGGAAGGAACCATGAAAGCAATTATTCTCGCACTCGCCATCTCGAGCCTGGCGATCTCTTCGCCGGCCCAAACCGCAACCGCTCCGCAGAAACCCGCCGCACAGAAGCCGGCTTCCACGCGCCCCGATACCAGCGCCCCTACAAAGGTCACCGGAGCGCCCACCAAAACGGTCAGCGGCCTGGAATACTGGGATATCAAGGTGGGTACCGGAGCGGTCGCGCAAAGCGGCCAGCACGTCAAGGTGGATTACACCGGATGGCTGACGAGTGGCAAGAAGTTCGACAGCTCGGTAGACGCCGGACGTCCCTTCGAATTCGTGCTGGGGGCCAGCCAGGTCATCAAGGGGTGGGACCAGGGCGTGGCCGGCATGAAGGTCGGCGGCAAGAGGCAACTGCGCATACCGCCGGACCTGGCTTATGGTCCGAAGGGCTTTCCCGGGGCGATCCCGCCCAATTCGACCTTGATCTTTGACGTCGAACTTCTGGGAGTGAAGTAGGTGGTGTGGGGCGGGCATTCTTGCCCCCCAACGCCGGCAGACACACAAAGCTTCTGGATGCCTAGGCCTTGACCACTTTGCCGCTGCGCAAGCAGGAAGTGCAGACGCGGATACGTCTGGTGGCGGCTCCCACCTTGGCGTGAACCGGACGCAGATTGACGTTCCAGCGCCGCTTGCTCACATTGTGGGCGTGGCTGATGTTGTTGCCGAACCGCGGCCCCTTGCCGCAGATATCACAGACTCGTGCCATAACTCCTGAACCCTCAAAGGCTTGATGCCGAAACAGCTATTCTACTGGATCACTGGCCCTTTTTGCCAGCGGCTTGGATCGGAGGGACGCTTCCGGACCTGGCATCCAGCGATCCGGGATGTGTTTAGAATAGGGCCGTGGTCTTCGTCCTCGACAACTACGATTCCTTTACCTACAACCTCGTCCAGTACCTCGGAGAGCTGGGCGCCGAGGTCGAGGTGCGCCGCAACGACCAAGTCACGGTCGGCGAGGTTGAAGCCATGCGTCCAGAGCGCATCGTCGTCTCACCCGGCCCCTGCACACCGCAGGAAGCGGGCATCAGCATCGAACTGATCCGCCACTTCGCGGGCAGGGTGCCGCTGCTCGGCGTCTGCCTCGGACACCAGGCGATCGGCGCTGCCTTTGGCGGACAGGTCGTCCGTGCGAAAAATCTGATGCACGGCAAGACCAGCCAGGTCGAGCACGATGGCCGGACAATTTTCCGGGGATTGCAGTCACCAATGACCGCGACGCGCTACCACTCGCTGATCGTCGCCGAAGACGGCCTGCCCAACGACCTCGAAGTCAGCGCATGGACCCGCGACAAAGATGGCACCAGAGTCATCATGGGCCTGCGATACAAGAATTTTCCCGTGGAGGGAGTGCAGTTTCATCCCGAGAGCGTACTGACCGGTGAAGGGAAGAAGCTCGTGGGGAACTTCCTCAAAAGTAGATAGTGGAGAATCTCACTTCTTGAGCCCGGGATGGTTCTTGGTAATCCATTCTTCGACTTGGTTGTAAAATTCGGCAGCCTGCGCAAGGATCTCCTTCGCTTCGGTCTCCGTTGCGACGTTGGAGAATGTGTAGTCGATAGTATTTCGCTTCCGCCGGCATGTCTCGAAATAGTCGGCGTACTTGTGAACGGGTTTGCCAAGCACAAGTTTCGTGCTTTCCAGCGAAACCCGATGATGTCCCACCTTGCTCACGATTCGATACCCAGCGCACGCAATTGCCATGTTCGCCGCCTGAAGGGCGGCGTTATAAGCAGTCGCGAATCTCCGGTCTGCCGATAGGCCGGCAATCGCCGCGTCTGCGAGGTCGCGGGCGATCAGGGCGCGCATATTGTCTAACTCTTTCCTGGAGGATTTGTGTCTTTGGGCTTCTTTACTGGCCAACAATTTTGTCCAAGTCACCCCGGCCTCCTTTCACAAATTTCTTGCGTCCCCGCAAGACTGTGGTCAGGAAGTGATCGCGCGATTTGACCTTTCCCCGGAATTCTTCTGGAGAATATACCGTGGCGTTGATCTCTCTTGCGAGGCGTGCCTCCGTCTTGCGGAGCGCAGCAGAGAGATCGGCGAGACCGGCTCTGCCGATGACCATCAAGTCCACGTCACTCATTGCCTGTTCCCGGTTTCGTGCCACGGAGCCGTAGACAAAGGCACACTGAATCTCGCCTCCGAACGGCTTCAACATCTGCTCCAGGATCGGAACCCGTCCGGCCGTTTTTTCGAAGAGTTGCTGTAGCTCGCGGAACACCGGAGACTTGGTCTCTGCCTTGAAGTACGCCCTGGTGCCGTCACGGCGACGCAACAGTATTCCGCTTGCCGCCAACGACGATAGCTCGCGCTGAAGGCTCGACGGGCTCGTGCTCAAACGGTCAGCGAGTTCGGAAAGATACCACCACTTGTCTGGCTGAGTGAGGGTGGCCGCGAGCACACCTTGCCGGACTTGCGGGAACAGCGCATCCAACAGCGAAGAGTTACGCATATTGCGTATATTATTACGCATATTGCGTAAGAATCAAGCTGGCAAATAAGCAGGGGTCAGGCCGCCCATTCACTATCCACTGCCTCTCGCCATCTCCACTGCCCGCAGCACCGCCCGAGCCTTGTTCTCCGTCTCCTCGAACTCGCGCTGCGGATCGGAATCCGCCACGATCCCCGCGCCCGCCTGCAAATACGCCTTCTTACCCTTCATGAGCAGAGTCCGAATGGCAATGCAGGAATCGAGATTCCCGGCAAAGTCGGCGTAGAGCACCGATCCGCCGTACACGCCCCGGCGCACCGGCTCCAATTCTTCAATGATCTGCATGGCGCGAACCTTGGGCGCGCCGCTCAGTGTTCCCGCCGGAAAACACGCGGCGAATGCGTCCATGGCATCAAGCTCAGGACGCAGCCGGCCTTCGAGCGCAGAAACCAGGTGCATTACGTGCGAGTAGCGCTCCACATACATCAGGTCACGAACCTTCACCGAGCCGTACTCGCTAACGCGCCCCAGATCGTTGCGGCCCAGATCCACCAGCATCACGTGCTCGGCGCGCTCTTTGTCGTCCTCCCGCATCTTCTCTTCAAGCGCGACGTCTTCCGCCTCATCGCGTCCGCGCGGATGAGTACCCGCAATCGGCCGGTACTCCAGCTTCCGCCCGCCAACCCGCACCAGCATCTCGGGAGAAGAGCCAACGACATGCATCCCCCCGGAGCCCTTCCGCCGGCCGCCGAATCGCAAGAAATACATGTAGGGCGACGGATTCACCGTGCGCAGAGCGCGGTACAGATCAAAAGGCCCGACACCGGGTTCGAAGTCCCAGCGCTGCGAGAGGACGACCTGAAAAATGTCCCCGGCTGCGATGTACTCCTTGGCCCGCCGCACGCTTTCGAGGAACTTCGCCTTTGGAGTGCGGGCGCGCACCGCGAGCTTCGCTTTCGACGCCGCCTTCCGCCAGTACGCGGGCTTCCATCCCGCGGCTAGTTTTTTCTCGATCCGCGAGATCTCCGCCAGGGCCCGCTGGTAGGCGGCTGGCGGCGCCTGTCGCGTCACATCCGCCGAGACCACAATGTGGATCTGGTGCCGCAGGTGATCGAAGGCCAGCACGCGGTCGAAAAACATCAGTACGCAATCGGGAACTTCCAAGTCGTCTTTTGCATGGGACCCGATATTCTCCAATTGGCGCACAATGTCGTACGCACAGTACCCGACCGCGCCCGCGGTGAACGGCGGCAGCTCCTCCACCGCCGCCGGACGGTGCTGGCGCAGCAGTTCCTTGATGACCTGGAAAATGTCCCCCGAACGCTGCTCCACCTCGCGCCCGCGCTCGATCGTGATCTCCGGGCCGCACGACTCCAGGCGCAGAAACGGCCGCACCCCAAGGAAGGTGTAGCGCCCGATCTTCTCTCCGCCCTCGACCGATTCCAGCAGAAACGCATCCGGTTCACCCTCGGCGATCGCCAGAAATGCCGATACCGGGGTCAGTAGGTCGGCCGAGATGGACTTCACCACCGGAACCAGCGTGGCCCCACGCGACAACCGGACGAACTCCTTGAGATTAGGACGAATCATGGCGTTTCCAAGGCTCTCATTATAGGGAAGATGTCCGCCGAGCAACCGCGGTGAGTCCGTTTCCCGGGTTGACACCGAAACCTGATCGCGACTGCACATTTCGATGTTCCGGCTGGCATCGAATTCGGCCCCAGCCAGCCGGAAGTGGTCAACGAATTGGCGTCCAATAAAAGTACTACCCCACCAGATCTTCCAGGGCCGCTCGCAGCTCGGGAAAGCGGAACGAATACCCGCTGGCCCCAAGCTTTCCCGGTGTCACCCTTTGGCTGGACAGCATCAATTCCTGAGCCATCTCGCCGAAAGCCAGCCGGGCGGCGAACGCCGGCACCGGAAAGAGCGCGGGCCGTCCGAGCACCGTGGCCAGAAGTTTTGTGAATTCAATGTTTTGCACCGGATTCGGCGCTACCAGATTGAGCGGGCCGGCGAGCGACTCGGTGTCAATGATGTGATGGATGGCCCCGACGATGTCGTCCACATGGATCCAACTCCACCATTGGGTGCCGGGGCCCAGGCGGCCCCCCAACCTTAATTGGAACGGGGTCAGCATCTTGGCGAGGGCTCCGCCCTTGGGGCTCAGCACAAGACCGATGCGGAGATTCACGGTGCGGATACCGGACTCGGCGGCCACCCGGCTCGCGGCCTCCCAGTCGCGGCTGAGCTCTGCCAGGAAGCCTCCACCGGAGGCACTTTCCTCCGTCAAAAGCTCGTCGCCGCGGTTCCCGTAGAACCCGATCGCCGACGCGCAAATGAAAACCTGCGGCCGGTCTTTGGTCCGGGCCAGGGCGGAAGCCAGATTCCGGGTTCCCTGGATGCGGCTGTCGCGGATGGCTTTCTTCTTGGCGTCGGTCCAGCGCCCGACAACGCTTTCGCCAGCCAGGTGGATCACGGCGTCGAAGCCCGACACCGCGTCCGGGGTGAGGGGAGCAAAAGGATCCCACGATGTCTGGTCTGCGTTCTTCGCCGGCCCGCGCACGAGGCGCACGATCCGCGATGCCCGGGATTCTAGCGACGGCAGCAGGGCAGCTCCAATCGGCCCCGAAACCCCGGTCACAAGAAAGCGGTCCACGTCTGCCTCTTGCAGTACTGTAGCAGCCCGGTT
Organism: Terriglobales bacterium; assembly: GCA_049696815.1. GTDB lineage: Bacteria > Acidobacteriota > Terriglobia > Terriglobales > Acidobacteriaceae > Acidiflorens. Next base: position 148,687 of record JBAVUO010000007.1, on the reverse strand, counting down.
CTTTCTGTGCGCACTCTGCGGCCTGGGCGGAAAATGTAAGCATCTATCCGCCAGCAGCCATCAGCTAAGGAGATCTCCGGCCGGCTGAAGGCCAGCTGCGGAAGGCCATGAATTTGCCGCTCCCCACCGCGTAAACTAAAGTCAGCTGCCGGTTTTGGCGGCCACACGCCTTGCCGCTCCGGCTAGGTTAGAATCCATCATGGCGACGTTGCGTCAGCAGATCGCGACCAACGTGCTCACGGTCACCCGCTTCCGCGAGCTGATGCGGAAGTTGCGCGAGAACCGGCCCAACGAGGACCTCAGCCTGGTCCGAAAAGCCTACGAATTCTCCCAGAAGCATCATGCCGGGCAGACCCGCGCCTCGGGCCAGCCCTATCTGGTGCACCCGCTGGAAGTCGCCAACGTCCTCGCCGACATGAAGATGGACCCGGTTTCGATCGCCGCCGGGCTGCTCCATGACTCGGTCGAAGACACTTCGGTCACAGCGGTCGAAATCCGCCAGGAGTTCGGCGAACAGGTGGCCCACATCGTCGAAGGGGTCACCAAGATCAGCCAGATCGACTTCTCTTCCCGGGAAGAGGCGCAAGCCGAGAACCTGCGCAAAATGATGCTGGCCATGGTGGACGACATCCGGGTCGTGCTGATCAAGCTGGCCGACCGTTTGCACAACATGCGCACGCTCGAGCATCTTCAGCCCGAGCGCCAGGAGAAGATCGCGCGCGAGACGCTCGACATCTACGCCCCGATCGCGCATCGCCTGGGGATGGGCAAAATCCGCGGCGAACTCGAAGACCTGGGTTTCAAGCACGTGGACCCGATCGGCTACGAGCAGGTGCACGCCGCGGTGGAGTCGCGCCGCAAAGCCGGGGATGCCTTTATGGCGCGCATCGAAGGCGTGTTGCGCGATGGCCTGAAGGAAGCCGGGATCACGGCGCGGGTCGAGAGCCGCATCAAGCGCATCTACAGCATCCACAAGAAACTCCAGCGCCAAGGCATCAGCGTGGACCAGGTGTACGACCTCTACGCCATGCGCGTGATCACCAACTCCGTGCAGGACTGCTACGCCGTGCTCGGCATCATTCACAACCTGTGGCGCCCGGTCCCGGGTCGTATCAAGGACTTCATCGCCATGCCGCGGCCCAACCTCTACCAGTCGCTGCACACCTCGGTGATTACCGAAACGGGCGAGACCTTCGAGATCCAGATCCGCACCGAAGAAATGCACAAGATGTGCGAGGAAGGCATCGCCGCGCACTGGAAGTACAAAGACGGACCGGTTTCCGCGCAGGACGAGCAACGGCTGGCGTGGCTGCGCCAGGTGGTGGAGTGGCAGCGCGACGTCTCCGATCCCAACGAGTTCCTCTCGACGCTGAAAGTCGATCTCTACCCGGAGGAGGTTTACACCTTTACACCCAAGGGCAAGGTGCTGGTTCTGCCGCGCGAGTCCACGCCCATCGACTTTGCCTATTCCATTCACACAGAAGTAGGCCACAGCTGCGTGGGCGCGAAGGTCAACGGACGCATGGTGCCGCTGCGCCACAAGCTGCATTCCGGCGACATCGTCGAGATCCTGACCCAGCCCGGACACAAGCCCAGCCGCGACTGGCTGGCCATCGTCAAGTCGTCCCGCTCCCGCAACAAGATCAAGCACTGGCTCAACGTGCATCAGCGGGAGCGCGCCATCGAAATCGGACGCAAGCTGATCGAAAAAGAAGCGCGCAAATACCGCATTTCGCTGAAGGAGATCAAGGACGCCGACCTGCAGAAAGCGGCCAGCGAATATGGGCTGGGGCGTCCGGACGACCTGATGGCGGGCATTGGTTACGGCAAATACTCGGCGCGGCAGGTGCTGGCCAAACTGGCGCCCGCGGGCAGCGAACCCATCTCCGAAGGGGAAGAACCGGCGGCCGCGCCGGGGTTTACCAGCGTCATGCGCCGAGTCTTTGGCGGCGACAGCAACGCCATCGTGGTGAAAGGCCAGGGCGACCTGCTGGTCTATCGCGCGCGCTGTTGCAACCCGATTCGCGGCGAGGCCATTGTCGGTTACGTGACCCGCGGCAAGGGCGTAGCGGTGCATTCCATCACCTGCCCGAACGTCACCAATCTGCTCTATGAGCCCGACCGCCGCATCGACGTGCAATGGGCCGGCGATAAAGACGGCCAGCCGGTTGCGTATCCCGTCAAACTCACCCTTCTTTGTGACGACCGCTTCGGGATGCTCAAACAGATCACGGCCGTGATCAGCGACAGCCGCACCAACATCCGCAATATCGAGGCCCGCAGCAGCAGCGGGCAGGCGAGCATCGACGTGGTGCTCGAAATCGCCGACCTGAAGCACCTGCAGAAGATCATTGACGGCGTCCGCCAGATTCCCGGCGTGCATGACGTGCAGCGGCTGCAGAAGATCTGAGGCAAGTAGCGCCGCCGCCCCGGCGCTACCCTTCGGCATGACTCGAAGCCATCTGGCGCTGTTCGCTCTGTGCCGGAGGTCACAGACTCTCGGCGGGAGTTGCCGTAAGCTGCGCGGTCTGGAGGCGAAAACCGCCCCAGGCACACGGTCTGGGCCAGCCGTCGCCCCCGGGAGTATGATCGGTGCGCAAGTTTCGGGCTCCGATCACGGATCATCCGCTGGACGGAGGGTCGGGGTGGCCGTCGCTGCAACGGCGGCGGACAAGAGTGTCCGCCCCACACGCCGATAAGATCAGCCGGTAAGATCGGGAGAACAACTCAATGAAAGAGCAGCAAGAAACAGACCGAGACTCCGCTCAGCTCGAAGCCCTCGGCTACGACTCCAAGTTTGACCGCTCCATGAGCGGGTGGGCGAACTTCGCCCTCGGCTTCACCTACTTGTCGCCCGTGGTGGGAGTTTACACACTCTTCGCCGTCGCCTTTGCCGCCGGCGGCCCGCCGATGTTCTGGACTTACTTGTTTGTCGGAATCGGACAACTGTTTGTCGCGATGGTGTTCGGAGAGATCGTTTCTCAATTTCCCATTGCCGGCGGTCTGTATCCATGGGCCCGACGGCTGGTGGGAAAGCGGTGGGCCTGGATGGCAGGATGGATCTACCTGTGGGCCCTGTGCAGCACCATCGCTGGGGTTGCCGTCGGAGGAGCTCCCTACGTGGCTCAGCTTCTTGGCCTCAGGGTGGGTCAAGGCGGAGAAGTTGCGATTGCCGTGGCTATGATTATCGGCACGACCGCGCTCAACGTCAGCGGCACGAAGCTCCTGGCTCGGGTCGCCATGTTTGGCTTTATTTGCGAGTTGCTTGGTGCGATTGCGGTGGGGGGCTATCTGCTGATCGTGGCCCGGCACCAAAGCTTCAGCGTCCTCTTCCAGAGCTTTGGCCTGGGCAACGGACATTATCTTCCTGCCTTTCTGGCGTCGAGCGTGGCCGCGATGTGGTGTTACTACGGCTTTGAAGCCTGCGGCGACGTCGCCGAAGAAACTCCCGACGCCGGCCGCGCCATCCCCAAGGCGATGCGCATGACCATCTACGTTGGCGGCTTCGCGGCCATGCTGGTTTGTCTGGCCTTCGTGTTGGCAGTGCCCGATCTGAACGCGGTGTTTTCCGGGAAGGATACCGACCCGGTGGTGACCATCCTGAACACCGCTATGGGCCCGATCGGGCTGCGGGCGGTCATCGCGGTGGTCATGGTTTCATTTTTTTCCTGCCTCATCAGTCTGGAGGCGGCCACCAGCCGCCTGTTGTTCAGCTATGGCCGCGACCGTATGATCTTTGGCAGCAGCCAGCTCAGCACGCTTTCCCAGCGCACGCGAGTTCCGGTGAATGCCTTGCTGTTTGCCGGAGTTGTGCCCGCCTTCATCGCGATTACAGGTTTGTTCCTTAAGAGAATGATTGAGACGATCGTCGTATCCAGCGCCGCCGGCATCTACATCGCCTTCCAGATGATTGTCCTGGCGGCCCTGATCGCGCGCGCCAAGGGCTGGAAACCAAGAGGAGCCTTTCGTCTGGGCATCTGGGCGTGGCCGGTTAACCTGGCGGCGCTTACCTATGGTGTCCTGGCCATCATCAACATGACGTGGCCGCGTTCTCCGCAGGACCCCTGGTATAGCAACTACGGAATGATCGTGGTGTGGGTGGTTATGTTCGTCATCGGCCTGCTCTACGCCGCCCTATTTCGTCCCTATGATCACGGCGACGCGACCGCCGGCGATGCCCCGTATATTCATTTGGGCGACAAGCGGGGTGAAGAGCCTGGCGGGGAAAGTGGTGTGCAGCCAGCCGAAGCGCTGGAATAAGGCGCGGTTCCTGTCCGCGCCTCAATCCGGTATCATAGAAACACTATCCGGAGGGGTGATGGCAGTTCCCGTATCCCAGATGTGGACAGTCTCCACGTATGTCCTGCGGCAGAAGCTCGCCGGACGGAAGCGCTATCCGCTGGTGCTGATGCTCGAGCCGCTGTTCCGCTGCAATCTGGCTTGCGCCGGATGCGGCAAGATCCAGTATCCCGCACACATCCTGAAGAAAGACCTCTCGCCGGAAGAATGCTTCAAGGCGGTGGATGAATGTGGCGCGCCAGTGGTTTCCATTCCCGGTGGCGAGCCGCTCATGCACCCGCAGATTGCAGAGATCGTCGAGGGCCTGGTCGCCCGCAAGAAATACATTTATCTCTGCACCAACGCGCTGCTGCTCAAGGAAAAGCTGCACTTGTTCAAGCCCAGCAAGTATTTGAGTTTCTCCGTCCATGTAGACGGGCAGAAGGAGCACCACGACTTTTCCGTCTGCCGCGAAGGCGGATACGACATCGCGGCGGAGGCGATCCGCGAGGCCGTCAAGGCCGGTTTCCGCGTGACCACCAACACGACGCTGTTCGACGGCGCTGATCCAAAGTCCGTGCGCGGTTTCTTTGACGAGATGATGGACCTGGGCGTCGAGAGCATGATGCTCTCGCCCGGCTACTCTTACGACAAAGCGCCTGACCAGAAGCACTTTCTGGGACGGGCCCGGACCCGCCGCCTGTTCCGCTCCATCCTGGCGAACCGCAAGAAGCACTGGCGCTTCAACCAGTCGCCGCTCTTCCTCGAATACCTGATGGGCCGCCGCAACTACAACTGCACGCCCTGGGGCATGCCGACCTATAACCTGTTCGGCTGGCAGAAGCCCTGCTACCTGCTGCAGGATGGCTACGCCGACTCCTACAAAGAGCTGATGGAAACCACCGAGTGGGAGAGTTACGGCACCGAGTCGGGCAATCCGCAGTGCGCGAATTGCATGGTGCATTGCGGCTACGAGCCAACTTCGGTGGACGACACGTTCGGCTCGCTGCGCGGATTCTGGGATACGGTGAAGGCCACGTTCTCGCTCTATCCGGACCCGGACGCGCTCGCCGAACTGGACCAGCCCGTGCGTCCGGTGTACTCCTACAATCCGCTGGTGCAGATTGGCGTGGACGCTTCGGCCGGCACTCCGGAAGTAGAAGAAAGCCGGGTATGAGCGGACGGGAACATGGGCACGAGCCCCCGTTGCCGCATAGCACGCAAGTTCCTCCTCAAACTCACCCCAATGACCAGTTGGAAGTCGTCCCCGGCTTCGAGCGCGAAAATCTTCAGGGCTGGATCCCCGAGCTAGCCACCGAAGCCGACATCCGCGCGGTGATCGAGAAAGCCTTCGACTATCGCGGCGATGTGACGATTACCCGCAAAGATGGCTCGCAGATTGCCGGATATCTGTTCGACCGCCGCGTCGGACCTACGCTTGCCGCATCCTTTGTTCGCCTGATGCTGGCCACGAGCCACGAGCGGCCTTCGATTCCCTATTCCGAAATTGCCGGCATCGCCTTCACCGGACGCGACACCGCCGCTGGCAAAAGCTACGAAGCCTGGGTCAAGAAGTACTGGGAGAAGCGCGCCAAGGGCGAGAAAAACATCTCGATTGAGCCGGAAGCGCTGGAGTAGGGCTACCTTGTAAATTGCCGCGGGAACCAATAACTAGCGTAAAAGCCTGTTCACGACAGCGAGGCTTGCGGCGTCTCTTCCGCCTAGGAGATCCAGAGCATCAAGCGATTCCTGACCGTCCATTGGCCATTCTGTTTTGACAGTAAGTAGAGATGGCCAGTACCACAGAGCCAGCCACAAGAGTGCCCAACATACAGCAGCGCCTCGTCACGGGCGGAGTTGTAGCCAGGACGCGACAGTTGCCAATACCCAGCACTTTTCAGGTGCTTCTTATAGAACTCCTTCCAGCCGTCACTGCCCTTGCGGAAAAAGTTATCTATCTCCCCCTTCGCAATGATCTTGTAAGACTGTGGATCGCCGAATTCGGGCTTGACCGCACACACATTGTGCGCTTTCTCTGCATAGTCCTGGAATGTCTCTTGGGAAGGTGCCGCGTTGGATTTGGAACGAAATCCCCAGCCACTCGCTTGCTTTTCCGGCTCTCCGGGAGTAGCAGTCACGTCGCGTATGAGCATCTCCTTACCCTCCCAGGCCTCCTCTGGGTCTTCCGGTCCGTGCAGCCCCTTCAGCAACGCTGCAAAAACTGCATAATCATCCTCGTTCAATTCACAATGAGCTTGGGCCGATTCTTGTATTGCTGAGCCACGCCGGTCTTGAGAGCCTGCAAAGCAGGACACCGCCACCAATACCAGGATTACAACGCCCTGCTTAGTCATTGGGCCTCCATGCGACAATGCTGAACGGACCTGTCGCCGGACGATTGTAGCTGTGCCGAGCTGCCTCTTGGCGAAATATCGCGATTGCCCTCACGACGTGCCCAACGCTACGACGTGTTCACTTCACCAATCCTATAGGGCCCGCGCTTCCAAAGAGCGCACCCAAACCCAGTGAAGGCGTGCAGGCTGCGGATTGAGCTGGCTGTTCAGATCGTTCGGAGCACCGAGCTGTGCCCCAGGGTTAAAATAAGAAATGCTGGTAACAGGGAGGCTGGTATGCGTTCTTGCCTCGTTAGTCCCAGTAAGCCTTTCCCCTCGGTTCGCATTGCCTTCATTGCAGCCCTGACCCTGCTGTTATCTGGTTGGACCACCTGCAGTGCGATCATTGAGTTCAACAGCTGCCAAGGCTCTTTTCCGCAGCCCCAAATTACGTCACTCTCGCCAGACATCATTCCAGGCGACTCGGAATCGGTTCTACTGACAGTGAACGGGAGCGGCTTTGTTCCCCAATCGCAGATCATGTGGAACGGCAACGCGTTGCAGACCACGTTCACGGACTCAGGCCATCTTGAGACCACGATTACCCAGCAGACCTTTGACTTCTTTGGCGGCTCAAGGGGGAACAATGTGCAGATTTCAGTAAGGTCTCAGGGATCTTTGGGATGTCCTAACGGCGTTAGCTCTGCCACGCTGGTTCTAGTCATCACCTAGGGGCAGTTCTCAGGTGATGTCCAATTCCGAAGGGTGTGGCGACAGTTGGCGAAATATCACGACAGCACTCACTGACCGCTAGCGGCCCCACAAAGACCTTACAATGTCCCCATGCTCGTGCTTGCCTCTGCCTCGCCGCGACGCGAGGAACTCTTGCGCAACGCGGGCATTCCCTTTGCGGTCCAGCCGACGCAGATTGCCGAAGACCCGCTGCCCGGAGAAGGTGCGAAAGAATGTGCCGAGCGACTGGCGCGCGAGAAGGCGCTGGCCGTAGCGCGACAGCGGCCGCATGATGTCGTGCTGGGCGCCGATACCGTGGTCGTGATCGACAACGAAATTCTCGGCAAGCCCGCTGATGGCGCCGACGCCGCCCGCATGCTGCGAATGCTTTCGGGGCGGGAGCATCAGGTGATTACCGGCGTGTGTTTGGTGGCCAGTGGGCGGTGGTCGGTGGCCAGCGAGACCACGGTGGTCACAATGTCGGAGATCACGGAAGACGAAATCGCTGCCTACATTGCCAGCGGCGAGCCGATGGACAAGGCCGGCGCGTACGCCATCCAGGGCATCGCGTCCCGTTGGATTCCACGCATCGATGGGGATTACAGCAATGTCGTGGGGCTTCCCGTGGCGCTGGTCTGGCGGATGTTGAAGGAGGCGGGCTTCCCCGATCCTTGAGCGGTGAAACGGGAATGTTATCATTCTGGCCTCATCCCCGGACTGACAAGTTTTGGAGAGATCCACATGCAGAATCTGTTTCAGGAAGCGGCTGTTGGAGAGGTGATTTCGCGCCTCGACAAGCTTCAACCTGCCTCCCAGCGGCAATGGGGAAAAATGGATGTCGCGCAAATGATGGCCCACTGCAGCACCACCCTGGACATGGCCGCCGGCCGATTGGTCTTGCCGCGCCTTCTAGTCGGCCGAATTCTTGGGCCATTCGTCCGCCCCGTCTTCACCAACGACAAGCCATTTTCCCGAAACGCGCCGACCGACGAAAAACTGAAGATTTCCGATCAGCGGGACTTTGTCCGTGAGCAGGAAGGACTCAAACAACGCGTCCGGCAATTTCATCAAGGTGGTGAAACGCAGTGTATGAAACACCCGCATCCATTCTTCGGGCCGCTGACGCCGCACGAATGGAGCACCGGGATGTACAAACATCTGGATCACCACTTGCGCCAATTTGGAGTGTGACCGTTCTCCGATGCCTACCGTCACCTATCTCGAAGCCATCCGCCAGGGGATCTGGGAAGAGATGGAGCGCGACCCGAGCGTCTTCTGCCTGGGCGAAGACATCGGGGTCTATGGTGGAGCGTTCAAGGTAACCGAGGGCCTCATCGACCGCTTTGGCCCGGAGCGGGTCATTGATACGCCGATCGCGGAGTCGGCGATTGTCGGCGCGGCCTTCGGGGCGGCGCTGACCGGGCTGCGGCCGGTGGCAGAATTCCAGTTCATGGACTTCATCGGCTGCGCCTTCAACCAGATCGTGAACATGGCGGCCAAGGCCCACTACCGCTGGGGAGCTCCGGCGCCGATCGTCATCCGCGGGCCCAGCGGCGGCAATGTTCACGGCGGGCCGTTTCACTCACAGAATCCCGAGATGTGGTTCGTGCACGCGCCGGGTTTGAAAGTGGTCTGTCCGGCGACCGCCTACGACGCCAAGGGCCTGATCAAGGCGGCGATCCGCGACAATAATCCCGTCATCTTCTTTGAACACAAATATCTATATCGCCGCATCAAGGAAGAAATTCCGGCGGATGACTACATTGTTCCGCTCGGCAAGGCCCGCATCGCGCGGGAAGGCCGCCACCTCAGCGTAATCACCTATGCGGCCATGGTGCACACCGCGTTGGAAGCGGCGGCGATTCTGAGCCAGGAAGGCATTGAGACCGAAATCCTCGACTTGCGGACGGTCTCGCCGCTGGATCGGGAAGCGATTGCCGCGACGGTGAAGAAGACGAACAAGGTCATCGTATTGCACGAGCATGTCCGCACCGGAGGCTTGGCGGGCGAGATTTCGGCGATTATCAACGAAGAGGCGTTCGACGATCTGGATGGTCCCATCGTCCGCCTGACCGCGCTCGACTCGCCGGTCCCTTTTTCTCCGCCGCAGGAAGAATTTTTTCTGCCCAAAGTGAGCGATGTGGTGCGGGAGGCGCGCCGCCTGCACGCCTACTGAGCGCTTTCGGCTCTTCACAACCCTGAGAGCGGCTCTTTTCCCGGCGCTTCGATATACTTAGCAGGTTGCTGAAGAAGTCGGGATCGCAACGGCGGCCCCTAAAGGTCGGTTGAAAGCTGACGATTTACGGCATCGCTAAAGCGATGCCTTGATACAAAACGTGAGTTTTCCCGCAGCCTGTTAAGGCTTCGCTCCGAGGACCGGGATGCGCAATTTCGTTTTGGGGGTCATTGTCACAGTTGTGGCGCTCGGGGCCGGGGGGCTGGGAGTCGCCCTGCTCGGCTTTTTGCCCACGAATGCCAACACCGCTCCGCCGCGGCTGGAGCGGCAGATTGCCTTGAGCGCGCTGGACGCCTCCATGGAGCGCCATGCTCCGCGGGTGAACGATCCGGTGCCGCCGACCGATGAAAATCTGATCGAAGGCCTGAAGATTTACACGATGAACTGCGCGCTTTGCCATGGAGGTCCCGATCGCCAGCCCGCCCAGCTCGCAAGATCGTTTTATCCTCCGGCGCCGAACCTGATCGAGCATCCGCCCGACGATCCGGAGTGGCATGTCTTCTACATAATCCGCACCGGTATCCGCTATACCGGCATGCCGGCGTGGGAGAAAGTCCTGTCCGAGCCGGACATGTGGAAGGTGACTGCCTTCCTCACGCGCGCCAAGAAGTTGCCGCCGGCGGTTCAGGAGTACTGGAAGAAGTCTGCTGGCGTCGCCCCGCCCACCGAAGGCCAGGGGAGACACTTACACGAAGAGCACGAGTGACCCGGGCGTTGCTCTGACTCACTCCGCCCAGAAATTGATCGGAACCCTTCTACCCGGGGGGATAGGTGAAATTCACCGTGATGACGGTTCTGGTCTCGAGCGGGCGTCCGTCCAGGGTATAGGGGCGGAAGCGCCACTGTTTGACGGCGGCAACCGCCGCGCGTCCTAGCAAAAAATAGCCACGCAGGATTTTCACGTCCTCGACGGTGCCGTCGCGCGCGATCAGGGCCTGCAGCACGACCGCGCCTTGAAGCTTCTGAGCCAGGGCCTCGGGTGGATATACGGGCGCCACAGTATGAACAACTAGCGCCCGCGCCGCCTCTTCACTCAAAGCCACCGGCTCGCTGACTTGAGGAAGCGGGGGCGGCGCCGTGGAGACGGGCAGGACCTGGGCCGAGCCCATCTGCGCCGGACCCACTACGACCGGCGCGGAGATGGGAGCGGAATTTTTCAAGCTTTCCGGGATCTTGGCGTAGCGCGTGTGTGACGGAGCTGCGACGGTATGTTCAAAGACTGGCACTGGCAACGGCAGATCGAAGGCCCTGGGCAAGCGCACCGGAGCATCGGGCAAGGTGATGTCAGCGTTGACGACTTGGACGTTCGAAGTCTGGACGGGTGCCCTGCCACCGGGAGTCTTCGAAAAATAGGCGTACTGCTGGGCATCGGTCATCGCTGAACCGGGCTGCGCCCCGGGCTGGTTGGCGGAGAAGAGCGCGGCCACAGATTCCCGCAGGACACGGGTTGTCCCTTCGGGAGTGTGCGCCAGATACCGGAACACAACGCGCGACCTCCAGAGGCACACTGCGGCGAAGATAAGGAGCGCGACAGCACAAGCGGCACGTAGACGACCCCGCCAGCCTGGTTCCGCCCCGGCGACCGCGGGCTCGTAGTCTGCGGCGCGTTCGCCCGCGAGGGTGTCCTCGGCGACCCCGGATTCCGGAGATGCGAGTGGATAGGTCCCCGCCGGCGGCTCGGGAAGATCGGCGGCAATGGAAACCAGGTTTGGATCCCCGGACTCCTCGGGCGGCGCCCCCTGATCAGGCTCCAGCAGGGCGGCGCGCAGATTAGGGGCGGACGCGGTTTGAAGTTGCATTCTCCGGTGCGCTTTTGCCAGGACCGCTCGCGCCTCGTCCGTGGATATCGGACGATAAATCAGAAAATCGAGCCGCCGCTCTCGCACTTCTTCCGGGGCAAGCTCCCTATCCACGATGGCAATCGCGAGCGCGTTCCGGTTCGAGGCAGACTCGCGGGCGCGTTTAAGCAGGAATCCAGCCTCCGGCTGGTCCAACCAGTCGGCGATGATACACGGAAAAAACTGCTTGGTCGCTTTGTCGATGGCGCTAAAGATGTCGGCACAGACTTCGGGGCGAATGCCAGTTTCTCCCAGCATCGCCGCGAGGGAGTCGGCAGTCTCCGGGTTTTTCGAGTACAAAAGGGCGCGGAGAGCCATCGTGCCATCAGCTTACCGGGGTTCGCTCTCCGGTGGCAGGTAACGAGCGGTGTTGCACCACGAGGTTGGGGGGTGACTTAGGTCACCGGCGGACCGCGCAGCCAGACAGCTCCGCCCCGGCGGGCGGAGCCTGCGGCCTTTAAGGTTTCATGGAATCAGATTTCGGCCCACTCTGCGGCCAATTCATGGCGGCACTTCTCGCCCTGTTCCTGCATCTTTCGCTGGAAATCATGCAGGTTTTGCTGGAGATCTTTGAGCAGCAGGGTTTTCTGCTGCATCTTCTCCAGGGCCGGCTGGATGCGGGCCATTTGCTCTCCGAAGCGGCTCATCTGCTGCTCGGCGTCTGCCGACAGATCGTGCGCCTCGAAGCTTTCTTCGAGCAGGCTGCCGGAGTCCTTCTTCTCCGGGAGCGTCAGAGTGAGGTTCTGTTCTCTTTTCTCGCGCATCACGGTGACGCCTGCCGGGCCGCCGGAGTGCGCGCGCAGCGCATGGGTGAAATCCGAAGTGTCATGCACCGGCTGATCGTTGACTTTGACGATCACATCGCCGGCCCGGAATCCGGACTTGTCTGCCCGGCTGCCTTTTTCGACCGAGCGCACCAGAACGCCGTTGCCGTTCTTGACGCCGAAGAACTCTCCCAGTTGTGGCGTCAGGTTTTCGACCATCAGGCCGCTGCGCAGCGAGGAATGGACGATGACCACCGACACGGGGACATCGAAATCCGGCATCGGCGGGATCGATGGCATCTTAAAGTTGAACATCCGATCGTTGGAACTCACGGCAAAAGACTTCCGCCGGTCGGCGAGCTGCACTTTGATGCTCTGCGGCTGGCCGTCCCGGCTGATACCGAGGGTGACGATGCGTCCGGCGGGGGTTTCGCGGATCATCCGGCGCAGCTGCGCGGCACTCTCCACCGCGGCGCCGTTCACGGACAGGATGACGTCGTGTTCCTTCAGCCCGGCTTTTCCGGCGGGAGCGTCCTGGTCCACCATCGTGACTTCGGCGCCGTGCTCTTCCTTGAGCTTCAACTCGCCGAGCCGCTCCGTGGTGACGTCGGCGATGTCCACACCCAGGTAGGAGGATGCGCCGGCGGACTCCTCTCCTGCATCACTCCAGCTCCAACTCTCGCCGGAATTGTCATAGGGAAGGTCAGCTGGTTGCGCGAAGGCCACCAGCGACAGGAAAACCAGGCAAAGCAGAATGCGGTGTGGCATGGTCCCTCCCAGAATTGAACCGTCGCTATTGCCCGATGCGGCGGAAAATGATGTTGCCCGAGCTTGTCCGGACTTTCAGCACCGGGCCGCCGCCGTTGAGCTTGCCTTCGGCGGTCACAGTTCGCGGCCCCCAGTTCCCCCCTTCGCTGGACACGCGGATATCGGCGAAGTCGCTACGGATGGTGTGGCCGTTGGCCAGATCAATCGCCGCCCGGATGGAGATGGGCAGATCCTTGGCCAGATACACGGTGATGTCGCCGGCGCTGGTTTCAAGCACGGAATCGCTGCGTTCGCCAGCCGACGAAAAAAGTTTGGCGACGATACCACCGGCAGCCGTTTCGGCTCGGACCGAGGGTGCCCAATCCAACTGAATGCTGCCCCCGCCGGTCTCGGCGCGCACCGGCCCCGTGGCGGAACTGAGCCGGATACTGCCGGCGCCGGATTCAATGTCCGCCGGGCCTCCGATCTGGCCCAGATCCACACTACCGCCACCGGTTGTGGCTCGCACCGTGCCGACACACTTGTCGACACGGATACTGCCGGCGCCCGTTTGCAGCACTGCCCCTTGCAGTCCGGAGAGAACGATGAGACTTCCCCCTCCGCTTTCCGCGTTGATTTTGCCCTTGGCGGAAACAATCTTGATATTTCCCCCGCCCGTCTGCAGAGTCACATCGCTGCCCACGCTGCCGACTTCAATGGCACCCCCGCCGGTTGCGGCCGTCACCACGCCGCCGATGTCATCCAGGTGAATACTTCCCCCGCCACTTTGGATGTCGGTCCGTCCCGCAATCCCCGTCGCGTTGACGCTGCCGCCATCGGTCTCGATCTTGGCCGACTCCATGCTCCGCGGCACACGTATTAGAAAATCTCCGGCACACCGGCGATTTCGGCGGCCCTGGGAATCCGCCACGATAAACGCGGTGTCCCCCTTCACGTAAGCGCTGATCTTGTAAGACTCGAATTCGCGGCGAGCTTGCTGTTCCGAGGAGGTATAAGCACGATTATGGATGACGTACGTGATCCCCGGTTGCGAACCGCCCTCAACGCGAACCGAACCCGCGTCCAGTTTCACCCGGAGATTCTTCGCCGCACCGAGGTCCCCCGCAATCTCCTGCAGCCAGTTGCCACCCTCGCGATAGATGCGTGATTCCTGGCACACAGCCAGGGACGCGAGCGTAGCCACCAACATTCCAACCGCAGCGAATTTGAGAACATGCTTCAATGAGTTTCTCCTTGCTGTATCCCTTCGTCGTTGGTCGTTGGTCGCTAGTCGTTGGCAACTCTCGCAGCAAATGACGAACCACGAACGACCAGCGACGAACGACCAACGACCGCTTCTCTTCAATCCATCTCCGGCATTTGAGACAGCATGGTGCGCGCCTGCGAGCGAATGGAGGCATTCTGATCCGCCTGCGACAACTTCATCAGCACGGAACGCACACTGCTGTCGGCCTTCATCGGTTCCACCAGATGCAAAGCCTGCAGCCGAACGCCAGAATTGGCGTCGCTGATCAACGACTGCAAAACCGCATCCCGCACTCGCGCGTCTTGTCGGACAAAGCCGCTCAGCCCGTCCAATGCCTTCAGGCGCACACCCGGATTGGAATCATTCTGCAAGGCATAGAGCAAGGCCTCGCGCACATGGGTTTCGTTCGGGGCCTGGGTCAGCAGGTCCACCGAGTCCATGCGCACACCGGAGTTGTAGTTGTTGCGGGCCGCGAACAGAAGCAACTGCTGGATGCGCTGGTCGTTCAGCGAGCCCTGTAGATCCTGGGTGGCCACCGTGTCATATTTGATCGTGACCTGGTTCGATCCGGGTTCTTGCGTGATGGAGCGGATGCCGGTGATGGAGGCGTCCACGGGAACGGGACTAGGTGCTGGGCCAAGAATGGATCCTTGCGGTCCGCCGGGAAAGGCTTGATGCATGGTCACAATTCCACCGCCGAAGCCGACGATGAAAATGGCCGCAGCCAGCGCCGGCGACATTCGAATCTGCCGCAGCCAGGTCGCGGGTTCGAAGATCAACCGCTGCCAGAAGCCGCCGGGGTGGGCCGTTTCCAGCGCTTCCTGCAATCCCATCCGCGAGGCTGCCAGAAGGTTCGGCGTCGGCTCAGCCACCGCCGCCTGCGAAAGCGTGGCGTGGAGTTTGCGCACCGCCTTCAGTTCGGCAGCGCATTCCGGGCACCGCGCCAGATGCTGCTCCACCTCATAACGGGCGTCATCTTCCAGCTCGTTATAGACGTAGAACACAGTATTTTCTTTGACCCAATCACATTTCATAATGGCACCCCTTTGCGGGGATCAGTTCGAAGCTCTTCATCGCATCTCCGCCAGCGCGCTGCGCAGTTTCTGCGTGGCGCGGAACAGCGTATTTTTTGCCGTTTCTTCGGTGGTATGCAGCATCTCGCCTACCGTGCGCAGTTTCAGCCCGTGATAGTGCTTTAACTCGAACACCATGCGTTCCCGAGGCGTCAGGCGCGTCAGCGCCGCCGCGATCTTTCCGCCCAATTCCCGGCGCATGAGGTCGCGTTCCGGGTTCGCTCCGGCCCGCCCGTCGGCGACTTGCTCCAGCAAGCTGTACTCTTCGCCGGACTGGTCCACCGCGACCGGAGCGTCTTCCTTGCGCACATTCTTCTTGCGCAGATGATCGAGACACAGGTTGGTCACGATCCGGTAGATCCAGGTGTAGAAGGAACATTCGAAACGGAAGCTGCCCAGGTTCTTGTAGGCCTTGAGAAAGGCCTCCTGGTAGATATCCTGGGCGTCCGACTCCGATCCGGTCAGGTGCAGGGCCAGGCGCAAAACCGACTGGTCGTAGTGGCGCACCAGCACCTCGAAGGCAGCGCGATTGCCGTGCTGCGCCTCCCGGATCAGGCTCGTGTCGTCAATGCGGTTGCCCTGCGCTGCCAAGGAGCCCCTCGCGTTGAGGTTCTGGGTACCGCTGCCCTGCTCCCGTCTGGTACGGGAAAGTTCGCCAACCGGAATTGCTACGGCGTACGAATCGGCCGGCATTTGCGTCCTATTCCCTTACAAGCTGACCAACTTTGCCTTGCATCGGGATAGACGGGGCAGCAGCCGGATCGTTAGCAGATTATATGGAGTTGGCCCTTTATTTGCTTAACAGTACAGAACAGCGGCTGTCTTTTCGCAGGGGTTCCTCCAGAAATCCACCTCTACAGATCTGACCCAAACCTGAGCCGCATCTCGTTGGTGTCCGCAAAACCAAGCTGTTCATACAAATGCCGGCCTTCGTCGCTGGCGTGCAACGAGGCGGAGTGGAAGCCTTGATGCTTGAGCCAGGCGAGGACCGCCCGCACCAGCTGTCGGGCGATTCCTCGCTTGCGGAACTGTGGTTCGGTATAGACGTTCAGAATCATGGCGCGCCGTGGGCACGGGTCTTCGGGACTGGCTGGCCAGGGGGAGATCAACACGCCGGCACCGGCCACGACGCAACCGGACGAATCCTGAGCCAGCCAGCCGCGATAGGAGCCATCCGCGAGCGCGCGCGCCAGCCAGGGACCGGTGAGTTCCGCCATCCGATCCAGTTCCTGAGGGGTGCCCTTTCTCATGTCGCGGAACATGGACGTGCGGTGATTGAGGATCGTCGCCTGATCTTCCGGCGTCGCCTCGCGAATGGTGATCTCTGGTTGCGTCACACTCGCTTGCACGCTCTCCCTTCGCCGCTCTCAAAAGGTACAATAAAACCTGCCAAGTTGCTGCAGGTCGCAGCCGGGGCTGGGTGGGTTCATGTACGAAGTTACGGTCGAGGAGACATTCGCGGCAGGGCACTACTTGCGCAACTACAAGGGCAAGTGTGAGAACCCGCACGGGCACAATTACAAAATCCGTGTGACCCTGGCTGGCGCCGAGTTGGACAGAGCGGGCCTGCTCGTCGACTTCAAAGATCTGAAAGACGTCATGAAGCAGGTCATTGACCGGCTCGATCACAAGATGATTAATGACCTGGAGCCGTTTACCGTGCTCAATCCCTCGGCCGAAAACCTGGCCAAGTATTTCTATGACGAGACCAATACCCGCTTGCGCGGCATCACCAGCGGCCGGGTGCAAGTGAAAGATGTGACGGTGTTCGAAACGGACACGACCACGGCCAGGTATTCGGAATAGTGCGCCGCTGGCTTCCCTGACGGCTGATGGTTGACAGCTTCCAATGCAAGTCACTGAAATCTACAAGTCGCTCCAGGGTGAATCGACCTATGCGGGGCTGCCCTGTGTCTTTGTGCGGCTGACCGGATGTAACCTGCGCTGCTCCTGGTGCGACAGCGAGTTCAGCTTCCAGGGCGGGCGGAAGGCGACGCTGGAAGAGGTCATCAAAGAAGTGGCTCGGCTCAGCCCAGGCGGCCTCGTCGAGATCACTGGCGGCGAGCCGATGTTGCAGGAGCGCGACGTTGTGCCGCTGATGAAGCGCCTGCTGGATGCGGGGTACAAGGTTCTGCTGGAGACCAGCGGCCAACGCCCCCTGGCGCATGTGCCCCCTCAGGTGATCAAGATCGTGGACGTGAAGTGTCCGCACTCGGGTGAACCGGAGACGTTCGACCTGGAGAATCTAGGCGCGCTCCACCCGCACGATGAGATCAAGTTCGTCTTGAGCGACCGTACCGACTACGAATTCGCCCGCGATTTCGCCGGTCAGCACCGGTTGGCCGAACGCGTGCACGCTGTCCTGTTCTCGCCCGCCTTCAAAAAAGATGCCTCCGGCGCACGTGACACGTCGCATTGCCTGCTCGATCCGCAGCAACTTGCGGAATGGATGCTGGCCGACAGCGTTCCGGCGCGGCTTAGCCTGCAGATCCACAAGCTCGTCTGGGATCCGGCGGCGAAGGGCGTCTGAAAGATCGGGTGATCGGGTCATTGAATCATTAAGCGATTGAGACATTCGATCATCGTTCAATGACCGAATGTCTCAATGCATCAATCGACTTCATGACTCGACCTGATCCAACTGTCATAAAATCAGAGGAGAGGTTGCGCGGTTTCGGACCCGATCATGGCATCGAACCCGGGAAGGGAAAGAACTCGTGCCGTGGTGCTGCTCAGCGGCGGGATGGATTCCTGCGTCTGCGCGGCGCTGGCCGCGCGCGACCACGATGCCGCCGCGGTGCACGTCAGCTACGGGCAGCGCACGGAAGGGCGCGAAAGGCGCGCTTTCGAAGCCATCTGCGACCGGGTCGGAATCCGGAGTCGCTTGATCGTGCGCAATGAAGCGCTGCACGCGATAGGAGGATCGGCCTTGACCGATGCGGGCATCGCGGTGCCGGAATCCCGCGCCGTCGGAGCGGGCGTGCCGGTTACGTATGTGCCGTTCCGCAATGCCCATTTTCTCGCCGTAGCGGTCAGCTGGGCTGAGGTGCTGGGAGCCGAAAAAGTCTTTATCGGGGCGGTCGAGCCCGACAGCTCCGGCTATCCCGATTGCCGCCCCGCCTACTATCGTGCCTTCAACCAGGTCGTGAAGACAGGGACGAAGGAAGGGACGATCCAGATTGTGACGCCGCTGATCGCCATGCGCAAACGTGAGATTGTGACGCTCGGCCTTGAACTGGGCGCGCCCTTCGATTTAACGTGGTCCTGCTATCAGCGGGAGGATCGCGCCTGCGGCGTCTGTGATAGCTGCGTGCTCCGATTGCGGGCGTTTCGCGAAGCGGACGCGGAGGACCCGATTCCGTACGCCGTGGCGGTGGCATGATCGCCCTGGGAATTTCCGCTTCTCCATTGCCGACGGTGCGGGGCAGGCGTCATTGGCGGTCGAAAAACGGAAATTGTAAATTCCAGTTTTAGTGCCGGGAGGCCAACATCATGAAGCGTTTTCTGATTATTCCCGTCTTACTCGTTCTCGTTTTGGGTCTTTGCGCTCCGCCAGTGTTTGCGCAGGCCATGGGCAGCGTGAAGGGACTCTGCAAGGATGTGGAAGGAAAGCCGATCGCCCAGGCGCAGGTCGAATGGGTGGGAGTGGAGACGGGTCGCAAGTATCAGCTAAAAACCAATAATAAGGGTGAGTATTTCTCTCTCGGTGTTTCTCCGGGTAAGTACAACGTCAAGCTGTTCAAGGACGGCAAGGAGCTCTGGCATGTCAACAACTTCACGGTCGGCGTCGAGGAGATGGTGCTGGACTTTGACCTGAAGAAAGAGCAGGCCGCGGCCGCCCAGGGCCAGGGAATGACCGCGGAGCAGATCAAGCAGATCCAGGAACAGCAGGCCAAAGCGGCGAAAGAGCAGAACACGGTCCAGACCTTGAACCAGAAACTGGCTGCCGCCAAGCAGGCTTCCGATGCCGGCGACTATGAAACCGCGATCGCGACCCTGACTGAGGCCACCCAGACGGACAGCTCCCGCGACCTGATCTGGTTCAAACTCGGCGACGCTTACCGCATGTCGGCCACCAAGCAGACCGATCCCGCCGAGAAGCAGAAGCGCCTGGAGGCGGCGGGCACCGATTATCAGAAAGCCATCGATCTGAAGCAGGGTTCTGCGGACGCCCAGAAGGACCCCGAGGCGAATGCGAAGTTGGCCGCCTACTATAACAACCTGGCTGAGGTTTATGCCAAGGCCAACAAAGTTGACGATGCTGTCAAGAGCTATCAGCAAGCCGCGACACTCGATCCCAAGAACGCCGGGCAATATCTGTTCAACACAGGCGCGGTGCTCACCAACGCTGGCAGGGTGGACGACGCCATTGCGGCGTTCAACAAGGTGATCGCGGCTGACCCCACCAAGGCGGACGCGTACTACTGGAAGGGCGTCAACATGATCGGCAAGGCCACTCTCCAGGGCAACAAGATGGTTGCCCCGGACGGAACCGCGGAGTGTTTCCAGAAGTACCTGGAGTTGCAGCCGAGCGGTTCCTACGCCCAGCCCGCGAAGGACATGCTGGCCAGCATCGGGGCCAGCATCGAAACCAGCTTCGGAACCAAGAAGAAGCCCCCGAAAAAGTAGCGGGAATCGGGGTCATCGGGTGATCGGGTCATCTGATCATCGGGTGATCTATGTTGTGGTTTGGAAGCAACAGCAATCGGGTCGTCGGGGCGTTCACGATGACCCGATCCCCACGCCTCGGTTACCTAGGTCTATGACCTAACTGTCCTTCCTGCCCATGCCCAATCGCGTTACATTTATCCCATAGATCCCCCCGGCTTCACGCCGATCTCCCCTGTGGTGTCAATCCTGGCAAGTAGGAGTGTGTGGAATGGCGGCTCCGGGGAGTTCCCCGATTGCGGTAACCTTCGAAGGGGCAAGCGGGTCGGGCGCGATCCCGACTCCAGTGTTACTGGCGGCCATGTTACGCGCCTCCGAGAAGGTCAGTGATCTGATTTTTTCACCCGGCCGTCCGCCCCAAGTGGAGATTCACGGCCAGCTTACGGTGGTGGAGATGCCGGGCACGGGCACGCTCACCCCGGATGACACGCGGCGCATTGCTGCCGACCTGATTGGCACCAACAAACAGGCGATCAATGCCCTTCGGGAACAGGGTTCCTGCGATGTTTCTTATGGACTGCCGGGGATGGCGCGCTTCCGGGTCAACGTTTTTATTCAGCGCGGCAGCTGTGCCATCGTTATGCGGGTGATTCCGACCACCCTGCCTAGTTTCGTCTCCCTGCGCCTGCCGGCGCAGCTGGAGGATGTGGTGCAAGTGCGGAATGGGATCGTTCTGGTGGTTGGCGGCTCGGGGTCGGGCAAGTCTTCGACCCTGGCGGCGCTGCTCGACCGCATCAACAACACACACTGCTATCACATTCTGACGGTCGAGGATCCGATCGAGTTTCTGCACAACCACAGGAAATCCACCGTGCACCAGCGGGAGTTGCACAGCGATACGCCCAGCTTCGCGCTCGCGCTCCGGGCCGCTCTGCGGCAGGCGCCGCGGGTCATCATGGTCGGGGAAATCCGCGACCGCGAGACCATGGAGATCCTGCTGGAGGCCGCAGAAAACGGGCACCTCGTCCTTTCCAGCATGAACACCGTGGATGCCTCGAAGACTGTGGAGCGCATTGTCGCCGCGTTTTCCCCGGCCGAGCAGCAGTCGGTGCGCGACCGCCTGGCCAAGATGTTTCGCTACATCATCGCCCAAAGGCTGATTCCCCGCGCGGATAGCGGCGGGAGGATTGCCGTCATCGAGATCCTTAAATCGAACTCGCGCACCCGCGATTGCGTGGAACAAGGCGAGCGCCCCGGCCGCACCCTGCTCGACGTCATCAAGGCCAGCGAAAACGAGGGCATGCAGCATTTCGACGGCGAGATTGCCAAGCTGGTCCGTTCCGGACTGGTGGATCTGGAAACCGGCCTCTGTTTCGCCAGCAACGCCACCGTGCTAGGCCAGGAACTGGCGCGACACTAGAGCAGGCTGCGCACCAAGCCCGATTTTGCTGTTGTTTTGAAGGGGCGCGGCTTCCAGCCGCGCCGTAACTGCGGCAGAATCAACGGCGGCGTTAGCCGCTGAGGGAAATGGTCGATTCCGAGGAGAGTTTTTCCGTAGCCTCTCTAGAGCCGCGCTCAGCGATCAGCAGTCAACATTCAGTCCTTCCGGCGGGGGAACGACGTCCCCGTTCCTCCACCCGGAGTATCATCCCGTCATGTCGTCCGTATTGCAGCATGCCGGAATCGTGAGCTTCGAAGACGCCCGGCACATGGTCGAGCAACATGCCTCCCAAATCTCTCCAGGAGACGTTGAGTTCACCGGCCTCCTCTCCGCGCCCGGTCGTGTGCTGGCCGAGCCGATTTCCGCCGACCGTGACCTTCCTCCCTTTCCCCGCGCCACCCGCGACGGCTATGCCGTGCGGGCGGCGGACGTTGCACAGGTTCCAGTTCAGCTCGCGCTGATTGGAGAAAGCAAGGCGGGCGCTCCGCCGGATCCGCGGCTTTGCGACGTACAGCAGAGCCAGGCGGTGGCCATCATGACGGGGGCTCCTTTGCCACCGGGAGCCGACGCCGTAGTGATGGTTGAATACACATCGCAAGCCGGGCAGGCAGTGGAAATTAAGCGGAGCGTGACGGCTGGAGAGAATTATGTGCCGCGCGCAGCCGAGGCACGCCAGGGACAGTTGCTGGTGGATCGAGGAACGCTTCTGGACCACGCGACCATCGCGATCGCCGCTTCGGTGGGCATGAGCCGCTTGCCGGTATTCAGGAGGCCCCGAATCGCCGTGCTCTCAACCGGAGACGAAATTGTTTCGATCGAATCCTCTCCCGGCCCGGCGCAGATTCGGAATTCAAACACCTACTCCCTGGCGGCGCAGGTCCTGGAAGCAGGCGGGGAGCCGGTGCCGCTTCCCGTCGCGCCCGACGAGCCCGGACGGCTCCGGTCCCTGATCGAGGAAGGCCTCGGCTCAGATATGTTGTTGTTGACCGGCGGCGTCTCCATGGGCAAGTACGACTTGGTGGAGGGAGTACTGGCGGAGTTGAAAGCCGAGTTCTATTTTACGGGGGCGCAGATTCAACCCGGCCGGCCCGTGGTCTTCGGATCGTGCCGCTCAGGCACTCTGGCCCGCGGAAATTCTGAAGGCAGGTACTTTTTCGGCCTTCCCGGCAATCCCGTCTCCACCATGGTGACTTTCGAGCTGTTCGTGCGACCCATGGTGCAGGCGCTGGCCGGGATGAAGCCGCGACCGCTGGTTTTCCTGAAGGCACGCCTCAAGTCCGAGGTCCGCACCAAGACGGGTTTGAAGCGATTTCTTCCCGCCGTGCTTTCCGGTGAATTCGAGAATGCAGAAATCGAATTGGCCCGCTGGGAAGGCTCGGGTGACGTGGCCGCCCTGGCGCGGGCCAACTGTTATCTGGTCATTCCTCCCGACCGCGAGCAGATCAGTGCCGGGGAGTGGGTTTCGCTGCTGATGCGCTAAACAGAGTTCGCAGTTCCAAGTTCTCAGTTCTCAGTTAGGGCTCAGCACGATGTGAACGCCTGAACTGGGGTCGAGAACCGGAAGGGAGTTCCAGCTTCCCAGTTCTCAGTGGAATGTGTGAGACTTGAATTGAGAACTGAGAACCATTCAGTGCCGAAGAAGCTCTCTCACTACGATCCACACGGGCGCTCGCGCATGGTCGATGTGTCCGCCAAGTCGAAAACGGCGCGTGAAGCCGAAGCCAGCGCCTTCGTCCGCATGAAACCGAAGGTGCTGCGCGCGCTGCCGGCGAATCCAAAAGGAGATCCTTTCGAAGTCGCGCGCCTGGCAGGCATCATGGCGGCCAAGCGCACCTCCGATCTGATTCCCATGTGCCATCCTCTGGTGCTGTCCTCGGTTGATGTGACCCTGCGCGCGTGCGAGAATGGCGTGGCTATTGCCTCCAAAGTGAAGACCACCGCGGAAACCGGCGTGGAAATGGAAGCGCTGGTGGCGGCCGGCGTCGCTGCCCTCACGGTCTATGACATGTGCAAGGCGCTGGATAAGGGCATCGAAATCCGCGAACTCCTCCTCGAACGAAAGTCGGGAGGCAAGAGCGGCGATTACCGCAGAGCCGGCAAGCGCAAGTAGCGTCTTATGGCGAGCAACGTCAAAATCCTGGTCGTGGATGACAACCCGATGGTGCTCGGCATGCTCCGCCAGTCGCTTTCGACCCTGGCCACGGTTACGACGGCCGACGATGCTGCCGACGCCTTGCTGAAGGCCGTCGATGAGTTGCCCGATCTGCTCATCAGCGACTACCGCATGCCGGGCATGGACGGCCGCCAGTTGCTGGAAAAACTGAAGAGCCGTCCCGCGACCGCCAACATCGCTGTCATCCTCATGGCCAGCAAGGGCGATATCAGCGAGCGCCTGTCAATGCAGGATCCGGTAGAAGACTACCTCGAAAAGCCGTTCTTTCTGAAAGAGGCCACGCAGCGCATCAAACGCGTGGTGGACCGGATCGCGCTCGAGAAAATGGCCAAAGCGGCGCCGTCGGACGGCATCCTGCGCGGCAGTCTCGCGCAAATGAACGTGATTGACCTGGTCCAGTCGCTCGAGATGGGACGCAAGAGTTGCCTGCTCACCATGAGCAAGGGCGACGAGAAGTGCGAAATGTATTTTCGCCAGGGCCAGGCGATTCACGCGGCCTACGGTTCCGTTACCGGCGACGAAGCGGTTTTCAAGGTTCTGCGCTGGACCGGAGGCAACTTCCAGATTGACTTCGACGGCAAGACCACCCAACAGACCACCACCCTGAATACACAGGGGCTGTTGATGGAAGGATTGCGTTTGCTGGACGAGTCGCAACGGGACGCGGCGGCCGAGGGAGAGGATGTCCTCCTCGACACCTGAGTTGATTCCGGCCGCCGTCCTGACCGTCAGCGATTCCTGTGCGCGCGGCGAGAAAGCCGACCTTTCCGGGCCCGCCGTGGCTGCGGCCCTCGAAAAACGCAGTTTTCAGGTGGTGCGCCGCGCGGTTGTTCCCGACGAGAGCGGGGCCATTCAGGAAAAATTGATCGAGCTATGTCGCTCGGCCCGGCTGGTGGTGACCACGGGCGGGACGGGGATCGCGCCGCGCGACGTTACACCCGAAGCCACCCGCGCCGTCTGCGACCGGTTGGTCGAAGGCCTGGCGGAGCAGATGCGATCCCAGGGAATGCGCGCGACCCGTTTCGCCGCGCTCAGCCGCGCCGTTTGCGGTATTCGAGGTACGAGCCTCATCCTCAACCTTCCCGGCAGTCCCGCCGGAGCCGTGGAGTCGCTCGAAGGGGTCGTGGATCTGCTGCCGCATGCCCTCGACTTGCTGCAAGGAAACACGGCGCATGAGTAGCCGGGGCGTCGTTGGCTGTTCGCTATTCGTCGTTCGTCGTCAGTCGTTCGTCGTTGGTCGTTCGGAAGTTCTCGATACACAAACCGTACAGCCAGCGACCCACCGGGCATTGCGAACGACCGACGACCAACGACTAACGACGGGTTCGCGAACAGCGAATAGCGAACAGCGAACGACGCTCTCCGCTTCTCGCGTAAACTAGACTTACCTACTTGAACAAGATCAAACATTTCTTCCACGCATACAGCGAGTGGATTAAGGCCATTCTCGCGCCTCTAGGGCCTTGGGGCGTATTTGCGTTTGCGGTGGTGGACGCTTCCTTCCTGGGCATGCCGCTGGACGCGATTTTCGTGGCCTACGTCTACCACGATCGCCCGCACTTCCTCTTCTACGTCCTGCTCGCGGCCGCGGGCTCTTCGCTCGGAAGCATTGTTCTCTATGTCGTCGGCTATACCGGCGGCGAAATGCTGTTGCGCAAGCGGCTCTCGCCCGCGCGGTTTGAGAAAATCCACGCTTCCTTTGACAAGCACGAATTCTGGGCGCTGATGCTCCCGGCCATGCTGCCGCCGCCCACTCCCTTCAAAGTGTTCGTGCTGGCCGCGGCGGCCTTTGAGATGCGCTTCACGCATTTCTTGCTGGCGATTTTTGCCGGGCGATTTACGCGCTTCCTGATCGAGGCCCTCCTCACGCTGGAGTTTGGGCCGGGCATCGTGGCGCTGGCCGGGGGTCTGGTGACGCATCATTTTTTCTGGATTCTGGCGATTGTGGGCGAAATTGTGGCGGCATGGATCGTGTGGCGGTTGGTGACGAAAAAGAAAAACGCAGCGGGGAAAGAAGAGTCCACGCTGCGTGGGTAAGAAGTTTAGGTTCGTTAGACCGCGGTCGGAGTGCTGTGCCCGCGATCCATCCAGCGGACGATGGCAGCGGCCGCGACGGGCAATCCAAACATCACCGCCGTGAACAGCAGATCTCCCTCCAGCCCGCGGCGGAAGAACGGCAGGGCGGCGGCATAGCAGGTCACCAGGCCGGCGGCCGTCTTGGGGTACATGCTCCATGCCGCCCAGACGGCAAAGTTGCTGACCACAAAAAATGAGACGGAGCCGGCCAGAGCCGCTCCCGCCACGCGCAGCGGCTTCGAGTTTTCCCGCAAGCCGGTGCCCAGCCACAGGATGGCCGCGTACCACGCCCAGGTCACGAAGTGGTCCCAGGAAAACGGGTAGACATAGATCAACTTGGTGAGCACGACGTCGGACGCCGCCAGCAGCGCGATCGGCACCCACATCTGCCGGCGCGAGCCCCGCGCGCCGAAATAGAGCAGCGCCGCCGTTACGGGAGTGAAGGCCAGCGGATGCGGCAGGAATCGCACCGCGACCGCCAAGAGAACGAACACATAGGCCAGCATGATCACCTCGTGGAGAACAAACTAGAATTGTCACGCGGGGAGAGGCCAGCGGTCAAGGGAAGCCCAAACGCGGTCCTCTTACGGGCCGTGCCGAGGTTGCTGGTAAAATCGCGGTTTCCCACAGCTATGCACTCTGCTCTGATTGCGGCTCCGTCGTCTCAGGTCGCAAGGGCTTGTAGTACAGCCAGCGCAGCAGGAGGTACGCGACCAGTAGAAGTGAAAAAGACCTGACCAATTCTGGGAGTGCGTCTCGAAGTGAAAAGCTCGTCGAGATAGTGGGGCGATCTGCCATTCCATGATACTCACGCCTGGCTAGCCAGCCTGCGACGGGTGCGCTGAACATGTACGCGAAATGGAGGATACCTTGTGAAAACAGCCAGCCGAGAGCAATGGCACCAACGAAACTGTTTACCAGAACTTTTCTTAACCGCTCAAGCATTTTCCCTCCCTGTTAGCCTGCTACGGCACGCGACGAGGCTGCGAAGCGGACCCATGCCATACACCCACCGCGACAGGAGCCATGCTGCTGAAAGGCTAACCATTGCGCTATACAGAAAGTAGAAGGTGCTGATCAACATGAAGCGGTCGGCAGTAGTGAGTGACGGAGGAAGGTACGGAACGTCCCAGATCGCGATCGCAGTGACCACAAAACCGCCCACGCGGTAAACCGGGTCCCATAGACCCCGGAACGCAGTATCGAGAGACCAAAGCAGAAGTATAGCTATTGCAACTGCTGCCACGTGGGAATCTGCAAGAACCTGACGGAGAGAACGCTTCACGGTTTCTCGCGACGAGACGGAGGCAACGTGCACCAGATGATCCTCGCAATCACGCATTGCTGAGTCATTCTGCGTGCCTGACCGTGAAAATGCAAGATTACTGTCGATAACAGGATTTCACCAGTGATCACCTATCCCAAGGTCGTGCGATCTATTGCTGTTATCGTGTACCCTCACCCCCGCGCCTCATCCCGAATTGCTCACTCAGCACCCGCAGATCTTGTTTCAGAAATACCATCGCGCCCAGCGTCGCCCGCGTGCTTCGCCCCGGGTAGGCATAGCGCAGATCGCGGAAACGCACCACGTAAGCGGCGCGGTCGTTTTCGAGTTGTTCGGTTTCCGTCACCGGATATTGGGCCCAGCTAAGGTACACACGCCCCAAGTAGGTTTTCTTGGCCGCCAGCGTCACCGCTGTTTCTTCCGGCTTGTACTGAACTTGCATTCTGCCTTCGGGGTCAGTTTCCGGTGACAGAGAATCCACATTCATCATCGCGAAGAAACCAGGCGTCTCCGCGACCCCATACCAGCGGAACGGGTTGACCCAGTACGGGTAGGCTGAAACCCGGATCGGGTCCACGCCCTTGTAAATTCGGGACTCGAGCGCCCCTACAGCCCGGCGGTGTTCGTAGTCGCGGACTCCCCAGCACGCGAACACGGCCACGAGCGCCACACTGGCCGCCAGCCGACCCGGCGGGGCTTTATCTTTGCGGCGGACGCCGATTTCTTCGTTGATCAGCGAAAACAGTCCCGGCAGGATCAGCCCGAGAATCAGAATCACCAGCAGCACCGGTTCCACGATAAAGACGATGTCCCACGAGTACCACCGCTCCGAGAACGGCCAGAACGGACGCACGCCATAGTTGTTGGTGAAATCCAGCAGGATGTGGCTGAGCCCCGCCAGGCACGCGTAGCCGTAGAGCAGCCCCCAGCGCGGGGGTAGGTTGGGGTCGCGAGTGCGCCGTCCCCGCAATCGCCAGATCAAGTACATGAACCCCACCACCACCGCCGCCACCAGGGGTACGCCGAGGAAAGAATGGGTGAATCCGCGATGGTGGGCGAAGCCAAACACCGAGCCGCCAAACCGGCCGAAGACGTCCAGGTCCGCGGCCTCGGCCGCCAAGGTCAGCGTGGCCGTCGCCAGAGCCGTCTTGCGATTGAGTCCGGCGCGGCCCATGGTGGCGCCGAATAGAAAGTGTGTAATTGGTTCCAAATGTTCTCCTGTTTCGGAAATTGGTTGGATGCCATGAGCCGCTGTCTCGCTTCAGGACCGGCATGGCTTCCGCGACATCAGACAGGCACGAGCAGCGACAGGGCATCCGGAACCAGTGTCATGCGCGCCGGCAGCCGCCCCAGCAACTCTCCGTCTGCCTCAACGTAGACGCGGTGGCGTGCGTCCTCCTCCGGCGGCTGGCACACAATCTCCGAGCAGCTCACCAGGTCAATGCCATCGATGTGCCACCGCTTCCCCAGGAGCGCTCCTGCCACGTACCGCAGATAGGCATTGCGGCTGTCGGTGCGGCACATGACCGCGCGCAGTTCGCCGCTTTCCAGCGACGCCCCAGGCACAAGCTCCCGCAGAACTCCTCCGAAGAAACGGATCCTCACCGCCAGGAGTTCGGTCAAATTCGCGCGCTGTCTGTGGCCGCTCCCGTTCGCGTACTCGACTTCGAACCTGCGCATGCGATGGGTGGCCCACAGCTGCCAGGCCTTGAAGTAGTAGGCCGCCATGCCGGTGCTTTGTTTCATCGCGCCGGTCAACTTGTAGAAGAGATGCGCGTCCACGCCGATGCCGGCCGCAACCGTGAAGTACCGGGACGCGGCCTGGCCCGAAAAGTCCTGATACTCGATGTGCCCCAGAGAAATTCGCCGGAGCCTGCCATTTAACGCCGCGCGCGCGGCCTCCGGCGGATGAAGGGGAAGAGCCAGGTCATGCGCCAGGGCGTTGGCAGTGCCGAGGGGCAGTATCGCCAGGGCGACGTTCGTGCCGGCCAGCCCCTGGATGATGTCGTGGATCGTGCCATCGCCGCCGCAGGCGAAGACCGTGTCGCTGCCCGCCGCCACGGCGCATCGAGCGTGGACGGTGGCTTCCTGGCTGGAACGGCAAACCGTCAATTCGGCCCGGACCCCGGCGGATTGGATGATTCCAATTGCCTGGTCTAGCTCCGCCTCGCGTCGCCGGCGGCCGGAGTTGGGATTGAAGAGAATAGTGGCTTTGCGCATTCGCCGGGATGTTGCTGAAATCGAGTTTAGCAGGCTGGAGAAGAGTCGTTGGTCGTTCGTCGTTCGTCGTTGGTCGTTCGCGGTCAGTGGCCTTCCGCAATGGCCAGGAACCCGCGAACGACTAACGACTAACGACCAACGACTAGCGACTTCCGCTACGCAGATGCTTGAACTCCCGGCCAAGATGATCTAATCTTCCTCGCAGATTTGGGGTGTTCGTTTTCTTCGCCGGCTTCAATATCCGTAGTTCATTTCCAATGGGAGGCTTGTATGAAACGGCTAACGACCGTCCTGGCGTTGCTGTGCCTTGCGGTTTCGGTCGCGGCACAGAATCATGGCATGGACGCTTCCCACCCGGTCACGTTGATGGCCGGCCTGGGCGATCTGCACCATCCGGTTTCAACCAAGAATGCCGAAGCCCAGAACTTCTTTGATCAGGGCCTGCGCCTGATTTATGCCTTTAACCACGACGAGGCCGCGCGCTCGTTCCAGAAAGCGGCGGAACTCGATCCCAAGCTGGCCATGGCCTACTGGGGAATCGCCGAGGCCGTCGGCCCAAACTACAACGACCCCGCCAGCGAGGATCGCTTCAAGCAGGCGCACGAGGCGATCCAGAAAGCCGTGGATCTAAGCGGCGACGCCTCCGCCAATGAGCGTGCCTACATCCTGGCGATGGCGAAACGGTTTCCAGCCGATCCGAAAGCCGATCTGCGGAAGGCGGCCGAGCAGTACCGTGACGCGATGCGCGAGGTGGTGAAGAACTATCCCGACGATCTGGACGCCGCGACGCTGTTTGCCGAGTCCGGGATGAACCTGCATCCGTGGGGGCTGTGGCATCCCGACGGTACGCCGGAGGCAGGAACGGAAGAGATCGTGGCAACGCTGGAGTCGGTGATGAAGCGCGATCCGAATCACCTGGGCGCGATCCATTACTACATTCATGCCGTCGAAGCCTCGAACTCGCCCGAACGGGCGCTGGCCGGAGCCAGCCGGCTGGCAGCGCTGGCCCCAGCTGCGGGACACATTGTGCACATGCCGGCGCACGTTTACATCCGCACCGGGGACTACGCGTCGGCGGTGAAGACGAACCAGCAAGCCGCTGAGGCGGATCGCGCCTACCTCCAGAGCAGCGGCGCGCAGGGCATCTATCCCATGATGTATTACAGCCACAACCTGCACTTCATCGCCATGTGCTCGGCGATGACCGGCGACTACGCTGAAGCGAAGAAGGCGGCCGAGATGCTCGCCGCCCACGTCGCGCCCGCGGTGAAAGACATGCCGCCGCTCGAAGGCTTCATGACCATTCCGCTGGCGGTGAACGTGCGCTTTCACAAGTGGGACGACATCCTGGCCATGAAAGCGCCCGATCCCGAAATGAAGACCACGACCGTCTTCTGGCACTTCGCCCGCGGGATGGCCTTGGCGGGCAAAGGCAAGGTCAGCGAGGCGGAAGCAGAACACAAGATCGTTGCCGACGCGGAGAAGGCCACGTCGCCGGACGTGATTTTCGCCATGCCCATCAACAACAAAACCAAAGACATTCTGCGAATCGCGGAGAACGTACTCGGAGCGCAGGTGGCGCTGGCCAAGAAGGATCATGCCGGCGCCGTTAGCATGCTGCGCGATGCGATCGCCGTGCAGGATACGCTCAAGTACGACGAGCCGCCCGACTGGTTCTATCCAGTGCGCGAGTCGCTGGGTGGAGTGCTGCTGATGAACGGCGACGCCAAAGGGGCGGAGCAGGTATTCCGCGAAGACTTGGCCAAGAATCTCCGCAATCCGCGGTCTCTGTTCGGCCTGCAGCAGGCACTCAAGGCGCAGGAGCGGAATTCCGATGCCTGGTTTGTCGAGAAGCAGTTCCACGATTCCTGGAAGGGCGGGGCGGAGCCGCTGAAACTCGAAGACCTGGTGTAAGGCTGAGCGAATTTCCTTAGTGATGTCAGCACCTAAGAAGGCGAACCAGATGTAGCGCCGCCGTCCCGGCGGCTGTCCGGCGCGGGCGTCCTCGCCCGCCGCGCCGAGGGCGAGACGCCCTCGGGACAGCCGGCAAGATGCCGGCGCTACGCTCCGGGTCTTTCCACTGAATAGACGTAGTGCCGCAGTCCGCGCCACTCCACCTCCTTCCAGATCGTCATTCCATTCCGCGCGGCTACGCGACCTGACGCGATATTCTCCGGGCGAATCAGCGAAATGAGGCGGTCGGCTTTGAGATGTGCGAATCCCCAGTCACGGCATGCCACAGCTGCTTCGGTGGCCAGCCCTTGGCCCCAGAGATCGCGCCGCAGGTGATATCCGATCTCGTACAGATACTCACCCTCCACCTGCTGCCGAACGATTCCGCAATCGCCAACGACCTCGCCGGACGTTTTCAGCACCATCGCCCAGAGGCCGACGCCGTCGTCCGCGTAGCGTCGCTGGTTTCGCGCGATCCACTGTTTCACTGCCGCGCGATCGTAGGGTGCGGGGTAATAACGCATTGTTTCCGGATCCGAGAGGACCAGGGCCAGCGCATCGGCGTCTTCGGCGACCAACTCGCGCAGCACCAGGCGAGCTGTCTCCAGAATCTTTCGCATGTGTCCAGTCTAGCAACACGATGAGGCGGGCAAAATCTCCCGCCCAACACTTAGTGGGTTTAGACTCGAAGCATGTCGGAGATCGGCCGGTTATTGGTAATTTTCGGCATTGCCCTGATCGTGATCGGGGTGGTTATCACACTGCTGGGGCGCACCGGTCTGCCCTTGGGCCGGCTCCCCGGCGACATTGTCTATCGAGGCAAGAACACCACCTTCTATTTCCCGCTGGCGACCTCCATCCTGCTCAGCGTTGTGCTCTCGTTGATTGCGTTCGTCATCGGTCGCTTGAAGAGATAGTTCCCTTTGAGAGTCCTTGGTCGTTCGTCGCTCGCGGAATCCGGGACCATCCAATCTAAAGCATCTGCGAACGACCAACGACTAACGACCAACGACTCTTCCCGGCAGGGTAAACTGAATCCACATGGAGCTGAGCGACCAGCTCGGATTTCACTTTCGCCCGCCCGAGCGCCGCATCTGGACGGTGCGCGCTCTGGTCGCGGCGGTGCGCACGCACGTCGAGCGCGAGTACTCCGACTGCTGGGTGGAAGGCGAGATTTCCAACCTCCGCATCCCCGATTCCGGCCATTTCTATTTCACGCTGAAGGAAGAGAACGCGCAGGTTCGGGTCGTGATGTTCCGCTCGTCGGCGCGACTATTGAGGTTTCGCCCGGAGAATGGCCTGCACGTCACGGTGCGCGGCCGTGTCACCGTTTATGAAGACCGAGGGGAGCTGCAAATCTCCGCCGAGTTCATGGAGCCCCAGGGCGCCGGCGCTCTGCAGCTGGCCTTCGAGCAACTGAAGGCGCGTCTGGAGGCGGAAGGGCTGTTCGCGACGTCGCGAAAGAAGCCGATCCCTTCGCTGCCGCAACGGATCGGGATCATCACTTCCCCACAGGGAGCGGCGATCCGCGACATTTTGAACATCCTGGCGCGCCGGCACCACTCCGCCAACGTGCTGATTTACCCGGCCCAGGTGCAGGGAGACTCGGCTCCCCTTGAGGTCATGGCCGGACTCCGCCATTTCAACCTGACCCGCGCGGTTGAGGTCATCATCATTGCCCGCGGCGGTGGCTCCGCCGAAGACCTCGCCGCTTTCAATCACGAGGGCTTGGCCCGCGCGGTGGCGGCTTCGGAGATCCCGGTCATTTCGGCCATCGGCCACGAAACCGATTTCACCATCGTCGACTTCGTAGCCGACCTGCGCGCTCCCACGCCTTCGGCGGCCGCGGAACTTGTCATCCGTTCCCGCCAGGAGATCGAAACTGCGGCGGAAGAGATGCATCAGCGGCTCGAACGCGCCATGCGCTATCGCCTGCTGATGGCCCGCCAGCAACTGACCGAGCGCGCGCAGCACGGCGCCTTTGCCCGCATGCGGGACAGCATCAACCGCCGTCAGCAGAGGCTCGACGATCTGCGCTTCCGCCTGGAAAAGGCGCAGCGCCAGCTGGCCGGAAGTTGCTACCGCCGCTGGGAGACGGCCGCGGCTGCGGTGCGCCACTATGACGCGCGCAGCCGCCTGGCCGCAATACGCCAGCGGCTG
This sequence comes from Terriglobales bacterium, assembly GCA_049696815.1. Classification (GTDB taxonomy): domain Bacteria; phylum Acidobacteriota; class Terriglobia; order Terriglobales; family Acidobacteriaceae; genus Acidiflorens. Next base: position 115,503 of record JBAVUO010000007.1, on the reverse strand, counting down.
GATGCGCGAACCGCCGCCTTGGCAGGGGCGGTTCATACCATACTGGTCGGGAGCCGGGCCGTGCTGGATCGCCGCAACGCCAGTCTGGAAGCGCTTTCCCCGGTCGCCATTCTCAACCGGGGATATGCTTTGGTGTTCGACGCGCAGGGCCGGCTGGTCAAGGATGCCGCTCTCCTGAAAGCTGGGGACGAAGTTTCCGCACGGCTGGCCCGGGGACGCGTCCGGGCCCGGGTCAGCGCAACCGAACCATTCGCACCAGAATCCAAGTGACCTGCATTAGAATGAGGGCCAATCCAACTTCCAACGTGAGGATTGCGTGACGCCATTATCGGCATGGCCGCACATTTCGGTGGTCTCGATCGTGGACATCGTCCTGGTCGCGATCCTGATCTATCAGTTCCTCATGCTGATTCGGGGCACGCGCGCCGCTCCCATGCTGGCCGGGATTGCGGTGCTGGCGCTCGCCTTCTACTTCGCCCGTCTGGGAGAGCTGCGTACCCTCAACTGGCTCCTCAGCACGCTCCTGCCCTACGTCGTGTTTGCGCTCATCGTGGTGTTTCAGTCCGAAATCCGGCACGCTTTGGCGAACCTGGGGAGCCGGATTTCGCTCATGCGGTCCACCAACTCCACGGGCGATGTGTACGACGACATTGTTCTGGCGGCCAATCTCTTTGCCCAGAACCAGACGGGTGCGCTCATCGTCATCGAACGCGAGATCGGACTTCGCACCTACATCGAAAGCGGCGTGCCGCTGGACGCCCGGCTCTCCTACGATCTGCTGGCCACGCTATTTCGTCCCAGCGCGCCGCTGCACGACGGCGCCGTCATCGTGCAGCATGAGCGCATTGCCGCAGCTGCCTGCTTCCTGCCGCTTTCCATGAATCCTGTGCTTTCCACCCAACTGGGCACGCGCCATCGCGCCGGGATCGGAATCACCGAGGAGACCGACGCCGTTGCCGTCATCGTCTCGGAGGAGACTGGGGCGATCAGCCTGGCCGTCGCAGGCAACATTGAGCGCGATCTCACGGTCGAGCGCCTGCGGGAGCGCTTAAGCGCCCTGTTGCGCCATTACGTTCCCGCCCCCACGGTTCCCACTCCGGTGGCAGACACTCTCATCCAAGAGGAGCCTCCCGGCTCTCATCTTCCGCGCCGCCACGATGCCAGTCTTCGCCAGGGAGGCAGCGACTGACCATGGCGGGATTTTTCCATCGCACCTTCGTTCATCACTTCGGCCTCAAGCTGTTCGCGCTGTTATTGGCCGTCGCCTTATGGGTGAAAGTGTCGCGCGATCCGATTGCCGAACTGGAAGTGAAGGTCCCGATCGAGTTCCGCAACCTGCCGGAAGATCTGGAGATCGATTCCGCCAGCTTCACCGAAGCACAGGTCCGGGTGCGGGGGCCGGAGCGCCTGATTCATCGTCTGGTACCCGGGGACGTGCGCGTCGAAGTGGATCTTTCTTCCGTCCGTCCCGGCGAGCGCACGTTCGATCTGAATACGCAGCAGATCCACCTGCCTCAGGATCTAAAAGTCGTGCAGATCATCCCCGGTCAATTCCGGCTCTCTTTCGACCTGCGACTGACCCGCACCGTCGAAATCCGGCCTCGGGTGACCGGGACCTTCGCCCGGGGCATGCGAGTCGCGCAGGTGAGCGCCGATCCGCCCAATATCATGATTGCCGGCCCCCGCCGGCGCGTCGAGGCCGTCGAGGCCGCCACCACCGACCCCGTGGACGCTTCTGGGACGATGACCCGGGCTTCCTTCACGACCCAGGCTTACGTTACCGATCCGCTGATCCAGGTTGTGCACCCCATGCCGGTTCGGGTGACGGTTATCATGGAGCGTGCTGGAGAAGAGAAGAAAACGGAGTAGCTATCAGCTCTCAGCTTTTTGCCTTTGGCTTCTAGCCCTTGCGGAAGAGCCGCGCGGCAGGCTGCAAGCTGAAGCCTGAGAGCCGAGAGCGGACAGCTGACAGTTAAGACCGACGCTTCATGACCCAAACCAGACAACTGTTCGGCACCGACGGGATTCGCGGGGTGGCGGGAGAATTCCCTTTGACCCGGGCAAGCACGGTTCTGATTGGCCGCGCTCTGGGGCACGACCTGGTGCGGGTGAATGCGAAAGCGCGGGTGGTGATTGGCCAGGACCCGCGCGAGTCCAGCCGCTGGATCGCCGACCGCCTTTGGCAGGGGCTGGCGTCGGCGGGCGTGGAGGTGCGCAGCGCGGGCATCATCACCACGCCGGGCATCGCTTATCTTGCCCGTGCCCAACGCTTTGACGCAGGCGTCGTGATCTCGGCTTCGCACAATCCCTGGACCGATAACGGCATCAAGATCTTCTCCCGAGACGGCTATAAGCTACCCGACGCTCGCGAATTGGCCATCGAGAAAGAAATCTTCGCCCAGCTGCAAGGCTCGGAAATCTCGGCGGACGCAGCCGCGGCCGGTTCCAGCCTTCCCGGAGAGAAGGATCTTCGTGAGACCTACACCCACTGGCTGGCCGCTAGCGTTGCGACGAATCTGTCCCGCCTGCGCGTAGCCGTCGATTGCGCCAACGGCGCTGCCACTGCCGAAGCGCCGGAGCTGTTCCGAACCCTCGGGGTTCGGGCACATCTTCTGCACTCCGCACCGGATGGGCAGAACATCAACGAGAGCTGCGGCGCACTCCATCCGGAAGCCGTTGCCCGCTTTGTGGCCGAAAGCCACAACCAGTTTGACCTCGGAGTCACTTTCGACGGCGATGCCGACCGGGCCCTTTTCTCCGACGCCGAGGGCCGAGTCGTGAACGGCGATGCCGTCCTGCTGCTCGCGGCGCGCGACATGCAGGAACGCGGTGTTTTGGCCAACTCCACCGTGGTCGCCACCACCATGTCGAATATGGGACTGGAATTGGCGCTGAAACGGTTGGGGATTCGCCTGCTGCGCGCCAACGTCGGCGACAAGTACGTCCTCGAAGAGATGCAGCGTGCCGGGGCGACGCTTGGCGGTGAGCAGTCCGGTCACATCCTCTTCCGCGACGGTGACGCGACCACCGGCGACGGTCTGCTCACGGCGCTGCGCGTCATGGAGATCATGGTCCGCTCGGGACAGTCATTATCGAGTCTGGCCGGCGATCTGAAGGTATTTCCGCAGACCATCCGCAATGTACGCGTGCGGGAGAAAATGCCCATCGCTCAGATTCCCTCGGTGCAGCAGGCCATTCAAGCGGCAGAGCAGGAACTCAACGGCAACGGCCGAGTGGTCGTCCGTTACTCGGGGACTGAAACCCTGGCCCGCGTGATGATCGAAGCGGAATCGAAAGACCAGATGGACCGCATTGCCGACTCTATCGTCACCGCCATTCGGACTTCGCTCGGGGTCTAGCGCCAGGCCGGCACCACCTCCGGCTGCCACCAGCTGGCGGTTTCAGCCACTTGGCAACGTTGCGTTTCATTTCCGCAAACACGTCCCTTCGTGCCGCCGCGTAATCTTGCCTCTTCAGTCCAGCCCGCTGAGAATGAGAAACAGTTAACGGTGACACAGTTAGAAGAAGCTCATGAGAATCCTGATCGTGGAAGACGATGCCGCCCTGTCCAGTTTTGTCCGGAAGGGTCTTGAAGCCGAGCACTATGCTGTGGACGCCACCACCGATGGCGAGCGGGGCCGCGCGATGGCCTTGGAGTTTGACTACGACCTGCTGGTGCTGGATCTCAACCTGCCGGGGGTTGACGGAATCTCGCTGCTGAAAAGCCTGCGGCAGCGGAAGCCGAGTGTGCCGGTGATGATTCTAACCGCCCGCAGCCGCGTCGAAGATCGCGTGCTGTGCCTGGATACCGGAGCCGATGACTACCTGATCAAGCCCTTCTCGTTTCTTGAGCTGTCGGCACGGGCGCGAGCCCTGCTGCGCCGCAGCCACCTGCCGTCGGAGTCGGTTCTTACCGTCCGTGACCTGCGCCTGGATCGAGTGGAGCGGAGGGTGGAACGCTCCGGCCGCCGCATCGAGTTGACCACCAAGGAATTTGCCCTGCTCGAATACCTCATGCGGAATGCCGGCCGCCGCCTGACCCGGGCCATGATCATTGAGCATGTCTGGAACTTGACGTTCGATTCCACCACCAACGTGGTGGATGTCTATATCAACTACCTGCGTCGCAAGGTGGACGATGGCTTCACTCCACCGTTGATCCATACCGTTCGCGGGGTCGGATACCAGCTCAGCCCCGACGGAGCCTCGGCATGAACGCCAGCCCTGCGCCAGAGCCCCAGTCGCGGCTGCAAGATGTTCTCGGCGAACTGCTGCATTCCCTGAGCCAGCCCCTGACCAGCCTGCACTGTGCCCTGGAACTCTCGATTGACCCGGTGGCGGAGCAGCAGCGGAAAGCCGTCTCCGCAGCCCTCGAACAAGTGGATCGTGCCATCCATGTCGTCGAATTGATGCGGGAATGTCTGGAGGCCAAGCCAGCCGCACCGGCGCCGCGGTCTGGAATCGCACCCAAGGCGCGATCCCAGAGGCAACGAACTCCGGAAGGTTAGGCGACGCGATTGCCACCGGAAGCGGGCATTGGCCGGGACGTTCACCGGGGGCATCCCTCGAACTCAGCGATGAACGGGCTGGTGTTCACTTGTCCATCTTCATGCGGAACTCTACGCCCTTGGTTCTGGCTTGATCCCCATAAGCGCTAACTCAGGCTGTTTGGGCCAGAAGGTGACGTTCAACATGTTGATGGTGGAGTGGGGCAGTTCCCAGAAAGTAGCTTCCGAGTAGCCGACCAACCACCAGTAGTGCGATATCATGAACCACGGCATCGCCACAGCTTCCTTGTTGCTCGCGGCTAACGGAAGCGCTGAATCCACGCTCTATGACGAAGGACAATGTGATTTTCGCTCGAACATTACCGATGCCGGGAGGGCGGTTGAAAAGACTTATCAGAAGCGGACTCGTGTTGCTGTTCTTATTGGCCAGCATAGGTCCTGTTCTCGCGGCAGGCGCGGACTCTTCCAAATCAGCGCAAATTGCGCCCGGCCAGCAGGCCACTATTGTCGATGCTGACTGGTACTTGCAGGAATACGTAGATGCGGCACGAACTAGTCCTGCGACGGAACGCGCTGCGCTTTACGCGAAATACGTTTACGAGCCGTTGCTGAAGAGATGCGGCGAAGGCGGCGAATATTACGAGTTTGGCAAGTACCAGCTGATTCGACCCATTACAGACCTGGACGCGCTGGCCAATGAGCTCGCGGCCTTGAGACGCGCTCACTTATTCAGCAGAATTGAATCAGCGTTGCGTAAATCGGCGAAGTTGCTGCCGGGTCCGAACACCACAGTCTGCGTGCTTGCCGCCGACCCAGATACTGGCTACATTCGTACAGACCTACATGGCGTCGGGGGTTACACGTTCGGCACAGGAAGGATTTTGCTCCAGATCGCACCGGTCGCCGACTGGAAGCAATGGCTGCCGTATACCGTGGCGCACGAGTACCATCACAGTGCGTGGACTTGGCGGCATTATTCTGGGCAACCGACCTGGACCTTGCTCCACAGCATGATCTTTGAAGGCAAGGCAGATGCCTTTGCCCACTCAGTATTTCCAGGGCAGACTGCGCCGTGGGTCAGCACGTTGACACCCGATCAGGAAGCCGCGGTCTGGCCGACAATGAAACCGGAGCTTGCCACCACAGACTTTCGCGTGAACCAAAAATTCCTCTTTGGCAGAGAGAATGTGCCCAAACTCGCGGGTTACACCATCGGTTTTCACATTGTCGAGCGCTACTTGAAGACCCATCCTAAAGCGACGATTGCGGAGTGGACTGCGCTTGCTGATGCGAAGCTTTTAGATGAGAGCGGATACGGTCGGGATAGCCGATAGGTAGTTTAGGCCTTCAGGTACACCCGATTACGAAGCGAGGCGATCGCGTCCCGGTCGGCAATCCCCCTCTCGGAGCACCGCTTCCGCCGCATCTAAATGCCCGTTCTTCCCGCCGCGCGACCGGCCAAAATCAGGGATGGTCTTTGAACAGGCCCGTTCTGAGCACATCCACTTGTCGGTATGACGGGCCACTCGGAAGTAATTCTGCCCCAACGTAGCGCTCACGCGCTTTGTCACCGATTTTGCCGGCCCGTGCCCGGCGGCAAGGAGTACAATCCAGCCTTTCCGGGAGGTTGCCGTGAACCGCTGGTTTGCCCTGCTAACCATTCTCTGCGTCACCTGTGTGACTTGGGCCCAGAAGGATGCCCCCGTGCTGAAACCATTCACGGTGATCCGGGCCGGTGTTCTCATTGACGGGGAGTCCGGGTCGGCGCGCCGCAATCAGACCATCATCATTCGCGGTGATCGCATCGCGGAGGTCGCAGACGCAGCCAGTGCCAGCATCCCGACCGGAGCCGAAGTCATCGACCTGTCGCAATTCACCGTGCTTCCGGGACTGATTGACGCTCACACGCACATCTTCCTTCAGGGCGAAGATCCCGCGCAGGGAGGGTACGACATCCAACTGCTGAAGTATCCGCTGGCTTACCGTGCGGCCCGGGCGACGGTTTCGGTACGCCGGGCTCTGGAGCAGGGCTTTACCACCCTGCGCGACATGGAAACCGAAGGTGCCGGCTATGGAGACGTCGGAATCAAAGAGGCCATTGAAGGCGGATACATTCCCGGCCCGCGCCTGTTTGTTGTGACCCGCGCCATCTCTACCACGGGCGGATATCCCCTCGAAGGCTATGCGCCCGAAATCGAAGTGCCCAAAGGTGTCCAGATCATTGACGGGCCGGTCGAAGCGCGCAAAGCTGCCCGCGAACAGCTCGACCACGGCGCCGACTGGATCAAGGTTTACATGACGCACCGCTCCTGGATCGGCAAGAACGGTGAGCTAGCTTCGCAACCCACGCTCACGCTGGAAGAAATCCGGGCGATCGTGGACGAGACCCACGGCTGGGGCAAGAAGGTAGCGTGCCATGCCTACAGCGGCGAAGGACTGCAGCGGGCGCTCGACGGCGGGTGCGACTCGATTGAGCACGGCTTGGAGATAAGCGACGCGCAAATCGCGCAGATGGTCAAGCAAGGCACATGGCTCTGCGCCACTCTGAGCGTTTACTACGGCGACTGGGCGCCGGCGGATTCTCCGCAAGGCCAGCGCGACCGCAAGCGCGTCTCGGCCCATGAAGTTTCCTTTCGCAAGGCCCTGAAGGCGGGCGTGAAGATTGCCTTCGGGACCGACATGGGAGGAATCCCCTGGACCGAGCCGATCGCACAAGAATTCCCCCGGATGGTGGAATTCGGCATGTCGCCCATGCAGGCGATCCAGAGCGCGACTTCGCGGGCGGCCGAGCTCCTCGACATGAAGGGAAAACTCGGGGAGATCGCGCCGGGCGCCTATGCCGACATCGTCGCAGTTTTCGGCGACCCGCTCGCCGACATCAAGGTTCTGGAGAACGTCGGATTCGTGATGAAAGACGGGAAAGTATTCAAGAACGAACTCGCGCCAAAGAGGTGATCCATGAGCATCCTGGAGCTTTGCGACAAGGAAGCCGCTTCCGTTCCGCTGGACGCAACGGCGGAGCGGGCGATCCGGACCATGCTCGATCGCCATGTTGGCGCGGTCGCGGTTCTGGACGAGAAGCAGCGGGTCGCCGGAGTTTTTACCGAACGCGACGTGCTCCGGCGTCTGTCGCTGAGCCGCCTCGATCCGGGCCGGACCCCGGTGCGCGAGATCATGACCACTCCGGTCGAAATGGCCACGCTGTCCACAACGGCGGGCGAGGCCCTCGCCACCATGGTCGAGCGCCACTACCGCCATCTGCCCATCGTGGATGACAACGGACGCCTGCTGGGGATGCTATCGATCCGTAACGTTCTGCAGGCGCGAATTGACACACTCACGCGCCAACTGGACCGTGTCCGTTCCGTTTCCTCTTGAAGAAGGCGGCCGCCCGCTACCGGTGCGCGTGCGGGCTCTGAGCGGGATTCTTGCGGGGGGCGGGCGGCGCCTTGGAAACCTTTACCTCGAAGCTCAACGGCAGCTGCTTGGGCGGGTAACAGGCAGAGTTATCGCACGCCTGGTACTTCAGGGTTCCCCGGACCATGTACTTGCCTTTCGGAACGGAGTGGAGGGGGCGCACCACTACACCCACGCTGAAATCCCCGGAGTACACGTTGAGCTTCTCGTCGGGCGCAAAGGGGAAGCTCATATCCCGCCCGGCGGGAAAGATGACCTTGCCGATGACGATGTCAGTCGTGGCGTCGACCTTCAGAGTGGTCGGAATCAGGAACTCCGACTTCGGCTGGCTGGAGTTGATATGGTATCCATTGGCTACCCGGAACGACAGGGGGACAGTTCCCTTCTTGCCCTGCATGACCGTTACCAGAGGCGCGGGAGCAATGGTGACGATGGGCCCTTTCGGGCCAGGCATGTCCTGCGCGTAGGCACTAGCCGACAGCAGCACGAGCACGCTGGTCAGGATCGTCCGCATCTGGCGTCTAAGGTACCCCAGTTCCCGCCTTATAGCGACGTTACTTTCTGGCCTGTACCGTCTGCTGGAGGGCCTGTTTGATGTGGTCCACGAACACACTGCGGCTCTGCAGGCCAAACTCGCGCGCCACGAACTTGCCGTCGCGATCGATGAAGAAGGTTGTGGGCAGCACCCCGACCCCGCCGTAGCTCTGCCCCACCGACTCTTTCCCCAGCAGGATCGGGTAGTTAACCCCCATCTCCTTCACGAACTTGCCGATGTCTTCCGAGCTCGAATCGTCCATCGCCACGCCGACAATCTGTAACCCCTGCGGTCCATACTGCTTCTGCAGTTCCACAAACCAGGGCATCTCGATCTTGCAGGGACCGCACCAAGTCGCCCAGAAGTTGAGCAGTATGGCTTTGCCGCGGAAATCGGAGAGCTTGACGTTCTGGCCCTCCAGCGACTTCAGTTCGAAGTCGGGAGCCAGCGCTCCCTGGAGCGCTCCCGGCTGCGGTCCACCAACCCCGTTCTGACGGGCGAGGTGGATGCCGGCAAATAACATGGCCGCGACAACCGCGGCAACGAACACCAGAATCAGCGGATTTCTTTTCACACGGGCCCCTTACAAAGCAAAGCGGTTGAGAAAGGACAGCCAGCTCGAAATCAGGGTGAACCGGCCCAACACCAGCAGCACGCCTAGGGCGATCAACAGGCCGCCGCTGGCTACTTCCAGCGCATGCATGTGGAACTTGAACCGGTTATAGAACTTCAGAAAGCGTTCGACGCCAAGCGAGGTCAGCAAGAAAGGAACCGCCAGGCCGGCCGAATACACGGCCAGCAGCAGGATGCCCTTCACCACCGTGTCCTGGGCGGCGGCAAATCCCAGTACGACCCCGAGAATCGGCCCCACACAAGGCGTCCAGCCAAAGGCAAAGGCGAATCCGATGACAAACGCGCCCCACGCCGTGCTGCCGCCCTTGAGGCCGTGCAAACGGGTGTCTGCCAGCAGAGCTTTGATCTGGAAAATCCCCGTCAGGTGCAGCCCGAAAATGATGATCACCACGCCGGCCACACGCGCGAGCACCGACTTGTACAAGCCGAGCAGTTGCCCGATTCCGGTCGCAAACGCGCCCAGCGTGATGAAAACGACACTGAAACCGGCGATGAAAGCGGCCGAATTCAGCATCACCTTCCGCAGGAGCTGTCCTTCGTGAGCCTTCAGTTCCTCCACGCCCACGCCGGAGATCAGCGAGACGTATCCGGGCACCAGCGGCAGTACGCAGGGCGAAAGAAAGGAAATCAATCCAGCGACAAAGGCCGCGATCGGTAAGGGCAAGCTGCTCATCGTTGTATTGTAGCGATCAGGATTCCGATTCCCCTATTCAAACAGATGCAGAGGGAAGGAGAATTGTTACAGCATTTGCGGGGGCGTGAATCTTCCCTACCGTTTCTTCGGCTGTTCTGCTGGCCCGGACGAGGGTTGCTGAGAAGATCCTGCCGCCGGCGGCGCGGGCACCGCTGGGGAGGCCTCGGCTAGCACCTTGCGGAGGAATCCAGGGGGAACGGTGGCGGTGAGAACGGCGCGCTCCCCCGACTGCTCAACTTTGAGGCTCGCAAAAAAGGCCTTCACGTCCGCATCGGTACCCTGCGACCCCACGCTGGTCTCGGCCGCGTGAAAAATGTTGAGGAACGCGGTGAGCTTTTCCGTGACTGCCCGCGCATCGGACTCGCTGGTGGTGAACGCCTCGGCGCGCAGGTGCAACGCCCGGATGTAGCGGCCGGAAATCACCGCGACCGCTGGCTTGGGGAACAGCAACACCCACAGGTTCAGCCCGCTGAGAGCGCCCATCTGGGCTGGCCGGACACGCACAATGGCCCATGACAAACTTGCGATCGGCACTTTCTTGTAGTACTGCCGCAGGAGCGCGGGCCCGCCGAACGGCGAGGCCAGCTTGCGCGAGCGGTCCAGAATCCCGCGGATCACATTCGGGTCGGGATGGTTCGAGACGGCTACGCTGTCATAGGAGAGGATGACTACGCGGACCGTGCGGCCCTCCAGCGGGACGTTATAAATATCAAATCCGCGGTAGTTATCGATGGAAGACGAAAGTTTCTTGAGATATCCGGTCAGCTTTCCGGAATCGAACCTGCCGACAAACACCTCGGAAAAACGCGGTTCGGGAGCCGATCCGCCGGTCCCGTCTCCCCAATCCTGGGGATAGTGGACGGCGAAGGCGGCCTGGTCCAGGTCCCGTTCGAACTGGAAGCCTGTGTCCTCGACGAATTTCTCGTACTCCGGCTCCCGGGAAACCGGGGGAAGCTGGTTGGTCGCGTTGAAGGTCCGAATCCAGTTGAGATTGATATAAAAGAACCCATCCGCCCCCGGCAGCAGCCGGGCCGCTTCGGGGGGAGCGTGCTTGCGGAGTTGGACAACCGCTACCACGGCCGCCGCCAGCAGGAGCACGGCGATCAGGACAGGGAGGGTGCGCTTGATCCGCATGGAGGGCTTACAGGAATGGCATCATAGCATCTCGGAAGGCCGCCGATGCGAGTTTTCCCGGCCGGCGCGTGGGGGGTCCGGTTGCACGTGAATTACCGTTATGGTACCTTAAATAATTGTCCCGGACATGAGGAAGGGACCAGGGAAGTATTGTGTCTGAAGGACCTTGCTTCCGATTGCTGGCGTAGCTCAGCTGGTAGAGCATCTGATTTGTAATCAGAGGGTCAGGGGTTCAAATCCCTTCGCCAGCTCCAGGAAACAGTTTCCGGAAACAACGGGCGGTTTGCGCGGATGTACGCGCTTGCGGCGCAACAGTTCGAACGCACTCCATCAGGGCAATTTTCCGGCGTGTCGTAGGTTCAAGCGGGAGTTCCCGCACTTCGCTTTCCTTGTTGCGTATTGTGGTGTGACGTTGTGGTGTTCCAGTTTGCGCTGGGGCGGGCTTTTCGGTTTCTGCACAGGTGGCCGAGTGGTTAATGGCAGCAGACTGTAAATCTGCCGCTCCAAGGAGCTACGGAGGTTCGAATCCTCCCCTGTGCACCAGTTTGAGCCGTGCGGCGGACGTGAGCGAATGCGTGTGAACCGTTTGGTGCTGGCGCTGGTCGCGTACGGAGTGTTGGCGGCGCTGACGTGGGCGACGATTTCCGACGCGAAGCTGCGGTTAGCAACGCTGCTGGTCCTGGCGCTCTTCGCGGTGAAGACGGTGCTGCGGCGGAAGGATGTGATGCATACGGACGCCGAGAAGTAGACGCCGGCGAGCGGGTTTGCTGACGGCTGATAGCTGACAGCTGGTTTCTGAGCCGATGTAGCTCAGTTGGTAGAGCACTCCCTTGGTAAGGGAGAGGTCATCAGTTCAATCCTGATCATCGGCTCCATAAGTTTTGTGGTAGAGACGCAGCTTGCTACGTCTCGGGTGGGTAAGAAGACGCAGCAAGCTGCGTCTCTACGGCAGGAGAAGGGCGGGAGTAACTCAGTGGTAGAGTCACAGCCTTCCAAGCTGTTGGTCGCGGGTTCGATTCCCGTCTCCCGCTCCAGGATTTGAATCGATGGCGTTCGAACAAGCCGCGATCAAGATCGACAAGGCGCGGGAATTCGGCGAGTTGAAGGCCGCGCTGGCGCAGGTATTCGCCGCCGGCGGGATCACGAAGTATTTGAAGAAGCTCAGCGGCCAGAACATTCGCATCCGTGACTGGGACTTGATCCTGGCGGCAGGCACGATCGACGTGATCTCGGGCGCCGATCCCGGAACGGCACGATCGCTGTACCGGGGCTTGACGGTCTCCGATCAGGCCCAGATGCGCGAGTTCTACCTCTCCAAGATCGAAGAGGTCGAGCCGGCTCTGCGAACGAAGTTTAGCAAGCTGTACCAGTACTACTGATTTTCTAGCGAGGCACGCACTTATGGCGAAAGAAAAATTTGAACGGACCAAGCCGCACTGCAACGTGGGGACGATTGGTCACATCGACCACGGCAAGACCACGCTGACGGCGGCGATCACCAAGGTATTGCAGAAACACAACCCCAAGATCAAGTTCCGCTCGTTTGACTCGATCGACAACGCGCCGGAAGAAAAGGCGCGGGGCATCACTATCGCAACGGCCCACGTGGAGTACGAGACCGACAAGCGCCACTACGCGCACGTCGATTGTCCCGGGCACGCCGACTACATCAAGAACATGATCACGGGGGCGGCGCAGATGGACGGCGCGATTCTCGTGGTGGGTGCCGACGACGGTCCCATGCCGCAGACGCGCGAGCACGTGCTGCTGGCGCGCCAGGTGGGGGTTCCCTACATCGTGGTGGCGCTCAACAAATGCGACATGGTGGACGACGTCGAACTGCTCGATCTGGTCGAACTGGAAGTGCGCGAACTGCTGAAGAGCTACCAGTTTCCGGGTGACGAGGTACCGGTGGTGAGGCTGTCGGCACTGGGCGCGTTGAACGGGGAAGAGAAGTGGGAGAAGCAGGTGGACGCGCTGATGGAGGCGGTGGACAAGAGCGTGCCGCAGCCGGCGCGCGAACTGGACAAGCCGTTTCTGATGCCGATCGAAGATATCTTTTCGATCTCGGGGCGGGGCACGGTCGTAACGGGCCGCATCGAGCGCGGCAAGGTGAAGGTGGGCGAGGAAGTGGAAATTGTCGGCTTCCGCGAGACCAGAAAGACGGTGGTAACGGGCGTGGAGATGTTCAAGAAGTCGCTGGACGAAGGCATGGCCGGCGACAACGCCGGGTTGCTGCTGCGCGGCATTGGCAAGGATGATGTCGAGCGCGGGATGGTGTTGGCGAAGCCGGGCTCGATCACTCCGCACACCAAGTTCAAGAGCGAGGTGTACATCCTGACGAAGGAAGAGGGCGGGCGGCACACGCCGTTCTTCAAGGGCTACCGGCCGCAGTTTTACTTGCGGACGACGGACGTGACCGGGGTGGCGGAGTTGCCGTCGGGCACGGAGATGGTGATGCCCGGGGATAACGTGGCGCTGGTAATCGAGCTGATCACGCCGGTGGCGATGGAGAAGGGGTTGCGTTTCGCGATCCGCGAAGGCGGCCACACCGTGGGCGCGGGCACGATCTCGGAGATCATTGCGTAGCTTTCAGCGGTCAGCCATCAGCCGTCAGGAAAACCGGCGGACAAGAGTGCGGTGCCAGGCGGATGAAATGCATGGGTCCTTCGGCGGCTGAACCCGCCTCAGGATGACAAGGTTTTGGAAAGCTAGAAGCTAAGAGCTAGAGGCTAGGAGCTGTTTTCATGCCCCGAGAGATCATTACGTTGCAGTGTGGTGAGTGCAAGGAACGGAACTACTCGACCACCAAGAACCGCAAAACGACACCGGACCGGCTAGAGCTGAAGAAGTATTGCCGCCGATGCCGCAAGCACACGCCGCATAAAGAAGTGAAGTAGAGCGATTGAGTCATTGAGTCATTTTGTCATTGAATCATTGGGCGATTGGAAAAACCGCGAAATGACTCAATGATTCAATGACAAAATGACTCAATGAATCCAGGGGCGTAAGCTCAACGGTTAAACTGCCGGTCTCCAAAACCGGACTTGGGGGTTCGAATCCCTCCGCCCCTGCCAGAGTTCGGTTCGGAGAGGAAGCAGTCGAGGAAAGCGGGAAGTATGGCCACAGCGGTAGACCAAAATGCGATCGCGACGACACTGAGATCCTGGCCGGAGCGGATCAAGAGCTTCTACAACGACGTGCGCACGGAGATGAAGAAGGTCACCACTCCTTCGCGCAAGGAAGTCCAGGGGACGACGACGGTTGTGATCATCACCGTGTTTCTGTTCGGGGTGTTTTTCTTCCTGACGGACTTGGCGATTCAAAACAGCCTGGAACGGATGCTCCACTATTTGTCGCGCCATTAGCGCGAGCGAGAGAAGCGATTCTATGCAGGACGAGGAAAAGAACCAGACCGCAGCCCCAACCGCCGACGAAGCGCAGCCCGCGGGCACGCAGCCGGCTGCGGAACCAGCCGCGGAAGCGGCTGTGGAACCAGCGCGCAATCCGAATATGAAGTGGTACATCATCCACGCCTATTCGGGTTTCGAGCGCAAGGTAAAGGAATCGCTCGAATCGCGCGTGCAGGCGTTCGGGCTGCAGGACAAGATCGGCAAGGTGCTGATCCCGACCGAATCGGTGACGGAAGTGCGCGGCGGCAAGAAGTACACCTCCCAGCGCATGTTCTATCCCGGCTATGTGCTGGTCGAAATGGACATGGACGACCACGTCTGGCACGTGGTCAAAGCCACGCCGCGGGTCACCGGGTTTGTCGGTACCGGCCAGCAGCCCACGCCGCTGTCGGAAGAAGAAGTTCAGCACATTGTTTACAAAGTGGCCGACAGCCGCGAGAAGCCCAAGCTTAAGGTCAAGTTCGAAAAGAACGAGACGGTGCGCATCTCCGAAGGTCCGTTTGCGACGTTTACAGGCGTGGTGGATGAAGTCAACGAAGATCGCGAGACCCTGAAAGTGATGGTCACCATCTTCGGACGCTCGACGCCGGTGGAACTGGAGTTTGGGCAGGTGGAAAAGGTTGCGTAGAGATTTGTTTTGTAGAGACGCAGCTTGCTGCGTCTCGGCCGCCGGAAGACGCAGCAAGCTGCGTCTCTACAAAAACGAAATTTGACGAGGCATCATGGCAAAGAAGGTTACAGGTTCCGTAAAGTTGCAGATCGCGGCGGGCAAGGCGACACCGGCGCCTCCGGTCGGGCCGGCGCTCGGCCAGGCGCAAGTCAACATCATGGAGTTCTGCAAGCAGTTCAATGCCCGCACCGGGCAGAAGGAACTGGAGGGGTTGATTGTCCCGGTGGTGATCACGGTCTACAGCGACCGTTCGTTCACGTTCATCACCAAGACGCCGCCGGCCTCGGTGCTGCTGAAGCGCGCCGCCGGCATCGCCAAGGGATCGGGGGCTCCGAACAAGGACAAAGTCGGCAAGGTAACCCTCAAGCAGGTTGAGGACATCGCCAAGCAGAAGATGCCGGACTTGAACGCCGCGTCGGTCGATGCGGCCGTCAAGAGCGTGCGCGGGACGGCGCGGTCGATGGGGATTGAGGTAGTTGGATAGATAGTTGTAGAGACGCAGCTTGCTGCGTCTCAAGTCGCAACCACCACGGCGCTTCGCAACCATGAAGAGCGGTGGGAGACGAGGATGAAATGAAGAAATCCGCAAAGAACATCGAGAAGGCCCGGAAAGCAGTCGAGCCCCGGTCTTATACCCTGCAGGAAGCGGTTCCCCTCCTGCAGAAGGTGAAGTACGCGAAATTTGACGAGACCGTGGAAGTCACGCTGCGTCTCGGGGTCGATCCCAAGCACGCCGATCAGATGGTCCGCGGGACGGTCGTTTTACCGCATGGCCTCGGCAAGTCGAAGAAGGTTCTGGTCATCACCAGCGGCGAAAAAGTGAAAGAAGCCGAAACCGCCGGAGCGGACTTCGTGGGCGGAGAGGACATGGTCGAGAAGATCACGAAAGAGAACTGGACCGATTTCGACGCGCTCATCGCTACGCCCGACATGATGCGGTCGGTCGGTCGGCTCGGCAAGATTCTCGGTCCGAAAGGACTCATGCCCAATCCGAAGACCGGCACAGTCACCATGGATGTAGCCCGCGCGGTGCAGGAAGTCAAAGCCGGCAAGGTCGAATTCCGGACCGACAAGACCGCGCTGGTGCACGTTCCGGTGGGCAAGATTTCGTTCTCGCCCGACAAGCTGATCGAGAACGCAACCACGCTGATCTCCAGCGTCGTGAAGGCAAAGCCGGCGGTGGCCAAGGGCAAGTACATCAAGGGGTGCTACCTCAGCTCCACCATGGGGCCGGGGATTGCGCTCGACACGACTGCGATCGAGGTAGCGTCGAAGGCATAGTAACTGAAAGGGTTCGAACATGGCGGTTACCAGAGCAAAGAAAAAAGAGCAGGTTGAAAAACTCGGCGGCGAATTGAAAAACGTTTCGAGCGTAATCGTCGCTACCTATTCCAAGCTGACCGTGGCGAAGGATTTTGAGTTGCGCAAGGCGCTGCGCTCGACGGGCGCCAAGTATCGCGTGGTGAAGAACACCCTGGCGGAGCGGGCCGGCAAAGGGACCAAGATCGAAGAGGCCCTGAAGAACCTTGAAGGCGTGACCTCGATCGCCTACACCTCAGGGGATCCGGTGGTCCTGGCCAAGGCGCTGGCGAAGTACGCAAAAGACAATCCCGAGTTCACCTTCAAGGCGGGACTGGTTGAAGGCCGCGTCATCTCGATCAAGGAGATCGAGGCGCTGGCCACGATGCCCTCGAAGGACGAGCTTTATGCGAAGCTTCTGTTCCTGCTCAATGCTCCCGCGCAGCGTCTGGTCACGGCCATGAATGCCGTCGGACGCAACCTGGCAGTCGTCGTCGATCAGGGCGTGAAGGAGAAGAAGTTCAAGGAGGCGTGAGCCTCGATTTGGTAACTGGGTAATTTTGAAACTTGGTAATTTGAACCCCGTGCGGTTAGCTGTGGGAAGATTTTCAAATTACCAAATTACCCGATTACAAAATTACAAAATTTCTCGACGGTTCGCGCCGTCAGAAAAAGATTTGGTTATCGCGAGCAAGGGGTTGCGCGGTTTGATTCTCGGCGTTGTCTGGCGCTGAGAGGAAAGCCTGGTCGCACTGGAAACTTGGCGAACGGTAACGAAATCAAAAACAATCCACGTAGAGACGCAGCTTGCTGCGTCTCGCGGTAGAAATTGGAGAACACAATGGCGGATGTGCAACTGTCAGACGATCAACTCGTAGACCACATTGTTAACATGTCGCTGCTTCGGGCGGCTTCGATTGTGAAGAGGCTCGAAGAAGTGTTGGGCGTGTCGGCAGCGGCCGCGGCCCCGGTGATGGTTGCCGGCGGCGCGGCGGCGGGCGCGGGAGCAGCTCCGGCCGAGGAAAAAACCGAATTCACCGTCGTCTTGAAGGAAGTGGGCGCGAATAAGATCAACGTAATCAAGGCGGTACGTGAAGTCACCAGCCTCGGCCTGAAGGAAGCCAAGGACCTGGTCGACGGCGCTCCCAAGGCCATAAAGGAGGGCGTCTCCAAGGACGAAGCGGAGACGATCAAGAAGAAATTCACCGAAGCGGGCGCAACTGTCGAGGTCAAGTAGCTTACGTGTGGGGCGGGCATTCTTGCCCGCCTCCCTTCCGGTCTGGACTGGTCGGGAGGGGGCGGTGGGCCCTCCCTGCAATTTATTGACCGAACAGTGGCGCAATCCAGTGCAATGGTGTTAACATGTATGCAATAAGCACCTTACCCTGGCTTCACGCGAGCTGAGAGTGGCCCGTACTCCGGTTGGACACAGGAGGCGGAGCCGGGTCGCTTGACGAAGTTGGCAGCCGGTCCCGCGGGCGGCGGGACGGAACAGGCCTTTGAACTGGCGCGGAACTTTACAAGATATCCAGCACTAAGCGTCGCATGCGGCGCCCGAGGACATTCATGTCCTTGCGGGTGCCCATCTTCTTTTTCCGCGTACACCGCCCGCTAGCAGTCTTTTGGCGCTGCGTTTTGCGCCTTTCATTCCGCGCTGTACCGCAGCCCCCGGCTGCCTGAAAGCAGGGAGTTCCTGAGCATGGCAAAGCATAACACCTTCCGCAAGCGTTTCGATTTTTCTAAGATTCCAGCCACCATTCAGATCCCGAACCTCATTGAGGTTCAGAAGCGTTCCTATGAACGCTTCCTGCAGATGGACAAGCTGCCCAGCGAGCGCGAGGATGGCGGGCTTCAGGCCGTCTTTCAGTCGGTGTTCCCCATTACCGATTTCCGCAACATCTCGCAGCTCGAGTTCGTGGACTACGCCATTGGCAACTGGGAATGCAAGTGCGGACACCTGAAAGGGCTGCACCACCTCCGCACCACTTGTAAGAACTGCGGCTCGACGGTCATCACCGACCCGTTCCATCCCGGCGAAGTGCTATGCCACAAGTGCGGCACCTACAACGCGAATACTCCCGATTTCTGCAACAAGTGCGGCGATCCAGTGGGACTGCAGCTGAAGTACGACGTGGCCGAGTGCGAAGAGCGCGGCATGACCTACTCCGCCCCGCTGAAAGTCACCATGCGCCTCACCATCTGGGACAAAGACCCGGAGACCGGCAACCGCTCCATCCGCGACATCAAGGAGCAAGAGGTTTTCTTCGGCGATGTTCCGCTGATGACGCAGAACGGCACGTTCATCATCAACGGCACCGAACGCGTCATTGTCAGCCAACTGCACCGCTCGCCCGGCGTGTTCTTCGAGACCGCCAACAACCGCACCTACTTCCTGGGCAAGATCATTCCCTACCGCGGTTCCTGGGTGGAGTTCGAATACGACCAGAAGAATGCGCTGTACGTGCGGATTGACCGCAAGCGCAAGTTTTTGGGCACGATCTTCCTGCGCGCCCTGGGGCTGCGCTCGGGCGAGGA
Organism: Terriglobales bacterium; assembly: GCA_049696815.1. Taxonomy (GTDB): domain Bacteria; phylum Acidobacteriota; class Terriglobia; order Terriglobales; family Acidobacteriaceae; genus Acidiflorens. The sequence goes on along the minus strand of JBAVUO010000007.1, from coordinate 96,665 downwards.
TATTCTGCGCACCTTCTACACCGTCGATCGGCTGGCGATCCGCGACCAGAAGCTGTTCTGGACTCTCGATCCGGCCAGCGACAAGCCCACCAACCTGCTGGGCATGAAGTTGGCCCACAGCATCAAGTCGAAGTCCGGGGATGAGGTGGCGCACTCGGGCCGCAAGATCAGCCCCGCGATTTTCAAGGAAATCCAGAAGGCGAAGATCAGCGAAATCGAAGTGGATGCGACCGACCTGGAAGGCGCGTGGGCGGCCAGCGATATCGTGGACACCACCACCGGCGAGGTTCTGCTCGAAGCCAACTCGGAAATCACGGCCGACAAACTGGCGAAGATTGTGGAAGCCGGCGGCGTGGTCGAAATGGGCGTTTTCTTCCCGGAGCGCGACGACGTGGGCACAGTGATCAGCCAGACGCTGCGCCGCGATTCGGTCAAGACGCCGTCGGAGGCGCTGATCGAGATCTACCGCAAGCTGCGTCCGGGCGACCCGCCGACGCTCGATACCGCGACCGCGCTGTTCCAGGGCATGTTTTTCGACCCGCGCAAGTACGACTTCTCGCGCGTGGGCCGTTTGAAGTTCAACATCAAGCTGTTTGAAAACCAGGAAGCCACCAACCTCGAGCAGCGCACGCTGGACCCGGATGATTTCTACGCCACCATCCGCTACCTGCTGAAGCTGCGCAAGAACATCGGCGCGGTGGACGACATCGATCACCTCGGCAATCGCCGGGTTCGCGCCGTCGGCGAACTGCTGGAAAACCAGTTCCGCATCGGCTTGGTCCGCATGGAACGCGCCATCAAGGAAAAGATGAGCGTTTACCAGGAGATGTCCACGGCCATGCCGCACGACCTGGTCAATGCCAAACCGGTGATGGCGGCGATTCGCGAGTTCTTCGGGTCCTCGCAGCTGTCGCAATTCATGGACCAGACCAACCCGCTGTCGGAAATCACCCACAAGCGGCGGCTGTCGGCGCTGGGGCCGGGCGGTCTGTCGCGGGAGCGCGCCGGATTCGAAGTCCGCGACGTGCACCCGACGCACTACGGGCGCATCTGTCCGATCGAGACCCCGGAAGGTCCGAACATTGGCCTGATCTCGTCGTTGAGCTGTTTCGCGCGCATCAACGACTACGGGTTTATCGAGTCGCCCTACCGCAAGGTCAAGGGTGCGCGGGTGGTGGATTATGTCCAGGTGGTGAACGCCGGCGACGGCGATCACAAGGTCGGCGATCACGTCGAGAAGAGCGAAATCGAAAAGGTCAATGCGGATCTGAAAGAGCGCCGCAAGAAGCCCGCCGAAGTCGAGCCCTTCTCGTTCTATCTCTCCGCCTGGGAGGAGGACCGCCACGTCATCGCCCAGGCCAACATCGAGCTCGACGAGAAGGGCCGCATTGCCGCGGAACTGGTGAATGCGCGCAAGGCCGGCAACTTCGTCCTGGTGAATCGCGACGAAGTGGATTACGTGGACGTGAGCCCCAAGCAGCTGGTTTCGGTGGCCGCTTCCCTCGTGCCTTTCCTGGAGCACGACGACGCCAACCGCGCGCTGATGGGCGCGAACATGCAACGCCAGTCGGTGCCCCTGCTGCGGGCCAAGGCCCCGATCGTGGGGACCGGTATGGAAGGCGTCACGGCGCGCGACTCGGGCGCGGTGGTGCTGGCGCGCCGTAGCGGAATCATCGACTCGGTTGATTCCGAGCGCATCATCGTGCGCGTCGAAGGCGAACATCATCCGATGCAACTCTCGCGCGAGGTGGGCAGCGACATCTACCAGCTCACCAAGTTCAAGCGCTCGAACCAGAACACCTGCATCAACCAGAAGCCGATCGTGAAGAAGGGTCAGCGGGTGGTGAAGGGGCAAGTCATTGCCGACGGCCCGTGCACCGACCACGGGGAGTTGGCGCTCGGACGCAACGTGCTCGTCGCCTTCATGCCGTGGCGCGGCTACAACTTCGAGGACGCGATCCTGGTTTCGGAAAAGATGGTGAAGGAGGACTACTACACCTCCGTCCACATCGAGGAGTTCGAACTCGAAGGCCGCGACACCAAGCTGGGGCCGGAAGAAGTTACGCGCGACATCCCCAATGTCAGTGAGTCCACGCTGCGCAATTTGGACGAAGCGGGCGTGATCCGCATCGGCGCCACCGTGAAGCAGGGTGACATCATCGTCGGCAAAGTCACGCCGAAGGGTGAAACCCAGCTCACGCCTGAAGAAAAGTTGCTGCGCGCCATTTTCGGTGAAAAGGCCGGCGATGTCCGCGACGCGTCACTCTACTGTCCGCCGGGGATCGAAGGCGTAGTGGTGGACGTGAAAATCTTCTCTCGCAAGGGCCAGGAAAAGGACGAGCGCGCCAAGTCGATCGAAGGCGAGCAGATCGCGAAACTGGAGAAGAACCTCTCGGACGAGATTCGGATTCTGACCGACGAACGCCTGAAGCGTCTGGAAGCGATCCTGGGCGGCAAAGAAGTCCAGGCCGACTTGCACGACGAACGGACCAACAAGCGCCTTTTGACCAAGGGAGCGATCCTCGACCGCGACACCATCGAGCGCATTTCGACGCGCAACCTCAAGCGCATTAAGTACGCCGACAAGGACCCGCGCGTGAACGAGCAGATCGATGAGATCGAGGAAATGACCTCGCGCCAGATCGACGTGCTCAAGAAGATCGTGAACGAGAAGAAAGAGAAACTCACCAAGGGCGATGAACTGCCGCCGGGCGTAATCAAGCTGGTGAAGGTCTACATCGCTATGAAGCGCAAGCTGAGCGTGGGCGACAAGATGGCCGGACGCCACGGCAACAAGGGCGTGATCGCGCGCATTCTGCCGGAAGAGGAGATGCCGTACCTGGAGGATGGGACGCCGGTCGAAATCGTCCTGAACCCGCTCGGCGTGCCCAGCCGTATGAATGTCGGCCAGATTCTCGAAACCCACCTCGGCTGGGCCGGTCATGAACTCGGCCTGCAGATCGCGGAAATGCTGAAGCAGAACCCCCGTGTGGATGCCCTCCGCCGCGATCTCAAAGCTCTGTTCAAGGACACCGTGATTGCCGACACCATCGCCGAGATGAGTGAAGACGAACTCGAATCTCTGGCGCCCACCTTAGCCAAGGGCGTGTTCATGGGCTCGGCCGTGTTCGACGGCGCCCGCGAGACGGAAATCAAGGCGCTACTGGAGCACGCCGGCTTGCCTACTTCGGGCAAGACAACCCTGCGCGACGGCATGACCGGCGAAAAGTTCGAACAGCCGGTCGCGGTCGGCTACATCTACATGCTGAAGTTGTCGCACCTGGTGGACGACAAGATCCACGCGCGTTCCATCGGTCCGTACTCGCTCATCACCCAGCAACCGCTGGGGGGCAAGGCGCAGTTCGGCGGACAGCGCTTCGGAGAAATGGAAGTCTGGGCTCTCGAAGCGTATGGTGCGGCGTTCATCCTGCAGGAACTGCTCACCGCGAAGTCGGACGACGTCTACGGCCGCACCAAGATCTACGAGGCTATCGTCAAGGGCGAGGCGGCGATGGAGCCGGGCGTGCCGGAGTCGTTCAACGTGCTGATTCGCGAGTTGCAGTCGCTCTGCCTGGACGTGGAGTTGATCAAGGCCACGGAGAAGAAGCCGGTGGCGGTAGCAGCCGCAGACTAGTTCGCAGTTCCCGGTTCTCGGTTCTCAGTCAGGAATCCTGGGAACTGGAACGGGGCTGGCAACGCGAGATTTCAAAGTAATTGGCCACCGCGACACCTGCTCTCAGCGCCGCGGAAAGGCAAAGCTCAAACCGGTTTTCACTGAGAACTGAGAACCGGGAACTGAGAACTGAAGTTGAGGGCCGCGCGCGGCGGCGCAACAGCCGAGGAAAGCGGAGGCACATGTTTCGTTCGAGCCCGTTCGATATGGCCAACCCCATTGCCGACTTTGACGCCATCCGGATCAGCCTGGCGTCGCCGGAAAAGATTCGCAGCTGGTCGCATGGGGAAGTGACCAAGCCGGAAACCATCAACTACCGAACTTTCAAGCCGGAGCGCGACGGCCTGTTCTGCGCCCGCATCTTTGGTCCGGTCACGGACTGGGAGTGTCTCTGCGGCAAGTACAAGCGCATGAAGCACCGCGGCGTGATCTGCGACAAGTGCGGCGTGGAAGTCACGCTGTCGAAGGTTCGGCGCGAGCGCTTGGGGCACATTGAGCTGGCCTCGCCCTGCTCCCACGTTTGGTTCTTCAAAGGATTGCCCAGCCGCATCGGGCACCTGCTCGATATTTCGCTCCGCGATCTCGAGGCAATTCTGTACTTCGAAGCGTACGTCACGGTCGAGCCCGGCGACGCTCCGGTAAAAGACCACGAGGTCATCAAGGACGAGGCGAAGTACCGCGAGCTTGACCAGCAGTACCGCCCGGCGGGCTTCAAGGCCATGATGGGCGCGGAAGCGATCAAGGAACTCCTCAAGCGCGTCGATATCGATTCTCTTTCCGGCGAGCTGCGCGAGAAGATGAAGCATGAAACTTCGCTGCAGAAGCGCCTCAAGTACGCCAAGCGTCTGAAGGTCGTCGAGGCCTTCCGCAAGAGCGGCAACAAGCCGCAGTGGATGATCCTGGACGTAATCCCGGTGATTCCGCCCGAACTCCGTCCTCTGGTTCCTCTCGACGGCGGCCGCTTTGCCACCTCCGACCTGAATGACCTGTATCGCCGCGTCATCAACCGCAACAACCGGTTGAAGAAGCTGATGGACCTGCACGCTCCCGAGGTTATCGTGCGCAACGAAAAGCGCATGCTGCAGGAAGCGGTGGACGCTCTGTTCGACAACGGACGCCGTGGACGCGTGCTGCGTGGCGCCAACAACCGCCCGCTGAAGTCGCTCTCCGACACGCTCAAAGGCAAGCAGGGACGCTTCCGCCAGAACCTGCTCGGCAAGCGCGTGGACTACTCCGGCCGTTCCGTCATTGTGGTTGGCCCCGAACTGAAGCTGCACCAGTGCGGCCTTCCCAAGAAGATGGCGCTCGAGTTGTTCAAGCCCTTCATCTATCACCGTTTGGAGCAAACCGGTAACTGCACCACCATCAAGCAGGCGAAGGAAATGGTGGAGCAGCAGGAATCGATTGTTTGGGACATCCTGGAAGAAGTCATCAAGGACCATCCTGTGCTGCTGAACCGCGCTCCCACCCTGCACCGCCTGGGGATTCAAGCCTTTGAACCGGTGCTGGTGGAAGGCAAGGCCATCAAGATTCACCCGCTGGTCTGCACGGCGTTCAACGCCGACTTCGACGGCGACCAGATGGCCGTGCACATTCCGCTCTCGCCCGAGGCGCAGGTCGAGGCCAGCGTGCTGATGCTGTCTTCGCACAACATTCTCTCGCCCGCTTCCGGCCAGCCCATCACTGTGCCCACCCAGGATATGGTGCTCGGTCTCTATTACCTGACCAAGGCGAAGCCGGGCGCGAAGGGCGAGGGCCGCTCTTTCGCCAACATTGACGAAGTCCTGATTGCTCTGGAAATGGGCGAAGTGGAAACGCTCACGCCGATCCGCCTGCGCTACACCGGCGAAGTCGTGGACCTCACCCAGGCTTACGACGATCAGGACGTGACCCACACCGACCCGGTGCACTGCAAGCGTGAGTACCTGAATACCACGGTCGGCCGCGCCATCCTGAACGATCATCTCCATAAGGGAGAGCCGGACGGCAGCGGCGGCATGCCGTATATCAACGGCCTGCTCAAGAAAAAGGGTGTCGGTCAGCTGGTCAACTACTGCTACTTGCGGTTCGGCCTGGAAGCTACGGTCAAGATGCTGGATGAGATCAAGTCACTGGGCTTCCGTTTCGCCACGCGTGCTGGCCTCTCCATCGGCATTGACGACATGGTCATTCCCGAGAACAAGAAGACCCTGGTTCGCGACGCCGAAAAGCAGGTGGTCAATGTCCAGCAGCAATATCTGGACGGCGCCATCACCAACGGCGAGCGCTACAACAAAGTCATCGAGATCTGGTCGGCCCTCACGGAAAAGGTCGCCGACGAGATGTTCGACGAGATGCAAAGGCGGGACAAGGCCGGCGAACTCAACCCCATCTACGTCATGGCCGACTCCGGCGCCCGCGGATCGAAACAGCAGATCCGCCAGCTCTCCGGCATGCGCGGCCTGATGGCGAAGCCCTCGGGCGAAATTATCGAGACGCCGATCACGGCCAACTTCCGCGAAGGCTTGACCGTGCTGCAGTACTTCATCTCGACCCACGGCGCCCGCAAGGGTCTGGCCGATACGGCGCTCAAGACAGCCGATTCGGGCTACCTGACGCGCCGCCTGGTCGACGTCGCCCAGGACGTCATTATCAGCGAGTACGACTGCGGCACCGTGGACGGCATCTTCGTCTCCGGTATCGTGGAAGCGGGCGAGATCATCGAGCCCTTGCGCGACCGCATCGTGGGCCGCGTCTCGCTGGAGAAGATCAAAGACTATGACGGCAACGTCGTGGTCGATGTAAATCATGAAATCACCGAGGATCTGGCAGGCGCGATTCAGGCGGCCGGCATCGAGCGGGTCAAGATCCGCTCCGTGCTCACCTGCGAGTCGAAGCGTGGCGTTTGCGTCATGTGCTACGGACGCAACCTCGCCTCCGGCCGGCTGGTTGAACTCGGCGAAGCCACGGGCGTCATTGCGGCGCAGTCCATCGGCGAACCTGGAACCCAGCTCACGATGCGCACCTTCCACATCGGGGGTACGGCGTCGCGAGTTTCCGAGCAATCGCGTCTCGATGCCAAGAACAACGGCAGTGTGCGCTTCGTCGGTTTGCAGACCGTGAAGTCGAAAACCGGCGATCTGGTGGTCATGAATCGCCAGGGCTCGATCGCCGTCGTGGATGAAAAGGGCCGTGAACGCGAGCGCTACGCGGTCGTGTACGGCGCCAAGGTCAAGGTCAGCGAAGGCGACCAGGTTCAACTCGGGCAAGTGCTGGTCGAATGGGATCCGTACACCTTCGCCATCCTCACCGAAATCGGCGGCACGGTGCAGTTCAAGGACTTGCAGGAAGGGGTCACGCTGCACGAAGAAGTGGACGAGGTCACCGGGTTGTCGCGTCACGTGGTGGCCGATTCCCCCGACGAGAAGCGCCAGCCAGCCATCGTGATCAAGGGCAAGGGCAGCAAAAGGTACCTGATGCCCTCGCGGGCCCACCTCATGGTGCAGGACGGGGATAGCGCTTACCCCGGCGACGTGCTGGCCAAGATCCCGCGCGAAACCACCAAGACCAAAGACATCACCGGAGGCTTGCCGCGCGTGGTGGAACTGTTCGAAGCCCGCAAGCCGCGCGAGACCGCTGTCATCAGCGAAATCGACGGCGCGGTGCGCTTCGGCGAAGTTGCCAAAGGCCAGCGCAAACTCTACGTCACGGCCGACAACGGCACGGAGAAGGAATACTCCGTCCCGCGCGGCGTGCACATCAACGTACAGGAAGGCGAACGCGTCCGGGCGGGCGAGCCGCTCATGGATGGGCCGCTCAATCCGCACGACATCCTGGCCGTGCTCGGCGAGAAAGAGCTGCAGGCCTACCTGGTCAATGAAATTCAGGAGGTCTACCGGCTGCAGGGGGTGAACATCTCCGACAAGCACATCGAGGTGATCGTCCGCCAGATGATGCGCTGGGTGAAGGTCGAAGACGTGGGCGACACCCAGTTCCTCCTCGAACAGCAGGTGGACAAGTTCCGCTTCCGCGAGGAGAACGAGCGGGTGATCGCGCAGGGCGGCAAGCCGGCCACTGGCCGTCCGTTGCTGCTTGGCATCACCAAGGCGTCGCTCTCGACCGACTCGTTCATCTCCGCCGCGTCGTTCCAGGAGACCACGCGGGTGCTCACCGAAGCTTGCATCCAGGGAGCCGTGGACCATCTGCGCGGTCTGAAGGAGAACGTGATCGTAGGCCGTCTGATCCCGGCCGGCACCGGCATGGAGTACTACCGCAATGTGCGCCTCTCGCCGGAGATGGAAGAAGCCGCCCAAAAGGTGCAGGAGGAAGTCAGCGCCGCGTACGAAGAAGCCGAGCGCGCGCTCGAGCTCATGCGCCACGAAGGCGAGACCGAAGAACTCGCCGCGGAATAGTGCGAACCCAGGCCATCACAGGGGCGACGCGAGTCCGGGGTGGGAGTCGCCCCTTGCGCTTCCGGGCAAAATGCGGTTAGTTGAACCACAGCGCGTGATCGAATCGCCGGATCGCAGCCCCGGGCCGGAGCCGGTTCCAGGCGGACTTGTGCTGGCGCCCGCCCTGGCGCGTTTCTGGCGCCTGTTTCGGCGCGCGGTCTGGCGTACCTTCGAGCATGACGCCTTCGCCATCGCCAAGGGTTCCGCCTATTCGGCTATCCTCACCTTCTTTCCCGCGCTTCTGGTCCTTGGCTCCGTGCTCGCCACCATGCGCCGCGGCTTCGTCTATCTTCGCGAGATCTCCTACGCGCTGGGCAGCATCTTGCCCGCAGGCAGCGCCACCGCGGTTGCCTACTTGAAAGGGGCGACACGCAAGCCGGTTGGTCTGCTGATCACGGCATCGCTGCTGACCATCTGGACCGCCTCCGGCGTGATCATTTCCTGGATGGATGGCTTCCGCCGCGCTTACCACCTTCCCAAAACCTGGGGGCTCGTGAAGGAGCGCCTGATCGCGATTTCCCTGGTTCTGATGGCGGGCTTGCCCCTCACTTTCGCCACGATCCTGGTCGCGTTCGGCAGCCGTATCGAAACGCGAATTCTGTTTTACAGCGGTCACGAGTTCGGACGCTTCGTTTTTCTGCTCTGGGTAGCGATACGTTGGACCATCGCCATCCTGACCAGCATCGCGGTGATGCAGCTCATTTACCACAACGCGGTCCCGCGCACCCAGCCCTGGCACAGCGTCTTGCCGGGGGCGACCCTGGCCACGGCGATGTGGCTCGGCGCCACCGCCCTATTCGGATGGTATTTGCAGCGCTATGCCGACTACAGCATCATCTACGGTTCGCTGGGGGTCGCAATCGCCCTGCTCGTGTGGATGTACCTGATCTCGCTTGCCGTGCTGATCGGGGCCGAATTCAACGCCCTGCTGTTTCCGCGCGCCCTCATGGGGGTTCCTGCGGCCAGGAATCCGGAGTCGGGGGTCCAGGGGTCAGTAATCAGTAATCAGTAGTCAGTCTGCGTGTATCCGGGTTTCCCGGCTACCGACTGCTGACTCCTCTTTTTCCAAGGAGAACGCCCAGCTTGAACGCGCAGAAGGTCGATCTCGTCGCGGGCGATCTGCCTGCTTCGGTCTCTGCGCCGGAGGCTGAGGGCGCATTCATCCGCCGCGCCAAGATCATCTGCACGATCGGTCCTGCCTGTGACTCCGAAGACTGCATTCGGGACCTGATGCGGCTCGGCATGGACGTTGCCCGCCTGAATTTCTCGCACGGAACCCATTCCGAGCATGCCCGGCGAATCCAGCGGCTGCGCCGCGCCGCCCGCCATCTGAAACGGACGGTCTGCATTCTTCAGGATCTCCAGGGCCCCAAAATTCGCACCGGACGCCTGAAGCACGGCAAGCCGGTTGAACTCAGCTCCGGCGCTCACCTGACGATCACGCCGCGTGTCGTGGCGGGAACTGCAGCGCTGATTTCCACCGACTTCCCCGCCCTGGCCCGCGAAGTCGAGCCCGGGGCCCGCGTGCTTCTCTCCGACGGGCGTATTGAACTGAAGGTGCTTGCCATCCACGGCGATGACGTCGAGTGCGAAGTCCTCAACGGCGGCACGCTCGCGGAACAGCAGGGCATCAATCTGCCCGGTGCGGCGGTTGCGATCCCCGCACTCACCGCGAAAGACAAGCTGGACCTCGAGTTCGGGTTGAAGCACGGAGTGGATGCAATTGCGCTTTCCTTTGTCCGCTCCGCCGATGACATCCGCGTGGCGCAAAGCCTGATGAGCGAGTTCGGAAAATCCGTGCCCATCGTCGCCAAGCTGGAGAAGCCGCAGGCCATCGAGCGCCTGGAGGAAATTCTCGAAGCGGCCGACGGAGTCATGATTGCGCGCGGCGATCTCGGCGTGGAACTGGCGCCGGAGCGGGTCCCGGTGATCCAGAAGCGGGTGATTCAGCGCGCGGGGATGTGGCGCAAGCCGGTCATCACGGCGACCCAGATGCTCGAGTCTATGACCGAGAATCCGCGGCCGACGCGCGCCGAAGCCAGCGACGTGGCCAACGCAATCTTTGATGGCACGGATGCGGTCATGCTATCCGGAGAGACCGCCAGCGGCCGCTACCCGCGCGAGAGCGTGGCCATGATGGTGCGCATTATTGTGGAAGCCGAGGCCAGCATGGCGCAAATGGTGCAGCCGCCGCGGCGCCGCGAGCGCGGCCGGTACTCGATCGCGGAAACGATTTGCGAATCCATCGCGCACGCCGCCGAAGACCTGCCCATGAGGGCGATTGCGGTTTTCACCGAAAGCGGCAATACGGCACGGCTGCTCTCCAAGCACCGGCCCCGGGCGTGCATCTACGCTTTTAGCCGCAACCTCGAGATCTGCAACCGCATGAACGCGCTCTGGGGAGTGCACCCGATTTACAAGAAGGAGTGGAATTCTGCGGAAGAAATGGTCAGAACTGCCGAGCGAGAGCTTCTTCCTCGAGGCTTGATTCGCAAGGGGGACGTCCTCGGGCTCGTGGCCGGAACGCAATTTGCCGAAGGCGCGACCAATTTCATGCGGTTGCACACCGTGGGAGAAAGCGACCGAGCGCGCTCGAAAGGCCGGAAGAGAGCATAACTCTTAACTCTTGTCATCCTGAGCGAAGCGAAGGCCCCGCGTTGGTTTTCGCTAGAGCATGTTTCATAGATGGTTCTTTGAAGGGGCGCGGCTTCAGCCGCGCCGTTTCGAGCCACATGAATGCGGGGCTTCAGCCCCTGAGGGAGCAGCCTGCTTTTCCAAGAACTCATTTATGAAACGCGCTGTAGCCAGAAGCTTCGATACGATGCAGCCGGCGACCACATTCTTCGACGATTCCCTTAACCCCGCTGTTCGCGGCTTCCTGCACTCACCCGCGAACGCAAACGGCGAAGCCCTGATCCTCACTCACGGCGCGGGCTCCGACTGCAATGCTCCGCTTCTGGTTGCGCTTGCGGAAGCTTTTGCCGTACCCGGCTACACCGTGCTGCGCTGCGACCTTCCCTTCCGCCAGGAGCGCCGCACCGGCCCTCCGTTCCCCGGCAACGCCGAGCGCGATCGTGCGGGCCTGCGCAACGCAGTTGCTGTGCTGAGGAAGCGCGTTTCAGGGAGAATCTTCCTCGGCGGGCATTCTTACGGTGGCCGCCAATCCACGATCCTCTGCGCCGCCGAACCGGATCTGGTGGCCGGACTTCTGCTGCTGTCGTATCCGCTGCATCCGCCACGCAAACCCGAGCAACTCCGCACCCAGCACCTGCCCAACTTGCGCACGCCGGCTTTGTTCGTTCACGGAACCCGCGACCCATTCGGAAGCGTGGAAGAGATGACCGACGCCCTGCAATTGATCCCAGCCAAAACCGAGTTAATGAAAGTGGAAGGTGCGGGTCACGACCTGGGTTTCAAAGGAAAAGGTCGGGTCCAGGAACTGCCTGCTCAGGTACTCGCCGCTTTCCAGCATCACTGCAGTTGACCGTGTGGCGAGCCGGTTCCGGCTGATTCTGGTGGGGCACATCGAGCCTGAGGATGCTCCCGCCACGCCGGAAAAAATCCTAAAACCTAGCGATTACTCGTTGGAGGTGACTTGGGCGGCCGCTCTTTGGGCTGCGGCTTGTCTGCAACGCACATCAGGTACGTCGGACCTGCCATTCGTGGATTGGGCGGCCCAACCGCTTGCTTATGGTAGCCCGGAGGACAAGTTTGACCCGGCAGAAGCTCACACCCGCTCACGCCGTAATGTTTTACCGGCTTGCAGGCAGGTGATTCTGTTGCGCTCATCGAACTGAGCAAGACAACGATCACGCTTGCGGACATCGGAAGCATCATCACGCTCTCCTGACCTTCTGTTGAAACTTTCTCGGCGCCCTTCTGCGTCTCGGCGGTGAGACTCCTAATTCACCCAGCCCGACTTCGAGCCGCCGTTGGTTTTGTCTGTCTCGTCGGGGGGGACGTAGTTGCCATGCTCGTCGAAGGTGACCTTGCGGTCGTGCTGTTTCATATAGACTTCGAATTTCCTCGCGGCGCGCCGCCGCTTCCAGCGGTAGTAAGAGTTCCGCACCCCAAAATACCGCTCCGAAGCCGCATAGCCGAGGCCGCGAGAGGGCAGAAACTTCACAAACAGGAAACCGAAGAGCAACCCACCGAGATGGGCAAAGTTCGCAACCCCGCTTTTCGAGGGATCAAAAATGGCGATGATTGCGATCACGATCCAAATGCCGACCAGGTACTTGGCCTTGATCGTGAAAGGCAGCGGAAACATCAACATTTCCTGATCGCCGTACAGGATCCCGAAGGCCATGAGCAGTCCGAAAATGCCACCGGATGCGCCCACCGTACCGGTTCCCGGATCCATCCCGAGGAAATGGGTATAGGAGACAGCAATCGTCACCAAGGCGGCGCCGACGACGCAGAACGTGTAGCACTCGATGAACCGTCGCGGTCCCCAGTCGCGTTCCAGGTACGCGCCGATAAACCAGAGCGTGAGCATGTTGAAAAACACGTGACCGAAGCTGGCGTGCAGCAGCGAGTACGTGACCACTTGCCAGACCTCGCCTCGCATTACGTCGACAGGGATCAGCGCAAACCATTCCCGCATCAGAACGACAACGGACGGCGCGAACCTGAGCACCACCACCTGAAGCAGGTAGATCCCGGTGCACGCCAGAATAATGTGCTTCACCCATCCGGCAAAGGGGGGCAAGCTGAACGAGATGGTTCGTCCGCGATTCATGAAAAATCAGTGGATAGTGGTTAGTGGATAGTCGCCGAGTTGCAGGCGACCGACTAACCACTAACCACTATTCACTATCTTTCCGGTTCTGGCATCACCGCCAGGCTGCGATGTCCAGCGGCATCCACCGCGCGCACGGCTAAAATCACATTATCCTTCGAAACGGTGAGGGTCGCACGCGTGCCGCTGGTTACCTTTTGGACGTGCTCCCAATCCGGAGCGCTCGTCGCCCGCCACAGCACTTCGTAACCCGCTGCCCCTGCCACATGCTCCCACGTCAAGGTCGAATCGTTCTCCAAATTTCTCGTGAGCAGGCGCACATGAGCCGGGGGTGCCGGAGCCGCCGCCAGCGCCGCCAGCGTGGCGGCGTTCAGCCGCGCCACTCGCGCCACGTAGTCGAAGTCCACGAACTTCGCCAGGTCGCCATATTCGATGCCGTTTTCCGTCCGGACGTTCTGGTGCTGATGGTTATAGTCTTCACGAAATTCCGTGAACCGCACCGCGGCGAACCCCTGCTGGTTGAAGGAATAGTGATCGCCGCCGCGCAGAAAGCGATCCAGCCGGAACGTCAGCAGCGGATGGACCCCGGCATCGTAGGTTCGCCCGGCCTCGGCGATGTAGCGGGCCAGTTCTCGCGAAGGCGAATCGCTTTCGCCCCCGAGCATACGGATCCGCCGGATCTCCGCTTCGCTGGCCGATGCCGGCAGGCCTTCGGAAAACACGCGTACTACGCGCGCATCCTGCTGCGGGCTGCGGTCTCCGCCCACGATGTCATTGTTCAGAACGGCTTCCAGCTCCCAGCTTTGCTGCTTGGCCATCTGGGCAAAGTGCTTGCTCCCGTTCAGGCCCTGCTCCTCACCGGCCACCGTGAGAAAGATAATCGTTGCCGGGAACTTCATCTTGCTCAGCACCCGCGCGCACTCCAGGCTGACGGCCGTCCCGCTGCCATCGTCATTGGCTCCCGGCGCTGCGTCCGTCACGTTAAACGTGTCACTGTTTCTCGAGTCGTAATGACCGGTCACCAGCACGATCCGTTTCGCCTGCTCGGGATCGGTCCCGCGCAGCACCGCATAGACGTTAGTGATCACCGCAGGCTTTGGGATCCGCTCCGCCGCTGGCTCGACGAAGGAATCGGTCTTGACCTCAAGGCAGCCGCCGCACTCCCGGGCGTAGCGTCCAAACTCCGACTTGATCCACTCCCGCGCGGCTCCGATGCCCCTGCCGGCTTTGATGGATCCTTCATCCTGCGCAGAAATCGTGGACCGGTTCTGGAAACGGACGAGCTTTTCCACGGTCTGCCGGATGTGTTCCGCCGAAATCCGTCGGATGGCCTCGGCAATTCGCGGGTCCGAGCCACTTTGGGGGGCGATTTCCTGGGCTGCCATCGAACCGGACTGCACCAGGATCAGGGCAAGAGCGGCTATCGCCTGCGCCAGGGCGGCGAAAAAGGGGCGCACCTGTAACTTTTCGGACATGGGTGGATTTCCCGGGCAAGCCACTTGACCTTTGGCTTGCAGAGACTCTAAATATAACAGGGTATCCTGATGGCGGAGGGGAGCATGCTGTACTGCCCTGAATGCGAGACTGATCTGGACATCGAAGAAGATGAGGTCGATGAGGGTGAGGTCGTCTCGTGCCCGGAGTGTGGCACCGACTTCGAGGTGATCACCACGAATCCAATCGAGCTCAAGCCGGTGGAGGAAGACGAGTTCGATGAAGACGAGGACGAAGAAGAAGACGACAAGGACTCCGCAGACGGAGACGATGCCTAGGATCTCCTTTTCGCCCATGTTGCGACCACATTCAGTTCCAATTTCCTCCGTGTTTCTCCTGGTCGCGGCTCTGCTGCTTCCATTCCTGGCGGCTGGCGGCGAGCGTCCCAAGGAGAAGCCTTACGCCCTGATCACCGGGACCGTCTATGATCCCGACGGTCGACCCGTCTATGGGGTCAAGGTAAAAATCCGCCGTGCGAACGAGAAAAAGGCTCGCTGGGAACTCTACTCCGACCACAGCGGCGAGTTCGCCCAGCGGCTTCCCGGCGAGCAGGCTGATTACGTGGTCTGGGCCGATTTGAAGGACTATAAGATGCCCTCTGGCAAGCACTTGAAGGGTGGCACCGAGGTAACCGTCCATATCGAGGACATCGCAGTGCGTTACGATATCGGCCTGCATCTAACCTGGTGACGGCCCGCTCGTGGCAGGAATCTACGAGGAAGAGGATCTCCATGAAGAAGGCGCTTGTCGCGGCTTCGCTTCTGCTGCTGTTGGCGCTGGCCGTAGCCGCTCCGCCCCCGCAGTTTGGCCACACCCCCAAAGGGGACAATACTCGCCTGTTGACCGGCAAGGTGTTGGACCGCGGCGATAACCCGCTGCCCAACGCGGTCGTCTATCTGACCAACACTCGCACCCGTGCCGTCAAGACCTACATCGTCGGTCAGGACGGAGCCTATCGTTTTCCCTCTCTCCAGCCCAGTGTAGATTACGAAGTGTACGCGCAATACAACGGGCACAAGAGCGACACGAAAAGTGTGAGCCAGTTCGACAATCGCCAGCAGCTGTATATCACTCTGAAAATCGACACCAAGTAATCAGCACGCGGCTCAGCCTCGACCCAAGGGGTGTCTGCCGTGCGCCTGCAAGGGCCTCGGGAATGTTCCCTTGCCTGGCGTGAAGCCATCCGCTAGCATTCCCACCACATGAGCCGTCATTCTGATCCGAGCGGGGCACTGCTTCTCGGGATGGGTGTGGGGATTTACACGTTCTACAAGGGCATTCGCAGCTTCCGGGAATACAAGGTGCTGGAAGACACGCCGCGGATGCCGATCCGGAGCGTGCCGATGGGCTTTGTCCACATCCACGGCAAAGCGGAGAGCGCCCAAGTCCTCACGAGTCCCGTATCGAAGACCGCCTGCTGTTTTTATCGCGTGGAGATCGACCACTGGGAGACGCACGGCCGGAGCAGTGGCTGGGAACACCTGTGCACCGACGCCGATGGCTACAAGCTCTACGTCGCAGATGAAACCGGCCGCATCCTGATTGACGCGCACGACGCCGAGATTGACCTGCCGCCAACCCAGGAGCGGGTCGTGGACTCGCAGGCGGCCGCCACGGCGGGCACGATGGCAGTGGCCAGCGATTCCGACCTGCTCACTTACGTCACCTACGCCCAGGTCCACCATATGACCGATAAGGTCTCACACTGGTTGGACCACAAGCTGGACCAGAGACTCGAGCAAGGCTCCCTCGATCCTGCCAAGCAGCAAGGCATAGAAGCTTTTCGACAGTTCTTGCAGGCTGTTCCCGATGTTCAGAAGACCGGACATCTCCCCGTGGGCCTGATGGAAAAGGTTTTGGCCTCGCGCGGGCCCCTGGCTGATCCCGAAAAGGAAGCGCGCCGGCAGTTCGCTCTGGAGCACATCCGGCAGATGCAAAGCAGCGGGACGATGCCAGAAATTCTGCTTCACCAGCCAAGCCAGGTGGCGCAAGGACGCTTTCGTCTGCGCGAATACCTGATCCTGCCCGGGCAAGAATATTTCGTTTCCGGCACCTGCGTGGAGAACCCGCAACCGCAGGATGCGCATGACCGTAACCTGATCGCAAAAGGTCAGCACGAACGCACCTTCCTGATTTCGAGCCGGCCCGACCAGCAGGCCATGAGCGTGGTTGGCAAGGGATCGCTGAAGGCGGTGCTGATCGGCGCGGGCTTGACGCTGGGGTGTCTGGCCCTGCTGTTGGGCTATTGGAAGATGTACTAGGAGCATGCGATGGGGATGTCGATCCTGATGACGACCGCAGCTGGCCTGGTGACCGTAGGGTGTTGGCCTACGTCATCATCCTCTACAACGAACTGGTCCGGCTGCGCAACGACAACGACCGCGCCTGGGCCAATATCGATGTGCTGCTCAAGCAGCGCCACGACGAAGTCCCCAACCTGGTCGCCTGCGTTAAGGGCTACATGGAGCACGAGCGCGAGACGCTGGAGGCGGTGACGCGGGCGCGCGCCGCTTCCCTCAACGCCGCCAGCATTCCGCAGAAGGCGCAGGCCGACCTGTGGTTGACGGGCGCGTTACGCTCACTCTTTGCCGTTGCCGAGAACTATCCCGACCTGAAAGCCAACCAGAACTTTCTGGCCTTGCAGAACCGTATTTCCGAACTCGAGGAGCGCATCGCCGACCGGCGCGAGTTTTTCAACGACGACGTGAACACCTACAACACGCGTATTGGCCAGATTCCAGAGCTGTTCCTCGCCAGCACGATGCACTTGCAGCCGCGGGAGCTTTTCCGGGTGAGTGAGCAAGACCGGCAGCAGGTGGAAGTCAAGCTGGCCCGGGGAACAGCTTAAGGTCAAACAGGGGACACAGGAAGCACAGATTTCCTGCAGCTTTTCGTTGTTGATCTGCGAAAATCCGTGCGGATCCGCGGAAAAGAAGTCTAGTTACTGTCCCCGTTCGCGTGGGTGATCACACAAAAAGGCCGCCTATAGGCGTTAGCCCTTTCGTTTTGATCTGCGAAAATCTGCGTTGATCCGCGGGAAAGAAGTTCAGTTGCTGTCCCCGCCCGCCCGCTTCCATGAGATCAGATCGCCGATCGTAGTGCTCGTAGAAGAAGAGGCCGGATGCTTGTAGGATTCGAGCTCCTGGCGCGACGCTTCTTCGCCCACCGCGCGGATGCTCAGGCCCACCTTCTTCTCCTCGGGGTTCATCTTGATGATCTTGAAGTCGTGCTCCTGGCCCGGCTCCAGGTGGAGCGGCTGCCCGTTGCCATCCACCGCCTCCGAATTGTGGCACAGACCCTCGATGCCCTCTGCGATCTCCACGAAGGCGCCGAAATTAGCCACGCGCAGAACCTTGCCGTGCAAAACGTCGTTCACCCGGTGCTGCGCGAAGAACGTGTCCCACACGTCCGGCTGTAACTGCTTCACGCCCAGAGAGAGGCGCCGCTTGTCCGGTTCGATGGCCAGGATCACCGCCTTGACCCGGTCGCCTTTCTTCAGGATTTCCGAAGGGTGTTTCACGCGCTTGGTCCAGCTCAGGTTGCTGACGTGGACCAGCCCGTCAATGCCGTCTTCAATCTCGATGAACGCGCCGAACTCGGTCAGGTTGCGGACCCGGCCCTCCACCGTCGCCCCCACCGGATACTTGTCGTGCAACGTATCCCAGGGGTTCGAGGCCAGTTGCCGCATGCCCAGGGAGATCCGCCGCTCCGTCGGATTCACGCTCAGGATCGCGCACTCCACGTGGTCGTTGACGTTCACCAGCTTGGAGGGGTGTTTCATGCGCTTCGACCACGTCATTTCGCTGACGTGGACCAGGCCTTCAATCCCCTGCTCCAGTTCCACGAAGGCGCCGTAATCGGTCACGCTGATCACCCGTCCCTGCACGTGTGCGCCCACCGGATAGCGGTGCTCGGCATCCAGCCACGGATCGGGGGTCAGCTGCTTGAAGCCCAGTGAGACCCGCTGCTTGTCCTTATCGTACTTCAGCACTTTCACCTGGATCTGGTCGCCCACGTTCACCAGGTCGCGAGGATGGGTCAGCCGTCCCCACGACATGTCGGTGATGTGCAGCAACCCGTCAATTCCACCCAGGTCCACGAACGCGCCGTACTCGGTCAGGTTCTTGACCACGCCCGTAAGAATCCCGTCTTCCGCCAGATGTTCCAGTGTCTTGCCGCGCTTGTCCGCCTGCTCTTCTTCCAGCAGCTGCTTGCGCGAAACCACGATGTTGCCGCGTTTCTTGTTCAGCTTAATTACGGCGACTTCCAGGGTCTGTCCCTTCATGCCGTCCAGGTTCCGGATCGGCCGCAGGTCGACCTGCGACCCGGGCAGGAAGGCCCGCGCCCCCTGGATCTCCACCGTCAGGCCGCCTTTGATGCGGTCCACGACCACGCCGCGAATCGGCTTCTTCTCGTTGTAGGCACGCTCGATTTCATCCCAGGCCCGCAGCCGCTGCGCCCGCTGGTGCGAGAGTTTGATGTAGCCCTCTTCCGTCTCGCCCTTCTCCCGCATCACGTCGATCTCGTCGCCCGGCTGGAACCGGGGCTGGCCTTCGTGGTCCAGCACTTCAGCGATCGGCACCATGCCTTCCGACTTTGCCCCAACATCCACGACCACATGGGTAGCGGTCAGTTTGATCACCGTGCCTTTGATCACGTGGTCTTCGCCCACCGCCTCTTCCGTCTCGGTCGTGAAGTTCTCGAGCGCGGCGGCAAAATCGTCGGGGCTGGCTGCCGCCGGAATCTCAGGGGCGGAAACGGGAGTCTCATGGGCGGAAACGGGAGTCTCAGGGGCAGAAGCTTGGGGTTCCGCGGTTGTGGGTTGTGCGGGCTCCGGATTCTCTTCTACGGCCGGGCCGCCGGTGTGCGTGTCATTTGCTGGTGTCATGGGTTCGAGGTTGTGGGCGGTGCTGTCGTCAAACAAGGTCATAGCCTCTCGGGCCGCGCACGCTGCTGCGCGACAGATGCGGGACGTGGTGTAGCGGACTGCTGGCGTGGTCTTTGCTTGTGTTGAGGCCATCCTGGCGGACGACCCTAGGACAATCCCAGCTGCCGGAACGTCGAATCCAACCCGCGTCCAAAGGGGACTCTCCGACTATAGCAACCGCTTCCGAGCAGTGTCAAACCCGAAAAACACCCCTTACCCCACCCCACCCAGAATTCATTCCCTCGTTACATTGCCCTCCCGCCGTCCCATTTTGGTAACGGGTTACCCATCGCTGAATTCCGGCTCCCGTGGCCTGAAAACGGCTATTAACGCGCTTGCCCGGTTCTGCTACCCTCCCCCCATGGACTTTCTCTGGACCCCGTGGCGCTATGCCTATGTGACCAACGCGGATAAGGAGACCGGCTGCATCTTCTGCGATGCGCCGAAGCTGAGCGACGAGCAGGCTCGCATCGTCCACCGCGGCGCTCACTGTTACGTCATCCTCAATATCTACCCCTATACCAACGGGCACGTCATGATCGTGCCTTACGCCCACCTCGACGAACTGCAGAAGCTGCCCGCCGATGCCGCCCAGGAGATGATGGCCCTGAGCCAGCGCATGGAGTCGGTTTTGCGGTCTCTATATCGTCCCGACGGGATCAATCTCGGCATGAACCTGGGCAAGGCCGCCGGTGCCGGCATCGCCGGACACCTCCACATGCACGTCCTGCCGCGCTGGATCGCCGACGCCAACTTCATCAGCGTCATCGGCGAAACCCGCGTCATGCCCGAGGCGCTGGAGGTGACCTGGGAGAGGATACGGAAGGAATTTGTAATTGATAATTTGTAATTGGTAATTGAAGAGCTTCGCGGTCTGGTGAGTTTAGACCCGTCACCGACTTGTGCTACCGGAGGAGCGTCAGAGGGACGCGTGGATTTGTTGGTAATGGTTCCAAGGGAGCCCAAGTCGTCTCCGCAGGTACTGTTTTCAATCGCAAATTACAAATCACACATTACAAATGATCCTCACTTTAGCTCCCTCTCAAAGAACTCCTCCGCCGCTCCATACGCCCGGATCCAGCTCTTCCACATCAGGAAGCCGTGGATCTCGTCTGGGAAAATCAACTCTTCGACGTGCACTTTCTGCGCGCGCAGGCGTTGCAGCAGGTCCACGGTCTGGGAGAAGTCGACGTTGCGATCGTCGTCGCCTTGGATGAGAAGTACCGGCGACTTCCAGGTCGCAATCGCGGCATTCGGCGATGACTGGAACGCCAGTTTCATCGCTGCGTCACGATCCGGGGCATCCGCCGGGAACTCTTCCTTGAACGCCGACCAGTCGTGCACGCCGTGCAAGTCCACTCCAGCCGCAAACAAGTCGGAATTGTGCGCCAGGCCCATGGCCGTCAGATAGCCGCCATA
The DNA here is from genome assembly GCA_049696815.1 of Terriglobales bacterium. Classification (GTDB taxonomy): domain Bacteria; phylum Acidobacteriota; class Terriglobia; order Terriglobales; family Acidobacteriaceae; genus Acidiflorens. The sequence goes on along the minus strand of JBAVUO010000007.1, from coordinate 75,981 downwards.
CGATCCGCCCCACAGCCCGATTCGTTTTGGATCAACATTCGGCAAGGTCTGCAAATATCGGCCCGCCGCCACGATGTCCTTGTATTCAGCCCCGCCGCGCGGCCCGCCATCGGCCGGCTCGCGGAAATGCCGGCCGTACATAATGCCGGTGCGATAGTTCACCGAAAGCACGACATATCCGCGGCTGGCCAGGTACTGATTCATGGCGTAGGCATTGTGGTAGTAATCCATGTAATGGAAGCCGAGCATCATCTGCCGGATGGATCCGCCGTGGATAAAGATCAGCGCCGGGCGCCGCCCCGCCTGCTTGGGTTCGAACAACTGCCCATGGATCTCCCACCCGTCTTCGGACTTGAAGATCGCCTGCTTCGGCACGACGAGTTGGGCGGAGGGAAAATCCGCCGGCAGAGCGCTCTTGGCGATCATGGCGCGGCCCTGCGGCGTCACCACGTAGGGCATGGCCGGGCTGGTGGCGGTCGAACCCAGGCACACGACTTTCCCCGCGACTTCCAGCGGCGTCCACTCCATCGTCTCGCCCTTCGTTATGGCCTGGGGAGTTCCTCCCTCCACGCCGACCCGCCACAAGTGCCGGCGGTCCACGTCGTCCTGATTGGAGGAATAGAGCACTGAGGTTTTGTCCGCGCTCAGCGCCACATCTTCAGTCTCGTATTTTCCCGGCGTCAGCAACATCGCGGGACCGCCTGACGTCGAAACGGAATACAGATGGTTCCAGCCGTCCTGCTCCGACGAGAAAACGATCCGGTTCCTCGCCGCGAACTGAAACGACACGTCGGCGGTCAGCTGGGGAAGTGAATCGTCTAGCGCCCGCCCGCTCTTCCAGACTTCGCGGCCGGCGTCCTTCGCCACGTCATAGACCCAGATGGCCCAGGGCAGCGGTGTCTGCGGAATCAGCGGCTGCTTCATCGGCTTGCCCACCAGACGCACGAAGGCGAGCTGGCTTCCGTCCGGGGACCAGCGCGGATACAGGTCGCGGTCGGCGCTGGGGGCGACGTAGCGCAGGTTGTTCCGGCCAAACTCATAGATCGCGATGAAGCTGTGCTCGCCGCGATCGCTGACGAACGCGACCTTCTTCCCGTCCGGCGACCACTTCGGCTCCTGATTGTTCCCCCGCGCGAACGTGAGGACTTGGGCCTTCTCCTTTCCGGAGACGGGCGCGATCCAGATCTGCTTCTTCGCCGCCCAGACAGCCGATTCGCCGTTGGGCGAGATCTGAATGTCCTCGCAACCTTCTTCATCACACCCCATCTCGCCGAGCAGGCGCGGTTCGCCCTTGTCCGCGTCTGCCGCCCAAACCTGCTGCACGCGTTTCTCGACACCGCTGGTGGGGTTTGCCACCTCGCCCGCCTTGTTGGTCTCGCTGCCGCGAGCGAAGACCACCGTCCGGCCATCCGGGGTCAGCTTCAAAGCCGCAATCGGCATACCGTCGTCGGTTTCGAAGTGCGTCACGGCCCGCGCTTCAAAGTTTGGCGCGTCCGCGACCCACACGTTGCGCGCGCCCTTGGTGGCAAACACCCAGGCGATCCGTCCCGCGTGTTCGGCAACGACGAGATTGGTCGGGAACGGCGAACTCGTAACCTGTTCCAGCGAGAAATTCGCCGTTTGCGCTGGACACAGCAGCCGGCTGGATCCAAGAAACAGGGCCAAAGCCGACGAGAGCAAAGTAGACTTCAGGAGATTTCCCATGCGCAGCAGGGTAAGGGAGGACAGGCGCGCTTGACAATAGAGGGAGGCGTTTGCGGGCCCAGGCCCGGCCGCCGACTTCCGGCGTCGCCTAACACCCTACGTTTTGTTTCACTTGTATGTCAGTATATAAATATACATACAATATGGCCGGTACAAATGTTCCACGTGGAACACTTCGCGCAATTCTTCATTCCCTAATGTCATCCGGAGGGCGCCCGCTCTTGTAAACGCAGCGCCGTCGCTCAGCCGAACTCTACGAGCCGGCCATCGGCTGTCGAACCGGCAATCGGACGGAAAAAGTCGTGCCCTTGCCCGGGCCGCTGGCGACATCGATTTGCCCGCGGTGCTCTTCGACGATCCGCCGCGCCAGCGACAGTCCCAGTCCGGTGCCGTGCCCCTTGGTCGTGAAGAACGGGCGGAAGATGTTGGGGAGGTGTTCGGCGGGGATGCCACGGCCCGTGTCCGACACGGTGACCACGGCCGCGTCTCCCTGTTCGAGCACCGCCACTCGCACCTGGCCGGGACCCTCGATCGCCTGCTCGGCATTCAAAAGAAGGTTCAGCAGCACCTGGTGAATCTGGTCGCTGTCGTGCTCCACCCCGGGCAGGCTGTGCTCGGGGACAAACTCGATCTTGATCGGCCTGGAACGCACCTGCTGGCGGGCCAGCATGACGGCATGCTCGACGGTCGTATTCAGGTCGCTGGAGCGCATCTGTGGGGGCCGGGGGCGCGCCGTCTCCAGCAGGTCGGTCAGAATCCGGTTGATCTGGGTGATCTCGTGGCGCACTTCCTTCACCACCGTCAAGGCGGGACTGGCCGCGGGCAGATCGCGTCCCACAATCTCGATCACCCCGGCGATCCCGGCGAGCGGGTTGCGGATCTCGTGGGCCAATCCTGTGGCCAGCTCGCCCAGGGTGGCGAAGTGCTCGGCGCGCGACATCTGGGTGCGGTGCAGGTGCTCGATTTCCTCGCGGCTCTCGCGCAACTGCTGCACCATGCGGTTGAAGTTCCGGCCCAGGTCCCCGATTTCGTCATTGCGCCTGGCGAAGCTTACCGAGGCCTTCAAATCGCCTTCTCCCACTCGTTCCATCTGATCCTGCAGTTCGATCATGGGACGCTGGATGATGGAGGCCAGGGCTACAATCAGCACGCCGCAGATGGCCACGGCACCCGCCCCGGCAATGACCAGCACACGGTGGCGTTCGGTACCGCGCAGCGAGACCGTCGAAAGCAGGAACAGGAGCATGCCCGCCAGAAGCACGACGGCCACCGGCAACAGGGTCTTCAACTGCCAGTTCACGCGCATCGACGACACGGCCACGCTCTCCTCCACCAGCAATGCTGGCTGCATTATCGTCTGTCGGCTTGCCGGTGAACAAGCTGGAAGCTCTGCGGGCTTTCGTAAAGACGTGCGTAGAGACGCAGCTCGCTGCGTCTCTGCCTGCGAACGGAGACGCAGCAAGCTGCGTCTCTACTCCCGCATCAGGCATAGGCATGCAGTCCGGGGAGCAGGTAGGTCACGCCGAAGAAGGTGAACATCACGACCCCAAATCCCAGGATGGCAAAGTAGGCTGCCCGGCGGCCGCGCCAGCCGCGGGTGACGCGCATATGAAGGTAGCCGGCGTACACCAGCCAGGTGATGGCGGCCCAGGTCTCCTTCGGATCCCAACTCCAGTACGATCCCCAGGTCTGGTTCGCCCAGTAGGCGCCGGCCGCAATCATCAAGGTGAGCAGGGGGAAGGCGATTCCGATGGTCTTGTAAGTGATCCGGTCCAGGTCGTCCGCGTTGGGCAGGAGCCGTTGTAGGTCCGGCCGCCGCCACAAGAGCAGCAGATAGAGCAGAGAGATGAAGATTCCTCCCACCAGGCCCGAGAGGATGAAGGGGCTAGTGACGAGGCTGGTGGCATACAAGCCTTCGGCATCCAGCGAGCCATAGCGGCCGTCCCGCGTGCGCACCAGGAACATGGCCAGCGCCATTACCTGCAGCAGAAGGCTGACGAAGACGGCACGGTTGGCAACGGCCAGGAAACTCGGATCCTTTTTCCAGAGCGCGAGGGCGAAGAAGACCAGCGGCGACGCCACTACCATCAGGCACAGCGCCATCAGCCAGCCCAAATCCGGGATGGTCACAAACAAGCGCACTCCTTCGGACAAAAAAACCTCTGACTTCTGTTCCGCGTCCCAAGCCACTACGTTCAACCCGCCCCACTTTTCAAAGCGGGTGAAAACGATGCCGGCATAGATGGCCAGTGTGCTCGCGCTGGTTACGGCGAGAAAGGTCTCGGTTTTCATCTTGTCCTGGATCAGGAACATCATGGCCAGGGCAAAACTCAGGGCACAGGCCGCATACGCCAGCATAGCCAGCGTCACATGCACGTGCAGCCAGGTGGATTGCAACGCCGGGACCAGGGGATGGACCTCGGTTCGCAACAATTGCATCAGCACCACGCCCACAATCGCCACCGGCATGGTGACGGTGCCAATCACCTTCACTCCGTACTTCTTCTCTGCGACCAGGGTGAGCGCGGCCAGGGTCCAGACAAAGCTCAGCAACATTTCGTACACGCTGGCAAAAGGCGGATGCCCCGCTTCGACCCAGCGGTGGGCCACCGCGCCGGTACAGGCGATCAGTCCCATCCAAGTCGCAAGCGAGGCGAACTTGACGTACGATTCCGTCCCGGTCACGCCGAATCCCAGGTACAGGGCCGCGCCCCCGGCGTAGAAAATCAGGGCGGCATAGAGCAGGTTGGCCTCGTTCAGCAGGTTCCCACCCTTGACTACATTCAGAAAAGCCATGAGCAGCAGGAAGGCAATTCCCAGGCCTACCAGTACGATCAGGGTCCTGCCGGTGCTGGGCTGCTGTTCCGCTCTTACTCGTGCCATGTTTCGATCCTCCACATCGCCGGTTAGCGTGCGGCGACGGATGCGACCTTCTCGCGCGGAGAGGTCATGCGAATGGGCTTCAGTTCCGTTTCCACCAAGGCAACCAGATCGTTGAAGCGCTGTTCGAAAGCGTCTCGGTTGCGGTTGGCGCTTCCGCCAATCCACAGCGAGTGCTTGGCTGTCCTGGCATCCCGGATGGGTACCACCCAGAAGCGTGTGTGCACCACGTAGAACACGAATGCCAGTCCCAACCCCAACAGCACAACCCCCGACCAGACGGCCCACTGGCCCGGTTCATGGGAGACCTGCAACCCGGTGAAATGGCCCATCCTCAAATCCTTCGGGTCAAACTGGTAGGGCGCCTGCGCGTTCTCGCCGGCTCCCACGCTCGCGGGCAGCCACACGTCGAATCTTCTGCCGGAAGATTTCGAACTGACCACAAGATGCACCGCCGGGCTCTCCAACTGATTCGACTTCTTGTACACCTGGCCGTCGCGCACCGCGTAGTCGGGAATAAATTCGGCGAAACGAACCGCCGTGCCGGCATCGAGCGCTGCGGTTTCGTTCAGGGCGAAGGCAATCTGCCGTTTCTCGCCGGAGCCGGCGGTGGGACTGGCTTCCATCACCAGCTTCTCCACCTTGCCGTTGAGTCCGAAGCTGGACTGATAAAAGCGAACGCCGCTGTACACCAGCGGATCATTGACAACGATTTCCTTGTTCCGGACATCCTGTCCGCTCTTGACCACGGCCAGCTTCGACCACCACTTCTTCGGGGTGCCGTCCTTGTAATTTTCCTGTCCGGCCTCATCGCAGCGGATGGCAAAGGGCAATGCCCTGGTGGTGCCGTCGCGCAACACGACGGTGGCGGAGGTTTCGCCTTCATTCAGCTGCAACGTGCCTCGCCAGCCCCAGATCCCGTCCACGATGGCGCCGAAGAAAATCAGCAGCAGGCTGGCGTGCACCATGTACACCGCCATCTCGGAGATGCGGTGGCGCTCGGCGAAGATGGCGAAGTGGTCTTCCCGCACCACCCGTTCCGGCTTGAGTCCCAGAGAGTGGAGCGCCCGCTCCGCCGCCACCAGGCCGCTCTCTTCATCCGCGATCGCGACCTGCTGCTGCGGATGCAAAACCCGGCGGAAACTCTCGTCGGGATACTTGTAGGGGCGGGAGAAGTAACGCCACGAATTGGGAAAGCGGTCGATCGAGGCGGCGATGATGCTGCAGCTGACCAGCAGCATCAGGCCCAGAAACCACCAGGCGTGAAACACGTCGGTCAGTCCGGCCGCATCCAGGAAGCGGAGGGCTTGCGGCGAATACGCGTTCTGCATCTCGTCCGGTTCGGTGATGGGCCGCTGCAACACGATCGTGCCGGCGGCGGAAAAAATCACCACCAGAATCAGAAGCACCACGCCGGTCTTAATCGAAGCCAAGGTCTGCCAGGTTTTGCGGGCCACTGCGCCGAAGTCCACGGCCATGTCTCTCCCTTTTCCCGGTCCTGGAAGTGCACTTTCCGCGCCAGAGCGGAAGCAGCCGTTAACATATTTAGATTCAATTGAATAGCGACATCGCGCCAGGGTGTCTCGGGGCCCCGGTTTGGGCCAAATCACCCACTCCGGCGGGGGCCAGCCGGGATTTCACCCATCACCAGTCCCCGGTGATCGGAGTCACACGCTTGGGTGATGGGCTGCCCAACGGCCTCCGCGCCAAATGTAGCGCCTCCGTCCCGGCGGCTGTCGTGGAGGCGTCCCCGCTCCCACCCTCGAGGGCAAGATGCCCTCGCGACAGCCGGCAAGATGCCGGCGCTACAAGGGCGTTTCCTGGCGGCTTGCTCGATGTGCCCTGCGGCCCCGGACTTGGGCTTGACCGTAGAATGAATAAGTATTCATTCATTTATGGGTGTAAGCATTCTTCCAGACCTGTCCGTTGGCCGGATTGTGGCCAAACTCTGAGCCGCGGTTCTGAATGTGTGATTTACAAAGCTTTACCATCCTTTGCTTTCAAACTGCCATCCATTTGGAGGAGTATTCTTGTAGTGCTGTTTTCCGCGCCTGGCCGTCGTGGGAATCCACTTATGGGAAATATGAGAACGATTCGACGACGAATTCTGCAAATCTGTGGCTTTGCGCCGCATAGAAGTCCAATCCTGCGACTTGCCGCTCCGGCAGCGTCATTGGCCCTGCTTTTGGCTTTGGCCGGTTGTCAGGGGTCAGCCTCCCAGAAGGGCAAGCAGGATCCCACAGCCCGAGCCGTTCCGGTCGCGGTTTTCACCGCGGTTCGCGAGGACATGCCGGTGTATCTGACCGGCTTGGGTTCGGTCACCGCCTTCAACACGGTGAGCGTGAAGAGCCGGGTGGACGGCCAACTTATGCAGGTGAATTTTCGGGAGGGGCAGCAGGTCAACAAGGGGGATCTGCTGGTCCTGATCGATCCCCGTCCTTACCAGGTGCAACTGGCACAGGCGCAGGCCCAGTTGTATAAAGACCAGGCGCAACTGCGGGACGCGCAGCTGAACTACCAGCGCTTTAAGGATTTGCTGAATCAATCCGGCGCCATGTCGCAGCAGCAGGTGGACACCCAGAAAGCCGCTGCCGACCAGTTCGAAGGGGCAGTCCGCGGCGACCAGGCGACGATCGACAACGCGAAGCTGCAGATCGACTATTGCCACATCACGGCGCCGGTCAGTGGCCGCATCGGCTTGCGGCTGGTGGACGCCGGCAACATCGTCCACGCCTCCGATCAGAACCCCATGCTGGTCATCACGCAATTGCAGCCGATCTCGGTCATCTTCACCTTGCCGGAAGACAGCCTGCCGGTCGTGGTGCAGCGAATGAAGCAGGGAACGCTGAAGGTTGACGCCTTCAGTCGGGACAACCAAATCAAGCTGGCCACCGGCGTACTACTGACCATCGACAACCAGATTGATGTGACGACGGGCACGGCCCGGCTGAAGGCGACTTTCGACAACAGAGACGGCGTGCTCTTTCCGAATCAGTTTGTCAACATTCGCCTGGCACTCGACGTCCAGAAAAACGTCACGGTGGTCCCCAGTGTGGCGGTGCAACGCGGGCCGCAGGGAACGTTTGTTTATGTCGTCAAGCCCGACAAAACGGTCGAAGCCCGTTCTGTGACCGTCGCCCTGACGCAGTCGAATCAAAGTGCCATCGCCAGCGGCCTGGAAGCCGGGGACATCGTGGTCACCGACGGCCAGGACAAGCTGCAGAAAGGGGCGAAGGTTGAACCCCGCGGCCGTTCCCCTAACTCTAACGCTGCACAGCCCGCGGCTGCCGCTCCGACGTCATGAGCCCGTCTCGCATTTTCATCCTGCGCCCGGTCGCGACCTCCTTGTTGATGGTGGCCGTGCTCCTGGTGGGCGCGGTCGCCTACCGGCAACTGCCGGTCTCCGCCCTGCCGGAGGTGGATTACCCCACCATTCAGGTCATGACGTTCTACCCGGGAGCTGCTCCCGACGTGATGGCGTCTTCGGTCACCGCTCCGCTAGAGCGGCAGTTCGGCCAAGTCCCCGGACTGAACCAGATGACCTCGACCAGTTCGTTTGGCAGCTCGCTGATCACTCTGCAGTTCGCTTTGGCTCAGAACATCGACGTCGAAGAGCAGCAGGTGCAGGCCGCGATCAATTCCGCCACCACCTACCTGCCTCGTGACCTTCCCAACCCCCCGATCTACAGCAAGGTCAATCCGGCAGACGCTCCCATCCTGACCATGGCCCTGACCTCCGAGTCGCTGCCGTTGTCGCGGGTCGAGGATCTGGCGGAGACAGCCCTGGCTCAGAAGATCTCGCAGCTTTCGGGCGTGGGTCTGGTCTCGATCAGCGGCGGGCAGAAGCCGGCGGTTCGGGTGCAAGCCAATCCTACGGCTCTGGCTTCCTACCAGTTGAGCCTGGAAGATGTGCGCGCGGCGCTGGCCGCCGCCAACGTGGACCAGGCCAAGGGAGTGATTGACGGTCCGCGGCAATCGTTCACCATTGGCGCCAACGACCAGCTGCTCTCGAGCCAGCAATACAACGGAGTGGTCGTCGCCTACCGGAACGGCGCCCCGGTGCGTCTGTCGGACGTAGCCACCGCGGTGGACAGCGCGGAAAACGTGAAGCAGGCGGCCTGGGTCAACACCACGCCCGCGGTCCTGCTGAATATTCAGCGTCAGCCAGGGGCCAACATCATCAGCGTGGCCGATCGCATCAAGAAGGTTCTGCCGCAGTTGCAGGCTTCCATGCCCCCCGCGGTCAAGGTTCAGATCCTGATCGACCGCACGCAGACGATTCGCGCTTCCGTGAACGATGTGCAGTTCGAACTGATGCTCACCGTTTTTCTGGTGGTGATGGTCATCTTCCTGTTTTTGCGGAATCTGGCTGCCACCGTCATCCCCAGCGTCGCGGTGCCTCTCTCGCTGGTGGGAACTTTCGGAGTGATGTACCTGCTCGGCTACAGCCTGAACAACCTGACGCTGATGGCCCTCACGATTTCGACGGGCTTCGTGGTGGATGACGCGATCGTGATGATCGAGAACATCAATCGCTATCTCGAACAAGGGGAGTCTCCCCTGCAAGCCGCGCTCAAGGGAGCGGGACAGATTGGATTTACGATCGTGTCGCTGACCGTTTCCCTGATCGCGGTGCTGATCCCGCTGCTGTTCATGGGAGACATCGTCGGCCGGCTCTTCCGCGAGTTTGCCGTGACCCTGGCGGTCACGATTCTGGTTTCGGCGGTGGTCTCGCTGACCCTGACACCGATGATGTGCGCGAAGCTGCTGAAACCCAAACACTCTGGGAAAGAATCGGGTTTGTTCCGCGCCTCGGAAGATTTCTACAACCGCGTCATCGCCTTTTACGGCCGTACCCTGACATTTGTCCTCAAACATCAGACCACTACTCTTCTGGTCACGGTAGCAACCCTGATCGCCACGCTCCTGCTTTACGTGTACGTGCCCAAAGGCTTTTTCCCGGTACAGGATACGGGCGTGATCATGGGGATCTCCGAAGCGCCGGAGAATATTTCCTTTGTCGCCATGGCGCAGCGGCAGCAGGCCGCGGCCGGCGTGATTCTCAAGAATCCGAACGTTGACAACCTGGCCTCATTCATCGGCGTGGACGGAATCAACACCACGCCGAACAGTGGCCGCATCCAGATCAATCTCAAGCCGCGCAATCAGCGTAAAGAGACGGCTTCCCAGATCATTCGCGATCTGCAGCCGGAACTGGCGAAGGTGGAAGGCATCACGCTTTACATGCAGCCGGTGCAGGACCTGACCGTCGAAAGCCGGGTGAGCCGGACCCAGTACCAGTATTCGATGGAGGACGCCGACGCCAGCGAGTTGGCGGTTTGGGCGCAGAAGCTTCTGGTCAGGCTGCAATCTGCGCCCGCCTTGCGCGACGTGGCCAGCGATCAGCAGAACAACGGATTGCAAGCCAACCTGGTCATCGATCGCGACACGGCTTCGCGATTGGGCATCGTGCCGCAGGCTATCGACGATACGCTCTACGACGCGTTTGGGCAGCGGCAGGTCTCCACCATGTTTACGCAGCTCAACCAGTATCACGTGGTGCTGGAAGCGGATCCGCAATTCCAGACGAGCCCAGACGTCTTGAAGAACATCTACGTCAAATCATCCACTGGGGCGTCAATCGCGGGCATGTCCGCCGGCACATCGGCGACCGGAACCTCAGGCAGCGGCGCGCCGGCCACCAGCGCGTCCGGCGGCGCGCAAGTTCCGCTTTCCGCATTCGCCCGGTTCGAGCAGCGCAATGCCCCGCTGGCAATCAATCACCTGGGCCAGTTTCCGGTCGTCAACCTGTCATTCAACCTGGCCCCGGGTGTTTCCCTGGGCGAGGCCACCCAGGCGATTGAGCAAGCCGGACAGGAAATCGATCTGCCACCGAGCATCAACACCAGTTTCCAGGGGACCGCCGCTGCTTTCCACAATTCTCTCTCATCTGAGCCGTGGCTGATTGTCGCCGCCATCATCACGGTCTATATCGTCCTCGGAGTGCTCTACGAGAGCTACATTCATCCGGTCACGATTCTTTCCACGCTGCCCTCGGCGGGCGTCGGCGCCATTGTGGCGCTGCTACTCACGGGCAACGATCTCGGGGTCGTGGCTTTGATCGGCATCATCCTGCTCATCGGCATCGTGAAGAAAAACGCCATCATGATGATTGATTTTGCGCTGGAAGCCGAACGCGTGGAGCACAAACCACCGGAAGCGGCTATCTACCAGGCATGCTTGCTTCGTTTCCGCCCGATCATGATGACCACCATGGCCGCATTGCTCGCCGGATTGCCGCTGGCGCTCGGCGGCGGCACGGGCTCGGAGCTGCGCCATCCGCTGGGAGTCACGATCGTCGGCGGACTGCTCCTGAGCCAGTTGCTCACGCTCTACACCACGCCCGTGGTTTATCTGTGGTTTGACCGGTTAGCGCAAAGGTTCTCGCGGTTCAAGATAGGAAATCCGATCGAGGAACCCAGCGCTGATGCCCTCGCGGATCCGTTATGAACGTCTCCGCTCCCTTCATCAAGCGTCCGGTGGGCACTTCCTTGCTGGCGCTGGCCTTGCTGCTGGCGGGCGCTTTGGCTTTTGCCTTTCTGCCCGTCGCCCCACTGCCGCAGGTAGAGTTCCCGGTCATCCAAGTCGGGGCCGGTTTGCCGGGAGCCAGCCCGGAAACCATGGCCTCGGCGGTAGCCACTCCGCTGGAGCGGCAGTTTGGGCGCATTGCCGGCATCAACCAGATGACTTCGACCAGCCAACTGGGTTCCACCAGCATCGTGCTGCAGTTCGACCTGAACCGGAACATCGACGCCGCCGGACGCGACGTGCAAGCCGCCATCAATGCCGCACGCAGTCAGCTGCCCGCCAACCTTCCCGGCAATCCCACGTATCGCAAGGCCAACCCGGCGGACGCGCCCATCCTGATTCTGGCACTCACTTCCGACACCATCCCCCGGCCCAGGATCTATGACGCCGCCGACTCCATCCTGGCGCAAAAACTGTCGCAAGTGGAAGGCGTCGGTACGGTCTTCGTGGGAGGCGGCGCCAAACCCGCGGTGCGCGCCGAAGTGAACCCCATGCTGCTGGACAAGCTGGGGGTGGGCCTGGATTCGGTCCGCACCGCGCTCGGGCTGGCCAACGCCAACCGCCCCAAGGGCGAACTTTCCGGCCCCGTGAACGCCTGGACCATCGCCGCCAATGACCAGATGTTCAGCGCCGAGCGCTACCGCAACCTGATCGTGAGCTACAAGAACGGCGCGCCGGTCCGGCTCGGCGATGTCGCCGATGTGCAGGATGCCGTCGAGGACACCCACAACATCGGATTGGCGAACGGCAAGCCCGCAGTCCTGATTATCGTGTTCCGCCAGCCCGGAGCCAACATCATCGCCACCGTGGACCGGGTGCGTGCGGCGCTGCCGCAACTGAAGTTGGCGATTTCGCCGGCCATCGATCTCAGCGTCGTGATGGACCGCACTACCACGGTCCGCGCTTCGGTCACCGACATCGAGCGGACGCTCATGATTTCGGTGGTTCTGGTCATCCTGGTGGTTTTCGCCTTCCTGCGCACATTTCGCGCCACCATCATTCCCAGCGTGGCCGTTCCGCTTTCGCTCATCGGTACCTTCGGCGTGATGTACCTGTTGGGCTACAGCCTGGATAACCTGTCGCTCATGGCCCTGGCCATCTCCACTGGCTTCGTCGTGGACGACGCCATTGTCGTGCTGGAAAACATCACGCGCTTTATCGAGCTGGGCATGACACCGGTGCAAGCGGCGTTCCGCGGAGCCAAGGAAATAGGTTTCACCGTGCTTTCCATGAGCACGTCGCTGGTGGCGGTTTTTATTCCTATTCTGCTGATGGCCGGCATTGTCGGCCGGTTGTTCCGGGAGTTCGCCGTCGTGCTCAGCGTCACCATCGGCATATCCCTGTTGGTTTCGCTGACCACGACGCCGACCATGTGCGCCAAGTTTCTGCGCCCGCGCGGCGAGAAAGAACACAATTTCATCTACCGTTTCAGCGAATGGACCTTTGACCGCATGCTCGGCGGGTATCGCCGGAGTCTGGCGTGGGTACTGCGCCATCAACCGCTGACGCTTGTGGTGACCATCGCCACCGCCTGTCTCAGCGTTTACCTTTACATTATTGTGCCCAAGGGCTTTTTTCCCCAGCAGGATACGGGCCGTATCGGCGGGTCGGTGCAGGCCGCGCAAGACATTTCCTTCACCGCCATGAGCGGCAAGATGCAGCAGTTCGTGGACATCGTGATGAAGGATCCGGCCGTCTCGACCATCGTGGGCTTTGCTGGCAGCGGCAACACCGGACGCATGTTCATTACTCTCAAGCCCCTCGCCGAGCGCAAAATCACCGCCGACCAGGTGATCGGACGCCTGCGTGGCAAACTAGCCGTCGTCCCCGGCGCGACTCTGTACATGCAGTCGGCGCAGGATCTGACCATCGGCGGGCGCATGGGGCAGGCCCAATACCAGTACACGCTGCAGGGGGAAAGCCTGGCGGAAATGAATGAATGGGCGCCACGGTTGCTGCAGAAACTCCGTTCTCTGCCACAGTTGCGCGACGTCAACACCGACCAGCAGGACAAGGGACTCCAAGCCAGCGTGGTGATTGACCGCGACACGGCGGCGCGTCTTGGAGTGGCCGCCGCCGATATCGACAACGCGCTCTACGATGCCTTCGGCCAGCGCCAGGTCTCAATCATGTACCGGCAACTGAACCAGTATCACGTGGTCATGGAAGTGGCCCCGGAATTTGCCAACAGCCCAGATGCTCTCCAGAGCATCTATGTGCGGGCGAACAATGGCACGGCGGTGCCGCTGGCGGCGCTCGCGCATTTCGGGCCGTCCAATACCGCGCTCGCCGTCAACCACCAGGGACAGTATCCGTCGGTGACGATGTCTTTCAATCTAGCTCCAGGAGTTTCGCTGGGCGACGCGACCAAGGTGATCGAGGACACCGAGCGAAGCATGGGTTTCCCGGCTACGATCCATGCAGGTTTTCAGGGGACAGCCGCTGCTTTCCAGGACGCGTTATCGAGCGAATGGCTGCTTATCCTGTGTGCGCTGCTGACCGTGTATATCGTGCTGGGCATTCTCTATGAGAGCTACGCCCACCCGATCACGATCCTGTCCACGATTCCTTCCGCTGGCGTTGGCGCGCTGCTGGCTCTGCTGATCTCGAAGAATGAGCTCAATGTGATCGGAATGATCGGCATCATCCTGCTGATCGGCCTGGTCAAGAAAAACGCGATCATGATGATCGATTTCGCGCTCTACACCGAGCGCGAACACGGAAAGTCCCCGACGGACGCGATCCACGAAGCCTGCCTGCTGCGTTTCCGTCCGATCATGATGACCACCATGGCCGCGCTCCTTGGTGGATTGCCGCTGGCCCTGGGCACCGGCACCGGTTCGGAGATGCGCCGTCCATTGGGCATCACCATCGTGGGCGGACTGATTGTCAGCCAGGCCCTGACGTTGTTTACGACGCCGGTGGTGTACATCTACATCGACCGCCTGCGGCTCTGGCTCCGAGGAACCCGCCGGTCGAGCGGCTCGTCCCTGGTTTCCCGGCCGGCGCAGGGCTGATTCCGCAGCGCAAAGGGCGCTCTCAAAACTGCAAGGGGCATAGGCCGCAGTTTGCAGCGCCCGCCACACCGAAAGTTCTGTGATCCCAAAGTTTTGTGATCAAGGTCACATGCGGCAGTGATGTCGACCATACCCTCAGGCCTGCCGGTGCAGTGGAATCAGTCCTGTTATGGGAATATCGCGATCGTTTTCCATATTGAGACCGAGCCAGAAGACCGAGCTTGGACTGTTTCCTTACTTGGGTCATTTCACCAGTGCCGCTGTGGGAGAAGGCCCATCCAGTGCTTGCCCAAGTGCTGATGCGATTCACAACACCCCCAGAGTAAATTTTCAACTTACTCTCCCTCAGCTACTTAGGAGGAGTGTTGCGAAACCCAGCGGTGACCGAGAGGACGGCGACCTTCGTGCATTTGTACCTTCCGGAGGACGCGTGAACTGCTTTCCCCAACACGCGAGATGTGCGCGCAAGGGCATGATGGTAGGCCTCCCTCTGGCCGCAAGGCTCAGGGTGGCAGTCATCCTGGCCGTGGCCGCCTTCTCCGTGACTTGGGCCGCCGCCGCGGTCCATCCAGTTCCCCTGGAACCGAACACCGACGCTGCCAAGTGCCTGGAATGCCACGCGGACAAGTCGAAAGGTAAGGCGGTCCATTCCGCGATGGCCCTGGGTTGTCTCAGCTGTCATGAAATTCGGGTCACCAAGGATACGACCCGCGTAAAGTTGATTACTGCCACCCCCTACAAACTCTGCCTTTCCTGCCATAGCGATAAAGACGCAACTCAGATCAAGGGACATGTCCACCAGCCGGCAATTCGCGATTGCCTGACCTGCCACGATCCGCACACCTCGGACAACAAGAATCAGCTGCTGAAAGCGGTCTCCGGGGAGAAGAAAGACAATCTCTGCCTCACCTGCCACACGCAGGGCACGAACGTTCCGGAGAAGGGCAGCCGGCACGCCGCGCTCGACATGGGTTGTGACACCTGCCACGTTACGCACAAGACTGGCGCCGAGCTGACGCCCGAAAATCAGTTCCATCTGACCAAGGCCGCCCCGGCGCTGTGCGTGGATTGTCATGATCCCAAGGATGCGGGCCTGCAGAAGGCGCACCAGAATCAGCCGTTCGGCACGGCGAACTGCCTGAGCTGCCATGATCCGCACCAGTCGGCGGCGCCCAAACTGATGGCGAAGTTCCAGCATCCTCCGTTCGCCGACAAGAGCTGCGACATCTGCCATGCGCCGGCGAAGGACGGCAAGGTCGTCCTGACGCAGACCGATACCAAGGCGCTCTGCGTCACCTGCCACGACGAGCAGGCGAAGAAGATCGAAACTGCCAAGGTGCCGCACCTGGGCGCGCAGTCAGGGGAATGTCTCGACTGCCACAATCCGCACGCCAGCGCCCAGCCCGGACTGCCGAAGACGGATCCGGTGAGCATCTGTCTGGGTTGCCACAGCGAACAGGCAGACCAGATGAAGAAGGCGCATCTGCACCAGCCCGCCTTCGGTCAAGGATGTGCGACCTGTCACGAGCCGCACGGCGGCATCAACGATCATTTGCTCCGCCTGCAGGGAAATGCGTTGTGCCTGGAGTGCCACGGTCCCGATGCCCAGCCCGTCCGGGAGGAGAGCGCGCACATCGTGACCATCTTCAACGGCAAAGTAAAACTGCCCGAGAACTACTTCGGCAAGGTGGTGCGGCTGCCCCTGAAGTACGGCATCGGCCACCCGATACAGAATCATCCGACTTCAGACCTGGTTGACCCGAGAGATAACAAAGTCACGGTCAAGTTGAGCTGCCTGTCCTGCCACCAGCCCCACGCTTCGGCCCAAGGCGGGCTTCTGGCGAGGGACCAGGCGAACAACGAGGCGTTTTGTGGAACCTGCCACAAGTCCAGTGACTTCCTGAAGGAAGGCAGCGGCGTGCGCTGAGATGCATGGAGGACGAGATGTTTGAACTTGGCCCGCGTTCGATTTCGAGGAAAGCAGCGGCGGCACTTGCGCTGCTGGTGCTGGTTTTGGCAGTGCCGGGTCCGGCTTTTGCGAAGAAGAAGAAAGAGGCACCGGCGCCCGCTCCGGCCCCCAAGCCGATTGACTACTCGAAGGTGCAATATCCGCCGCCGCCCGAAATCGCGCGGGTCCGGTATGTCGGCGACCTCTACGGCGCCAAGCTCGAGCCGCCGCCCGCCAAGACGAAGAAAGCGGGCTGGATGGATCGCATGGCGGGCACGCAGGAAGACCAGCGGAAGGGGCAGCGCCGCCTTCCCCCACAACTGATCCGGCCGCTGGGCATGGCAGTGGATTCGAAGGGCAAGCTCTACGTGAGCGACCAGAAGATGGGCGGGATTTTCATCTTCAACCCAGAGACCAAGGATACAGAGTACATCCACAACGGCCGAGACGCACGCTTCTCTCTGGTCAATGGCCTGGCCATCGACGACAACGACCGCCTGTTTGTTGCCGACGGCGAATTGCACCATGTTCTGGTCTTCGACGCCCAGCACAAGGTGACGGATGAGATTCACGAGGGCATACAAGATCCCATGGGCCTGGCGATCGACACCGAAAACCGGTTCCTTTACGTGGTGGATGCGGGCCTGGACCAGGTGCTGGTCTATGACGCGGATTCCTACAAGTTGCTGCGCAAGATCGGAACCACGGGCCACAACCACGAACTCACCACCGAGGGAAACTTTGGTGGGCCTTTCGGCGCCGCGGTGGATAAAGAAGGCAACCTCTACGTCACCGACATGCTGAACAACCGCATCGAGGTCTTCGACGCGGAGGGCAGTTTCGTCCGCACCTGGGGCAAGATCGGCGACGCTCCGGGGGAGTTTGGGCGGCCCAAGGGGATCGCCGTGGACAGCGACGGCCATATTTGGGTGGCGGACCAGGCGCTGGACCGGGTCACGATTTTTGGCAACAAAGGCGAAGTGCTGATGGCCTTTGGCACCCACGGAAAATTCCCCTCGCAATTCAAGGGACTGGTTGGAGTCACCATCGACAAAGCGAACCGGGTTTTCACCGTGGAGCAATACCCGACCGGCAAGGTACAGATCTTCCGTTACACCACGCAAGCCGAGGCGCAAGCCGAGTTTGAGCGCCGGCAGGCGGAACGGGAAAAGAAAGCGGCTGCCCGATCGGGAACTGAGAATGCCTCAGCCAAGGAGCCGCAATGAGTTTGGAGGCCCGCGGGCCGACAAGCGGAGATAGGCAGTTCATCTCCGGCAGGAAGCAGCAGGAAATGACGTGTTGCAACACAAATCATCAGGAGGTTTTATAGCAATGAAGAAACTACTCTTTATTCTGCTTGCTGTAGTCTTCGCCGCGAGCATGGCCGCAGCGCAGCTCAACAGCAACTATCAGTCGCCCGTTGACGTTCAAGGCGCGCACAACAACCATGGGCGCGGCTGCACGGGCTGCCACATTCCCCACAGCGGACCTGCGGGCAACGGCGGCACCGACCAGACAGGGTTCTATGGCAACCTGGCCCTGTGGGGCCAGGCTCCCGGGCAACTGGCTGGCTTAACCATCAACTTCGGCGATGCCGGCGAGTGGGCTGAAACTCTGCCCACGAGCGACCAAGCCACAACCCCGGACCTGGGCGGCCTGCTGCTCTGCCTGACCTGCCATGATGGCAACTATGCAAAAGGCGCCATGATGACTGGCATCGTGGACTGGGCGGCTGAAGGTCTGAACCCCGGCGCCCTCGGCTATCAATCGGGCAACGTTCCCACCTGGCTCGGCAATGATACCAGCGGCACCAACAATTACCAGAACGACCACCCGGCGGGCTTGAACGCCGCTATCGCCTGCGGTGGACGCAACTGGGATTGCACCATTGCTGCGAACGGCCACATTATCCCCGGCCCGCTGATGACCGAGTTCATCAATAACTACGGCTTTGGCGTGAGCCCTTCTTATTACAACAACCAGCCGGTCGTGATGTGCACGACCTGCCACAACCAGCACGTCATGACCGTGTACAACGGCACGATTGCCCAAACGAAAGGCTACTTCCAGACGCAATTTGGCCTTCGGGGTTACTACAACCCGGGCAATAAGGGCAACTCGGTCGCGCAGTTCTGCCGCCAGTGCCATGCCAGCCACGCGAACGAGTACAACAACGCACCGAACATTCCGACCACGTAATTCTTTTTCGCGGGGAGGACATTTGTCCTCCCCCGCGATTTCAGGTTTGCGTTTTTGTCGAAGGGGGTAGTGGGGGTGAGGGTAAGAGTGAACGACATGAAAAGAGTTTCGCAGCGCGTGCGGCTGTTGACGGCGATCGTCGTTTTGGCGGCCGTGGCGGGATCGGCCTCGGCCCAGGTTGCCTCGCACGCTCCCACCGCGCTGGCCAACCCAGCCCGCCCGGACCAGGCCGTTACCGGCAAGCCAGTGGCGCGGGTGAACGGGGTGGTGATGACCGACCGCGACCTGCTGCGCGAGATGTACACCATCTTCCCGTATGCGCGCCAGCACAATGGTTTTCCAAAAGGGATGGAAGGTGAGATCCGCAAGGGCGCGCTCCAGATGATTATCTTCGAGGAACTGGTGTACCAGCAGGCGCAGCGCCAAAAGACACCGGTGCCCAACGAGCAGGTGAGCCGCGCCCTACTGGATTTCAAGAAAAAGTTCCCGTCCCACGCGGAGTATCAGAGTTACCTGCAGGCGGAAGCTTCTGGCTCCGAGCAGGTGGTCAAGGATCGGATTCGCCGCTCGCTGCTGATTGACGCCTACTTGAAAGCCGAAGTGAAGGATAAGTCGGCGGTCTCGCCGGCCGAGGCTCGCGAGTATTACGAGAAGTATCCCGCGCGTTTTTCCTACAAGGAAAGTTTCCTATTCCAGTCCATCTCGATCATGCCCCCGGCCAATGCTAACGCCGAGGCGATGAAAGAGGCGCGGCGGCGGGCCGAAGATGCCTTGCGCCAGGCCAAAGCCACCAAGAACTATCAGGAATTTGGATTGCTGGCGGAGAAGATCTCGGAAGACGATTTTCGCGTCAATCTGGGCGATCACAAGGCGGTGGAGCGCGATCAGCTGCCTGAAGTCGTTATCAAGGCCGCGCTGGCCATGAAGCCCGGCCAGGTCAGCGACCTCATCCAGCTCGACAACACCTACACACTGTTCCGCCTGAACGGCCATCTTCCGGCCGGCACTCGGAAGTTCGACGAGGTCGAAGGTCAGCTCCGCAAAGATCTGCAAAAAGAGAAGGAAGACCGGCTACGCACCGCGCTGGACGTGAAGTTGAGAAAGAACGCAAAAGTAGAGGAGCTGTAGGGGCAGTTATGCGGATTGCCGCGACAACGGTTCATCTCGTGCTGGTGGGGTTGCTGCTCGCGGCGCTGCCGGCAGCGGCGCAATACCAGTATGGCGACACTCAACTCACGAAACTCACCGGCATTCTCGGGGCGGGCTACTCCGGGGCCTATGGTAACGAGGAGACCTCGAATCATCTGCTGGGCTTGAACGGCAGCGCCTCTCTGGCCGGTTTCTATTACAACCCTAACTTCCTGAGTTTCAACTTCACGCCCTACTACGACCAATCGCGTGCCAATTCGGGCAGTCGTTCGATTGACAATTCCTCCGGTCTCGCCTTTTCCAGCTCTATTTTTGCGGGCAGCCATTTTCCGGGAGCGGTGAGCTACACCCGGGACTACAACAGCAGTGGCACTTTCGCGATTCCAGGTGTGCCCGATGTCACCACGCATGGGAATAGCGACAACCTGGGCGTAAGTTGGGGTGTGAACCTTCCAGAGCTGCCCAGCCTGTCGGCCTATTACAGCCGCTCCGGCAGTTCAGCCTCGTTGTACGGCAGCGACGCTACCAGTAACTCCTCCGGCCAGACTTTTGGGTTGCGCTCCCTCTACGACCTGGATGGTTTCCGTTTGAATGCCAACTACAACCATTCCGCGAGCCATTCGGAGTTGCCGGCATTTCTGCAGAGTCAGGCAGAGAGCGCCAGTTCGACGAGCGACGGTTACTCGTTCGGCGTCTCTCACCGGCTGCCCTTCGGAGGAAGCGCATCGGTTGGCTACAACCACTCGAATTTCACCGCTGAGTCCCTGAGCTACCGCGACGACGGCTCGGTAAACAACGCTTTCGCGAATATCAGCCTCAACCCCAGTACCAAGCTCGGGCTGACTGGGAACGTGAATTACATTGACAATCTCGCGGCGAACTTGGCCGAGGTAATGCTCGCTTCGGGGGTGCCCGACCAACTGTTTACGTCGTCCGGTTCTCATTCGCTGGACATAAATGCCCTTGCCACTTACAAGCTGCCCTACGATATCACGGCAGATGGCGTAGTCGGCCGCCGGGCTCAGTCGTTTCTTGGGCAGACTTACACATCCACGATGTTTGGTGGAGGCCTTTCCGCCTCGCGCGTCTTCCTCAAGGGAGTGATCACCGGCTCGTTCCGGGTGGCAGATTTCAGAACGAATAGCGTGGGCGGAAACAAGGGCAGCAGCGCCGTCTCTTTGATCGCCAACGGGAATTATGCGCGGGATGTCGGTTGGTGGCGCTTCACTGGCAACCTCAGTTACTCACAGAACCAGCAAACTCTGCTGATCAGCTATTTGAGCTCTTTCTATACTTATGGGGCGACCGTTCTCCACCCCATCTGGAGGCTGCGTTGGACGGGCGCCTATGCGGGCAGCCATAGCGGAATTGTGCAGCAGGCGGGCACCTCGAACAGTACACAGAGTTTCTCCACCAGCTTGGGTTCGCACCACCTGACGGGTAGCGCGGGTTATTCGACTTCCAGCGGGAGTGGCCTTCTGACCCCCGTAGGTGTCGAGCAGCCGCCCGTGCCGAACCTGACCCCATTGATCCTGTTCGGCGGCAAGAGCTATAACTTTTCCCTGGGCAGTTCGCCGATACGCCGGCTGATTCTCTCCGGGTCCTACTCGGTCTCACACGGCAACACAACCTCGCCTGACCTTGCTACTTCCTATCATACGAAGAGCATGAACGCGCTGGTACAATATCGTTTCCGGCAGATGGGGTTCACCGGAGGCTACACGCGGCTGCAGCAAGGTTTCAGCCTCACCCCCGGGGGCAAACCGTTCGATGGCTCAACGTTTTTTGTGGGTGTGAACCGATGGTTCGACTTCTTCTGAAGCGAAGGCGAGGGAGATGCGTGAGGACGATCGGGAAGGGGTTCTCCAGCATACTGGTTCTTCTGTTGATGGCTCCCGCCTGGGGCCGCTCTAAGCCAGCGCCCACCCCACAACTTGGACCAGAACTGCGGATGGATGGCGGCCGCCGGCTCACCTACGAGGGCAGCTTCAGCTCCGAACGCGAACTGCAGGCGAAGCGCAGTTTCTGGAAGAAGGTGCTGGACGTGGTCGCAGGTGCGCCCGATTACCGCCGCCTGGTCCGGCCGTACAGCATTGCGAGGGATTCGCGCGGCCGGGTCATCGTAACCGATCCGGGAGCAGCCGGGGTTCACATTTTTGACTTCACAGAGAAGAAGTACAAGTTCCTCTCACGGTGGGATCGGGATAAGGATCCGCTGCTGACGCCGCAGTGCGTCGCGGTGGATGCGCAAGACAATATTTACGTCACGGACTCGGTTTCGGGCAAGATCTTCGTCTTCGACTCCGGCGGGAAGTTTCGCCGCGTGCTGGGCAGCATCAAAGGCCGAGAAGGTTACTTCAAGCGACCCACGGGGATCGCGGTGGATTCCGCCGCAAACCGGATATACGTCACCGATACCTTGCGTGACCGGGTGTTTCTCTTGGACCTCGAAGGCAACGTGCTGGCCAGCTTCGGAAAGCGCGGCACCGGCCCGGGCGAATTCAACCTGCCCACCGAAATCCAGTTGCAGGGCGATAACGTGGCGGTCGTGGACGCAATGAACTTCCGGGTGGAGTTCTTCGACCGCGCGGGAGCCTACCGCTTCAGCATAGGAACGCTTGGAGACACGATCGGGAAAGTGTTTCGGCCCAAGGGAGTCGGGTTCGATTCCGAGGGCCACCTTTACGTGGTCGAGGGCTTTGCCAGCATGGTGCAGGTGTTCAATCGCGAAGGCCAGCTCCTGTATTACTTCGGCCAGCGCGGGAGCGGCGCGGGAGAGTTTCAGTTGCCCTCCGGTTTGTTCATTGATCGCGACGATCGCATTTTCGTAGTCGATTCTTACAATCGCCGCATCCAGATTTTCCACTATTACGGGTTGCCGAAACGGGCCGCGATGGGGACGCCGTGAAATTCAAATTGCTGGTCGCCGGCGTGCTGGTACTGGCGGGGAGTGCCGTGCGCGCTCAGTTCAGCGGCGACGTACTCGGCCAGCACCAGCTGACTCCCGGTAGCGGTTCGCCCGTCACCGGGGCGGGGGCGGGTTGCCTGTACTGTCACGCCCCGCACTCCGGACTTGCCACTGGTACCGCTCTTTGGAACCAGAAACTCACGACCACTACGTATGTTCCGTACACCAGTTCCACTTATCACCAGCGGGGGAATCCGCAACCGCCGCTGGGCTCAGACAGCAACCTTTGTTTGAGTTGTCACGACGGAACCGTGGCCGTGGGGCAGACGATCGCGTACGGCCCGATGATCATGAACGGAACCATGAACGCCACCGACTTGATTGGTGCGCAGGATATCAATAACCAGCATCCCTTGGAACCGCAGCATCCCTTCAGCCTGGTGCTGCCGCTGCAGGATTCCCCGGATTTGATCGCCACCCTGGTGCAGGGCAAGACGGGAGATCCCGCGGTCAATCTCATCAAGGGGAATGTTGAGTGCACCAGTTGCCACGATCCTCACGTGCAGGACAAGGACCTGGTCTCCATAACGTTTCTGGTTCGCGACAGCTCGTACGGCCAGATGTGCGTGGCGTGTCATGACCCGAACCGGGCGGTCACAGGTCCGGTGAATCCGGGACAGTGGCAGAAAAATCCGCTCGCGCTGTGGACGAATAGCGCTCACGCGCGGGCTTCGAATCAAGTGGCGGCCAACGCGAATGTCGGGGACTACGCAACCGTCGCGCAAAACGCGTGTATCTCCTGTCACATGCCGCACAACGCGCCGGGGCCGACCCGCTTGACGCGGGCCCCGAATGAACAAGATTGCTTGAACTGCCATAACGGGAGCGCCAACGTCTCGCCCCCCGCCTCGAATGTGCTCGCCGAATACACCAAGCCGGGAAATGTTGGTCATCCTTTCCCGCAGGGCACGAACAACCACGATGCGATCGAGGATCTGATCGGGCAAGACGTTGTACTCAACAACAATCGTCATGCCACCTGCGTCGACTGCCACAATTCCCACTCATCGTACACGGTTGCTTCGTTCGCTAATCTGCAGCCTCCTGCGATTCGCGCGTCGCAAACCGGCATTGCGGGCGTCAGCGCCGACGGCACCAGCATCATCAATCCCGCGGTGAACCAGTACGAGAATTGCTTGCGATGCCACGGCAACAGCAGCGGAAAAGTCGCCAATTCTATTTTCGGATACTTGCCGGTGCGGGCGGCAGCGCCAGCCGATGCCCTCAACCTGATTCCGCCCTTTGCCTCCACCGCGACCTCGGCTCACCCAGTGATGTATCCCAGCAGCGGCGCGGGGTTGCCGCAACGGACGCTCCTGAGTAACATGTGGAACCTGACCGGCACCGCCCAGGGACGCAGCATAGGTTCACAGATCTTCTGCACCGACTGCCATAACAACGACGATAGTCGCGAGTCCGGCGGGAACAGTCCGAACGGGCCGCATGGCTCCAAGTACAGCCACATTCTCGAGCGCCAGTATCCGTTCTCCCAGGCGCCGGCACCTGGCCAGCCGATCCCGAGTCAGTATCTGTATCCCAATCCGGACCTGAGTCCGATCGGGACCTACGCTCTGTGCGCCAAGTGCCATGATCTGACCAAGCTGGACCAGAGTTGGAACCAACATCTCGCCCACGTCAATACCGGTTTCTCCTGTTCCGTTTGTCACACTGCCCATGGCATGGGCGCGACCTCGCCGAACATCTCAGGCCAGCGCCTGGTGAATTTCGATATCAACGTGGTCGCGCAGAACGGGGCCACACCGATCACGTACTCCTACAATGGCGGCAACGACTCCTGCACCCTCACGTGTCACGCACAAGCCCACAGTGGAAGCATGACTCCCACCAAGGGTTTGGGAAAAGGACATAGGTAGTCGAGATTCATCCCGCGGAAGTCAAACGGTGTGGCAGTCGAAAAACAGAATAGCGCTTTGTTGTGGGGCTCACTTTGAGAGTTTGGCTGAGTGGCAGATCGTGGAGCGCCTCCCGCGAGTCGCGACCAGCCCGAAACCGACGCGAATCATACCGTCATGCCGAGATCAATCGAATCTGCTACCGACAAAGAATCTCCCTCGCGTTGGTGGCAAAATCTGCTGGACACGGCGGCGCTACGGATCGTTGTGCTGGTTGGACTCTTTACCGGTGCCGCCCTGTATCAAGCGGCTCACCTTAGTGCGCTGACCGATCCCGACATCTGGTGGCACCTGCGTACCGGGACATGGATCCTGCAAAACCACGCGGTTCCGCACGACGGTCTCTTTTCGCAATCGGCATCTTTGAATTGGGTTGACTCCAGTTGGGGCTTTGACCTGCTGGTTGCGGTAGCAGTCAAAGCTGTGGACCTGCGCGGTCTGCCCATCCTGCGGATGGTGCTACAAGTAGCGATCGCGGCAGCCCTGTTCCTGCTGGCACGCGGCACGCGGAAGAATCTCTGGCCGGCCGCGATTCTTGCCGCGGTTGCGCAATACTGCATCTCCGGCCTCGAACCGCGGCGAGCCCTCGTATCGGTCCTGTTCTTTGCGGTGAGCCTGGCCATGCTTCTACACAGCAGACGCACCGGCCAGATAAGACCAGTCTTGTGGCTGCCGCTTCTCTTCCTGATCTGGGCAAATCTTGACCGTCAGTTTGCCTACGGGTTGCTGGCGCTCGTGCTGTTCTGTGCAGTTGCCATCGTCGAACACCTGGGCCGGCGATCCGGGAGTGCCTGGTTCGAAAGTCATCGCCCCAATCTTTCCCTCAGCGTGTCGGCCGCAATTTCCGGCGTATGCGTGCTTGCGACTCTGGCTTCGCCCTATACCTACCACCTTCACGAACTGATTTGGCAGGGCGCCACCAGCACCGCGGTCGACTACTACCTTCCCGACCTGCATGGTATGCGCTTTCGCCAGCCACAGGATTATCTGCTGATGTTGTTGGTGATGGCCGCTTTTCTCACGCTTGGCTGGCGCCGTTCGCGTGACCTTTTCCATATCTCCCTCTTAGCTGTTTGCTCGGCAGTCTCTTTCCGGTTGCAGCGTGACAGTTGGCTAGTCGCGCTTGTCGCCATCGGCATCATCGCGAACGCGATCTTCGTAGACGAGCGCGATGAGCCGCAAGAACCTGTCCGGCCCGCTTGGCGACGGGAAAAGCTGTTGACGGCGGCACTGATCCTGGTAGCGCTGGCGGTGAGTGCGCTGCAGCTTCCGGCGCAGTACGAAGTACTCATGACCCGGGTGGGCCAGACCTTCCCGGTGCGCGCCAGCGACTACATACGCCAGAACCGTCTTCCTCAACCTCTCTTCAATACTTACGCCTGGGGCGGATTTCTGACCTGGTACCTGCCCGAGTATCCCGTGGTGATTGACGGCCGCGTGGACCTCTACCGTGACGCCAACAACCTCCCCTACTTCAAGCTGACGCAAGCGGAGATCCCTTTGGAGTCTCACCCGGGTTTTGCGCAGGCGCAGACCTTCCTGCTGGAAGCGAAATCTCCGATCGCGGAAGCCCTCGCCACACTTCCTGGCTTTCGTGTCGCGTACCGCGACGATCTGGCATGCGTGTTGGTCAGGAGGAATTAGGCTATTGTGAGACTCGAGCACGGGGCGGCCTCGCAAGGACTTCATGAACGAAGACAGCATTCCCACTAGAGCCGGAGATCCCGCCGCAGAGGCGCAGGTTCGAGTTCCACCAGCCGCACCGTCAGAAGACCGGTCTTCTGTTGAGACGCCCTCGTCGCCGGCAGCCTGGTGGCGCATCGCAGATTTTGGAGTACTCGGTCTGTGGGTTGCGATCGTCGGGTTCACGATCCAACATCACGAAAAATGGGCGGATGAGGCCCAAGCCTGGCTGCTGGCCCGCGATCTCGATCTCCGCACGCTGTGGTTCCATGAGTTGCGTTATGAGGGCACTCCCGGCCTTTGGCACACCATGCTGTGGGTGGCGCAGCGCGTCTTTCACGCGCGCTACGACTCTATCGGCTACATCGGAGCGGTTTGTGCCCTGGCCGGTGTGGCGCTCGTGCTGTTCAAGGCCCCGTTTCCACGGCCGCTGCGCTGGATGCTCGTTTTCACCTATTTCATGGTGTACCAGTATGCCGCGATCGCCCGGCCTTACACGCTGGTGCCACTGCTGGCATTCGCGGCGGCCATCCTGTTCAAAGACCACCGGCATCCCGAACGAATGACTGTGGTCCTGGTGCTGCTGGCCAACGTCAGTCTTCACGGGACCATCATCGCGGGCTGTCTTGGGCTGGCCTATCTGATCGACGGGATCAAATCCTGGGCCACGCTCGAAGAGCGTGTGCGGAGACGGTACGTGCTGTGCGTTGCCGCGATGTCAATCATGTTTCTATTCCTGTTCGTGGTCCTGAAGCCGACGCCGGACATAGAAGTATTCGCGGTCAAGAAGGATCCTGCGAAGTACAACATCGTCGAGCCGCCTAAGCTCGCCAGGGTAGAGTCAATACTTTCGGGCGCATTTCTTGATTACTCCGTGCCCTCTGGCGTTTTCTTGCTACTCGCCGGAGCCTGGTGTTTCATGCGCCGCAGGCTATTGACCTTCGCTCTTCCAAGTGCGCTGCTCATTCTCCTCTACACGCAGGTGCATGGTGCCGGGCATCATCACGGCACGCTGTTTGTCGCGGCGATCATGGGCCTCTGGATTGCCTGGCCCACGGCAGAAGAACAGCAGGTCTTGACTACCGGGGAACGCCGGGCCACGCAGGGTGTGATTGCGCTGCTCGTTTGCCTGTTCGGCCTCAACATCTGGGATGCGGCTGTGGCCATTCGACACGACTACCTTTATCCCTACAGTGGCGCGGAAGACGCGGCCAATTACCTGAGGTCGGTCGGAGCCGTCGGCCAGCCGATCTTTGGCTATATGTATGGCGTGGCCGGAGTGCAGGCTTATTTCGACCACAATATCCTGTCCAACCTATCGACCACTTACTACCACCACGGCGAGCCGTTGCAGGGGCGGATCCTCGACTGGGAACAAATCAGCGCCGTAAGTCCGGAGTATCTGATCATCCACTCCCTGGATCCCGACATTGATTACCGCATCGTGAACGCTGTCTTGAACTCGCAGGGTTACAAACTGGTCCATCTTTCAGATGGCTACCTGTTCTATAAACGCTCGGTTTACGAACGGCAAGCGTATTTGATATACCGGCGAGTGGCTCCCTGACGAGATAAGCGTCACAACGTTTCTTTCGCTGCCGCCGAGTTGAGACTCGTGTCTAGCGTCTGACAAAGACCGTCGCGAGTTCATCCTCGTAGATCTTGCGGAAATTCGGGTCGAGGTTCAGCGAGTACACTAGGCCGTCCGTCTTGCGCAGCAAGATCACGCCCGACTCGTTCAGGGATGGGTCGGTCTTGTAGGAGAGGTCGCCACCCTGCGTCCGGAAGAAGCGTTCGTCCAATTCATCGCCGTAAAGATCGTTGCGTCCGTCGATGGCGACCGCGTATTGCGGCATGTACCACATCAAGAACCCTCCCCAGTCGAAGGTGTTGTACAGCGGTCCAGGCTGAGGATTGCGACGGAGGAAATTGACGGCTTTTACCGGAAATGTGCCGGTGATAGCACGGTCGAGACCGCGCGTAGTGAACTCGGTATCGCGGGCAAACAGCAGCATCGCCAGGGCGGCCATCGCAAACACGCCCGCCAATTCGAAAGTCGTTTCCGGCAAATCCTGTTCGGAGCCCTCAACCGGGGTGTCTGCGAGGCACGCAGCCGCCGGTATGCAGAGGAACCAGGAATCGCGCATCGTGCGAAACGCCACCACACTGCCGACCACCAGCAGGGCAAGCTTGAACAGATCGATCCTTTTTTGCCATCCGACCGCATAGAAAGCTGCGCCCGCCAACAGCAGCTCCACATAATTGCTCGAGACGCGGAAGCTCAGAGGCTGTAGTTCGATGATCGCGGAGTAAGCAACCTTGGCGCGCGAATAGCTTGCAATGACCCCATACAAATGGTAGGAGTTCGGCCCGATCAGAGTGACGATCACGCATGCGCCGAAGACCGCCGCCAGAGCCCGGGCGGGTAAGGTGGATGGTGCCAGAAAGCCGGTCTCCATACCGAGGCGCGCCGCGCCCCGCTGCACCAGATTGACGCCCAGCATTAATCCCACGAGGAACAAGCCGTAAATGAACTGGATGTGCAGGTTGGCCCAGCAAAGAAAAACCAGGGGTAGCCAGTAGAGCGTCTGCACCTGGCCACTCCGCTGCGCATTCAGAATCAGAGTGAGCGTCACCGTGAACAGCACGATGGACAGGAATACCGGCCGGGGCATCAGGTCGAAGAGAAAAGCTGAGCACGTGGCCGCCGCAAGCAGGCAACTGACCCAGAACCGTCCCGAGAGCCGCCGGGCCATCCAGTACACCGCGAACGCAATCGCGATCGTGAGCAGCGTCCCAAACACCCCGATACCCAACAGGCCAAACCAGGCATAGGCGCGCGAAAGCATAACTTCATAGCCCCAGCTATAGGTCACCCAGGGGCGGTTGGCTGCGGTGCGGGACAGGATGCCCGTGTGCGGGACCGAGAGGTGCTGGACGATCCAGTCGCCCACTTTGAGATGCCACCAGATATCAAGGTCGAGAACGCAGAATTTGAGCTGAAAGGATCTCCATCCCACGACCGCCAGCAGAGCAGCCAGAGTGACCAGTTGCAGCCCCCGAAACCGCAGGAGTTCGCGCAATTCCCGAACAGCAGCCATGGTGCGTCGATTTCTCGTAGCCTTTCAACATACCACGCGCTGCAGCCTTCGCCCCGGCGCCAGGGCGCTCTGACACGATGCTGTAAAATGCCAAGAACTCCAGGCTTTTCGCAGGGGTGCGATAACACCGTTACGTTCTTAGTGGGACCAGGAATCGCGTGCCGGACAAAACCGCCATCATCATCGGGGCGGGCCCCGCTGGCCTGACCGCCGCCTACGAGTTGCTCACCCGCGCGGGTATCCACCCGGTGGTGCTCGAGCGCAGTAGCTATATGGGCGGCATCTCGCGCACCATCCAATACAAGGGCAACCGCATGGACCTCGGCGGCCATCGCTTCTTTTCCAAAAGCGACCGCGTTATGAACTGGTGGCTGGCGCAGATGCCGATCGCCAAGCACGACGAAGCCGAGCCTACCGACTTGCGCATGCTGTTGCGTTCCCGCAAGTCCCGCATTTACTTCCTGCGCAGATTTTTCGAATATCCGGTGCAGCTTACATGGGACACGCTGAGCAAGCTCGGCTTTCGCCGCACCATGCGGATCGGCCTCAGTTACCTCCGTAGCACGCTGTTTCCCATAAAACCGGTCAATAGTCTGGAAGAGTTTTTCATCAACCGGTTTGGCCGTGAACTCTACCTCACTTTTTTCAAGGCATACACGGAAAAAGTCTGGGGCGTACCTTGCGACCGCATTCGCGCCGAGTGGGGCGCGCAGCGCATCAAGGGGCTCTCCGTCCGCAAAGCGATTGCGCACTTTCTCAGGCAGTCTGTCAATAAAAACAACCGTGCCGATGTTTCTCAGAAGGGAACGGAGACTTCGCTGATCGAGCAGTTTCTCTATCCTAAATTTGGCCCCGGCCAGATGTGGGAAGAAGTAGCCCGCAAGGTCGTGGCTGCCGGAGGAGAGATTATCACCGGCTTCGACGTCACCGGCGTCGAATCCCGCGATGGAAGCGTCGTTGCGGTCACAGGAGCGGATGCGGAGAACAAGACGCGCCGCTTCTCCGGCGATTACTTCTTTTCCACCACTTCCGTCCAGGAGCTGGTACGCGCCCTGGGTGACGCGGCACCAGCGCCGGTCCGCGGCATTGCTGAAAACCTGCAGTACCGCGATTTCGTCACCGTGGGTCTACTGCTCAAACAGCTAAAACTTCACGAGCCCGGCGGCCGCTTCGGAAAGTTGATTACCGACAACTGGATTTACATTCAGGAACCCGACGTCTTAGTCGGACGGCTGCAGGTCTTTAACAACTGGAGCCCCTACCTGGTGTCTGACCCTTCGAAGGTCTGGCTGGGAGCGGAATACTTCTGTAACGAGTCTGATGAACTGTGGCGCAAGCCAGATCCGGAAATGGCGCAGTTGGCCATCGACGAGTTGGCGAAAATCGACGTGATCGACAAAAACGACGTTCTCGATTCGACCGTCGCCCGCATGCCCAAGACCTATCCCGCGTACTTTGGCGCATACTCGCGCTTCCCTGAAGTGCGCGAGTACCTGGACCGGTTCGAGAATCTGTTTCTCATTGGCCGCAACGGCATGCACAAGTACAACAATCAGGACCACTCTATGCTGACGGCCATGACCGCGGTGGATAATATCCTGGCTGGCATCCGCGACAAGAGCAATATCTGGGCGGTCAACACCGAAGAGGAATACCACGAGACGAAGTCGTCCTGAAATCCCCCGCTGCGCTGGAGAACCCAAATTCATGCAGCGCCTGGTCGCCAACTGGCGAGGCGCCTAGCCAGGGCGGCGGACGATCTCGAGGATCTCTTCGGCGGTCAGGACGCGGGGAGACTTCTTGGCTTCGTCGATGATCCGCTTGGTCAGTTCCGGAGTGACCGGCACGCCGTGGGAGGCGAGATAGTACTGGACGTTGGAGTTGCCCGACATGGGGCCGATCTCAATCTCCTGGGTGCGTCCAATCCAGCCGGCGGGGACGCCGGAGTAGATGCGGTCGGCGAGCCAGGTGTGGCCGCGCTTCTGGGCCTTGACGACGGCGGCGGCGTGGACGCCAGTGGCGGTGCGGAATGCATCGCTTCCGACAATGGGAGTGTTGACGGCGATGGGGACACGGGTCACCTGGGAAACGAGCTGGACGTACTCCGGCAAGTGGGTGAGATCGTCGTCGCGAATCCCCAGGAGCTTGAGATTGACCAGGAGTTGTTCGATGGGAGTGTTTCCGACGCGTTCGCCGATTCCGAAGGCGGTACCGTGGACGCGGGAAGCGCCGCCCTCGATGGCGGCCAGGGTATTGGCGAGATCGAGTCCGCGATCGCGGTGGCCATGCCAGTCGATGCCGATGTGCGTTGCGCCGAGGTCATGGAGTAACTGCCGGACCCAGGTCACCAGGTTGTAAACCGCATTGGGGGTGGCGGCGCCACAGGTGTCGCACAGGCAAAGCCGCCGGGCGCCGGTCTCCACGGCGGCGGTCAGCAGAACGCGCAGGTGATCGGGGGAAGAGCGGACCGTGTCTTCGGTGACGTACATGACCTCCAGCCCTTCGCGCACGGCAAAAGCGATGGCCTCGCGGGAATGGCGGAGAATGTCCACGAGTTCCCACTCTTCGGCGTACTGGCGGATGGGGCTGGAGCCGATGAAGAGGCAGGCTTCGATGGGAACGCCGGTGAGCTGCGAGACCTCGGCGATGGGGCGGATGTCCACAATCAGGGTGCGGGCGGCGCAGTTGGCGCGGATCCGCAGGTGATGCTGGGCGATTTCGCGGCACAGCCGCAGCACCGCCTCGCGCTGGCGGGCTCCGGCGCCGGGCAGCCCGACGTCGGCGGTCTCGATCCCGAGACTCTCCATGAGGTGGAGAATCCTGAGCTTGGTTTCGACGGGAGGATCGCTCACGGAAGGGGATTGCAGGCCATCGCGCAAGGTCTCATCGTCAATCATGACGTGTGCGGGCCACTGCGCGCGGCGGGGACCGGTGGCGGCCCAGTCGTGGATGAGGCTGCTTTCTTCGGGAGTGGTCATGTCTGCCATCAGCTGACTTATTTAGCCGCAATGGGCAGCGGTTTGCCGAAAGATCGTGCGCGCCGCCGCAGTTCTTCCGCGGTGGCGGAATCGCCCTGGGCCTCGCGAACCGCGGCCAGGTGAAAAATGCTGCTGACGTCGCCGCTGGACTCTTCCAGGCTGCGCTCGAAGGCGCGTGCCGCCGCTTCGTAGTCGCCGCAGCGCTCGTGCAACACCCCGAGATGGTAGTGCGCCATGAGGTATTCGGGAGTCAGCGCCAGCGACAGCTCAAGGTGCTCGCGGGCCTGGTCAAGTTGCCCGTTGTGGAACAGGGCCAGGGCCAGGCGATAGTGGGCGGCATTGTAGTTGGCGTCGAGTTCCAGGCAGCGGCGGTAGGCAGCGATGGCCTTTGGCATGTCGCCACGGTGGTAGTACGCAACCCCGAGATCATAGTGTCCGAGGATGAAGCGTGGAGCGGCGGCGACCGCTCTTTGATAGCAAAGCGCGGCCTGGTCGAGCAATCCCTGGTGAAAATGGAGGGTGCCGAGCAGATGGTTGGCGAGCACGTGGTCGGGCTCCATGGCGAGCAGACGCTCGAGTTCGCGGCGGGCCTCCTGGCTGCGGCCCTCGCGCTCATGGACCAGGGCGAGGAGGAGACGCTGATCAATGGCGGCATCGCGCAGAAAGAGGCCGCACTCGGCGCAGAACTTGTCCGACTCCGCGGCCGGGCGACCGCAGCGGGTACAACGAAGAATGCTGGCGTTGGGCATACGTGCCTCCTTAATACTTCCGCTCCCTGCGGTACACAATACTACGTGGGGCCGAGGAACTGTCCGCCGTCGACCCGCAAAATCTGACCGGTGATGCGGCGGCCGCCGGGGCCGCAGAGAAACGTGACCGCGCCGGCGACATCCTCCGGATCCAGGAAACTGCCCAGCAGGCTTTCGGCGAGGGCGGCGTCCCGGACCGCTTGGGGGACGACTTCAGTGAGCGGCGTGCGCACCCAGCCCGGTTCGATGACGTTGACAAGAACACCGAAGCGTCCCGCTTCGCGGGCCACGCTCTTGGCGAGCCCCAGCAGTCCGGCCTTGCTGGCGGAATAGGCGGCGGTGCCAAACTTTCCCCGCGAGCCGTTGATGGAACCGATGAGCACGATGCGGCCGCCTAGCCGCTGCCGCATCAACGGCAACGCATGGCGAATCAGCAGGAAGGCGCCGCGGAGATTGACCATCTGGACGAAGTCCCAGTCCTCGACGGAAAGTTTCCAGACGACCGCGTCGCGGGAGACGCCGGCGGCGTGCACGGCAATGTCGATGCCGCCGTACTGGCGGACGACTTCGGCGACAGCGCCGGCAACGGAAGCATCATCGCGCACATCGCACTGGATCCAGGGAAGATCGGGGCTGGGCGAGGCCACCACGTCAAGCGCAATGGCCTTTGCGCCTGCCGCCAGGAGGGAGCGCGCGATGGCGCTGCCAATCGCGCCCGAACCTCCGGTGACCACTGCCACCTTGCCGCGAATGTCAGCCGACTGGGTCATTGCATCTCATTTCTGCGTTAGCATGGGCGACCGGGCGAACTGCGGCGCCCGTTTTTCAAGGAAGGCGCGGATTCCCTCGACCGCGTCTGGGGTGGCCATGAGGTCATGCAGATACAACGATTCTAATCGCGGCAGGTCCTCGTCGAAGGCGCGGCGCAGGTTCAGGCGAGCGGCTTGGCAGGCGTATTTCAGCGAAGATGGGGAGCGAGGAAGGAAATCGGATTCCAGCCAGGCATCGAGTGTGGCGTCGAGATCGTCGGCGAGTCTGGCGACAAGCCCGTAGCGCGCCGCCTCTTCGGCAGACAGCGCTGCGCCGGTCAGCAACAGCCGGGAGGCGACGGCTTGCCCCACTCGAACCGGCAGCAAAGCGGAGGCCGCGGGAGCGAACACAGCCAGCTTGATCTCTGGGGAAGCAAACTGGGCGGTCTTGTCGGCAAGAATCAGGTCGCACGCCAGCACGAGTTCGAATCCTCCGCCCAAGCACTGGCCGCGGACGGCGGCGATCACGGGCGCGGGAGCCTCCGCGACCCGCCGCAGAAGGGCGTGCAGCGCCTGCAGGGCTTCGGCAATCTGATCGGGCAGGTGCTCCTCGACGCTGGCGCCAAAGCTGAAGTGGGGACCGTCGGCGGCAAGAACTATGGCGTTCAACTCGCGCCCGGCACACAGAGTGAGGGCGGATTCGAGTTCGCGGATCATGGAACGATCCAGGATGTTGGCCTTCGGCGCCGCCAGGGTGATGCGCGCGACTCGCTCTTGATGAGTAAACTGGAGCCGGATCTTCTCGAACTTCATTTTGGGGCTCCTTCGGCGACGCCGTGGGCAGTCCAGGGAGCAATTTCTTCGATCAACTCCTCGCTCCAGCGGGCGCCCTGCGCCAGGCGCTGGCGCAGCAGCACGAAATTCACTTCGCGGTTCTTCTTGTCACCGTAATGGAAGGCGCGGAAGCCGGCGTTAGCCTCGGTCATCATGTTCAGCGACAACCAGGCGCGGTTGCTTTCGCGGTTGCGGTCCCAGTGCTCGAGTTTGTGCTTGCGGAGGCTCTCAATGGTTTTGGTGAGGCAGTCGGGCATGGTGTAGAGGAACTGGGTGCACAGGCGCTCGACCGCCTCGTCCAGAAGGCTGAGGTCGGTGGTGGCGGCGGCCAGCACGTTCTTTGCCTGCGTTCTGGCGTCGCCGGTCTTGAATTCGCCGAAGACCAGGCGGCCGTACTCGTCGAGCACGCGATCGCTGACGACGAACGGGTTGGCGACGAACCGCCCGTCCACCTTGGTGACAGGAACGATCTGGGTCAGGCCGCCCAG
This sequence comes from Terriglobales bacterium, assembly GCA_049696815.1. Classification (GTDB taxonomy): domain Bacteria; phylum Acidobacteriota; class Terriglobia; order Terriglobales; family Acidobacteriaceae; genus Acidiflorens. The sequence goes on along the minus strand of JBAVUO010000007.1, from coordinate 41,033 downwards.
CCAGTAGAAGCGGTGGGCGCTCCAGGGTTCGCAGAGGGTGCCGCTGATCAGGGCTTGCTCAATTCCGACGAACAGTGGGAGGAAGTCGGTCGAGCCACCATCCGGGGCGGAGCCGTGCTTGGGGCCAGCCTGGCTGAAGATGGCCGTATCGCTCGAAATGGAGAAGTCGCAGGCCATGCCAATTTCCTGTCCGCCTCCCACCCTCATGCCGTTGACGCGGCAAAGCACCGGCTTGTCGCATTGCAGGATGGAGGTGACCATGTCGTTGAACAGGCGCATGTATTGGCGATACTCGGCCGGGGCGCCGGCATAAACCTCGGCGTACTCGCGGGTATTTCCGCCCGAACAGAAGGCGCGGTCGCCCGCGCCGGTCAGCACGACGGCCACGGCGGCGCGATCGTTGGCAGCCTCGCGCAACGCCAGGATGATGGCTTTGGCCATGTCGGTGGTGTAGCTGTTAAGTTCGCCGGGATTGTTAAGCGTGATCCAGACGTTATGCAGGCCCGCAACGGGCGAGCCGTCCCGAGCGCGAACCGGGCGGCGCTCGACCACAATGTTTTCGCGGGGCGCAACTTCGACGAGATTGTGGTTCTTCATGATCTCTCCCAGGCAGGCTTAAGGATGACACGGCGGTCAATGGCATGCCGCGCAACCGCATCAAAGACCGCGGGCGCGTCGTCCAGGGGGTGCTCGACCACGTAGGGCGCAATCGCCACTTTGCCCTGCAAAACCAGATCGAGAGCGGCGGGATACTGATCTGGGGGGCAGCCCCAGTTGCCGCGTGCCGTGGCATCGAACGCCATCAGATTCGACAAGCGCAACTCGACTTTCTTTGCCGTGAAGCCTACGACGGCAAGGTAGCCGCCGAAGTCGAGCAGGCCGAATGCGGTCTGTTGTCCGCCGGCGGTCCCGCTGGTTTCGAAGATCTTCAGGCCGATGGCCCTGCGCCCGCTCTGTTTGGAGAAACCGCGGACGGCGGCCTTGACATCCTTTTCGGTCATGGATGAGGAGTTGAGGGTCAGACTGGCGCCATGACTGGCGGCAAGTTCGAGTTTGCCCTGGTCAACGTCAATGGCGACCACCGCTGCACCCAGGGCAGCGGCGATCTGCACTCCGAATCCGCCCACCCCGCCCACGCCCACGAAGACCGCGACATCGTCGGGGCCCAGGCCAGCACGGCGGATGGCTTCCCAGGGAGTGGTGACGGCGTCGGCAATGACGGAGAGCAAAGCGAGGCCGAGCCCCGACGGCAGCGGTTCGGGCACGGGGCAGAGGTCTCGAGCCGGAACGCGAACATGAGTGGCGAAGCCGCCGTCACCGTCATTACCGGGCATGAACTGATTGCGGCAAATGGTCGGGCGTCCCGCCTGGCAGGCGGGGCATGTGCCGCAAGGAATGACGGCGGGAACGATGACGGCGCGATCCAACCAGGCAGCAGCCTTGTCGCCGGCGGCAACCACACGCCCGCTGATTTCGTGGCCGAGCACCAGCGGCAGCGCTTTCCGCGTCGGAATGCCATCCACGGCAAAGCCGACATCGGTATGGCAGATGCCGCAGCCCGCGACTTCGACGATGACCTCTTCCGCGGAGGGTTCAAGCGCGGGAAACTCCCAGCGCTGAAGCGGCTTCCCGGCCGCGACCAGGCGATAACCATGGGCTCCGTTAATCGGCATGACTCACCTCCGAGATCGCTTCGAGCTGCACCCTCACCCGATCCTGCTCGTTGTTTGCGGGACTGCCACCTCCGCCATCACCGAATTAGATTACTTTATTGGATACGAATCATCCGGCCCTTGAGAAACCCGGCCTTTGCTGTGGAAGAGTCGGAGTATCATGGTGATAGATCGAGTGTTATAGCGCAAGATCACACCTAATATAATTAAGAAAACAACTAAAGCCACGAACATGATAATGCGAGCTTGTTGCGCAGTCGGACTGCTGGGCCAGCCGCGCTGAATGTAATAGAACAAAAGCAGCGCAGTTAACGAATACCAAACAAACACCACAGCAGTGCGCCGGCCAACTAGGCCATCCGGATTCTGAGGTGTGGCCCTAGCGGAGTACAACCACGGCGTAATGGCCAATTGCACCCCACAACAAATGCCTACCGAAATAGCAATCTTGGCGATTGAGAATCCCAACCAAAGGTGGACGATTGGAATGCCAAAAAGCAAAAAACATACCGTCCAACCGAAGAGAATGCCAAGATACCAATGAGAGAGGCGGTCATTATTTAACAACACCACTAATCCCCCTTCCTCCCTAATTCCAATTCTTTCCGACGGTTAAGTTAATTACATCCATTTGCCTGGCCGCTTCGAGCGCGGAATTTCTGGCGGCCAGGCGCTTCAGTCCGAGCAGACCGGCCCCGAGCGCGCACACGTAATCGCAATCCGAAGGAATGGTGACCTTCACTTTCAGGCGCTCTTCCAGGGCGCGGGCAATACCGGCCTGGCGGGCGACCCCGCCGATCAGCGTGAGTTGATCCTTCATCTCCACGCGCTTAAGCAGCGCGCCGGCGCGGTCGGCCAGCGACTCGTGGATGCCGCGCAAAATGTCTTCGACGCTGATCCCGGCACTCACGTGGTTGATGATTTCACTTTCCGCCAGCACCGCGCAAACGCTGGAGATCGGCTGCGGGTGCTTGGCCCGGAGGGAAAGTTCGCCCACCTCTTCCAGTGGCACCTCGAGATACTTGGCGGCGCGCTGGATAAACATGCCGGAACCGGCCGCGCACTTGTCGTTACTCTTGAACACCTTGACCCTGCCGGTGCCGGTGATGCCGATGGCGCGGGTGCACTGTCCGCCGATATCGAGGATGGCGGTGGTTCCCGGGGCGGCGAAGTGGGCGCCCCGAGCCGCGGTGGTGATCTCGGTGACCTGAATGTCGCGGAAGCTGACGCCATAACGGCCGAAGCCGGTCGAGGCGACGTATTCCAGCCGATTCCGTTCGAGGCCGGCTTGCTGGAGCGCTTGTTGCAGCGCGTCGCCGGCGGCCTCGTCCACCTTCACGCCGCTGCGGGCGCGCCCTTTGCCGAGAACCCGGGGAACACCGCCCTCCTCGACCAGTACCACCGCCTTGGTGAAGCTGGTTCCGCAATCAATGCCCGCCAGAAACGGCATGGTCGCCCCTCCATATGCCGAATTCGAAGCTCTGGTCGAGTTTTTCCAGAGCGAACAGGGCGGCGCCGACGGCGCCGATGAACTGCGCATCAGGGCTGACCTGCATCTTGCGCCCCAGCACCTCCTCGAGGGCGCGGACCATGCCGGTATTGCGGGCGACGCCGCCGGTCATGGTGATCTCGGGCTCGATGTTGAGCCGGCGCGCCAGCGAGAGAGTGCGCTTGGCGATGGCCAGATGGACGCCGCCGAGGATGTCTTCCGCCGTCCTGCCTTGCGCCAGGTAGGAAAGGATGTCGGACTCGACAAAGACGGTACAAACGGTCGCCATCTTGACCGGATACTTGGCCCGCAGCGAGAGCGGCCCGACCTCGTCAAGGCTGATGCCCATGACTTCCGCCGAATTCTCCAGGAAGCGGCCGGTGCCGGCGGCGCACTTGTCATTCATGACGAAATCGAGCACCTCGCCGCTGGTCCCGACGCTGATCGCTTTGGAATCCTGCCCGCCCATATCAATCACCGTGCGCGTGCCCGGGCAAAGAAAGGCGGCGCCCTTGGCGTGACAGGTGATCTCGGTCATCTGGGTGCTGCCGAAAGCAATCTTGTAGCGGCCATATCCGGTGCCGACGACGAAGCCGACGTCGCTCGTGTGAAGGCCGGCTTCCTGGCAGCACTTGTCGAAGGCGCGTTCGGCCGCGCGCTGCACGTTGGCGCCGGTGTCCACGAGCGCGCGCGCGATGATGTTCACGCCCCCGTTGTCGGACATGACGACTGCCTTGGTCTGGGTGGAGCCGACATCGACTCCGGCGGCGATTCTCATATTCTCCTCTCGTTATGCACGGACTGCAGCCGTGGCCTTGGCGTGCTCCAGCGACTCGAAGAAGGCATCGATCCGGTTCTTGGTCTGCGCTTCCGCAAAGTAGCGGGGATCTTCCAGGTCGGACTCGATGTAAAGCGTGGGCACGCCGAGCTGCTTGGTGAAGTAATCGCGCATGTCGCCCTGGCCGGCGGAGAACAGCCGGCAGCTCTTCACGAAGTGGATGATGAGGCCGTCGGCGTTCCACTCCTCAACGTAGCGGCGGATCTGTTCGTAGCGTTGCAGCATGTTCCGGTTGGTGACGTTCTGCTCAATCATGTGTGTGGCCACCGACTCGAAGGGATGGTCGGGGTCGTGACGGAAACCGAATTCCCACAGCCCGCCCACGGTCGAATAAGTGGAGGCCACGGCGCAGGCCTGCCACTTGGCGAACATATCGCGGAAGGTGCGGAAATAGGGATAGGGGGGAGGGCCTTCCATCACCAGGCGGAAGTGCTCCTTCTCGTAAACCCCTTGGCCGGCATCGCATTTGGCCTGCAACTCGGCGAGCGCAGCTTCGAAAAACTCCACGCCTTCGGGCCGGGCGCGATACACATAGAGCGGGCCCATCAGAGTGATGGCATCGAAGTAGGCGTCGAAAGGCGAAGGCGTGCGCCGGGCCAGATGCTTGATTTGGGACCACAGCTCCTCGGAGCGGCGCGAGCAATCCACGGCCTGGCGGAAGCGGTCGTGATCGAACTTGCGTCCGGTGAGTTGCTCCAGCTTCTGGACCGTCTCCTGCAACTGCTTCACCACGTAGTCCACGTCGGAGCGCGAGGGATGGTCGGCGCGCATGAAAGGCACGTCGATCACATACAGAGGCGCGTTCTGAAGCTTGGCGAGATGTTCAAACCACTTCAGGTAGGTGTTGCAGCCGACAAAGTTGCAGAGGATGAGCGTGGGCGTAGGCAGCTTCCCGTCGGTCGGGGTGATGCCCTTCAGAAGGCAGCCGATATCGGCCTTCACGTAGGCGCAGTTGTCGGCGGCATAGCCCAATTCTTCCGCCGCCAGGATGGGATCGAGCGACTGGTGGCGGATGGCAAGCTGCAGCGCATTGACCTCGGGATAGATCGGGATGGCGCCGAAGCCCTCCAGCAACTCGACACAGTTGCCCGAAATCATCATGGTGACGGTGGGCGCATTGCCGGTGTTCGCCGCTTGATCGAGCTGGCCATACCAGGCCAGCATCAGCTCCTTTTGCCGCTGGTGAATGGAGCCACGGTACTCTTTTTTTTCTGTCATTCTCTTCCTCAGTCGAAGACCAGCGATTCCACAAAAGTTTCCACTTCCATGCGCAGACGGTCGAAAGTGAACGACTTTTCCTCGAATTCGAGCTGCAGGTGCGGAACCCCGGCGCGTTCCAGTTCCTGCTTATAAGGAACGTAATCGAAGTAGGCGGGCTCGCAGAACTTTGCGATAAGGAACAGCACCGCGTCTGCCTGGTTGCGCCGGACTTTCTCGACCAGACCGTCCCAACGCGGTTTGCGGAAGTCATGACGGACGGAGGAGTACACGGCTCGGTCCATGTAGCTGGCCGCGAGCGAGAGGATGGGGTCTCCTTCGGCGGGGACGTCGCTTTCAAACCAGCTCTGGCCGATCACGAAATCGTCGTCCACGATGTAGCAGCCCGCGTCCTCGATAAGGCGGATGAGGGCGATGGGGGGCTGTTCGCAGAAGGAGCCTTCGATGACGATGCGAATCGAATCGCGCTTCTTGGCGCCGCGCGCCCGGAATTCCGGGAGCGCCGCCTCCAGCATGGCCGTGTGCTCTTCCACGGGCAGGAAATTGCCGGCCCGAATCAGCTGATACAACTCCCAGGTGGGCACCTGCTGCGGATCGCGCGTGCGCAACTGGTAAAGCTCGCGGATCAGGGCCCGGTTGCGGTTGTAGAGGCCGATGGAGCGGCGGAGCGCGTCGTCGGTGACCTTCGAGCCGCTCAGACGCTCCAGTTCGGTGAGCAGGCGGCGATACTCCTCGGCCAGGAACTGCGCCGCCGCCGGAGAACTGGGATTGTGGGGCAGGTGGAGAAAGTCCACATACATGGCGGGGAAATTCCGCTTCATGACGAAACAGAGGTTTCGGGCGGAGTCGCAGATGGAAGAAAACAGGAAACCGTCAAACGGTTCGAGGCGCCCGGTCATGCCCAACTCCATGGTGGTTTTCACGATGGAGCAAATGAACGAGCCGAAGCGGGCGTCGGCATGCTGGATGTCGAGGCGGTCGCCGGCGCCGCTGAGGCCGACCGGCAGCATGCCCAAGGCGTGAATCAACTCCATGGGAGCATAGACCGGGAAACAGGCAATGGCTTTGGCGCCGGGCCGGTTCTGCTTCCACTGGCGGACCGAGGGAAACTCCAGATCCGCGATTATATCGAACGTTCGTTCTATATTTGAGCCCACCGGAGATTTATACCGCAAACCCGGGCAGCTCCACTGTGATCTCAGTCACAACCTAACGTGAGCCCTCCGCCCCGGCGCTCCCGAAGGCTGCGCGCGCCCGGGCCGGCCGCAGCGGGAAAGCCGAGCCGGTTTGGGGCCCGTCCGCTGGCCATCGGCGCGCGCGTGAGTCACGCGCATCTGTGACCGTCAACACAACCGTCTCGTGACCAGGCGCACAGCCGTCTGGCCACTCACTCCTGTATCTAAAAGAGACGGCGCATTTTATGAAGGCCTTCAAAGATGCAGGGCACCTCTTCCGGCTGGCCGCGGTCTTCCTCGCGGGCACCCTGGCGTTTCTGGGGATGCGTGTGTTTCTTGTGCCCAAGAGTTTCGGACAGTATGGCCACTACCGCGGAGACGCCATCGCCGAGATGGCCGCCCGGCCGGTGAAGTTCGCCGGCCACCAGGCCTGCGAGGAGTGCCATGCGGATGTCCTGGAGAAAAAGAAGGCCGGCAGGCATGCGCGCGTCAACTGCGAGGCGTGCCACGGACCCCTGGCGAAACACGCCGATGACCCTTCGGTCCAGCCCGTCAAGCTCGACACGGCCGTGCTCTGCGTCCGCTGTCACGAGGCGAACGCCGCCAAGCCGAAAGGCTTCCCGCAAGTCGCTTCCGCCGACCATTCCACCGGGCTGCCCTGCGACACCTGCCACCAACCGCACAGCCCGGCTATCACCGCCGGAGGGACGAAATGAACATCACCCGGCGCCACATGCTGCTGCTGTTGCCGGCCGCGGCCATTGCCTGGAAACACGTCCTGGCCGGGACACCGGAAGCCTCTCCCAATTACAAAATGTCAGAGCATTGGTGGAGCATGCTGATCGACCTCCCCAAATGCATCGGATGTGGGAATTGCGTGCGGGCGTGTCAGGATGAGAACGACGTGCCGGACGGATACTTCCGCACCTGGGTGGAACGCTACCACGTGACGGACTACGACATTGAAAATCCCCATGTGGACTCACCCGACGGCGGCAAAAAGGGATTTCCTCCGGCCAAGGAAGAGGGAGGAAAGAACTTCTTCGTGCCCAAGCTCTGCAACCAATGTGCGGATTCACCCTGCACGCAGGTGTGCCCGGTGGGCGCGACGTTTATCAGCCCCGATGGCGTCGTACTGGTGGACCAGAAGTACTGCCTCGGCTGCCGTTACTGCGTGCAGGCCTGCCCTTACGGTTGCCGCTTCATCAACCCGAAGAGTAATACCGCCGAGAAATGCACTCTGTGCTATCACCGGATCACAAAAGGCCTGACCACCGCATGTTGCGAGTCTTGTCCGACGGGCGCACGGCAACTGACGGACCTGAAGAATCCCAACGATCCGATTCATGAATTCCTGAAGACCCATAGCGTTCAGGTCTTGAAACCCTATATGGCGACCCATGCCAAGGTCTATTACAACGGCCTGGATGGCTCGGTGCGATAAGGAAAACTGGTGACCGTTTATGCCTGGCGTTGAAGGCTTCATGTATCCGAACGAAGTCGAGCTCCAGTGGAGCGTACTGATCGTGTTGTATCCGTTTCTCACGGGGCTGGTGGCCGGCGCATTTATTCTGGCGTCGCTGGAACGCGTGTTCCAGGTGCAGGAGGTGAAGCCCACCTACCGGCTGGCGTTGCTGACGGCCCTGTCGTTCCTGCTGGTGGCGCCGCTACCGCTGCAATTGCACCTTGGGCACCCGGAACGGTCGTACGAGATGTACCTGACGCCGCACACGACGTCGGCGATGGCTATGTTTGGGTTTGTGTACCTGTGGTACCTGATGGCTGTCCTGGTGCTCGAAATCTGGCTCGACTACCGGCGCGACATCGTGGTGCTGTCCCAATCCACCACCGGATTGAAGCGCTGGATTTATCGGCTGATGACCCTGGGCTCGACCAACATCAGTAAGCACGCGCTTGAGGTGGATGACCGAGTGGGCTGGCTGATCACCCTCATCGGCATCCCTTCGGCCTTCCTGCTGCACGGATACGTCGGGTTCATCTTTGGTTCGATCAAGGCAAACCCGTGGTGGTCGTCGCCGCTGATGCCGGTGGTGTTTATCTTCTCCGCCATGGTGTCGGGGATCGCCACCGTGATGCTGCTCTACATGCTGCTGACCTGGTCCCGTGGCAAGACGATCGATATGCGCTGCGTGGATACGGTGGCGCGCTACCTGTGCTACACCTTCATCATCGATTTCAGCCTGGAAATGCTCGACCTGATCCACCGCATCTACGAGGCGGATGAAAGCTTCCGCAGCCTGGATTTCATGGTCCACACCAAGTTGTACGTGTCGCATATCGTGGTCCAGATTGTGCTGGGCACGGTTGTTCCCATTGTGCTTCTCGCCTTCACCCAGGTGTGGAGGCTCGGGGAAATGGCCCGCAAACGCATTTACGCGCTGGCTGGATGCCTGACCCTGGTCGGTATTTTTGCCATGCGCTGGAACGTCGTGATCGGGGGCCAGCTGTTCTCCAAGAGCTTCCTGGGATACACGACGTACAAGATGGGCCTGGTCACGCGCGAAGGACTACTCATGGCCATAGGGCTGACCGTTCTGCCATTGGTCATTTTGTGGGTGCTGGTGAAGCTCCTGCCTCCCTGGCCGGAGAGAAACTCGGGCGCGCTCCCCGGCGCTACACCCGCGCACTAAGTTCAGGATTCGTCCGCCCGCGCTACTGGCGGCCCTCCGTCATGACGGCGGCTTCCTCTTCTTCCGCACGCCGCTGCTGGCGCTCCCATTCCGGCCGCAAAGTCATTTCCTGGACGTGGAAGCGCGACTCGCGATTCGCGTCGTCGATCCGGATCAGCATTTCGTTGTGCTGGATGCGAAACCGGGTGATTTCCGCCAGCAGCAGGAGCTGATTCGTGTCCTTTCCGATGATGGTATAGACCACTTTGTCGGTGACCAGAACGTATTCCGGACACAATTCGCCGGTTGGCACTTTCCTCCCGCCCGAGAGCGCCGCCATTAATCTGTGCTGGGGGATGCATTCTGCCATGCGCATCCTGACGACGGTGCCTTGTTGGTGAGTGCGGGTTTGTGCCAGCAGAAAAGGCAGTGAGCTGCAAAACAGGACAGCCAGCATCAACCAGCGTTTCATTTCGCCTCCCAGTCACCGGCCGCCGGAATAGTAGTAGCCGCGCCGGCAACGAAACTGCAGGTGCAGATCATGGGTGGGAAGAATGCGGACCAGGTGAAACCCGGCCGCACGGCTCGGTGGTTTGTATGTGACGGTGAAAGTTGAGTGGACGTCTTCCAGAATCGCGTCGAGCACTTTCGAAGTTCCCCCCGGCGCGGCGAAGAACCGGCCGCCCGTGGCTCCCGCCAGATTCCGCAGGACCGCGGTCCCCGGGGAAGGATAAGTCGCATTTCTCAGACCGACCGCATAGATTCGGAGTTCGCTCGCCAGAGCCGCTGCCGTCGCATCTGCGCCCGTATGCCGGCTGATGGTGTCCTCACCATCAGAGAACAAAATGAGGATCTTCCGGGTGTCAGCATCGCCAGGCTGCGCGAGCAACGCCGCCGCAAACACCACGCTGTCAAACAACGGCGTTAGCCCGCCCGCCTCGACGGCAGGAAGCTGGTCGAGGGCGCGGGAAGCCCGGCAGTTGCCCCCGCAAATCAAGCTGGGTTCGCTGCCGTGAAATGAGACCAGGGAAAGGTCCTCCTCCGGAATCCCTGCGTCCGGGGAAATCACCCGCAGGATCTCCGCGATCTCCTGTCGCAACCGGGGCGCGACCGATTCGCTGGTATCAATCAGCACGACCACGCGGAGTTTCGTCCACCCGGTGCGGGTAAAGCTTTGGAAGTCGCGGACCACGATGTCCCGGTCAACGACCGCAAAGTCCCCTGATTGTAGGGTGGCGACGCCGTGGTTGTTCTGATCGGTTGCGGAAAAGGTCAGGCGCACTTCTGTAACATTGGCGCGGTAAGTAGCTTCCGGAGTATCTCCGGGCGCCCCCAGGGCGAATTCGCTACAAACCAGGAGGAATAAGAGAACTCGCCATTGGTGCCGAGCTGTCGAAGTTCTACCCACAACAGCATTATCGGCCCCTCGTGCCGAACTTTAGGGCTCTTCCTCTCGTGTGGGCGTTACGTTTGTCATTACTTCTCGTCTGCTGCGCTTGCCCGAATGGTCTCCGTCCTCCCCGGATACCCTTCCCAATATGGGTCGCTGGCCAAGCAGGGACTTGCCCTCCTGCTCGCATGAACAACACAATGACCCGCTCTTAGGGTACCACCGTGGGGGGAAATTTCTCTAGTGTATGGCCTCGGACCTTGCTCACCCTTGCCCTTTTCTCAAGAGCGCCCGGATATCTCACGACCACAACGTCGAGAAGCTAATACTTCCGCAGCGGAAACTCCTCCGACCCCACCCGCGCAACGTTCTCTTCCGCAAACTTCGTGACGCGTTCCAGGGCAGCCTGCAATTGCGCCTGGAAATCACTCATCTGCGCGTCGTCCGCCTCAGCGGGCACCCGCATCTTGGAGCTCGCCCGCGCCAGCACCTTCGAGAACGGCTTCGGGATCATGAAATCATCCCAGGTCTTGAGCACCCAGGCCTCGCTGAGCGCCACGTAAAACGCGGCCATGCGGAACCCTGTACCCCGCGCCAGCCGCACCGGCCCCGGCTTCGCCACATACTTCGGACCGCGCGGCCCATCGATGGTGAAGGCCACCGCCGCGCCCTTCTCCAGTTCTTCGCGCATGCCCAGTAGGGCTTCGGCCCCGCCCCGGCTGCTCGAACCGCGCACCGCGACGAAGCCAAATTTTTCGATGATGCGCGCGATGTATTCCCCGTCGAAGCTGCGGCTCACCATCACCGCAATCCCCAGCTTTCTCCACATCCAGGTTGCCGGGAATACGGCGCGGTGCCAGAACGAATAGATCATCGGCCTCTCGATGACCGCGTCCGGCGGGTTGGGCGCTTCTTCCCACGACATCGAGAAGCGCAGCGTCGGGCAGATCAAAGCAATGGCCAGATATCCGGCCCAGCTGATGAGCCAGAGCACAAACCTCTGCCAGATCGTAAACTTCCGGTCCCCAGATGCGCTGGGGGAAGGCGGTGCCGCCGCCGGTGAAGGACTCACCCGAACATTGTAACGAGTAGACCCACTGAGAACCGAGAACTGAGATCCGAGAACCGAGAACTAGCTTTCCAGATACCCGTCAATCCATTCTTTCAGCCGCCGCCGGCGCTCATCACTGGCATCGAAGCGAATCCCGAAGTTCTTATTCGGTCGTTTCCAGGTGATGTTTCCCCTCACCCAGATGCGCGGCAGCGTCAGCAACGCAAACGAGACCTCGACCAACTGGCCCAGTTCGAGTCCGCTCGTGCCCTTCAGGGACATGCCGCCCGAGCTGATCTCCAGGCTGGTAACCGTAAAGCGCCCGCCGTCGTTGGTGACCAGCGAAACCTCGGTCATGACCGGGATGCGCGCGTAGCGGCGAAACTCGTGCAGTACCAGCAGCCGCGTCGAGCGGACCAGTTTCAGGGCCGCTGCCCGCTCCAGCGGTTCCTGAAAAACGGCATTGATACAGTACTTGGAATAGCGCAACGCCTCCTGGGCGCTTCCGCCCAGCCCATAGATCACGATGCGGCTGTTGGAAGCCGAACTCCGCGCCAGCTCGATTACCGTTCCCGCCGCCGGGCCCAGCGGAAGCACGCAGGCCTCGAACTTCTCCCGCCGCAGCCGATCCGCGTCTTCTCCGGGTATCGAAACCGTCTCGATCCCGAACTGGCGGAAACAGTCGGTCAAAAGGTTCAACGCGGCCGGCGGCAGGTCAAACAGGGCCGCGCGCGCAGCCGTTTTGCGGGTGGGGAGGGAAGCGAGGGCGGTGCCAGCGGCGTTGTGCATTGTTCCGGGCCAAACTTCAAGCTGAAAGCCCATTCTGGCTGGCTTTTCCAGAACTGGAAAGGTTCCTTAGGGCTCAGTCCAGGTACAAAAGTGCCATTACGGAGGTTGCACCTCAGATTGCCGTTCTCCACCCTAAGTCGGCTACCGCTGCGCCTTGCCATCGTCCTGGGCCTGGGAAAGCGCCCGGCAACGGCCACGTAGCGCCGGCACCTTGCCGGCTGTCGCGAGGGCATCTTGCCCTCGCAGGCGGAGGAGCCCGCAGGACAGCCGCCGGGCAGCGGCGCTACGTCTTGCCAGTGCAGCCGCAACCCCAGGAAATGCGAGGATGTCAAATGAGCGCAGGGAAAACCTCACGGTTCACGCTTCTTCGGCTGCCCCAACGCGGCCAGTTTGCCTTTGGTTGCACGCAGATAGTCCGCCGGCGCGATCAGGATCTGCAGGCCGCGCATCCCCGCCGAGATGGAGACGATATCGAAAAGCTCGATCGTCTCATCCACATACACCGGGAAATCCCGCTTGGCCGAGAGCGCGGTCACTCCGCCGCGAACGTATCCGGTCAGGGCTTGCAGTTCTTTCACCGGGACGAGCTGGATTTTTCGTTCGCCCGCCGCCGCGGCCAGCGCTTTGAGGTCCAGCTCCTGGTCTCCCGGGATCACTGCCAGCGCAATGCCCTGGCGTTCGCCGCGCGCGACCAGCGTCTTGAAGACCTGCTCCGGCGGCAGACCGATCTTCGCCGCCACCGTTTCCGCCGCCAAATCGTCGGGATCAACCTCGTACTCCCGTAACTCGTAGCCGATCCCGAGCTGGTCGAGCAGCCGCGCCGCATTAGTTTTCAGGGCCATGATGCGTAGTAGTTTGCACTCGACCTTACAGAAAGCGCCGACGAGTCGCCAACTGTCAGGCACCGGGCAGCCTTGCGTGCGGGTGTTCCAAAGCTCCCGGATTTCCGACGACGCCCCCGGAACCGTTGCGCGGCTCTTTGTCGCCGCACTGATGCGAGGTGGCGGTCGGCAGGGTGTGTGACAAAAGTCGTTGCCCAAGGATCTGTCGTTGGATTTAAAATGTACAGTTGTAAGAGGGGGCCGGGCATGTTCCCCCATCTAAGATTATCATCTGGCTTAGTTCGTCCCTACGTTACTTACTGATCCAAGGGAACACCTGTCCCGCCGTGCGCTCCTGTGGGCGCTGCTGCGGTGACAGTTACACCTAAGCGGAGGAAAATCCCCATGTTCACACGCATGATGACTTGCACACTGAAGCTGGACAAGAAAGAAGAATTCTTGGAAGCTGCACGCCAACTGCCAAACGCTTACAAAAACCAGACCGGCTTTGTCGATCTGCTCACCCTCATCTCGGACGATCGTCCCGACCACGCGCTCGTTCTCGCTGTCTGGAGGACGAAGGCGGATTCCCAAGAGTTCTACAAGAACCGTGCTCCGCTGCTGGATCTGAAGCCCTTCCTTGAGGAGGAACAGATCGAGCATTACCACCTCGAAACCTCGAGCGCGTTCAACATTGCCAGCGGCAAGGCCGCCTAATGGTGATAGCGTTGTGATCTCCCGTCCCTGGTTGCCGGTTTGCCGGCGGTAAGAGTCACCGCGGGCCGCACAGAGAAAATCAGGAATCAGGAATCTGAGATCCCAACGCGCGTCACTCGCCTGCCCCCCGATACCAGTTCACCGCCATCGCCGCGAGCGCGGCGTCTTGAAGACCTGCTCCGCCGGTAGACCGATCTTCGCCGCCACCGTTTCCGCCGCTAGAGCGGATTCCCAGAAGATGTACCCGATTTCTCCGCTCTTCACCCGCCGTGCACATTTTGTAGAGACGCAGCTTGCTGCGTCTCCTGTGTGCGCATTGCGGGCGGCTTCGGGTACAGCAACCGTGAATCCGCTCTAGATCGTCGGGATCGACCTCGTACTCCCGCAACTCGTAACCGATCCCGAGCTGGTCAAGCAGCCGCGTTGCGTTGGTCCTCTGGGCGAGAAAAAAGACTTAATCACTGTCCTCCCTAGAGCCCAGAGCCAGAGCCTAGAGCCCAGTGTATAGTTGTCCGCATGCCGAGGAGGTTCGCCCCATGCGTCTTCTTCTCAATTGGGTGCTGAGCGCCCTGGCTGTCTGGATCGTCTCTCACGTCGTGCCCGGGATCAGCGTGAGCGGCCCCATGGCGGCCCTGATTGCCGCGCTGGCGATCGGGTTTATCAATGCCACCGTGGGGGCGCTGCTCAAGATCCTGACCTTCCCCCTGACCCTGCTGACCTTGGGCCTGTTCTGGTTCGTCATCAACGCGGCCATGCTGAAGCTGGCCTCGGCGTTCGTCCCCGGGTTCGAGGTCCGCGGCTTCTTCGCTGCCTTCGTGGGCGCGATCGTTCTCAGCGTCGTGAGCTCGCTCCTCCACTGGCTGATCATGCCGCGCCGCCAAGCGAGGTAGATGCGGTTTACTCGTGAGGAACCATGAGCATTCCCGAGATCCTTAGTCCCGGAGGAGTCTGTGTCATAGCTTGCCGGGATGCGAAAGAGTGGAGCGGAACCGCTGATCATAGCCGCGAAGCGGCGTAAGAATGCAGCCCACGGCCCAAGCCGTGGGGCCCAAGTGGGAAATAACCAAGCCCCAGAGGGGCGAAAGAACAGCTACGACACAGACTCCGGAGGGACTATCGAGTTCTCACGCACACTCTTTAAGGGGCTGCCGTTGCGATTGCGGCCTCTTCCGCAGCCTGCCAGGCAGGCCAGAACGTACTCGACTCACATGGTCCGCGCCCTGTGAGCGCTACTTCTTGCGACCAGCCCCTTGGCGCAGCGCCGCGAACACGTCCCGCACCTGTTGTTCGGTTGCGTCGAGCGGTCCCGAATTGTCAATCACAAAGTCAGCGGCCTTGATTTTCTCTTCGTCGGGGATCTGCGCTGCCATGCGGCGGGTCACCTCGGCCCGCGCGGCTTCTTCCGGGATTCCCAGCCTGCGGGCGAAGCGCTGAATCCGCTGTTCAGGACGACAGGTCACGACGATCAACCGGTCGAAGCGGCCGGCCACGCCGGCTTCGAGGATCAGCGCGGCCTCGACGATGGCAACCGCATCGGGATGCGCGCGGCCAATCTCCGCCGCCCACGCGTCCTGCCGTGCGACCACCGCGGGATGAACAATGGCGTTCAGTTCCTTGACCCGCGGAGCAGCGCCGCTGCCCGGAGTGCCGAACGCCGCCTCGGCCAGCCGGCGCCGGTTGATGGTTCCGTCGGGCTCCAGAATTTCGCGCCCGAAGCGGCGCACCACTTCGTCATAGACGGCCTGGCCGGGCTGCATCAGCTCATGCGCCACCGCGTCCGCCAAGACCAGGTGCGCGCCTAGCTTGGCGAACATCTCGCCGACCACCGACTTGCCGCTCGCAATTCCGCCAGTAAGGCCGACCTTCAGCAAAGAGTTCTCACCTTGGACGGAGAAAATCTACCACGGAGCATAAGACCAGCGATGTTGGCGGGTCAATGAGCGGGGAGAAGCCTGTTTTTCTTGTGTAATAGAGATTTATCAACAGTTACTGGCCAGCCAACGTATAGTTGATCTTTGCGTGAGTGGTTCCGCAGCCTGTTCTTGGTTTGAACTTCGCCGATCTTGCGAATGCTAACAACAAATCGGCTGCTTCCCGTAAATCACGTTCTTCGCGTGAGTACGCCCGAACAACCTTCGCTTCGATGACATCTCCGTCCTCACTGATAGAAATGTCCACCATGCCTTGTGCCCTGATCTTCCGAGCTTTCGCTTGTTCTTCTTTCGATAGCTGGGGTGCAGATGCTATTTCTCGCGGCTTGTCGCAGGGCGAGACCGCATGTTTGTCGCCTCCAATCGCGGAGGGCGAAATGAAAGCGGCCAGCAGCACAAAGGCCTTGGCCGAGCGCGGAAGAAAATTCCTAAACATAGCTAAAGAATAAGCCCGACACATTGGTCTTTCACTTCTGCAATTCGACCTCTGACCTCTGACCTCGCATTAGCCCCGCGTCCCGCCGCATCTTGGCCGCTTTCACCGTGTTTGCCATCAGCATGGCGATGGTCAGCGGCCCCACTCCTCCCGGCACCGGGGTGATGGCGCCGGCCACCTCGGCCACTTCCGGGTGCACGTCGCCCACCAGGGTCGAGCCTTTGGCCAGGAAAGTCTCTTCGCGCTTTTTGTTCCCGGGCTGATTCGTGGGGAAGAACCGGTCAAAGTCGGCGCGCTCGGTGATCTTGTTGATGCCGACGTCAATCACCGTCGCTCCCGGCTTGACGAAATCCCGGGTAATCATCCCAGCCCGCCCAATGGCCGCCACCAGGATGTCGGCCCGCCGGCAGACACCCGGCAGATCGCGCGTTTTCGAGTGGCAAACCGTCACGGTCGCATGCTGGTTCAGCAGCAGCATGGCGACCGGCTTGCCGACGATGTCGCTGCGCCCGACGACGACCGCTTCCTGACCGGCGATCGGAATGCCGCTGCGTTTCAGAATCTCCATGATCCCGGCGGGTGTGCAGGGCACCAGGCCGGGACGCTGCGTGGAAAGATAGCCGACATTCATGGGATGGAAGCCGTCCACGTCTTTGCCGGGATCGACCGCCAGCAGGACGGCTTTAGCGTCCACCTGCGCCGGCAAGGGCAGCTGCACCAGGATGCCGTCAATTTCGTCCCGGCGGTTCAGATCGGCGATCAGGGCAAGCAGTTCTCCGGTGGTTACACTTTCGGCGGGCGTGTGTTTTTCGCTGTAGATGCCGACTTCCTCCGAACTCTTCACCTTGCCGCGAACGTACACTTCCGAAGCCGGGTGGCTGCCCACAAGCACGACCGCCAGCCCGGGGCGCAGGCCCGACGCCGCCAGGGCCCTCACCTCGGCGGCGACTTCGCCCCGGATCTCACTCGCCATCTTGTTGCCGTCCAGAACCCTGGCTGCCATGGCGCCTCGCGCGAAACTCAGAATGCGATGCGATTCTATCTCAAATTGACGCGCTGCTTCCGGGCCCGTCGGCGTTAGAATAGCCCTATTATGATTTCTCAGGATCTGCTCGATATTCTGGTTTGTCCCCTGTGCAAGAAGCCGCTGGTCCTGAAAGAGAATGGGGAGAGTTTGAAGTGCGGCGCGTGCCGCCGCGTGTATCCCATTCAGGACGACATCCCGATTCTGCTGGTGGATGCCGCGACCTTCGACGCGGCCTGAGCCCGGCCGACAAACTGCGTCCGAAGCCACACCGGGAACGACACAGAGTGTCAATTTTGGACGCTTCCCAGTTACGCCCTGCTTCTGGTGCACTCTTCTTCATAGCCCGCCAACCCAATGCGTTTCATTGGTTTCCGGAACTTCAGCCAGTCCCGAAGCGTACCTTCTGTTACACCAAAGTTACGGCATATCGATTGCATGCAACGTCGATAGCTGCCGATGAGTCTAATAGAACAGAGGGTGAAGCGGTCGGGGGTGATGACGGCCATGAGAGAAAAGTTTACGATGACGGAACTCAATGCCCTCCGTAACGACCTCCTCCAAGGGGGCATGGTGGATTCCCGCGAAGCGGCGGAACTCCTGCAAGTTTTTCTGCTGGGACGCGGCTACGGTGTTTCGCCGCAGGCCGCCTTGGATGCCGCCGGCCGGGTGGAGATTTCCGGCTGCTCTCTGCCGGTCCTGGAGCGCGAACTGGAAGGGCTCGCGCTGGTCATGTAGCCGTTCGCTAGGGTTGTTTCAAGACGAGGTTAAAGGAAAACTGACAGCTTAACTGAGCATTGACAGTTTCCTGACTAGAGCCGGGCCAATCAGCCCGGCTTTCCTGTTTTCTTTCCAGTGAATCCTCGCCCCGTTTCACCCCGCCCCGCCACTCTCCTGTGCTACATTGCTGCCTCGGGTCCCCAATCTCTCTGCGAGGTCATTTCATGAAGAAGAGTGTTTGTGCCGTTTTGACTGCGGGTGCGCTCGTGTTCGCCCTGAGTCTGCCCACCGCCGCCCAGAACAAAGACAACGTGAAGCTCCAGCCGGTGCGGATGGATGAAAGGATGGAAAAACATCCGGAGATCGAAGCCGCGATCCACCATCTGCGTGAAGCCAAGCGGAACCTCGAGAACGCCAGGCACGACTTCGGCGGCCACCGCGCCAAGGCCCTGGAGCACGTCAATCAAGCCCTGGAAGAGTGCGAACACGCTCTGCACTTCGACAGGAAGTAGGCCCGCCTCCCAGTCTGATTTTCCGGGGATGCCGCGCGCATCCCCTTCTGTTGTCACCTCGTGCTTGATTTTGGGTGGCGCAGCGCTTCAGCGCTGCGATAACTGGGTCGTTTCCAGCACCGGCTTTAGCCGCCGCGGTCAGACTGCTGCGCAGAGAGTGCTTTTTCAGCAGCTTATTAAGGGCTACCGTTGCGATTCCGACTCTCTCTGCAGCCGGCTATAGCTTCTCGACAATCCCCTGCAACTCTCGCGCGATCTCTTCCGGATCGCGGTCCGGCGGGAACTCGACCGGCTTCCCAATCCGCACCTGAATCTTCCCCGGCGCGGCATACTTCTTCCCCGCTTGCTTGACCTCAAACAGCCCATCAATCCGCATCGGTACGACCGGAATTCGCAAATTATTAACCAGCAAGCCGATCCCGGCGCGGAATGGCCGCAGTTTCCCGTCTTCCGTGTGCCGTCCTTCCGGAAACACCAGCACGCTGTAACCACGATCCGCCGCCTCGCCCGCATAGGCGAAGCTCTTGCGGAAACCGGACTGGCGCGGCAACGGAAACAGGTTCAGCAACGCCACGCCCAGTATCCATTGCAGCCGGTCGTAGATTTTTCCGATCCACCAGCGATCCGGCGCCGGCGCGCGCAAAATTTCCAATGCCTCTCCGCCGGTGGCTGTGGCCAGCTGGTGCCGGATACGGGGCGGCAGCGCCGCCTGAATGAAGCCGACGTCCCCATCCGCCACATGATTTGAGATCACCAGCACCGGCCCGCGAACGCCGCGCAGGTTCTCGCGTCCGATCACGCGCGGCCAGCCGAGCAGCAGGACCGCCGGCCGCACCAGCAGATAGTGCGCCGCCAGCCGTACCCAGGTGGCCGGCCAGCGCAACGCCCAACGCGGATAGTGAAACTGGCGGCGCTCCCCGCGTCCGTCCTGCAGCAGTCGTTCCAGATCGCCGAAGGTCGCGGCACTCGAAAATTTCGTCTCGCTCAGGTCCACTTGGTAGCGGTCTTCGAGCGCTCCCAGCAGTTCCACGCGCTCCAGCGAACTCAAACCCAGCCCGCTTTCGAGGTTCGCCTCCGGAGCGAGATTTTGCGGAGGATGTCCGGCAATCCGCGTCAGGAGCTCCGCCAGGGGACTGGCCGCGCTCGCGACCGCTTGTCCGCTGAGGCCCGCCTGGACCGCATCTCCAATCACATTCCGCCGCGGTTTCCCGGTCGAGGTTCGGGGAAAATCCTCCTCCGGCCAGACAAACCAGGAACGCATACGCTGATATTCGGCCAACCCCTCATTCGCTCGCGCTACGACGGCCTGCGCGTCCGCGTCACGGTCACGCAGGATCACGACCGCGCACGGTTCCGCATTGCCGCCGCGCTCCAGCCCCACGACCACGCAATCGCGGACCTCTTTCTGACCGCGCAGGCTTAATTCCAAGTCCTCCGGATACACATTCATGCCTGCCGGGGTGACGATCACTTCTTTCTTGCGGCCTCGGAAATAAAGGTTGCCCTGCTCATCGAGCGCCCCCAGGTCTCCGGTCGGATACCAGCCTTGTTCGCCGGCCACGGGTTTGAGCTCACCCCCATTCCAGTAGCCGCTGGCCACGCCGCTGCCCCGCACCAGAATTTCGCCGTCTTCCGCCAGCTTGATTTCGCGTCCCGGCAATACCTTGCCGATCGAGCCCCGGCTCGTCCGGAAGGGGTGGTTCAGGCTGATCAGCGAGGTGGTTTCCGTCAGCCCGTACCCCTGGATCACGGCGTATCCCATGCGGTGCCAGAACTCCTCGGTTTCGCGTTCCAGCGCCGCGCCGCCCGAGATCATGGCCCAGAACTTCCAACCAAACTGACGATGCACGTCGCGGAAGGTCCACCAGCGTCGGAGAAAATGCTCGCGCTCCGCCTCGCGACAGCGCCGGGCAAACGATTCCCCATGCCCTCGCTCCTCGACCTCGCGTTCGATCTTCTGTTTCAGCGACTCGATCATTCGCGGCACCGCCACCAGCACCGATACGCGTTCCCGCCGGATCGTCGCCATGACTTCAGTCGGGTTGAAGGTTTGCCCAAACACCACCGTCCCTCCCATGAGCGGCGGAAGAAAGATTCCCAGGAATTGCCCGAAGACGTGACTCAACGGCAGGAGGTTCAGGAAACGTATGGGGTGGACCAACCGCTCGTACTTCAAGTACTTTCGGATCTCGGTCTCCAGCGGCGCGATATTCCCAACCACGTTGGCATGGCTAAGCACCACACCCTTGGGCTCGGCCGTGGTGCCCGAGGTGAAAACGACCTCCAGCGGATCGGAGGGCTGAATCGCCACCGGCCGGAAACGACCGGCTGGATGCCCCGCCACACAAAAGGCCAGCTCGGCGGGATCGATCGTCGCGATGCCCTGCAATTCTCCGGCGCGCTCCCGAGAGCACAAAACCAGCTTCGTTCGCACCCGGGCGCTGACCCGGCGCGCGAAATCCGGGGCCGCGGCATCGTCCAGCGGAACCGCGATCACGCCGCGCAGGGCGCATCCCAAGAACGCCGCCACCCACTCCGCGCAGTTGGCGCTCCATAGGAGCACGGCGTCGCCTTGACCGATGTTTCGGGCCTGCAACTCGCACCCAAACTGATAGGCAGTCTCGGCCACCCGCCGGTAGCTCCAGCGCTCCCACCGGTATCCCCGCGGAGCCACGTAGGCGCACGCGCTGCCCCAGCGCGCGAAATCGTCCAGCGAATCCAGGACACTTGCCCGCACACCATGTTTAGTAGCACAATTCCCGAACCTTAGACAGGAATCTGGGTCACTCCCAGTTTCGGCAGGGGAACAGAACTCACGATGCGCCAGCCGCCAGTGTGGGACCGGGTCTCCGACCCGGTCAGGCCGAGCGTAGCTCGGCAGCCAAGCCGCGAAGCGGCGTAAGAATGCAGCCCACGGCGCAAGCCGTGGGTCCCAGTGGGAAATGACCAAGCCCCGGAGGGGCGAAAGAGAAGCTCCGACGCAGACTCCGTTGGGGACGGCATTCAGGAATGACGAAACTTCTCCAATTTCGCATCGTTTTGGCTCTGGCGCTGATTGCCCTGGTCGCGTGCCGGCCTTCCGATTCCGCAAACGCCGCCCGCCCTGCCTCCCGCGAACCGTCCGAGCGCCGCGCTGCTGCCCCGGCCGCTCCCTCCCGCGACCTCAGCCAGGACGAAGCGGCCGGCGGGCACGTCCTGCGCAAACACGTTGGCCGCACCGATGACGAATTGCGCCAGCGCCTCGAACAGGAACCGAACATCTCCGGCGCCTCGACCTATACCGATCGCCCCACCGCCGAACGCGCCATCGGCGATGCCCTCGCCCAGTCGCAGGACCGCATCCAGCGTTGGCTCAGCCGCAGCGGCGGCCACCCCAACCTGGTTCTTGATTACGACAGCGATCAGCCCATCGGGCGCACCATGAACCGCGGCGACCGCCAATCGCGCCCGTGCGCGCACGCCTTAGTCGTGCTAAGGTACGATCCACCTGACCGCTACCACGTTCTGACTTCTTATCCGGAGTGCCGCTGATGAGCGATAAGAGTTCTAACCCCAAACCGGAAATCACTGCCGCCAACTTCCCCGCCCTGCGTTCCTTCCTGCGCGGCTACTTCCACGAGGATATCGCCGACGAATACGGCACACCCCCTGAGGCCGCCGACCAGTTCTGCGAAGACGCCGAAACCGACGAGCGCACCCCCGTAGCCCGCGAATGGCAGCAATTATCGGATTTGACGCAGGGTCAGCCAGTCGGCCTGAATGCCGCTCTCAGGAAATTGGGAAGTGCCGTCACGCTGAGCGTAGAGGAGATCGCGCAGGTTTCGGCGATCTTCGCCCGCTGCCTGGCCATCAAACCCCACCGCAAGGCCGCCAACGACTAGCGGGCGAATAGCGAACGACGAACAGCGAACGACCGCCTTACTCTCTCCCCACTCCCAGCGCGTCCGCCACCCGGTTGATGTAGTTAAACCAGGAGGCGATCAGCGTGATCTGTAGGATGGCCTTATCGTCGAAGCCCGCCGCCCGCAGCCGCTTGTGATCGTCTTTCCCGACGCGGGTCGCGTCCCGGGTGAGTTTGACTACGTAATCCACCATCACGCGTTCCTCGGCGGTGATGGGAGCAGTGGTGTAATCGCGTTCCAGTGCCTCGACCAGTTCCTTGTCCAGCGTGACCCGACGCAGAAACTCTGCGTGCGACTCGATTCAATACACGCACCGGTTGGTCACCGAGACCATGGTGGCGATCATTTCGTGGTGGCGCCGCTCGAGTGGCAGCTCGGGAGACATGAGCACGCCAAACGTCGAGAACGCATGGTAGAGCGCCGGCGGAATCAGCGAATGTGATTCCACAATCTCGGAACTGCCCGCCCGGCCCGGGTGCACGGGCGTGGCGTACTCCTTTGGATATAACGACTTCTGCGCCTCCATCGCTTGGTGAAGTTGGTCGTCAGCCTCCCCTGGCGGAACCGTGCGGATCCAGGTCATGAAAGTTCTTGCCCCCGAACTTGGGATTGCCTACAATTCCGGCGTTCCTAAAACCTACAGGCAAACTTGGCGGTCTGCCAAGTCTCAGTCCCGGCGGGGAATCGCCGGGCCGGGCCCGATTCCCTCGCGGATCCCCCGCGCGGAGGTTCGAATCGATGACCTACATGCTGTACAAGGTGCTGCGCAAGCTCCCCCGGCCCGTCCTGCTCGGCTTGCTGCTGGTGCTGCTGACGGCCGTGGCCCGAGCCTAAAGGCGCCCGCGGCGGTAAAATAAACATTGCATTGTGAGGGGGCTCACCGCGCCACCGTCGCCGACCGCTAATTTCGATTTCGGGCGGGTTTCGCCCTCGGCCTGATCTTCCGCCTTGACGTCCGTTCCGTTCGTCCTGCGGGTCCCGGCCGCTGGCTTTCGCCCCGCCGATGCTCCGAGGAGGCTTTGAATGCCGCAAAACACGCTCAGCATCACTGACAACCGTACCGGGCAGTCCTACACCGCTCCCATCGAAAATGGGACCATCCGGGCCATGGATCTGCGCAAGATCAAAACCGGGGCCGACGATTTCGGCCTCATGACCTACGACCCCGCCTTCATGAATACCGCCTCCTGCAAGAGTGCGATCACTTTCATCGACGGCGACAAGGGTATTCTGCGTTATCGCGGGTATCCCATTGAAGTCTTAGCCGAGCACTGCACCTTCCTCGAGGTCGCTTACCTGCTCCTGTTCGGCGAGTTGCCCACGGCCAGCGAACTCAAGACTTGGGTGTTTGACATCACTCATCACACCATGCTCCATGAAAGCACCAAGAAGTTCATGGAGGGCTTCGGCTTCGACGCTCACCCCATGGCCATGCTGGTCAGCAGCGTGGCCGCACTGTCCGCGGTGTATCCAGAAGCACGCAACGTTCTCGATCCCGCCAACCGCCTGCTGCAGATCAAGCGCCTCATCGGCAAGATGCCCTCGATCGCGGCCATGTCCTACCGGCACAACGTAGGCTTCCCGTACGTTTATCCCGACAACGACCTCTCCTATGCCGAGAACTTCATGAACATGCTGTGGAAGATGGTCGAGCCTAAGTACGTTGCTCACCCGGCCATCGCCCGCGCCCTCGACGTCCTCTTTATCCTGCACGCCGACCACGAGCAGAATTGCAGTGCCAACGCCATGCGCGCGGTGGGCAGTTCGCAGGCCGACCCCTTCCTCGCCACCGCCGCGGCCGCCGCTGCTCTGGCCGGGCCGCTCCATGGCGGAGCCAACGAGGCGGTCCTGCTCATGCTCGACGAGATCGGTTCCAAGCAGAATATCCCGGCCTACATCAAGAAGATCAAGGAAGGCAAGGGCAAGCTGATGGGCTTCGGGCATCGCATCTACAAGAACTACGATCCCCGCGCCAAGATCATCAAGTGGGCGGCCGACGGAGTCTTCGAGGTCACGGGGCGCAATCCCAAGCTGGAAATTGCCCTCGAACTGGAGCGCATCGCGCTGCAAGACGAGTACTTCGTTCAGCGCAAGCTCTATCCCAACGTCGATTTCTATTCCGGAATCATCTACCAGGCGATGGGGTTCAAGCCCGAGATGTTCACCGTCCTGTTTGCCATTCCACGCACCGCCGGTTGGCTGGCGCAATGGCAGGAGATGATCACCGATCCCGAGCAGAAGATCGCGCGCCCGCGGCAAGTCTGGATTGGCCACGAGACGCGCCCGTTCGTCCCGATCGAGCAACGGAGCGCAGCGGGAGCGGTAACGCGCTAAACGGAGGTCAGAGGTTAGAGGTCAGATTTCAGAGGTTAGGACCGGTCTTTAACCTCTGCAATCTGACCTCTGACCTCTGACCTCGCCGTACCCCGGACGTACACTCCCTTTCGGTAATCCTTGGTAACCATACCGATTCTCGTGACCAGCCTTACAATGACCTTACCGTGACCTAGCTTCCGCCTGGTTGCGGTGTTTCCCCGGGGAATCCCCGGTGAATTCGGGACCGAAGCCGGACGCTCCCAGACATTCCTGGGCGTTCGGTGGGAACAAAGGCTGGAGTCCGCACTTCTTATGGCGTTTGGTTTCGGCTTCAACAAACAGAAGGTACTCAGCACCGCGGAAAAATTTGTCCAGCAGGGCAAGTTGCAGAACGCCATCGCGGAATACGAAAAGATCCTCAAGAGCGACGCCAAGGATCTGACCGTGGCCAACACCGTCGGTGATCTCTACGCCCGCCTCGGCGACCATGCCAAGGCCGTGGAATGTTTCAAGTCGGTGGGTGATGCCTATGCCGCCCAGGGCTTTACCGTCAAGGGCATCGCCATGTACAAGAAGATCACCAAGCTCCAGCCCAGCCTGGACGGATCTCTGAAGCTGGCCGAACTCTACACTCAGCAAGGCCTCTTCAACGACGCTCGCGCCCAGTACCTCCAGGTCGCCGAAGATTTCATGAAGAATGGCGACTTCGATCAGGCCGTGCGGCTTTTCCAGAAGGTCCTGGAGATGGATCCGGAAAACGTGCCCATGCGCGTCCGCCTGGCCGAAACCTATGTCCGGATGGGGAAGAAGAATGAGGCTTGGCAGCTGTTCAGCGCCGCCGCCGAGACCCTGCGCTCGCGCGGTTCCCTCGCCGCCGCCGATGACCTGCTGCAGCGCATGCTGTCGCTCGATCCCGGCAACAGCTATGCCCTGCTGTTGCGCGGGCACGCGGCTCTGGGGAATGACGATCCCAAAAAAGCCATCCAGTTTCTGGAAAAGGCCGCTGACCTCGATTCCCATCCCGAGGCTCTGCGCGACCTGCTGAAAGCCTATCTTCAGACCGGGCGCCTGGCCGAGGCCGCCCCTCTGGCCGACAAGCTCCTTACCGTCCACAACGACCCCGAGGCCCTGTTCATCCTGGCGGAAGGTTACGCCCACGCCGGTCAGTATCACCAGGCCCTGGATGTCTATGGCCAGCATGCCGACCGCCTCCTGGCTACCGATTCCGCCAAGCTCCTGGCCAGTCTGCATACCGTGATCGGCCATGTCCGCGACGATGCCGGCGCCCTCGACCTGCTGCTCCAGATCCTCGGCAAGGCGGGCGAGAGCACCCACGTCGGCGAAGTCACCGAACTGCTGGCCCACGCCTCGGTCAAGAACGGAAACCTGGAGCGGGCTCGCGACTTGTACCAGATGCTGGCCACCCTGGAGCCCCAGAACCAGATCCACCTGCAGAATTACCAGCAGGTGGTGACTCGCATCCAAGAATCGTCCCCCAAGCGGATGATCACCGCCGAAGAGGGTGCCGTCATCGTGGACGAGTTGGAGGCTACCGCCCCGGTCATCGATCAGTCTTATCCCGACGACTTGGCGGTCGCCCTCCGCGCCGCGCTCACCGATGCCGACCTGTTCCTCTCCTACAACCTGCCCGGCAAAGCCCTCGTGCCCCTGTTGGGCGCTTTGCCCCAGGCGCCCCGCGATGTGCGGCTCAACCAGCGTCTGGCCGCGCTGCACACCCGCGCCCAACGTTTCACCGAGGTTGCAGTCTGCTGCCGCAACCTGGAGAGCGTCTATTCTGAATTCGGCTTTCCCGACGAGGCAACGCGTTACGGAGAGTTGGCCAGCCGTTACGAGGAGCGCGCTTCCGGAGCAGGAGTCGCGGTGCCCCCGTCCCTCGGCTCTACCCAGCCGCCGGCGGCAGCCTCCCCGCTCATTCCGCCACCCGCTCCCCAGCAACCGGTGGCCGCTGAGGCCCTCCCTGAGCCGGTTTCGCCGCTCCCACCGCCGGAATTTGCCGTCGAGTCCTCCCAGCCTCCGTCCCACGATCCCGCCGATCTGTTTTCGGAGTGGGACCAGTCGGTGTCGGTCGAGCCCGCTCCGGACGGCGATCAGACCCCCGCCCAGGAACCCGCTCCTGTCGAAGCCGAAAGTGACAGCAGCAACCCGGCCATCGCCGAGACCGTCGAAGAGGCCCGTTTCTATCTTGAGCACTACATGCCCGACCAGGCTCGCGCCGCCTTCGCCAAGCTCGAGACCCTGACCCGCGATGCGCGAATCCTGGATCCGCTGCGCGCTGACCTTGAATCCGCCGCCAGCCAACCGCCTCCGGAAGCGGAGCCGGAAATCACGCAGATCTCTGACGGCGAACCGCAGGAATTCGAAATCGAAGTCGCTGCCGAACCCGCAGCCGCGCAATCCGGCGAGCCCCAGACCGCACCGCCGGAAGCAGATACTCTTCCGGCTCAGCCAGAACCCGAGCCCGAACCGGTCCACGCGCAATCAGAGGCTGCCAAATCCAGCGATCTGGCCGCCTTGGTCGCCGATCTGGAAGCTTCCTTGGGCGGGCCCTTTCCCGAGTCCGAGTCTCGCGAACCTTTGCCGGCGTGGCCCCAGACGGCTCCGTCCGCACCCACTTCCGCCGTGGGCGGGGAAACTGTCGAGCCGCAACCCGAACCCGAGCCGGCCGTGGCGCACGCCGAAGTTGCGGTCCCTCCGGTCGAGCACGCCATGCCCGTGGTAGCCACAACTTCCGCTGGGGCCGCCGCCGCCCCCGCTCCCACCCTGAGTTACAGCCCCACACCCGTGCGGCCGCTGGGGGCTGGGGCGCAGGCCATGCATCCCCAGCAGGGCGTCGACCTGTCGCAAATGTTTGGCGAACTGAAGCGGGAACTCGAAGAGGAGCCCATCGCCGGCGACGCAGATCCGGAAACCCACTACAATCTCGGCATTGCCTTCCGCGAGATGGGCCTGCTCGACGAAGCCATCGCCGAATTGCAAAAAGTGTGCTCGGCAGTCGAGCGCGGACACCCCTTCAACCAGCTCATCCAGACTTACACCTGGCTCGCCCAGTGCTTCCTGGATAAAGGAGTGCCGGAAGCGGCCGTCCGCTGGTTCGAAAAAGCGCTCACCATCCCGGGCCTCGAGGACGAATCCCGCCTCGCCATCCATTACGACCTCGGTTCCGCCTATGAAGCCGCGCGCGACAAAACCGCCGCCCTGCGTCATTTCACCGAGGTGTACGGCACCAACATTGATTATCGGGGCGTAGCCGAGCGCATTCAGGCCTTGAAGTCGTAGAATGCAGAAGTGGGCGGCAGACTTGCGCTGGGGTGCGGCCAGATCTCTTGCCCACGCCACAACCACGCGCCGCATGATCTCGAATCCCAAGCTGCCGTTCGCTAGCGATTCCCCGGGTCTGGTCGAAGCGGAAACGTCGTCCGCCGCTCCCGCCCCTACCACTAACAATGCCCAGTCCCTCGCCGCGCCGTCCCGCTCAGGCCGCTCACACCGGTGGCTGCGCCGCGTGGGAGTTCTGGCCTTCGTTTTTCTCTGTGCCACCGTCGGGGTCATGCTCATGATTCTCCCTTGGCGGCCGGAGTGGACCGAGAACCACTTGCTTCTGCCCTATCCCGCGCTCCGCTCCATCGTGGGCAGCGGCTTCGTGCGCGGGGCCTGCACTGGCCTGGGCGTGCTCAATGTCTGGATCGGGTTCTGGGAGGCCATTCAATATCGAGAAGAAGGATAAGAGTCGTTGGTCGTTAGTCGTTTGTCGTTGGCGAGCAAACCCGGCGCTAGTCGTTAGTCGTCAGCGGACAAACCCAAAGCTCTGTGATTGCCCGTGACCTAACGCCCAACAAGGAACGGCGAACGACCAACGACCAGCGACCAACGACCAACCATGACCGACCACAATCTCAAACCCGCTCCCCTCGCTTACGAGAACGACCCTTTTCTCAAGAGTCCCGACGGCCGCATTTTGCGGGTGCTCTCCGAGTACGCCGAGCCGCTCTCCCGCTTCCGCCGAGAACAAATCCAGGACACGGTTGTCTTTTTCGGTTCCGCTCGTTGCGGCAGCCGCGAAGACGCGCAGCATAAGCTGATCGAAGTCGAGGAGAACGGCCTCCACCTCAGCCCCCAGCAGCAGTCCTCTGAGCGGAAACGCGCCCAGGCCGCCATGGATATGGCCCGCTACTACGAGGACGCCCGCCGCCTCGCCTACCTGCTGACCGAGTGGTCCATCCAGATTCCTGCCAAGCGTCATCGTTTCGTCGTCACCACCGGCGGTGGCCCCGGTATCATGGAGGCCGCCAATCTCGGCGCCCAGCAGGCGGGCGGCAAGACCATCGGCCTCAACATCAATCTCCCCTTCGAGCAGTCCCCCAACCCCCACATCACACCCACGCTCAACTTCGAGTTCCACTACTTCTTCATGCGCAAGTTCTGGTTCGCCTATCTTTCCAAGGCCCTCGTCATCTTCCCCGGCGGCTTCGGCACCATGGACGAGCTTTTTGAAATCCTCACCCTCGCCCAGACCGAGAAACTCGCCAAAAAGATTCTGGTCGTCATCTACGGCAGCGAGTACTGGAAGAAAATCGTGAATTTCGAAGCCATGGTCGATGCCGGTGTGATTTCGCCGCAGGACCTTGACCTGTTCAAGATCGCGGACTCGCCCGAAGAAAGCTTCGAGTTCCTGAAAGTAGGATTGACCAAGTACCATCTCGGCCCGCCCCCGAAGCGCATGGGCGAGTTCGTCCCCGAGATCGCCAAGACCCGGCCGTAGGCCGAGACCATTTCACCACAGAGTCACAGAGACACGGAGAGACCCAAGAAAACAAGAAGGGTTTTCTCTGCGTCTCTGTGTCTCTGTGGTGAAACAGGGTTTCTGGTGAGGCGCAGAGAAACCTCTCTTGAAGCCATCTCATAAGTCCGTTTTGAAGGGGCGCGGCCGGGGCCCCAGCAAGCCCGGTTTTGGCTTGATGGGGTGGAGGCTTCAGCCGCGCCGTCCGACGCCGCTAAACATCGGGGCTTTAGCCCCTGAGGTAATGCTCGGTTTACCGATTTGGTCATAATGAGATGGTTTCTTGTTTTCTTGGGTTTCTCCGTGTCTCTGTGGTGATACAGGGTTTCTGGCCTGAAGGGATATTCGTAGTACGCTGACAGCTGATGGCTGGCCGCTGTCTGCTCTACTACATCACCGACCGGACCCAGTTTCCGGGCGACGAGTCCGCCCGCCGCCGCGCCCTGCTCGCCAAAATCGCCGACGCTGCCCGCTCCGGCGTGGACTACATCCAGCTACGCGAAAAAGACCTCACCACGCGCGCGCTCGAACAACTCGCAGGCGAAGTCGTCAAAATCGCCCGGGAGAGTTCCGCACTGAGAACGGAGAACCGAGAACTGAGAACTCGTCTTCTCATCAACTCCCGCGCCGACGTTGCCCTGGCCGCGGCCGCTGACGGCTTTCACTTGCGCGCGGATGACATCTCTGTACCGGAAGCTAGGACCATCTGGGACAAAGCGCTTGCTCGTAGCTCGCAGCTCGCAGCTCGCAGTCCGCTCATCGCCGTTTCCTGCCACACCGCCGCCGCTGTCCTTCACGCCGAGTCTGAGGGAGCCGACTTTGCCGTCTTTGCCCCCGTATTCGAAAAAAGAGATCGCCCCGGCACTCAGCCCGCCGGCCTCGCAGCCCTGCGCGAGGCCTGCCGGTCGAAGATTCACGTCCTCGCCCTCGGCGGCGTCACGCTCGCCAACGCCGCGTCCTGTCTCGAAGCCCGAGCCGCCGGCATTGCCGCCATCCGGTTGTTTCAGGAGAATAAGATCGAGGATGTCGTCCGCATGCTGCGGGCACTTTGACGAGGTGGTTTGGGTGGAGCAGCGCTTTAGCGCTGCACTAGGCGCGTCTATCATGATGGGCTTTAGCCCCGGAGGTACCAGCCCATGGACCCAGCATCGGCCCCCATCCGATCCCAGCTCGAAGAACTTCCCACCCTCGTCCCCATCCCCGAAGGCTGGTTTCTCATGGGATGCGACACCGGCCAGGACAACGAGAAGCCAGTGCACCGCGTCTGGGTGGATGAATTCCTGCTAGCCGCCTGCCAGGTCACGAACGCCGAATACGCGCGCTTCCTCCGCGACACTGGATCCCAACCTCCACCATTCTGGAGCGACGTCAATTTCAATCATCCCCAGCAGCCCGTCGTCGGAGTGTCGTGGCACGAGGCAGTAGGTTATTGTGAGTGGCTCAGCCTCCGCACCGGCCGCGCCTTCCGCCTGCCCACCGAGGCCGAATGGGAACGCGCCGCTCGCGGAGGTCGCGAGGGTGAACTCTATCCATGGGGCAATGCGCCTCCGCCATCCTTGCCCGGCTACGCCGATCGTTGCCGCGCCCACTGGGAGACCGGTCCTGAGCCGGTGGGTCACGCCGAATCCAATGGATACGGCCTCCACAACATGTGCGACAACGTCCACGAGTGGTGCAGCGACTGGTACAGCGCCAGCTACTATTCCGCCTCGCCCGACCGCAATCCCCGCGGCCCTGAAACCGGCGAGCGCCGTGCCTCCCGCGGCGGCTCCTGGCGTCATCACATAAAGATGTCGCGTTGCGCCGCCCGCTCCAGCATTCCGCCGGAATTCCAGTACGCGGATTATGGCTTCCGCGTCGCCTGCGACGGAGTCCTATCGGAGCCTATTTGACCGCTCAAGATTAAGGGAGGAAGTGCGATAGCCGCGAAGCGGCGTAAGAATGCAGCCCACGGCGCAAGCCGTGGGTAGAAAGTGGAACCAGAGCAAGCCCCAACGGGGCGAAAGAGAAGCTACGACAAAAACTACGCAGGGACGGCACTCTCCCACAACGCGCATCGAAATCCTGAACGGAGCGAAGAACCCTATGACAGAGCTTGCGATTCACTACCTCGACGAAATCCGCCGCCAGCTCCGCGGCCACAAACGCATGGCCGAGGCCGCTATGGCCCAGCTCGAAGACAAAGATTTCTTCACCCTGATCGATCCGGAAGCAAATTCCATAGCGATTCTCGTCCGCCACATCGCCGGCAACGCGCGCTCCCGCTTCACCGATTTCCTCACCTCCGACGGCGAGAAACCCGACCGCTTCCGCGACCAGGAATTTGAAATCTCCGGCAAAACCACTCGCGAAGAAGTCATGCGCTGGTGGGAACAGGGCTGGTCGCATGTTTTCTCGGCGCTCGACTCGCTCAAGCCGGAGGATGTGACGCGCACCGTGACCATCCGGCAGCAGCCGCACACCGCCTTGCAGGCGCTTAATCGCGCACTCGCTCACTACGCCCAGCACATCGGCCAGATCGTCTTCCTAGCCAAACACCTGCGCTCGAAAGACTGGAAGACGCTCAGCATTCCGCGCGGCAAATCCGAAGAATACAAAGTGGCCCCACCGAAGACCTACAAGCCGGCGAGCTGACCGCCAGAATCCGGAGAATAGGGCCACGACGGCCGGCAAGTAATAATCAGCAAGCCCGCGGCGTCGATGTCCAACGGCAGAACAGCAAAGCCAAACGCGTAACAGTGTGTGTGAGAACCGGCCTCACGCGCCGACTGGTGGCACAGCGAATCCGAGATCCAGCCCCGGCAGGGGCGAGCGAGCTTAGCCCAGCGCTTCAGCGCTGGGAAAAGTGGGAAGAATGAATCAAGTCCCGGAGGGACGGCCTTGTTCTTACACGCGCACGTAAGTGCCGCGAAGTGTGGGCGAGAACGACCGAGCCTTGTAAGGGCGGTACCAACACACTCATCGCAACTGCGGCCCGTAATACCGATAATGTCCGGTGACCCTCCAGTTGAAAAGAACGTCCTCCATCCTCGGCCCCTGTCCAATGTTGTGGACAATCATGTAACGTCCGCTCCCACCTCTGCGGTCGACTACGATTCCGATGTGCGGCACGTTACCGCCAAGATCGTAGGTAACCAGATCGCCCGGGCTGTAATCTTCCCCGCGATTCGTGATCGGAAGCACCTCACCTTTTCGCTGCAAGAACACCATTAAATTCGGAACGCGGCGCTGATCGATGTTGCTGTCAGGTTTCCCCAACCCCCACCTCCACTTTCGTGGATATGCCGAGAAATTCTGCACCATGTCCTCATGCACTTCCTTCTGCAGGTCGACCCCCGCCGCCCGGTACGAACGAATGATTTCGTCGGTGCAAACTCCCGTGTCGGCCGGAACATCTCCGCCCGGATAAGGCATGCGCACATACGAAGGGTCGTAACGCACGCGGTGAGAAGTGCGTTCGATCGCAGCGCTCACCAGGCGTCGCAGAAAGTCCTGCTGGGAAAAAGAGGCCGCAGAATTCTGGCCAACCACCAGCGCCGAACAGCAGGTCACTGTCACAGGGAATACGAAGCACCGTAGCTTTAGGCCTGATCGCCGCATGCTGTTCATTCTAACGAGAAGTCATCCAGCCTCCGCGTCAACCTGCGGAAACGCACTCCCCCGGTGCTAGAATGAACCGTTTGCTCTTCTAGTTCCGTATGCGCAAGGGAGCCTCCATGCCCAGCACGATGCTCGCAGTAGTCAAGCCAAAAGCCGCGCCGGGCGCGGAAATCCGCGAGGTCAAAGTCCCCGCTTTCGGACGCACCGACGTCCTGGTCAAGGTCAAAGTCGCCTCCATCTGCGGCACCGACCTGCACATTTACGAGTGGGATCGCTGGGCCCAGGGACGCATCCATCCCCCGCTCATCCCCGGACACGAGTTTTGCGGCGAGGTCGTAGCTTACGGCGACGAAGTCACCAGCGTGAAAGAAGGCGATTTCGTTTCCGCCGAGATGCACGTGGCCTGCGGCAAGTGCCTGCAGTGCCGCACCGGCGAAGCCCACATCTGCCAGAACGTGAAGATCATAGGCGTCGATTCCGACGGCGCCTTCGCCGAATACGTGGTCATCCCCGAGTCCAACATCTGGAAACTCGACCCTGCCATCCCGCAGGAATACGCGTCGATCCTCGATCCGCTCGGCAACGCCGTGCATACTGTGCTCGCCGGAGAGATCGCCGCCAAAACCGTCGCCATCACCGGTTGCGGCCCCATCGGTCTGTTCTCGATCGCCGTGGCCCGCGCCGTGGGCGCGACCACCATTTTCGCCATCGAAGTCAACGAACATCGCCGCAAGCTCGCGGCCAAAATGAACGCCGACTACGCGCTCGATCCCACCAAGGACGACGTGCGGGCGATCATCGCGGAAAAAACCGGTGGCCTCGGCGTGGACGTGGTGCTCGAGATGGCCGGCCACCCCGACGCCATCCGCACCGCCTTCGATGTCGTCCGCCGCGGCGGACGCATCTCCCTCCTAGGCCTCACTTCCAAACCCATCGCCCTGAACTTCTCCGAAGACATCATTTTCAAAGGCCTCACCATTCAGGGCATCAACGGCCGCCGCATGTATCAGACGTGGTATCAGATGACCGCCCTGCTCAAAAGCGGCAAGCTCGATCTGCACCCCGTGATCACCGACCGCATCCCAATGAAGGATTTTTCCAAGGCCATGGCTCGCCTGAAAACCGGCGAAGCCAGCAAGATTCTCGTCTATCCGAACGGGGTGCGCTAGATTCTTTGCCGCTGATTTACGCGGATGAACGCGGATTAGGGACGAAAAGAAAATGACAGCCGTTCCGATGGGCTTCGCCGAGATTGATTCGTGCTCAGGTTTTTCTGGTAAATGGACACTCCAGGATGTCCCTTTGCTTTTACCTCATGCATTACAGTAATAAGGTTTTCAATCCGCGTTCATCCGCGTGAATCCGCGGAAAAGAAGTTTCAAGGCACAACATGACCGCCACTCGCACCAACCCACTCTCATTCCTTACCGATCAGCTCGACGAGCTCAAGGCCAAGGGCACGCACTTCAAGCTCCGTGTGCTCGACGACGAACAGGCGCCCATCTGCACCTTCGACGGCAAGAAAGTCATCAACCTGGCCTCGAACAATTACCTCGGCCTGACCACGCATCCCAAGCTGCGTGAAGCCGCGCTCCAAGCCACGCGCCAGTACGGCGTCGGATCGGGCGCCGTCCGCACCATCGCCGGCACCATGAAGATCCACATGGAACTGGAGGAGAGGATTGCGCGCTTCAAGGATGTCGAGGCCTGCGTCGTCTTCCAGTCCGGATTCACCGCCAACGCAGGCACGGTCTCGGCCATCCTAGGCAAAGACGACTTCATCATCTCCGACGAACTCAACCACGCGTCGATCATCGACGGCTGCCGCCTCTCGCGAGCCAAAATCCTCGTCTTCCGCCACAAAGACGTAGCCCACGCCGAAGAACAACTCCTCAGCGTGAAGAACCTGCCCGGTCGCAAGCTCCTGATCACCGACGGCGTCTTTTCCATGGACGGCGATATAGGCCCGCTCCCCGGCCTCTGCCAGGCCGCCGAAAAGTACGGCGCCGTCATGATGGTCGACGACGCGCACGCCTCCGGCGTCCTCGGCCGCAACGGCCGCGGAACGGTCGACCACTTCGGCATGCAGGGCCGCGTCGATATCCAGGTCGGCACGCTCTCGAAAGCCATCGGCGCGCTCGGCGGATACGTCTGCGGCACGCGCGATTTCATCGACTTCCTCTATCACCGCGCGCGGCCGTTCCTGTTCTCGACTTCGCATCCGCCATCGGTCGCCGCCACCTGCATCGCCGCGTTCGATGTTCTCGAAAGCGAACCGCAGCTCATGGAGCAGCTCTGGGCCAACACCCGCTTCTGGAAGAAAGAACTCGGCCTGCTCGGCTTCGACATCGGCGGCAAAACCACCCCGGCAAGCGAAACCCCGATCACACCCATCATCATCGGCGATGGCCGCCTCACCATGGATTTCTCCCGCGAACTTTTCAAAGAAGGCGTCCTGGGCACCGGCATCGCCTTCCCCACCGTGCCCGAAGGCAAAGCCCGCGTCCGCACCATCATGACCGCCACCCACACGAAAGAAGAACTGCAGCAGGCGCTCGAAGTGCTCGAGCGGGTGGGAAAGAAGATGGGGATTTTGACGTAGAGTGACGCACAATCGCACGCGAGGCGGGGAGGTCGCAGCTTGGCGCCCTGATTTGAGTCGTGGAGGGTGCCCGGTTCCCAGCCTCACTCTTAACGAGGCGCGCCCGCGGCCGGCTAGCCTCCGCTGGCGACGATGGCGTCGGCCACCCGCGCGGCTTCGGCGGTCGAGTGCACATCGTGGGTGCGGATGATGTGAGCTCCCTTCAGAATCAACGCCGTCTCGGTGGCGAGCGTGCCGTAGAGGCGCTGCTCCACCGGGACGTCCTTGCCGTCGCGGGCGAGGGCACGGCCGATAAACGATTTGCGCGAGGTTCCGGCCAGGAGCGGGAATCCCATCTGCTGTAGGTCGTTGAAACGCGCCAGCAGGGGATAGTTCTCCTCGAAACTCTTGCCGAATCCGAAGCCCGGATCGAGCACCAGGCGGTCGCGCTTGATTCCGGCCAGAATGGCCGCCTCCGCCCACTGCTTCAACTCGCGCTTGACCAGCAACACCGGATCGCCAATGGGCGGAAGCGAGCGCCACTCCTCGGGCCGGCCGCGGCTATGCATGAGCACGGCTCCGGCTTTGAGTTTGGCCAGGGTTTTGGCCATCTGCGGGTCCCAGCGGAGGCCGCTGACGTCGTTCACCACTTCCGCGCCCGCCTCGATGGCGGCGCGAGCCACTCCGGACTTGGTGGTGTCCACGCTGACGATGGCGCCGGGCTGGCGCCGCTTCAACTCCCGGATCACCGGAATCACACGCCGCAGTTCCTCTTCTTCAGAAACCGGCTGGCGGACGCGCGGCGCCAGCGGCGAAGACTCGGCCGCGGAGGCGGACAGCGGCGCTCCCGGGCGGGTGGACTCGCCGCCGATATCCACCATGGCGGCGCCC
This sequence comes from Terriglobales bacterium, assembly GCA_049696815.1. Classification (GTDB taxonomy): domain Bacteria; phylum Acidobacteriota; class Terriglobia; order Terriglobales; family Acidobacteriaceae; genus Acidiflorens. The sequence goes on along the minus strand of JBAVUO010000007.1, from coordinate 4,531 downwards.
TCGGCGAGCAGCCGCTCGGCGTGAGCGACGGCTTTGCCGGGATCGAGATAGAGGCCGCCGTCGGAGAAGGAATCGGGCGTCACGTTGACCACGCCCATGACCAGCGTCCGCCGGCCCAACTCGAGAACGCGAGAACCCAGGTTCCACTGAAAGATGGCGCGCATGCCGCCGCTATTCTAACCGGGGCGTCCTCTGCCGGGTGCTAGAATTCAGGCAGATGCGATATTTGCGGTCAATTTCGCCCAGTCTAGTGCTGGTGTGGTTGCTGGTTGCGGCAGCTTTCGCAGGGCCGGCCCCAGTGGCCGCGCCCAAGCCCTTGGAAGAACGGATCGCCACGGTGCTCAGTTCGCCAGATCTGGCCCGGGGTTTCTGGGGCATCGAGGTCGCCGGGCTCGAATCGGGCAAGACGCTATATGCCCAGAACGCCGACAAGCTGTTCACGCCCGCATCGAACACCAAGCTGTTCACGACGGCCGCGGTGCTGGCGTTGATCGGGCCGGACTACAGGTTCCGCACCACGGTGGAAACGAACGGTACTCTCGACCGCTATGGGCGGCTGAATGGGGACCTGGTCCTGGTAGGGCACGGCGACCCCAATCTCTCGGGGCGGGAGCTGCCCTACGATCTGCGCACCCAGCGCAACGATCATCCCATCCAGGTGCTGGAAACGCTGGCCGACGCCCTGGTGCAAAAAGGCGTGAAGTATGTGGACGGCGACATCGTGGCCGACGATTCCTACTTCGCCTTCGAGCGCTACGGCGAAGGCTGGAGCCAGGACGACCTGGTCTGGGCGGATGGCGCCCCGGTTTCGGCGCTGACCATCAACGACAACGTGGTGTTCGTGAACATTCTGCCGGCGGACCGTCCCGGCGAGAAGGCGTTCGTAAGCATCACGCCCTTTGCCGACTACTACCGTCTGGACAACCGCATCATCACGACGCCGGCGGGCACGGGGCGCAAATTCTTCGTGAATCGCGAGCCCGGCTCGACGGTGCTGACACTGTGGGGCAACATGCCGCTGGACGATGCGGGCGCGAACGAGGCGCTGGCGATTGAAGATCCCGCCGAGTTTGCCGCCGCCCTGTTTCGTCAGTTGCTGGAGAAGCGCGGCATCGTAATCTACGGAAAGCAGCGAACGCGGCACACCGAACTGGCCACCCTTTCTACCTTCAGCGTGACCGCGCTGGCGCCGTCGCGCGGCGGCAGCGACAGCCAGCCGCGCCCGCTCAAGAACAATCAGCCCGTCATTCTAGCCAGCAACGAATCGAAACCGCTGCTCGATGATCTCCGCGTGGTCAACAAGGTCAGCCAGAACCTGCACGCCGAAATCCTGCTGCGCCTGCTGGGACGGGAGCGCGGCACCGCCGGCACCATCGAAGGCGGACTGGAAGTGATCCGAGGATTTCTGAACCAGGTGGGCATTCCCGGCGATCAGTACGTGTTCTATGACGGGTCCGGACTGTCGCGGCAGAATCTGGTGACGCCGCACGCCATCGTGCAGATGTTGCGCTATGCCTCGACCCAGCCCTGGGGCGCGGCCTACAAGTCCACCTTGCCGCTTTCGGGGGTGGACGGGTCGCTTTCCGACCGCCTGAACGCTCCCCGTTTGCAGAGCCGCATCTACGGCAAGACGGGATCGCTCGGCGGAGTGAAGACCCTCTCCGGCTACGCCACCACCGACAGCGGCGAGACGGTGGTGTTCTCCATCCTCTCCAACAATTCCAATCTTCCCGCCAAACGGGTCAACGACACGATTGACCAGCTGGTGCAGGCGATCGTGGAAGACGCGGCGGGACGGTAGGGGCCTCGTACGGATTCTGCGATATGTTCCACGTGGAACATTTTGTCGGGGTGATATTGTACGTATTATGGTATACGTACATAGCTTCTAAGTAAAAGAGAGGAAACGGGTTAAGGGGACCATAACCCAGGTTACCGTCCAAAGAACGGACGCGAACCTGGGGCACCCGGCCACCCGGTTCAAGTTAGTGAGGGCACTCCGAGATATACTGCTCTCGCCAAGAGCCGGGCACCCGGCATGCGCCACCCTCCCCTACCCATTTTCTGGTAGTGTCCTAATTTGGGGGATGGACATGTCGGAACTTGAATCCTTGGTGTCCCACGCTAGCACCTTAAATTCAAAGGTCGATTTTTGGAATTCAGCAGTGCTTTGGGCGCTTCTACTCACTGCATTGGCTGCCGGAGCCATCGTATTCAGCCAACGATTAGCTTTTGTACGTGCCAAACAACTGGCTGATGTGCAAGACAAAATAGCTAAGATCAAAGAGGATAATGCAAGGCAACGGGCCGACAGTTTAGACCAAGCGAATGTGAAAGTCCGTACTGATCTCCAAACGGAGACTGGAAAGGTTGCAGGTCTTGAGAAAGCCGCCTCAGATGCCAAGGCAGCACAGCAACGGGTAGAGACTGATCTTGCCAAACAGCGTGAAAAGACTGCCAATGCGGAAAAGTCGCTGTTAGAATTGCAAGCTCGACTTGCAGACAGAACCCTCTCAGCACAACAACGAAGTGCGCTCATTGACCAACTAAAACCGTGGGCCGGGGTGGATGTAGACGTGCTTATTTGGGGTGACACGGCAGAAATCGAGATTATTAGTGGGCAGATACTGGAATCATTGAAAAACGCGGGGTGGAGTCTCCACACAGGACATGCAGGGGGAGGCGGCGCGGTGCGCGGAATATTAGTCGGCACCCGCGCCGACGCTGACAGCGGTACTGCCCTAGCTGCCAACACGCTGATCTCTGGCTTGCAGTCAGCGGGGTTGGCAGCGGGACCGTGGAAGTTCAATGAGATGGCCCAACCTCCGATCATGTTCAATAGTTCGTTTACGGGCAAAGCCGCGATCAGGTTATTCATCGGAAGCAAGCCGCCAAATTAGGACACTACCCATTTTCTGCTTGACTCGTGGCGGTTGGCCCACGTAATTCGCGGAGTGCCCCACTCATTCGCGTTCTTGGCGAATGAGTTGGCGACTTCTTACCCAACAGCTTCCCTCAGAACCGCCGGATAAATCCCCCACCAACATAGTAGTTGTGTTGGCGGCTGCGCCCGGCGGGTGGCCCACACAACGCGGTGTTCGTTGTGTGGGTAAGTGGAAAGATTCTCCACTGAGTTATTCTGACGTCGGTTCGAGCGGCTCTCAACTTCCCCACTCAAGCCAACACCGGGCTTGAGTGGGCCATTCGTCGTCGTGGGGGACGAGGGCGCGCTCCAAGGCTTGCTGCAACTGATCGGCGATGCCCTGCTCCCACTTGGCCAGACCGCCGTAGCTGCCGACGACCGGGCAGGCGGTCTTGAGAAATTCATCGACCTCCTCAGGCAGTGGGCCGCCGTAATTGACGCTGGCGGCCGAGAAACCGTGGTCGGCTCATCGCCCATCTGTCGGTGGGCGACGGCCCAGAGGCGAGGTGGGCGGCGGCCACCGGCGTAGGCAGGGGCTTTGGAAGGACCTGCACAACGTATATTGTCAACTACCTGCACAGACCTCATTGTGAAGCTGTGCAAAACCGTCTGTAAATCCTGTGAGCCGTACCTTTCTAGCGGCTGATCTTGTGGAAAAAACTGTGCTATTGTGGCCTTGCTCTCGGTGATAATATTCCGCCTTTCATGCTGCAAGCAGAAGGCACTACGACAGGGCCACAACCGCGAGATGGCGCCGAACTGTTTATCGGTTTAGTTGCTCCGGTTGGGACCGATCACGACCTCCTCTCGGAAATCCTCGTAGACACATTGCGCAGTTTCGGCTACGAGACTGTCTTGGTTCGTCTCGCCCAACTTCTGCATACCTATCCGAGGTACCAAAAGCTTCCCAAGAACCCGGTTGATGCGTACATCCGTTCTCACCAAAAGGCCGGAAATGATTTTCGTTGGCTTGCTGAAAGTGCAGATGCACTTGCTGTTCTCGGCATAGGTGCAGTCCGTGAGGCTCGAAAGGGCAGGAACCAGGACGAACGCAAGATCATACCTAGCTGCGCGTACATAATTCGCTCCCTCAAAACACCACAAGAGGTGGCTACTCTGCGGAGCGTGTACGGAAACGCATTTGTTCTGATCGGTTCCTCTGCGCACTATGAAGTGAGACGCCGTTTCTTAGCAACAGCTATCGCCACCTCGCATCACAGCTTCCAGTATGAACAATTCTTGCCGACGGCCGAGAGCCTCATGCTCATAGATCAAGAGGAATTCGGTGAGGTGTTCGGGCAAAATCTCCGAAACACGTACTACCTCTCTGACATTTTTGTTGATGCGTCTGAAACCAAACATCTACGAGATTCCGTGGAACGCGGCCTAGAGCTATTGTTCGGAAATACCTTTCATACTCCACGTAAAGATTGACCTGCCCCCCGAAAAGTAGTCCAGCGGAAATGTGACTTCTCCGTTTACTGACCGGTCCCCTTTTCCTATAACACTTTCAAGGTGAGTTTTCGGCAGCTTGTGAGCTTGGCAGATCGCCATTCAGAGCGATCTGACAAGCGAACTCACTCGGTGTCCGTTCTCCCAGAGACCTGT
>JBAVUO010000006.1:0-3191 GCA_049696815.1 Terriglobales bacterium | reverse complement strand
GGCGGGATTCAAGAGCCGAATCGTGCATTGTTCACCTACAGTGACTTCAAGACGAACACTTCTCTGGAAGAGCTGTCGCGCCAGTTCAGTGCGAACGGGTTTGGTGGTCTCCGGGCCACGCAGTCGTTCACGTGGTTTCCTGAGTCAGCTACTTCCCCAATCGCAGGCGCGTTGTATGGTGGCCAAACCTATTCTGCAGAGGCGTTCTACAACCACCGGGTTAGCCCTCGACATTGGGTCGGAGGGACGCTGCGCGGCCAACGTTTTGATACCGACGGTTCAGAAGGTCGCACAGACACGGCTAGCTTACTGTTCCTCTACGGTTTCAATATCAGACCGAACACGAGCCTCTCTGTTTTTGCCGGCCCCGAGCTGTCGATCACCTCAGTTCCACCAGGGACTCCCGCAGCGGCTCTTCCTTTTCCGAGCCACCAGTGGTCTCCAGCAGCAGGCGCGGCCTTCGGTTGGCAGGGTCAACGAACTGGCGCGACTGCTTCTTTCATTCACCAGGTCAGCAACGGTGCAGGGCTATTCTCCGCCGTCACTCTCGACACCGCCGATGCCGCGCTCCAGAGGCAGTTGAGTCGCCAGCTGGGAGCTGAAGTTGGCTTTACTTATGCTCAGAACGAGCCGATCGTCACGAGTCAGACGATTCGTACCTACTCTGGCCGTCTTCAATTCACTTATTACATTGGCAACAACATTGCGCTTTATGGCGGATACGCCAGAGATGACAACACATCCCTGGTCAGTGGGGCGGCAGCATCAGCAGACCGTGTCTGGATTTCATTTTCATACAGTTTTTCAAGGCCGTTAGGCAGGTAGACTCGAGGCCTATGTTAAGGATCAGGCAGGTATCATGACCATACAAACTTACCAGCAGCCCATCGCGAAGGTGCTCGAATACTGGCGGGTCATCGCAAGGCACAAGTGGCAGACGCTCGTCACAACGTTTGCTTTGATGCTCGTTTTCACGGCAATTATTGCGAAGTTGCCGAACGAGTACGAAGCGACCACGACCATATTGGTCGATCCGCAACAAGTTCCTGAAAGGTATGTAAGCCCGGCGGTAAGTTCCGATGCGGGCGAGCGCCTGAACACGATTACGCAGGAAGTACTCAGCAGAACCCGTCTGCAAGACATCATCACTAAATTCGAGTTGTACCCAGAGCTGACACCGAAAGTCTCGCAGGAAGAGATCGTCGAGCAGATGCGTGACCGCATTCGCATCCAGGTTCGCCAGGGCAGCGGACCGCAGCCCAGTACGTTCACCATCGCCTTCCGAGGCAAGACCCCGACTGTTGTGGCCGCTGTGGCGAATGAATTGGCTACCAGTTTCATACGGTGGAATGTGAACAGTCGGGAACAACAGGTAGAGGGAACACAGGAATTCCTATCCTCCGAGCTACAAACAGCCAAGAGGAACCTGGAGGAACAAGAAGACAAACTGCGGGTATTTAAGATGAATCACCTGGGGGAGACGCCCGATCAGACGGCGACCAACCTCCAGGCGATGGTGGCGCTGCGGTCCACGCTCCAGGCAAACATCGACTCCTGCAACCGTCTGGAACAAGAACGGCTCCTTCTTACGCGCTTGCCACAGTCGCTCACTCCAACCATGGGGGGGAACGCCGACCCAAGTCTCACAACCCGCGGCCGCCTGCAACTGGAAAAGCGGCAACTGGAGAGCGATTTGCAGCACTTGCGAGAGCAATATTCGGAGAAGTATCCCGACTTGCTCAAAACCAAGCGCCGCTTGGCAGAAGTCGACCGCCAACTGAGCGAGCTTCCACCCGATGTGCCCGACAACAGGGAGAACCCCACCTCTGAGGTTTCAGCAACGACAGTGCGCGTGGAACTGATCGACAAGGAATTGAAAAGACTAAAAGCAGAACAAAACCGCATCCAAGCCCAAGTCTTGGCCTATCAGGGAAAACTTGACGCAGCCCCGGTGCGCGAACAGCAAATGGTGGAGTTAACCCGCAACTACGATGTATCCAGACAGCATTACCAGACTTTACTGGACAAAAGCTTCAACATCGAAATGGCAGCAAGTCTGGAACAGAAGCAAAAAGGCGAACGGTTCACTGTCTTGGACACGGCGCGGTTACCGGAAAAGCCCGTGAGCCCAAAACGCAAGCTGCTGCTCGTCCTCGCGGCGCTACTTTCCGCGGCCCTTCCGTGTCTCACCGTCGTTGGCAAAGAAATGCTGAGGGCCACGGTCACAACAGAAGCGGAGTTGAAATCGCTGTTTCCGGCCGGTGTGCGGATCGTCGGTCTCATTCCTCACATTGAAACCGCAGTTGATCGGCGCCGGAATATCCTGGTGGGACTGGCAGCAACGGTTGCCTCCCTCCTTCTCTGTGCATCGTCAGTGTGGGTTGTGTGGCAGATGCGCCCGTTGTTGTAGTACGCACAGCTGCAATTTTACCGACAGGTGAACAAGTATGAGTAGGATTTACGAAGCACTGAGACAAAAAAAGCAAGAGATTTCCACCCTTCGACCAAATCGCGGACCCGCCACAGAATTGCCGGATTTCGATTTCGCTTCCGCCACGGCCACTGCCGAACCGTCCATTTCACCGAATGGATTCCGACGCCTAAAACTCGCGTATCCAGACGACTCACGCTTGCTTTTCCGGAGCGATCCGGACGGCTTTGCCGCAGAGCAGTTTCGCTTTCTTCGGCGAACTCTGGAACAGAAATTTCCTACTGGGGCGGTGTTGCTCATTACGAGCCCAGCACCCAAGGACGGAAAGACGCTGACGACGTTAAATCTGTGTGCTTGCTTGGCGGACTCTGGCCGTTCGACTCTGCTCCTCGAAGCTGACATCCGGCAACCCGCCCTTCCTATGCTACTGGGCCGTGGGGCGAACGCCGCTCCAGGAATCGAAGAGGCCTTGGCTGGAACGGTAGATCCGGCGCAGGTCGTTCATTTCGTCGAAGAGCTTTCCCTCTACGTCGCCATGGTCACGAAGCCGCCTGCCGATCCTTCTCGTCTGGTCAGCGGAGCCGGCACCAAGCGCTTCCTGGCGTGGGCACAGGAGCACTTCGACTGGGTGGTGCTCGACTCGCCTCCCGTACTTCCAGCGATCGACGTCGCTCAGTTGGCGACGCTTGCCGACGCAACCCTGCTCGTGGTCCGCGCCCAGAGCACGCCCCGGGAGTTGACAACACGAGCAATCGAGTTG
>JBAVUO010000005.1:0-99028 GCA_049696815.1 Terriglobales bacterium | reverse complement strand
AGCCCGGATCGCAGGTTGCGCTCGGTCTGAAGCCCGGCGTCACTCGCGCCCAGTTCGAGCAAGCCATCCACGAAAAACGTGCGGAAAAGCTGCTCAACTGGATCAACATCTACCAGGGCGAAATGATCTACGTAGCCGGCGGCACGGTGCACACGCTCGGCCCCGGTTCGGTGCTGATCGAGACGCAGCAGCAATCCGACACCACGTATCGCCTCTACGACTATGGACGCCCGCGCCCGCTGCATCTGGAGCGCGGCCTCGCCTCGGTCAAAGTGCAGGTGGCGTCCGGCAAAGTCATCCGGCCCGCGCCGGTCGCTATCCCTGGCGGCAAGAGCCGACGCTCTTCTATGATTTCCGCGCCTTACTTCAACGTTGAGCTGTTCGAATTGAAGGAGCCGCACGGACTCTCGACCCACGATGATTCCGGAAAAGATTCCGCGCAGATCCTGGTTGCCATCGAAGGGTGCGGCATAGTGGAAGCCCAGGGCCACGATCCGGTGACGCTGGCCAAGGGAGATGCGGTCGTAATTCCGGCTAGCCTAGGCGCATTTAGCGTTCGCCCGCAGTGGACAGTTGAGTTCTTGAAGGCCTGCGTACCGGGCACCGTGGTGCCCGAGCCTGCGACACGCTTGTGAGCGAAATCTCAACCACAGAGGACACAGGGGAGCACAGAGGAAATCAGATTAAACCCCTGTGTTCCTCTGTGCCCTCTGTGGTTAGGGGTTCTCGCTAACGACAGCAGATGTTAGGCTTGCTACGACTGTGAAGCCGAACCCGCACTTCTACCCCGTGATCCTGGCCGGTGGCCGGGGCACGCGCTTCTGGCCGCTGAGCCGCAAGCGTCGCGCCAAGCAACTGCTCGCGCTCGACGGCAACCAGACCATGATCCAGCAGACCGTTGCCCGCCTTTTGCCCACCGCGTCGTCTCGCCACTTCTGGATCATCAGCAACCACGATCTCCGTCCCGCCATCATCCGCCAGTTGCCGAAACTCAACCCGAAGCAGATCGTCGCCGAGCCTGTCGGCCGCAATACCGCTCCGGCCATAGGACTGGCCGCATTTCTCCTGCTCCGCCAAGACCCCGATGCCGTGCTTGGTCTGTTTCCCTCCGACCACGTCATCGTCGATCCCAGCCAGTACCGTGCAACGCTCGGCAAAGGAATCGAGATCGCCGCCGCGGGCCAAAACATCGTTGTGCTAGGCATCCGCCCGACGCGGGCTGAGACCGGCTACGGCTACATCGAAGCCGGCGCGGCAGACGCCAACGGAGCGCTCCGCGTCCGCCGCTTCACCGAAAAGCCGGATCTCCCGAAGGCCAGGCAGTTTCTCGAGGCCGGTAACTATTTCTGGAACAGCGGCATGTTTCTGTGGCGCGCCGACACGCTCGCGAACGCGCTGCGCGAGCATCTCCCCAACACCGCGCCGCTCCTCGAAAAAATTGCCGCCGCTTACGGCACACGCAAGTTCGCGGACACTTTCCGCAAGCTCTACCCGAAGTGCGAAAACATCAGCATCGACTATGCAGTGCTTGAGCCCCGTTCCACCAAGGGAGAAGGCCAGTCGCGCATCTTCTGCCTGCCATCGGATTTCGGCTGGAACGACCTCGGCTCCTGGGCTGCGCTGCATGAGCACCACGTGGCCAAGGCCAAACTTACCGACGGAAGTGTCGTCTCTGCGTCCGGCAGTTTTGCCTTGAATGCAAGGAATAATTACGTTCATGCCCCCGGCAAGTTTGTCGCCGTCGTCGGTGTAAGTAATCTGGTGGTCGTGGAAACCGACGACGCGCTGCTGATCACCACGCTTGACCAGTCCCAGGACGTAGGCAAGGTGGTCAAGCACCTGGATGAGAAGAAGCTGAAGAAACTGGTGTGAAAAGGCAGTCGTTGGTCGCCGGTCGTTAGTCGTTAGCAAGCTTTGCCGCGAAGCCAGACCTGTGGGGCTGAGGCGAAACCACCAATGACCACCAGAGCATCGCGAACGACCAACGACGAACGACCAACGACTGCCTTTGCGAACGACTAACGACCAACGACTAACGACCGATGACAGACATCAAATTCGGCACCGACGGATGGCGCGGCCTGATCGCCGACGACTTCACCTTCGACAACGTGCGCCGCGTCGCCGGGGCGATCGCCAGCTACGTCCTCAAGCATGAAGACGCGGCTCGTGGCGTTATTGTTGGCTATGACACGCGCTTCTTGTCCGATCACGCCGGCCGCGCCGTTGCGCAGGTGTTGGCTACCGCCGGCATCCCGGTCCTGCTCTCGAACGACTACGTTCCCACGCCCACAATTTCTTTCAACGTCAAGAAACTCGGCGCCGCCGGTGGGGTCATGGTCACTTCCAGCCACAATCCCTGGAACTGGAACGGGGTGAAGTTCAAAGCCAAGTTTGGCGGCTCTGCCCCGCCCGCGATCATGAAGTCCATCGAAGACGAACTGGGCGCCGGCGCTATGCCCAGCGGCGGCTCCGCCAAAATCGAAGAGGTGGATCTCAAGCCCGCCTACGTGGAGGCGATCTGTCAGTTTGCCGACCTCAACTTGATCCGCAAAGCGAATTTCAAGTTTGCCATTGACTCGATGTACGGCTCGGGGCGCGGAGTCTTGCCGGGCATCTTCGACAAGCAGGGAATTCAGTACGTCGCCATCCGCCAGGAGGCCAACCCGCTATTCCCGGGCATCAATCCCGAACCGATCCTGCCGCACGTGGCCCTGCTGCAGGAAACTGTGGTCAAGGAAAAATGCTCCGCTGGCCTGGCCACCGACGGTGACGCCGACCGCATCGGCGCGGTCGCCGAAGACGGCACCTTCGTGGATGCGCACAAGTGTTTTGCCATTCTGCTGAACTGGCTGCTCGAGCGCAAAAAGTGGCCGGGCGACGTGGTGCGCGCTTTCAATACCACCCGCATGGTGGACCGCATCGCCGCCAAGCACGGGCGCAGGCTGCGCGAGTGTTCCATCGGCTTCAAGTACATCGCCGACCTCATGATGGACCACGACATCCTGATCGGCGGCGAGGAGTCGGGCGGGATCGGGTACAGCCGCTATCTGTCGGAGCGCGACGGCCTGCTGAACTCGCTCCTGCTCGCCAATGTCATGGCGGAAGAAGGCAAGCCGCTGGGCCAGTTGGTCGCCGGTCTGCAACGCGAGTTCGGCGCGCACTACTACGGCCGCCGCGACCTTCACATTCCCGATGAGATCAAGAACAGCGCCATCCGGCGCGCCGCCGAAGCGGGCACGACGAAACTCGGCCCCTATCAGGTCCTGCGCAAAGAAGACCGCGACGGCGTGAAGTTCTTCCTCGACGCCCCCAGCAACGGCAGCGGCGCCGATCCCTGGGTCCTGTTCCGGGCATCGGGCACCGAACGGTTGTTGCGGGTGTACGTGGAGGCCGCAACGCCGGAATTGGTCGAGGAAATCCTCGAAGCCTCCGAACGCTTCGTAAAACAGGGATAACCGCCGATTGTTCTTTCGCCGGGAAAAGCGAGCTGCGAAGAGCTGACTCCTGGTTACCGTCTCTGTACTTTAGCGTATGGTTTGTCTTGCCACGCGATAGCATAATGACTGGGTCCCGAGATGAATACAGCCACGGAAACCACGCCCGTTCCCGCCGATTCCTCCGAATCGCGGCGCTATAACCGCATCAAGCGGTGGCTCGGCATGGCCGATCTGGGGCTGGGTTTATTGTTCGTCATCGTGCTTCTGGCGACCAGCTGGAGCGGAACCCTCCGCGATACGGCCTATCGCGCCGCCACACAGAACTACACCTTTGCCGTGTTCCTTTACGTCTTGATGCTGACGCTCATCAGCAAAGTTCTCGGCGCACCGCTCGACTACTACGGCTTCCGCTTGGAGCACCGCTACCACCTTTCCAATCAGAAATTGCGCTCCTGGCTATGGGACGAATTGAAGAGCCTGCTGGTTGGCCTGATTTTGGCCACGGTGATCGTGGAAGTGCTCTATCTGCTCATCCGCCAGGTTCCGCAACATTGGTGGCTGGTCGCCTGGGCCGTCATTCTCGGACTGTTCGTCCTGCTCGCCCAGCTGGCGCCGGTCGTGCTCTTTCCGATCTTCTACAAATTCGAGCCACTGGAAAATGAAGAGCTCCGTCGCCGCCTGGTCCTGCTGAGCGAACGTGCGGGCACTCGCGTCCGCGGCGTCTACAAGTGGCATCTCTCGGAGAAGAGCAAGAAAGCCAACGCCGCCCTCACCGGACTGGGCGCGACCCGCCGCATCATCCTCGCCGACACGTTACTCGACCACTACACCGACGACGAGATCGAAGCCGTGCTCGCCCACGAGCTGGGCCATCACGTCCACCGGCACATTCTCAAGAGCATTTTCGTACAGGCGGGAATCACGCTGTTCGGCTTCTGGCTGGCGAATGAAGTTCTCCGCTATGCGGTGGAGCGCGGCAACCTGTTCCAGACCATGTCCGATTTCGCCAACCTGCCGCTGCTCGTACTGGTCGCGACCGTGCTCTCGTTCCTGCTGATGCCCGCCCTGAACGCTTACTCGCGCTTCAACGAGCGCCAAGCCGACCGCTATTGTTTCGAGTCCGTCGCCAGTGTCGCGCCTTTCATCTCATCCATGAACAAGCTGGCCGACCAGAACCTGGCGGAGCGTTCACCGTCCCCCTGGATCGAGTGGTTTTTCCATTCCCATCCCGCGATCAGCAAGCGGGTCGCCGCCGCCGAAGCCTGGGCCAAGGCGCACTGAAATTGCAGAGGTCAGAGGTCAGATTGCAGAAGTCAGAAGTCAAATTGCAGAAGTGAAATCTCTAACGCAGAGCACGCGGTATGGTTTCACCTCTGCAATCTGACCTCTGACCTCTGCAATTTGTTCTCTCATTTCTGCAATCCTCGCAAGATCTCCTCCACCCTCCTCGCATCCTCCTCCGTATCCACGCTCACCGTGTCGAACGGGGTTTCGCCCACCCAGATCGCGACGCCGTTCTCCAGGAATCGCAACTGCTCAAGCCGTTCGGTGCGCTCGAGCGAGGACTCCGGCCAGCGCACAAATTTGTCGAGTGCATCTTTCCGATATCCGTAGAACCCGAGATGCTTGTAGTACCGCGGTCCCACGCCGTCGCGATCGAACGGGACTGCCGCCCGCGAGAAGTACAGCGCCCGGCCGGCAGCATCACTCACCACTTTGACCGCGCTCGGATTATTCACGTCAATCTCCGCGGCCAGTGTCTTCAGCGTGCCCACCTCGACGTCCGCCGCGTGCATCACCGCCAGCAAGCTGTCGATGTGCTCCGGGCGCGTCAGCGGCTCATCGCCCTGAACATTCAAATACACATCTGCCGGGATCAGTGTCGAAATTTCGTGCACCCGCTCCGTCCCCGAGCGATGCGCCGGCGATGTCATGCGCGCCACAAAACCGCGCCTCCGGCAAAACTCAAAAATTTCATCCGAGTCGGTCGCCACCACAACCTTGTCGAGCGACGAGCAGCGCCGCACCGCCTGGTACACCCACGCCAGCAGCGGTTCGCCGGCAATCTCACGCAGCATTTTGCGCGGCAGGCGGGTGGAGGCCAGCCGCGCCGGAATCACAGCCACAGCTCTCATGCGCCGTAGTTTCGCACGCGGCCATGCCGTTTGACACCCTATTCCGTGCACTTTTAGAATCAACAGGGGACGCGTCCACCCGCGTCTGCGGGATTCGGGGCCCGGTTCCGGGTCGTCTTTGGAGTTTCCTTCCGCGCTTTTTCCGGATTGGCGGTGTAGCTCAGGTGGTTAGAGCGACGGTCTCATAATCCGTAGGTCGTAGGTTCGAGTCCTACCGCCGCCACCATTATTAAACGCAAGCGGGTAAAGTAGTTAGCGAGGATGCTTTCGGTTTACGGCGGCTATCCATACAGACGGGAAAACTGCTACTCCTAGACTGCAACAACCTACGTGCCACCGGGCGTCACCATCTGCGGGAAAGCATGGTGGGCCATCATTTTCAGGGCCTCAGTGCCACGCACCTCGTTATCGAATAGCGGGAGCACGGCACGCACGTTGTCGAAATCGCGCCAAATCTCCTCCATGTAAGCATCCTGCATGGCGACTCGGTTCTTGACGAACTCGGGCGAGTCGGGGCGTAGTTGATCCTTCTGGATCACCATGTTGACCACCACGCCTCCCACCGGGATTCCGAAATCGTGGAACCAGTTGATGAAGCGCTTGATGACCGCGATGGGCAGTGCTTCGGGGAGCGTTATGAAGAAAAACGCTGTCTGCTCGGCGTCGGTGAGCAACTCGCGGGCGCGGGTGATGCGCTCGCGGAACGACAGCAGGTACTCCATCAGTGGGTCTGCTTCCTTCTTCTTGGTGAAGGAGAACAGTTCGCGCAGCGACTGAGCTTCCGCCCGCGACTTCACCATTTTGTTCACCCACATGGAGTACACCTTGCTCATCCCTAACAGGCGGCGGGCATTGGCGGTGGGTGCGGTGTCGAAGACGTAGACGTCGTATTCGTTCTTGAACATCAGGTCCACCATGTTCTCGAACATCGCCGACTCTTCGAATGCGGGGTTCATCGTGGCGCTCTCCACAAACGCCTCCGCCTGGGTGGAGATTTCGGCAAACTTCAGGAACCAGCGAATCTTGGTCTTGATGTCCTGCTTGGAGCGTTCGATAGTTTCCTTGGTATCGATTTCGTAAGCCCAGAGATTAGGCACCCCTTTGACCGCGGTCGCTTGCCCATAGACGTTCTGGTCGAGCATGCCGCTCAGGCTATGTACCGGATTGGTGGACGCCAAAATAGTGCGCCTGCCTTGCTGCGCCATCTGCATGGCGGTGACGCCTGCCATCACGGTCTTACCGACACCGCCCTTGCCCCCAAAAAACATGAACTTGAGCTTGGGGTGCGCCACCACGAAATCGGTCAAAGACTGTTTGATCTCCGCCATGTCAATGCCTCCCATTGCCGTACATCATCCCGGCCAGCTTCTCAATCATTGGCAGTCCGGTCACATCCCGCTCCAACTCGGGCACGCGAGCGACCACTTGGTTGCCGAAGGTCTTGTCAATCTCGTTGAGATAGTTCCCCTGCATCTTGAGGCGATTGCGAAGGTAAGGCGGAATGTCTTTTCCTTCCAGGTCCGTCGGGAGCACCCGGTTGACCACGTAGCCGGCAATGGGGACGTCGAACTTGGCGAACAGTTGCGCCGCCTTTGCGGTGTCCAGGATGATCATCTCCTCGGGCACGACCACGAAAAAGAACGCGGTTTTCTCCCGGTCGGTCAGGATGCTGGAGGACTGGTTGATGCGGTTCTTGATGTACAGCAGTTCGGTAAGAATGTGGTCTTCTTCCGTGGTTTTCTGGCGCTTGATGCGCGCCACCATCTCCTCGTGCTCACGCATCTCTTCGCGAAGCTTGGTAATGCGATTGATCCACTCGTCATAGACCTTGGCCATCGAGAGGTAATAGAGCGCGTGCCCCAGCGGAACCAAATCGTAGATGTAATAGTCGTACTCGCCGCCGACGACGATATCGACCACGGCGTCGAAGATGGCGGATTCTTCCATGGCCGGCTCTGCCGAGGCTGCCTGGATGTACTGTTCGACCTCCTCCGGTACCGCCTCCAGCCCGTACATGTCGAGAATCTTCTTGCGGATCTGATCCTGGTACGCCCGGATGTGGCTGTCGGCGTCAATTTCCTGGGCCCAGAGGTTGTCCATGATCTTCACCGGGCCCTTGCCAAAAATGTCCTTCTGAAAGATGTCGCTGAGCGAAGCCTGTGGGTCTACCGAGAAGACCAGGACTTTGTGTCCCTGCTGCGCCAACCAGAAGGCAGTAGCAGCCGAGAAGGTAGTCTTCCCCAGCCCGCCCTTGCCGCCGAACATGATGTAACGCCGTTCCTTATTCTGTTCAAAAGTATCTCTCAGCGACATGATTTCCTCATATGAATGCAGTTTGAAAATCCTTCACTGCTCGCGCGGAGCCAGGATTAGAACATGGCGTCTGATACATCCTTCTCGCGCAACATGCGGCGCTTCCAGGTAGCGATGTTGGGCACAACATAGGGCAGCAGCCGCAGCGAGTAATACGGCGGCAAGATGGGAACACCAATCAGGTCGCCCATGGTGATGAGGATGAAAAGGTGCTCCATGCTGGCTCGCGTGCGCATGGCATAACGCGACATGTCGTGGGCACTCATCCCATATGCAATTTCTTTGATTCGGCTAAGGATTCCCTGCTTTTCCTCTTTGGGTTCGTCCGCCATATTTGTTCTCCTGGTTTCTGACTTCGTTTTCTCGCCTCGGTGAGTCACCAGCCCGGTCACACGCCGTGCAAATGCATCTCCTGCTTGTCCACCATGTCTCGCTCCCGCATGACCCGCCGCTTCCATTTTGCGATCTCGGGCACGAGGAAGGGAAGTATCCGCAGGGAATAAATCGGCGGCATTATGGGTACACCCAGCATGTCACCGAAAGTGATCAGCATGAAGGCCGATTCCAGTTCCCCCCGCAGCTCCAACGCCTGGAGCTCGAACTCGTAGCGATACAAGCCATAAAAAAACTCGCGGATCTTCTGGAGCCTACTACCTTCCACGGGACTGACTCCTTATTCCGCGCCCCTCATTCGGAGCTTCCTTGAGGCTCACCGCTGCCACTCGCTGTGCCATAATGCAGCCGGGCCTAACGGCCAGTGGGATGAACGCTCTACCATGTCGCCAGGTCTTGCTGTCTTCATCCTCGTCGTCATCTTCATAGTCGGCTGGTTTGCGGCCGGCACCCACTACAACGTCCGCAAGGGCCATGCCGTCATGCGCTGGCTCCAGGAAGGGCTACCCTTGGTGGGCGAGAAAACCACCCTGCGCTGGCTGGGATCCTCGGTCCTCGAATTGAAGATCCAGCAGGCCAAGCCGCCTTTCCGCCATGCCGAAGTTCTGGTCGTGCTCGAGCCGCGCGACGTGGCGCCGCTCTGGGGCCTGGCCCACCTCCGCGGCCGCCGTGATCTGTTTATCTTTCGTGGCGTCCTGCGCACCCAGCCGCAGGTCGAACTGGAGGCGCTGGACCCCACTTCCTGGCCGACGCATGAACTCACGGATCGGGCCAAGAACTACTGGACGCCGCTGTCCGCAGCACCGCCGCTGGTCGCCTATGCGCCCGGAAACCTGCCCGCCGCTTCCAAACTGCTGGACAAGGCCGTACTAGACGGCTGTCCCCTGCAGCGCCTGATCGTCCGGCGCACGGAGTCGAATCTCGAGGTGCAGTGGCGTCTCGACCCGCTCCGCAAGCACTCAGGCCGCACCGTTTTTGAAACCTTGCGGCGCATCGCTGAGCGTCTTTAGCTTCGCACTGCTTGACCCCGCAAGCCGCTCTCGCCCCGGATGGCTAATCCGCCGGCATAGGCGCCGCAACCTTTGCCGTCGGCAGCGGCTTCTGCCACGCGTGCCAGGCATCATAAGCGATGATCAACGCCGCGATGAACAACAGCACCGACACCAAGATCATTGCGATGGCGCCAATGCTATTGATGGGCTGAGCGGCAATTTTCGGATTCGACAAGATGCTGGCGTACAAATTGTAGGCCGTCACTATGATCGCGGCCATGGTGGTCACATACATGAACACCATGGGCCAGAACGCATAGCGCGGGTTCCGGCCGATCGACTTCAGCCATATGCTGACAATCAGCAGGCTCAGGGCCGCCATCAACTGGTTCGACGCTCCGAATAGTTGCCAGAGGTAAATCCAGGTTCCGCTCAACACCAGGAGCATAGTCAAGACCATGGAGAGAATCGCTGAGATGTGCGGGTTCTTGAAGCCCACCCAAGTGTCGCCCAGCCACTCGCCCAAGGTCACGCGCATGACCCGGAACACAAGCTGCACCATCGTCAGCACGATGACCACGAATACCCCAAAGCCCAGGGCTGTTCCGTAGGCCGGAGGGATCCCCCCGAAGGTGATGATGCCCAGCAGTTTGCCCACTCCGGCTGCGAAGGCTCCCGCTCCGACGCCGCCCGCTATCGACACTGCAATCAGGGAAAGCAGGGCCAGGGCATTTTCTGAAAACATGCCACCGCCGCCCACGGGTAGCGCGTCGGTCTCATACTCCAGTTGGCGCGCCGTCCCGATCGATCCCACCAGCGAATGCCAGCCGGAGATGGCGCCGCAGGCGATAGTCACGAACAGCATCGGCCACAAAGGCTGAATCGCCGGCATGGCCTGCAGCAGGTTGCCGGCAGCGTCCTTGGCTTGAGTCATGGGCATCCACGAGGCGAAGGCCTTGGTCTGGAAGGTCACCGCCTTGATCATCTCCGGATTTCCCAGCAGAGCCCGGATACCGCCCAGGACTGCGCCCAAGGCGGACAACCCGATCGTCAGGAAAGTGACCCAGAAGCCGATATAGTTGGTGGGCTGCGCGAACCGCCAGATGGGCAGCACGGTGCCCAGGTAAGAGAAGCCGAAGATGAACAGGCACCAGAAGATGAACGAGGGCAGCATCCTGATGGCGCCGCTCGGGTCCACGTACTTGGGCACGATCTTGCCCTCCGGGTTGACCATCGTCACAACCAGCCGCGGGTCGGACCGAGTGGGATCGACGACCGTGTACAACGGTTGCCGCCCGCTCAGGCCATTGATCGCATCGCTGAGCTTTTCCACCGCCGAGTTGACTCGGCCGGCAAACACCAGCGCCGTTGCGGGCTTGCCATCCGGAGTTGTGCCTTTCGTGGCGACGATGCCCTTAGCCCCTATCGCCATCGAACCCAGCGTCACCGCTACGGCCAGAAACGTCACCAGGATCAGATCCATCTTCCAGCGGTAGAGCATCTGGCCCATCAGCAGGCCCATGATGGCCAGCATGAAGATGCCAAAGGGCACGTCAGAGCGGGGATCGAAAATGCCGGCCATGATGCCTACAAAAGCCCCGGCCAGCAGCAACAGGTAGAAAAAGATGAACACGAAGAGGATGACCCGCGCGCGCGGGGCTATCAGCCGGTGAGCGATGGCCGAAAGCGAATTGCCGTCGTTCCGGACTGCGACCATGATGGCGGAGTAATCGCTGGCCCAGCCCAGAAACGTCACCCCCAAGGTGAGCCATAACAGGGCCGGCATCCAGCCCCAGAGGGTGGCCGCCGCGATTGGCCCCACGATCGGTCCCGCCGCCGCGATGGACTTGAAGTGATATCCATAGAGAATGTTGCGGCTGGTGGGCATGAAGTCGACTCCGTCCATGTATAGCCGCGCCGGCGTCGCTTTCTTGTTGTCGGGTTTAATAACTTCGCGATCAATGTGACGCGCGTACCGGGTATAGCCCAAGTAAATCATGACTGCACCCAGCACGACGACCACCGGAGCGGTCATCGGACGCTGGGTTACCGCGTACCCACCTACCACGATGGCAGGAATCAGAACCAGGATGAGGATGGAGAGCCGGATGTTCATGACGAAGCTCCTTGGAAGGCGGGTCCGGATGCAGGAGTTCCGAGCCACTGACACTGGCTCACTCGGGGCGCGCACTTAGTTACACATGGCAACCGGACGCAGCCGCGGTGCAAACACACAAACCATACCACAGAAAGCGTCTCATCACCCTATGAACTTGCTGTGATTCTGCAGCCAGACAAGCTGTCTGTGAGCGAAACGGCCATCAAGCCGCGCAACGCCACGAACTAGCTGAGGAACTCGTGGCATCGTACCTTTTTCAGGCTCACCCTATCGCTGGCTCGAAGCCAATGACTAGGGCTGATTTCTCTTTGACAGTGACCTCTCGGGGCCGTGCCGCGCCCCGATGCGCCACCTGCCGCCCCCTCCCGTCTTTGACGCTCTTAAAATGCCCCTGTTAAACTGGAGTTTTGCCAGCCCATCTTTGAGCGAAGAAGGAAGCCCGTGCGCGCAGAAACCCGGCATCAACTGAAAGAAGATCGCTTCCGAAGGGGGACCATGGAAGCGGCGGAGAAGACCGTCCACTGGACCGTGGAGCACCAGTCCAAGCTGATTGCCGCTGCCATCGCTCTCGTTGCCATCGCTGCGGTCGCGGCCGGCGGCTGGTACTACATGAACGCGCAGGACGAGAAGGCCAGCCTGGAGTTCAGCAGCGCGACCCGCACCATGGAGCTGCCCGTGCGTCCCCCCGGAATGCCCCCTCAGCCCGGCTTCGAGAGTTTCGCGTCCACCCAGGAGCGCGCCACCGCAGCCCGCAAACAGTTCCAAGCCATCGTGGACAAGTATCCGCACACGAAGACGGCCGACATGGCGCTGTACTTCGTCGGATTGGCCTCGTCCCAACTCGCCGATTATCCGGCGGCCGAGCGCAGTTTGCAGGCGGTCGAAAATTCCTCCAACAAGGAGCTCGCCGCCCTGGGCAAATTCGCGCTGGCTTCCGTATACCGCGCGGAAAACAAGGACACGGCAGTCATCGACCTGTACAAGCAGCTGATCGACAAACCGACGATCACGGTCAGCAAAACGACTGCACAATTCGAACTCGCCCGGTTTTACGAGGACCGGCAGAAGCCGGATGAAGCCAAGCGGATTTACGACCGGATCCAGAAAGAAAATGCGGCGAGCGAGGCGGCGTCGCTGGCGCAGCAGCGCGCCAGCCAGATCAAGCAGTAATTCTCGTCGCTCGCCACGGCTGCCTTTATCTCCTGCCTAGCTGAGCGCCCAGCAGGTTAACCAGTCGCTCGACATCGCCTGCCGTGTTGAATACGTGCGGGGTCACGCGAACCGAGCTTCCGCGGACGCTGACGAACACTTTCTCTCGCGCCAGCCGACCAGGCAATTCCGCTGGAACCCCATCTTTGTGACGCAGGCATAGGTAGTGGAGCGCGCGATGTTCTTCGGGCGGCGACGAGAATCCCAGCTCGGCGGCCCGCTCGGCCACTAGCCGGTTGAGCGCGCCGCATGTCGCCGAGACCTCCGGCACTCCCCACGCCAGCAACTGCTCCATGGCGCGCGTGGCGGCGGGCAGGAGCGCGAAGTTCGAGCGCTCGCCCATGTCGAAGCGGCGCGCACCTTGGTCATAGTTCGCGGTGTACAGGATCAGGGACGCGAAGTCGCTGGCATTGGCGCGCTGGATCCAGTTTTCTTCCAGTGGGCGTCCGCCGTGCCACTGGGGAGCGACGTACAGCAGGCCGATGGAATACGGTCCAAGCAGCCACTTATAGCTGGCGGCGACGGCGAAATCCGGCTCCACTTCACGCACGCTGAAGGGGATCGCGCCGAGCGATTGCGTCAGATCGAGCGCGAGCGCCGCGCCGATCTTACGGCAAGCCTGGCCGATGCGGACCAGATCGAGCCGCCCGCCGCTCGTCCACTGCACGTGAGGAAGCGCGGCGACCGCAACCTCGCCGCTCAGGGCATTCAGCACCGCGGCCGTCCAGTCGTTATCCTCCGGCCAGGGGACGACTTTCAAAGACGCTCCCTTTTCTTCTGCCAGCCGCTGCCATGGATAGTAGTTGGAAGGGAACTGCTCGGCGAGCACGAGAATACTCTGTCCTTTGCGGACCGGCAGGTTGCGAGCTGCCGTCGCGGTGCCATAGCTCGCGGAGGGAACAATGGCGACGCAGTCGGCGGAACAATCAAGCATCCGTCCAGCCGTAGCCCGAAACTGGTCCGAGCCGGTGAAGAATTGATCGGGCGTGACCTCCCAGGGGTGTGCTTTCCGCGCCAGGCCGGCCTCCCCCGCCTCGACCACCGGCCGCATCAGCGGCGACATGTAGGCGCAGTTGAGGTAGGCGACGTCGTCGGGGATATCAAAGAGATGGCGCTGGCAGGGAAGCATGGGGATGGTCTGTGGCCATTAGTGTACCAATGCAGAAGGGATTGTCGGCGATTGAATGGGCGATGTGGGACTATGCGGGATCATTTGGCGCGGTCACGAAGAAGGATGGGAAGGCGGTAGCGGATGAGGGGGTGCTGCGGGCGGTGGGGGACGGCGGCAGTTCAAGGAGCGCAATCATCTGTACTTGTGATGAATCGGCAAACAAAATGCGAGGTGCGGTACAGCATAGCCGCTTATGTGCTGCTAGACTTCGCGAATGGCATCGAGAACTGAAGCGCTAACGAAACTCGCGATGCGGTTAGCCGATACTACGTTCGACCCCATACGGAGTCTGAAGGTTGAATTGGAACGGTCGGGCACCAAGGATCTCTGGTTTCGTGACTTGCTGAGTTCCGTGGCCAATTCCACTCTCCGTGAGCACGTTAACTTGAAAATTGGCTATGAGCAATCAACGTCGTTCCTCTCATGGGCGTGCAGAAACCTGCTGGAGCTCAGTGTTATCGGGAAATACGTTTCTGCGTCTGAGAAGAACGCAAAACGATTTGCGGATAACCAAATCCTAGATGGAATCGAGCTGTTTAAGTCGTTAGGCGCATGGAGCGCCGGTGTACAGCCGCAACGGCAGTTACCGGGACTGGAACAGGTACTTGCGAGACTGAATGGCCGGAAGGCGAAGGCGGGCCTTACGACGACGAAGGTTCTGCGTGCTAATGAGCTTGCGAAGAGCGTAGGCATGGACACCGAGTTCAGGCACATGAACAAGGTCTTTTCGAAGACCGTTCATCCGACGGCTTGGTCAGTGCTCACTACGCTCCACGAAGGTGAGCTGAAGCGAATGAAGCTGTTCTTGTTCTTGAGTGGCGTCGGCTATGGAATGCAGATTTACACGACGTTAAGGAGCCATATAGACAGATTCGGGGCGAAGCCTGCCTGATTCTTGTCACTCCAGGCTGCCCTGCTCGATCACGACATTCTCCCGCACGATCAGGCGGTGCGCCGCCATCTCGCGCAGCTTGGGCAGGACGCGGTTGACGTGCTCGTCCATGTCGACGAACGCGATCACGACCGGCAACTCGCCTCCGGCTTCGACCAGGTGGGCGGTGTGGACGCGGCCGCGTCCGAGAAACCCCGCGACGGCGTGGAAGGCGACGGCCCCGAAGACGTTTTCTTCCCGCAGATATTTCAGGATTTCCAGATGCAGCGGGCGATGGTGCCAGGAGTCGCCTTCGGTGAGATAGATGGTGACTTGAACGGCCATAGGAGTTGCCTTTTCGTCGACCTTTCGCGCGGTCATTCTACAGCCCCCGAGCCAGGGCAGCGCCCGCCAGCACGGCGGCCAGGCAAAGGGCGTTGCTGCCCACGATGTTGATGCTCATCAACAGCCACTGTCCCTGTTCCATCAACGCGAAGCTCTCGAAGGCGTAGCTGGAGAAAGTTGTGTACGATCCGCAGAAACCAATCGCGACGAACAGGCGCCAGCGCGGGTCAAACAGCATACGCTCAGTCGAGAAGACAAGAAAGAATCCGAGCGCCAGGCTGCCGGTGAGGTTGATGAGCAGCGTGCCGTAAGGGAAGGCAGTCGAGAAATCGCGGGCGACGAGCGTGCTGAGGAAGTAACGGGCGCTGGCCCCGACGACTGCGCCCAGAGCGATCCAGAGATAGTTCACGCGGTGGAGTCCTCCTGCTGAGTTCTGTCAGGAGTCATCAGCCCAGAGGGCGGTTCATGGCGAACTCCATCGCCTGTGGTTCAGTATAACGGAAAACGGACCGGCCACGACCTCAAAGGGCCCCCAGCCAGCGCACCGGGAAGCGGGAGCCGAGCGCATTGACCAGGCGCTCGTCGGCGGTGATGAGTTCTGTCTTGGTCGTGAGTGCCAGGGCGACATAAAGGCTGTCGTAGAAACTGCGGTCGCAACTCACCGCGATCTGCAAGGCTTGAACCAGCAAGTCGGAGGCGGGGACGACTTGGATCGCAAGATCAGCGAAACGCCGCAACGAATTCGCGGCTTCTGCCTGGCTGATCCGGTTGCGCCGCGCGGCCTTCCAGAGGACATTGCCGATTTCGGCCCCGATCAGATCCGGTGCCAGCAGCAGCAACTCGCGCCTCACGTGGAGCGCAACTAGGTGATTCGCTTGCTCGATGAGACCTTCGCCAGCGGCGGGCAGAAGCCATTTGGCTGCGACACTGGCATCCACCACGAAAGTCGTCACCGTTCACGGTCCTCGCGGATCATCTCCTCGGTGCTGGGGAAAGGCCCCGGGCCGGGAGGAGTGGAGGCCTGCAGTCGCATGAGCTCTTCAAACGCACGCTTCCGGCGCCGCAATTCCTCGGGGGTTGGAACGTTGTCTTTCAGCAACGCGATCACTTCGGCAGCAATCGAGCTGCGCTTCTTGCGGGCGCGGGCGCGCAGCGCCTCGTAGAGGTCTTTCGGGACGTTTTCTACGTATAGGGTAGGCATAGGGATAGTCTAGCATATCCCTAGGGAAGAACCTGGCGCGAGAAAAAGGCCCGGACCGGGTCCGGGCCGTCAAGCGGGAGGGGCGGTACTAGCCGTGGAGCACGGCGGATTTTACAATCTCCCTGGGGTCTTCCACCTTTTCATATTCCCAGAGGCAGAGTTCGTTGCCGTCAGGGTCGCGGAAGATAGCCAGTTTGCCGCCCTTCTTGTTCTTGATGTCACTGGTCCGAATGCCCCGGGCGTGCAATTGCTGCAGGGTCTCATTCAGGTCCGAGACTGCGAAACACAGGCGGGCATTGCCGTTCCCGGGTACCACCGATCCCGGCGGCACCCGCACCAGTTCGATGAGCACGCCATCGAGATCGAAGCGCGTGACGTAGTCGCGCGAGATCATGGACAATCCGAGCGTGTCGCGATAGAAGGCGATGGATGTCTCCATATCGGTGACGTAGTAGAAGACGGTGTCAAAGGAGAGCTTTAATTTGCTGGCGGTTGAGGGCAGCATGACTGGGCCGCCTCCTTGTCTTTGCTGGCTGGGCCGGGGAGTCTGCGAACGCGTGAATTCTCCCCGACGAGTCGAGGAAGTTATGCTAGCCCGATCGCCACAGGCCGTCTGTGAGGCTGGGCACGGGGTGAAGTGATAGCAGCTTGGACGAGAATCGCGCTCCGATCCTTGACACACTTCCCCGAGCCTTTTATCCTCAACTATTGCTCCCTCAGAGACTTGCGTCTCTGTGCGCACTTCCGCGGGCCTTCGCGGTATTCGAATTGGGGGTGGCGGAGGTTCCCATGCTCATCGAAATCCAGGAACTGGAAACTCACCCGGTAGATTTCCGGGAGGAGTTCGGCCCGGGTGTGATTGACCTTGGGCCGGACGTCCGGCAACGGTCGCCCTTGCGCAGTGAGGGGCGGGCCGACCTGGTGGAAGAGCGCCACGGCAAGCACAAGGTGATCCAGGATATCCGCCTGAAAGGTGAGCTGGCCACAAGCCTGGAACTGCCGTGCGCGCGCTGTCTGGAGCCGGTGGTGCACGAGGTGACCCGCGGCTTCGATCTGCTGTACCGGCCGCAGGGGTCCGATGCCGGTCGCCCCGAGCTTTCGGTCACCGAAGCCGAGGCCGAAATCGGCTATTACCAGGGCGAAGGGTTGCTGCTGGAAGATGCGCTGCGCGAGCAGGTGCTGCTGGCCCTGCCGCTAAAGGCGGTGTGCCGCGAGGACTGCAAGGGCTTGTGTCCGCACTGCGGCAAGAATTTGAATGAAGCACAGTGCTCGTGCGCGGAAACATTGGACGATCCGCGCTGGTCGGCACTGAAAGAAATACGTACGAAACTGAATCAATAGGAGAAAGTTCTCAGTTCCCAGTTCTCAGTTCTCAGTCAAGCTGCTTTTCTGAGAACTGAGAACTGAGAACCGAGAACTAAAAAAAGAAATGCCGAATCCGAAACGCAGACATTCCAAAGCTCGCACCGGAAGCCGCCGGGCGCACGACTCGCTGTCCAAGCACTCGCTCAGCGAGTGTCCTAACTGCCACGAGCAGAAGATGCCGCACCGCGCCTGCCCCAAGTGCGGATACTACAAAGGCCGCGAAGTGGTTGAGGTCGAAGAGAAGAAGTCCTAGTTTTCTCCCTCCATGCCTAGCGTAATCGCTCTGGATGCGATGGGGTCCGACAAGGCGCCCAAGCCGGAAATCGAAGGCGCCCTGCAGGCGGCGCGTCATCACGGCGTGCGCGTGCTGCTGGTCGGGTCCGAGCCGCAGCTCCGGGCTGAACTGGCGCGCTACCCCGGCGCCCGCCGCCTGGGCATCGAAGTGGTCCACGCCAGCGAAGTCATCACCATGGACGACAAGGTCGAGGCCATCCGCGCCAAGCGTGATTCCTCCATCCGGGTGGGACTGCGCCTGGTGCGCGACGGACGCGCCGCCGGATTCGTAACCGCCGGCAACACCGGCGCGGCCATGGCCACGGCCAAGATGGTTTTGGGGGCATTGCCTGGGGTGGATCGTCCGGCGTTGGCGGCCGCCTTCCCCACCGTTCTGAATACGGCTGCGATTCTGCTCGACGTCGGCGCCAACGTGGACTGCGAGCCGGTCAACCTGGCGCAGTTCGCGGTGATGGGCGATATCTACTGCCGCGCAATTTTCGGCATGACGCGTCCGCGGGTGGGGCTGCTTTCGATCGGGGAAGAGGAGGGAAAAGGCAATCGTTTGACCCGCGAGGCCTTTCCGTTGTTGCAGCGCTTACCCATCAATTTCATCGGCAATGTGGAAGGCCGTGACCTATACAACGGCCAGGTCGATGTCATCGTGGCCGACGGCTTTGCGGGGAATGTAGCGCTCAAGAGTTCCGAGGGCGTGGCCCGGCTGGTACGGGCGGTCTTGAAAGAGACGCTGAAGGCAACCATCACGCGGCAAGTGGGCGCACTGCTCTCGCGCAATGCTTTCTCCGATTTCCAGAAGCGCCTCGATCACACCGAGTATGGTGGCGCGCCGCTGCTGGGGATCAAGGGCGTGTGCATCATCACCCACGGATCGTCGAACACCAACGCCATCAAGAACGCGGTTCGGGTGGCGTCGGAGTTCGCCGAGGGCCGGGTGAATGAGACCATCGCGCGCGAGCTGGCCGGGTTGCGGGCGACGGCCGGGGTCACGTAGGGACAGCCGCCCTCGGCTGTCCGGGCGAGCAAAGCTCGCCAATGTCTGCATCACGTAAAGGCCGCGGGGCTTCGCCCCGCGGGACAGCCGAGGGCGGCTGTCCCTACGCAAGCATCTACCATGACAAATTCATCTCCGATCGCATTCCTCTTTCCCGGCCAGGGTTCCCAGGCCGCGGGCATGGGCAAGGAACTTGCCAACAACTATCCTGTCGCGCGCCAGACTTTCGAAGAGGCCGACGAAGCGCTAGGGTACAAGCTCTCGCAACTCTGCTTCGAGGGTCCGGAAGAAAAGCTGAAGCTGACCGAGATCACGCAGCCGGCGATCCTGACCGCCTCGGTCGCAGTCTGGCGCGTTCTGGACGAAAAGGGCCTGGCTCCAGATTTCGTCGCCGGACACAGCCTGGGCGAGTATTCGGCGCACGTCGCCGCCGGCACTCTCAACTTTGCCGATGCCGTTCGCACCGTCCGCCAGCGCGGAAAGTATATGCAGGAAGCGGTGCCGGTCGGAGCCGGTGCAATGGCCGCCATTATCGGCCTGCCGCTCGACCAGGTCAGCCAGATTTGCCGCGAAGCGGCGCAAAGCGAAGTCTGCCAGGCGGCAAACGTCAATTCGCCCGATCAGATCGTAATCTCCGGCCACGCCGGCGCGGTCGGACGTGCCATCCAGCTCGCAACCGAACGCGGGGCGAAGAAAGCCGTGAGCCTCCCCGTAAGCGCACCTTTCCATTGCTCGCTGATGCAGCCGGCGCAAGACAGGCTGGCCGCCGATTTGGGCGCGCTAAGTTTTCAAGCGCCGCGTTATCCGGTTGTCTGCAATGTGGATGCCGCGCCGGTGACTGATGTCGAATTCGCGCGCGACGCCCTCATCCGGCAAGTCACGGGCGCGGTGAAGTGGGAACCGTCGATCCGCCTGCTGATCGCGAAGGGAGTGAGCGCGTTCGTGGAAGTCGGTCCGGGAAAAGTCTTATGGGGGCTGATGCGGCAGATTGACCGGTCGAAGACATGCCTCGCGGTCAGTGACGAGGCCTCCCTCCAGAAGACGCTGGCGCAGCGGCCCGGGACCGCCGCCGAACCGCGGTAACGCCGCGTTCAGTACGGATAGACAGTCAGGGTCTTGTCCGACTTTTGCACGAACAGGCGGGCATGCTCGGCGCGCTCGTTGACGATGACCTCGACAATCACGCCCCCGCTGCCCCAGCCCTGGGTGGCCGCCGAGCCGTAAATCCGGTGCGACTTGACCAGCCCCCATTCTCCGCCCGGCCCCCAGTCCCGGTAAAAATCGGCGTAGGCGTACGGGTATTTCTTCTGGTGCTGACGCCAGCCCGGATCGTTAAAGTAAATGCCGTACGCCGCTTCGTAGTCCTGTTTCTGGAGCGCGTCAAAGAACTTGTTCACCACATGTTCTTCGGGCCAGTTGCGGTACATCCAGGCCAGGGCAGCCAGCAACAGCACGCCGGCGACGGCCAGAGCGATCATGATCTTCCGGCGGCGGTCTTTGGCGGGATCGTACTGCGGGGCGTCGAGTAAGGTCATGACCCTGCCACCAGCATACCGGATTCCCAGAACACAAAGGTAGGCCTCAGGGCAACGAGGCTGCCCGATTTGGGCACCACTTTTCTCCGGTCTGGTGAAACCACAACCAAGGGGACATTTCTAATGGTATGGCAACCGGTGGACATCACTGACACGCTTATGCTGCGTCTCTATACTGACGCTGTCGCGGGAGTCCAGGGCGGCCCGTGTACAGGCAGTTGCCGGTGCGACCATGAGGCTGCGGTCTGCGCCTTTCGGGGGGCTGTGAGTGAACCGCCACCTCGTTCCCCTGTGACCAGCGCAGGGGAATGTTCGATGCGGCGATTGCCGCACCTGCTCAACCTCCTTCCCATTCCGGGTAAGACGCCGGAGCAGGGGGGCAATCACTGCAAGCGAGGCTCTGGACGGGGTCCGCGAAATGAAGCCGACCGACACTCATCAACTGAAGCCGCCGATCCCCGAAGCCGAGGTGCGCGCCGCGTTGGAGAGAGTGATCGCGTCCGACGCTTTCCAGCGATCCCCCCAACTCCAGCGATTCCTGCGCTTTGTGTTTGAGGAAACATGGGCAGGCCGCAGCGACCGGCTGAAAGAGTACGTGGTCGGCACGGAAGTTTTTGGACGACCAGCCGACTTTGATCCGAGGCTGGATTCGCTGGTGCGGGTCGAGGCCCACCGCCTGCGCACGGCGCTGGAGGCATACTACCAAGCGGAAGGTCGTGACGACCCCGTCTTCATCGAAGTGGCCAAGGGTTCCTACGTACCTACTTTTCGTGGGCGCACACCTCCCGCAGCGGTTCCGACCCCCGCAGTTCCTGCCGCCAAGTTACGCCGCCGTGCCTGGATCGCAATCGCGGCGACCCTGGCAGCGGTGCTGCTAGCTCTAGGGCTGTATCGCTTGAACCGGCCTGGGGGTTCATCCCTTCCGCTGAATCCCACCATTGCCGTGCTGCCCTTCGACAACCTGTCGGCCGATCCGGACAACCAGTACTTCTGCTTCGGATTGATGGACGAAATCACCACCGCCCTGGCGAAGACCGGAGCGTTACGAGTGGTGGCGCGAACCTCGTCCGCGCGTTTCAAGCGCGGAGACGACATCGCCACCATCGGTCGCCAACTCAGAGCCGATGTTGTGCTGGAAGGCAGCGTACAGAAGACCCCGGGCCACGTGAAGGTCACGGCCCAGCTCATCAACACCGCCGACAACCTTCACATCTGGTCGGAAAGCTACAATCGCTCGGGCCCCGACTTACTTCGCGTCCAGAATGAAGTTGCCGAGGCGATCACGCTCGGGGTGCTGCCCCACCTCCCCGGCAGCAACGGCGTGGTCCCCCATCGGGCGCAATACAGCGCCGACGCCGTGGCCAACCAGTTGTATTGGAAAGCCGCATATTTCCGCTCCCCCATGGGAAAAACAGGCTGGCGGAAAGATCTGGCAACGAGTGCAGATTATCTCGAGCAGGCAGTCCAGAAAGACCCCGGCTTTGCCCTGGCCTATGCCGCCCTGGCTGACGTCTATGTCAGCCTGGGTTGGGAGCGCGGCGGAGGACCGATCACGGGCGACTACATGACCCGAGGACGGCGCGCCGCCATACGAGCCGCGGAATTGGACAACACCCTGGCAGAAGCTTACGGCGCCTTGGGAACGGTACAGTTCTTCTACGACTATGACCGGCAGGGTGCCGAGGAGAGTTTCCAGCGTGCCCTGCAACTCGATCCCAGCAACGGAAAAGCCCGCATGTGGTACGCGTATGCATTAGTGATGCAGCGCCGGTCCGACGAAGCCCTGGCGCAGGCCCAGCAGGCAAGAGATTTGGATCCGCTGTCTTATGTGGCCACCACTCACTTGGCGGTGGTCCACTATTTCGCCCGTCATAACGATGAGGCGATCCGGCTGGTACGCGAGTTGTTGAAGGTGGCCGACACCGCTCCTGCCCACGGCCTGCTGGGCATGGCCTACGAGGTCCAGCAAAACTACGACGCCGCCATCACCGAGTATCAGGCCGGTCTTCGGCTGGTACCTGCCCATTCCTACATCCGGGGGATGTTGGGACACGCCTATGCCAAGTCCGGTCGGGTTGCGGAAGCCAGAGCGATGCTGCAATTCGCGAATGTGGGTTTCGAGCAGGGTGGGCTCTCCGACCTCAAGGCCTCCTACATCCACATGGGACTGGGCGAGCAGGACCGTGTGTTTGAGCTTTTGGAGAAGGACTATGAACAGCGGGATCCCGAGCTGCCCTATATCAACGTGGATCCTGTGTTTGACCCGGTGCGCACCCATCCCCGTTTTGTAGCGCTGGTGCGCAAAATGGGACTTCCCCACTGAGAATGCTGACGTCGCAGCAGTTTCGAACCTCCCGCAACCATCCCAGCGAAGACGAAAAGATCACTTAACCGTTAAATGCCCGCCCTGGCACTACGTCCAAGTCCATGAAAACAAGGGGGATCGTTGCGGTTATTGATTGTCACCCCGTTTAACTTCCGGAGCTGCGGCGGTGCCGCTAGTGTGGCGCCGGCACTTCTTCGCACACGGTGGATGGGAGCGGCCCTCCGGGCCCTGTGGCAAAAAGGTCGCACCCTCCGCAGCCCAGAAAACTCTGCCAGGGAGCAAAATTTATGAAACGGACATTCTTCTCACCATCATCGACATCTCTCATCCGATCCGTGCTGGCGGCTGCGCCGTGGGCGAGCCTTGTCATCGCCGTGGCGCTGGCGGTGTTTCCGGCCGTTGCTTTCTCCCAAGTTCCGCCGCCGGTCAACTTTGTCAGCGGGCAGCTGTTCAGCGGAGTCGGTCATGGCGACCGGATTCCGGGAGCCGCCAATGTCTACACCTTCGCAGTGGGCGACTTCAACAACGACAAGAAGCTCGACCTGGTCACGGTTAACAACTCGAACGTATGGGGTCTCGGTCTAATCCTCGGGAACGGCGATGGCACCTTTCAGCCACCCGTCGAAGTCGTCGGCAACGACACTTACGGAGCTTTCGGTGGCATCGTGGCGGGAGACTTCAACAAAGATGGCACCCTCGACTTCGCCGTGCTGTGGTTAGTCGGCTACGGTCCGGTTCAGTTGGGTGTTTATCTGAACGACGGCCAGGGCCACTTCACGCCCGGCAACAATTACGTGATCGGAGCCTCAACCGTTCACGTAGCTCGCTCGCTTGCGACTGCCGACCTGAATGGCGACGGCAAGCTAGACCTGATCGCGCCTGATGTTTCGAACTCGACTGTTGCTGTGCTCTACGGCAACGGTGATGGTACATTCCAGAACGCCGTCGAATTTGCCACTCCCTACACCTCGACTGGCGTTGCAATCGGTGACTTCAACAAGGACGGAAAGCCCGATATTGTTGCCGCTTCTTCCAGCGGATGCTGTCCCTGGAGCGGCGGCGTCGCGGTGCTGCTGAACAACGGCAACGGGACGTTTCAATCACCGGTGCTTTATGCCGATCCGAGCGGCGTGGATAACGGCCTGGTCGCAGTGGCGGACCTGAACACCGACGGCAAACTGGACGTGGTCGAGTCTTCCGAGGGCGGTAATAACGTAGCGGTCTTCCTGGGCAATGGTAATGGCACGTTTCAAACCGCCAAGACCTATTACGTGCCCTGGGCCTCCGCGGTGGCGCTCGGCGACCTCAGCGGCGCTAAGAAACCGGACATTGTCGTCACTTCTTACCCGGACGGAACGGTATGGGTGCTGCTTAACAAAGGCAGTGGGAACTTCCAGATCTCGAGTGTCTACTCCGCGGACTCAACCGCCATGGCCCTGGTGAACGGCATGGCGATCGCGCTGGCCGACTTTAACGGGGACAAGAAACTTGACTTCGTAGCCGGGAATCCAGCCGGCCAGTTTGTCACGGTTGGCCTGGGCAATGGCGATGGCACCTTCCGCGATAGCCCGCACTACAACCAAAGCCCCGGGATGTGGAGCAACGGCATCGCGGTGGCGGACTTCAACCGCGACGGCAATCTCGATGTCGCGCAGGCGGGTGGCGGCACCGGCGTCGGGCTCAGCCTGATGTTGGGGACTTCGCACGGTGTATTCAAGACGCCAACTTTCATTGACCTGGCCGTTGGTGCTAACGGTAGAGTCACGTTCGTACGGGCGGTCGATGTGAACGGCGACGGCAAGCCGGACATCGTGGGTGGCAATAGCAAGGGCGTGGTGGTTCTGCTCGGCCTGGGCACGGGCAAATTCAAGACGCCGGTCACATACCCTGTCAGCCCCACCTCGTATCCGGTAGTGGGCTGGCTGTCGGACCTCAATGGCGATGGCAAGCTCGGCATCGTGACCTCCAACAACGACGGCACCATGAGCGTTCTGCTCAACAAGGGTAAGGGAGTCTTCGGAGCGGCGACTGTGTTTCCCAGCGGCACCGGCGCCTACCCTTCCGGCTTCGTGCTTGGGGATTTCAATGGCGATGGCAAGGTCGACATAGTTGTGAGCGATTTCCAAGCTGCCAATCTCCAGTTGCTACTGGGAAATGGCAATGGAACCTTCCAGTCGCCCGCGCTTTTGAGCTCGCCGGTTCGTCCCGGTGATGTCATAGCGGCAGACTTCAATAAGGACGGCAAACTTGACCTCGCCATTCCGAGCAACAATAACAGCGGCACCTTGGCAATCCTGCTCGGCAACGGCAATGGAACGTTTACAACAGGCAACGTGTACGAGTGGTTTGACGACTCTCTTTGCAACCCACTTGCCTGTGGCCATTACCCGATCTCGCTGGTCGCGGTCGACCTCAACGGAGATAACAACCTGGATCTGGCGATCGCGCCTCGCAATCCCTGGTATCTCACGTGTGGCGGGTATCGCTGCGCGGAACAGTATCTCGGAGCGGTTGTGTACTTGGGCAAGGGTGACGGCACGTTTGTGCAGCAATTTGGCTGGATGGCAGGAATCTCCCCCTGGTGGGTCGAAGCGGGGGACTTCAATAGCGACGGTATGCCCGATCTGGCATTCCTGAGCAGCGACACCAACTACGGCTCGACCTCGGTCACGATCCTGCAAAACGCCACCCAGCCCGTGAGCGTCTCGCCGCTCAGCATTAAGTATCCGGCCAAGCTGGTGGGTACCAGCAGCACGCAGACTGTGTTTCTCACCAACGACCAGACGACCTCCCTCCCGATCAGCAGCATTGCGATCGGGGGCGCCAATCCCGCGGACTTCAGTTCTAAATCGGCCTGCGGGTTGCGTCTGGCGCCTGGCGCTTACTGCTCGATCTCGGTAACGTTTCATCCCACCGTGATCGGCACCCGCACCGCCACGCTGGTCATTGTCGACGACGTGGGAGTGCAGTTGGTCCAGCTCAGTGGCGTGGGAAAGTGAGAGAGGAGGCCTGCGGCCGAGTCAGGCAAGAACAATTCGCAAACCGCGAAGGCGAACGCGCAAGTGCTTCCGGGTGGCGAAGGCACTCCATCCTGTCCTGGCGCGAGCGCATCTGGTTCGCCCTGAAGGTGGCGGACCTTCGGGGGCGCTGGCCGGCGGCGGTTCGCTGGAAACCACGCTGCTGTTTGAAGGCGTAGCTGTGGTCATTCGTCTCGAGCTGCACAGTTGATCCAACCTCGACTTCCTCCTGCGGAAAACTTTGCCGGGTGCTGGCCGTATGCACCCGGCAGAGTTTTCCTGGCCCGCGGAGTCTAAGCCGCCTCCAATTTTTGCTTCTTTCGTGGTCTTCCTAAGCCTTTCAAAAGGCCCGATTTGCCAAGTGCGCTGGTCTCTCCCTGTGGCCTCTGGAGTGCTGCTTCTTCCGCCAGAGGGGCCAACGTGGACAGCGGATTCTATGCAGCGTGCGCGGGATTGCGAGCGCAAAGCCAGGCGCTCGAAGTGGCCGCCCACAACCTGGCGAATCTGAACACCACCGGCTTTCGCGGCCAGCAGGCTTCGTTTCAGTCGCTGCTCGCGGTCGCGGGTTCCACCGTTCCCAACGTGCTCAATCGCGCCACCAACAACTACGGAGTCCTGGAAGGCACCCATTTGGACCTCAGTGCTGGCACTCTGGAAAGGACCGGGAACCCGCTTGATCTGGGCATCGAAGGCCGTGGCTTTTTCGCCGTCCAGACCTCGCGCGGCACTCGCTACACCCGCAACGGCAGCTTCCACGTTTCCACCCGCGGTGAACTGGTGACCGCGGCGGGCGAGCGGGTACTGGGCGAAACCGGTGTAGTCCAAGTTCCTCCAGGCGTGCTCTCCATCAGCCCCGATGGGACGCTCTCGGTGAACGGCGCGGTCGCGGGCAAGATCCGGCTGGCCGAGTTCTCTCCGGAGACCAAGTTGACCTCTGAAGGGGGTTCGCTGCTGGTGGCTCCGGACGGCAGCGCGCATCCCGCGCCACAATCGGCGGTCCAGCAGGGCACGCTCGAATCTTCGAATGTGAATGGGGTCAGCGCGCTGGTCACGCTGCTCGGGGTCCAGCGGCAGGCCGAGATGCTGCAGCGCGCCATGTCTCTGTTGGACAACGAATTCAACCGCATTGCCACCAACGATCTGGCAAAAGTTTAGGAGGAATGATGTTCCGAGCTCTCTACACCGCGGCCAGCGGAATGCAGGCCCAGCAGTTCAACCTGGACACGATTGCCAACAATCTGTCCAATGCGAGCACGGCCGGCTTCTCCCCCACCATCGGCATCATCGGGGCGGTGCTCGGCCTCATCCAGGTGATGCAGCACCTGGATAAGATGGACGAGGTGGGCAAAGGCATTGCCGTCGCTTTCGTGGCCACCATCTATGGGGTGGGCGCCGCCAATCTGCTGCTTTTGCCCGCCGCCGGAAAACTCAAGATCCGCATTCGCCAGGAGCAGATCATCCGCGAGATGACGCTCGAGGGCGTGATTTCCATCCTCGAAGGTATGAATCCGCGCATGCTGGAAGCCAAGCTGTTGGGGTTCCTGACCGAGTCCCGCGAAGCAGGCACCGCCTCTGAGGGCTCCCGGGCATGAGACGCCGCCGGAAACCCGCCCCGCCTCCCAGTCACCAGCGCTGGCTGGTTTCCTACGCCGATTTCGTCACCCTGCTGTTCGCCTTCTTTGTCGTGCTCTACGCCTCGTCGCAGGTGGACCAGCGGAAGGTGGGAAGACTTGCCCTGGCCATCCAGGTCGCGTTCCAGGAACTGGGCATCTTTCAAGCTTCCACCACGCGCGTGCCGCTTGATGTCGCGGAGCCGATGCCCTTCAGCACGGTGCAGGCGATCGAGAACCAGCAACGTAGTGCCAGCCTGGGCCGGGTCGTCCCGCAACTCGCGGGGGCGCTGGGCGGAGGCCACGAGAACGGCGACCTGGCTCAGCTGCAGCTGGAACTGGAGGCTGCCCTCTCCCCGGAAATTGCGCGCAAGGAAATTTCTGTGCGGCGCGAGCCCGATGGCCTGGTCATCAGCCTGCGCGAAGTCGGATTTTTCCAGAGCGGATCGGCGCAGATGAAAGCCAGTTCCCAGCCCGCCTTCGACCGCATCGCAGTCTTGCTGCGCGAGCGAAAATACCGCTTGCGCATCGAAGGTCATACCGATAATGTTCCCATCCACAACTCCCAATTTTCTTCCAACTGGGAACTCTCCACCGCCCGCGCCACCGAGATCGTCCGCGTGCTGATCGTCAGAGACGGATTCGAGCCTCTGCACCTCTCCGCCGCCGGGTATGCCGAATATCACCCCATCGCGAGCAACCACACCAACGAGGGTCGAGCCATGAACCGCCGCGTGGATGTTGTGATTCTCGGCCAGGATCGGACGGCGGCTCCCGTGGCCCAGGCGGGGGCCCAGACTTCCGCCGAGGCGTCAGTGACGGCGAAGACGGCGAAACCATCGCCGGCCGCGGCCCTCAAGCCCACGGCGTTGAGGACAGCCGGCGGCAGCCTACAGCACTAATTCCATCCAGAGGGCGCTTTCGATGGGAATCGCAGAATACGGCGCGATTTCGCGGAACCCCATCCTGCGATAGAGTGCGACCGCATCCTTCATGGCCGATTCGATCGTATCCAGACGCATGCGCTCGTAGCCTATGAGGCGCGCCTCGTCGATTAAGCGCGCCACCAGCATCCGGCCCAGGCCCCGGCCGCGATCATCCGGCCGCACGTACAGCCGCTTCATTTCGCAGATACCGGTTTCAAGCTTG
The DNA here is from genome assembly GCA_049696815.1 of Terriglobales bacterium. Classification (GTDB taxonomy): domain Bacteria; phylum Acidobacteriota; class Terriglobia; order Terriglobales; family Acidobacteriaceae; genus Acidiflorens. The sequence goes on along the minus strand of JBAVUO010000005.1, from coordinate 70,552 downwards.
CGCAGGGCAATGCAACCGGCGGCGTGGTCTGCGTATCGGGCAAGCAGCAACCTCCCACTCGGCGGGCCGTAGGCACCCGGAAGGTTTTTCAACTCCTCATCGAAACTCTGGAAGCACAGGCTGAAGCCGAGCGACTGGCCATATTCGAGGAAGAGGGTGCGAGCTTGTTCGATGTGTTCGGGTAGGGTGGCTTGAAGCAAATCGATGTGGTCGCGATCGCCTTGACTCCGATCGTTCTGAACAAGACCGCGTTGGCCGTCGGGAGAGGTCGTCACTGGAGAACCCTGGTGCTCAATCCTTGAAGCTCCCTCGATTCTACCCCCGCTTGTAGTGGGCTACTTTCATTTTGAGACTGGGGGCGAACATGCGATACTCACGGTCGCTCGAAACGGCGAGGGGAGAATGGTTTATCTCAAAGGCATATTGGCGGGAATTGCAGCGGTGGTTGTAGTGGCCATCGCTTCGCTGTTCGTTATGGGAGCCTATCTGTGGCTTCGCCGCCCAGCGAACACTGGAGCGGACTTTGGAGCGATAGGATGGGACCCGATCTCTCTGACACCCTCCACCACGTGGTTTTTTATCATCGGGATATTTCTGGTGGGGTTCTTCTGGGAGTTTCGTCGTGCTGCTCGAAAGTAGCCCACTCTCTCCGCTCAGTCGATTGCGCGCAGCGCTCGGGGGCAATTAAGATTTCTCCACTCCCATGTCTGAAGTAGTTCCGACCGAGTCCACGGCTTCTCCCGACGTTTCCGCCCCTTCCCTCGAACCTTCCGTCGAGGTCTTTGCCGTGTACGGCGTAGAGCCCGAGCTCCAGGCCTACGCTATGGCCAGGTACTCGCGTTCGGCGCTCTCCATGAAGGAAGCGCTGAAGGAGATTACGCAGCAGAAGGCGGAAAAATTTCTCAACACCTTCTACTTTCAGTACGGACACCGCTCCATCGCCGACCTTGCCCACCTCGCGCTGGCCATCGAGTGCCTCTCCATCCTTGCCGCCATCGCCGTCACCGATGAGCAGCGCTGGGACGGCCAGGAGCGCTCCACCCGCTACCAGGATTTCAAGCGCAGCGGTTATTTCACGCCCGCATTCGGGGGAGACGACGGCGCACGGGCGCTCTACCGTCAGACCATCGATCAGCTCTTTGGCGATTACGAGCGTATCTCGGAGACGATGTTCCACTACCTCTCCGGCATCACGCCCCGCCCCGCCGACATGAAGCCAGAGGCCTACCAGCGCACCCTGCGCGCCCGCGCCTTCGATATCTCCCGCTATCTTCTGCCGCTCGCCACCAATACTTCGCTGGGAGAGATCGTCAACGCCCGCACCCTGGAGAGCCAGGTCGCCCACCTGCTCTCGCATACCCACAAAGAAGTCCGCGAGCTCGGCGCATTGCTGAAGAATGCGGCCCTTTCGCCCGCCTACAACCCGAACGAAGAATCGATGCGAGCGCTGGTGGCGGAGATTCGCGCGGTTTCTCCCGAACTCGCCGATCGAGCCGAACAGGAACTGCTGCGCGAGGTGCGCGTCGCCCCCACTCTGGTCAAGTATGCCGACCCGAATCCCTACGAAATCGAGACCCGCCGCGAAATGCAGCAGGCCGCCGCCGGACTGATGCGCGGCGCCCCGATTGAGCCCGCGCCGCTGGTCGATCTACTCGATGCCGATCCGCTCGAAATCGAACTGGCGACCACCCTGCTCTACAGCCATTGCCACTACTCTTACCGCCAGATCCGGCAAGCGGTCGAGACGGCCGGCGAGGCGCGCCGCCGGGAAATCATCGAGCTCGGCCTGCGCCACCGCGGCCCCCATGATGAAATGCCGCGTCCGTTCTCCGCCGGCCAGCAGTTCCGCTTCGATATCCTCATGGATATCGGCGCCTTCCGCGACCTGCACCGCCACCGCCGCTGCGTCCAGATCATGCAGGACTTCACCACCGCCCACGGTTTCGAGACACCCCCGGAAGTCGAAGCGGCCGGGGCCCGCGCCGATTACGAATCCGCCGTGAAGCGCGCCCAAGCGGCGGTCGAGAAGCTTTCTGCCGCGGGCAGCCCAGAAGCTCACGAGAACGCGCAATACGCCATCCCGCTCGCCTTCCGCAAGCGCGCCCTGTTCAAGATGGACTTCGCCGAAGCCGTGTACATTACCGAACTGCGTACCACCCCCGCCGGACACGCTTCCTATCGCAACGTGGCCTACGCCATGTACGAGGCCGTCGCGAAGCGATATCCGGCCTTGGCGAAGTATTTTCGCGTGACCGACGTCCGCGAGCCGGTGGATTTGCTGAAACGCTAAGCTCGCGTGGGGCGGGCACTCCCGCCCGCCAAAAGTGCGCTCGGGTCCGGTCAAATTGACGGCAACGAATTCCAAACTCTAGAATCTCCTCACCCATGCCCCTCTACGAATACCGGTGCAAAAAATGCGGACACTATTTCGAAAAGATCCGCAAATTCTCCGATAGGCAGTTGAGGAAGTGCCCCGAATGCGGGGGCGCCCTCGAACAACTGGTCTCCGCTTCCTCAGTGCGATTCAAGGGTTCGGGCTGGTACGTGACCGACTACCCAAAGAAGGGAGCGGGGGCCCCGCCGTCGTCCTCTTCCGAAGGAGAGGGCAGGTCTAAGGAAAGCAAAGAAACGAAGGAAGCCAAAAAAGACGACAAGCCCAAGCCCGACACCTCGCAGAAGAAACACAAGAAGGACTGAGAATCGGGCGATCGGGCCGAGCGAACGGATCATGCGGGCCATCGGGCCATTTCGTGATGCCGCTCGGAATCTGGGTTTCGGTCCCCGGCAAGACGAGACGCAGCAAGCTGCGTCTCTACAAGAAATCGACCCGATCACCCGATGACCCGATCCTGAATCTTCTCCGCGCGCTAGACATCTAAGAATTAGTCGTTACAACGACTAAATGGAGCGGTGACCATGATTACTATCCGGCGCAGCAACGAACGCGGGGGCGGCGACTACGGCTGGCTGACGACCCACCATACCTTCAGCTTCAACGACTACTGGGACGAGAAGTGGATGGGCTTCCGCTCGCTGCGCGTGATCAACGAGGACTTTGTCGCGCCCAGCGGCGGTTTTCCGACGCATCCCCATCGCGACATGGAGATCATCACCTACATTTTGTCGGGAAAGCTTGAGCACAAGGACAGCCTCGGCACCGGCTCGGTGATCCTGCCCGGCGACGGGCAGCGCATGACGGCGGGACGCGGCATCCGCCACAGCGAATTCAATCCGTCGAAGACCGAACCCGCGCACCTGCTGCAGATCTGGATTCTGCCCGACAAACCGGGGCATGAACCGAGCTACGAGCAGAAGAGCTTTCCTGAAGCCGAAAAGCGCGGCCAGCTCCGCCTGATTGCGTCCAACGACGGCGCGGACGGCTCGGTCAAGATCAACCAGGATGCGAAGATGTTCGTCTCGCTGCTCGCCCCCGGCAAAGAAGTGACGCATTCGCTGGGCGACCAGCGCCATGCCTGGCTGCAGGTTGCCAAAGGCGAAGTCGAACTGAACGGCGAGAAACTAAGTCAAGGTGACGGCGCCGCCATCAGCGAAGAAAAGAAGTTGACGATCAAGGGATCGCAGGACGCGGAAGTCCTGTTGTTCGATCTGGCATGAACCGATCGGGTGATCTGGCGATCGGGTCATCGGGTGCTTTCCTGTAGAGACGCAGCTTGCTGCGTCTTGTCTTGCTTCTCGCATGGCCCGATTGCGCGCATGATCCTTTCGCTCGGCCCGATGACCCGATCACCCGATATCCTGACTCGGCGTTCATTCCGGCCTGATTCCCACCACTCCCATCAGCCTGCCGGTTACACCTTTTTCTGCGCGATGGCTGAAGAACAGTTCGGGGTGGCAGGCGGTGCAGGGAGCCGAAGCCTCGATATTCTTCGCGGGCACGCCGGTATCGAGCAACTGGCGCCGATTGGCCTCCACGAGATCGAGGAAGAGTCTTGCGGGCAGGTCGCTGTGCCCCGGAGCGCGCGCCGTCAGGAACAGCAGCGGATATCTCTCCCGGATCGGGTCTGATTCTTTCACCGTGCGGAACAGTGCATCCGTGTAGGCGAACTGCGTTTCGAATCTGTTGCGCACCTCTTCGCCGACCTGGTAGCAGCACCCCCGCACTCCCGGTCCGATGGCTGCCACCAGGGTTTGCGGATCGCTTCCGAAGCAGCGCCTCATTTCGCCCACGCCTTTTTCCGCGATCCGCTTCACCGTTCCGCGCCAGCCCGCGTGAAAGATTCCCACGGCCCGGCGTTTCCTGTCGGCCACGATCACGGGCAGGCAATCGGCGGTCTGCACCGCCAGCAGCAGTCCCGGAACGTCGGTGACGAGTCCATCCCCCATCAGTGGATGCTCCGGCACCGCCTCAACCCGATGGATCAGGTCCGAGTGAATCTGTCGCAATGCAATGAGTGGCCAGGTAGCGCCGGCGCCCCGCCGGCCATCGGCGACGCCGAGTTTTTGGAGAAAGAGCGCCCGGTTTTGTTCGACGGCCGCGCGTGAATCGTGCTTCGTGAACCCGAGATTCAGTGCATTCCCACCGTAAACGCGGGAAACGCCCCCGCGCCGCGTGGAAAATGCATGCACCAGCCAGGAAAGCTTAGCCAGATTCTCAGATTGCAGGAGTTGCAGTTGGTTTCTCGGGGCGGGCTTGGTCACCACAGATCATCATACCGGAGCGGCCCTTAGTGTTCCTTCGTGTCCTTCGTGGTTTGAGCAGAATCTTGAACCACGAAGGAACACGAAGGGCCAAGCCCTAATACTTCCAGCTCTTCACATCGGCCCCCGGCGGCGCCGTCGCCTCCATGTGTTCAATCATCTGCGGCAGGTAGTGCTCGACCATCCCCATGTCGTGATCGTAGTCGCCCGTGTAGCAGTGTGGCTTGCGCATGCCGAACTCGAAGCTGCCGCGGTAGTACGGATCGGTCGTATTTTCCATCCAGTCTTTCATCAGGTGGACGGCGCGGTCCAGATAGAACGTATCGGCCTCGCCGACGTAGAGATGCAACTTGCCCGCCAGCTTCGGCCCCAGGGTTTTCCAGTCGCGTTGCATGATGCTGCTCAAGTCGTAATGTTCCTTCCAATACTTTGCAACCTCGTGGTCAATGTCGCCGGTGCGTTTGTCGAAGATCGGCGCCGGATAACCATCTTTCCCGGCTGGGCTGAACACCGCCTGCCAGATGTCGAACTGCTCCCCCGACCGCCCTTTGGTCCCCAGCACCAGCTCGTAGCGATTCATCCTCTCCATCGTGGAAAGCAGTAGGCCATCGGATTGACGCATGGAGGGCCGCGGCACGCGCCCAAACTGGCCGTCTTTCCAATAGGCGTTCTGGTCTTCGTAAAGGTTGGTCGTGACGTAGGCCCGGAAATCCACAACGTCGGGACAGAACACCCAGGCCCCGTTGTAGAACTCGGGATAGAACACCTGTGAGCCGAGCGCTTCCCAGCCGCCAGTCGAGCCGCCGAAGACGGCGCGCGCCCAGCCCTGCCCGATCGCCCGGTACTTCTTCTCGATGTAGGGGATCAGTTCCTGCGTGATCGCGGTTCCGTATGGACCGACGTTCGCCGAATCCACGGCATAGGAATCGTCGAAGTACGGGTTGGCATGCTGGATCGTCATGAGGATGGCGCGCGGCATGCGCCCGGAGGTCCAATCCTGATAGAGCTTGTAGCCCATCTCCTGCGCCCGGCGTGGTCCGCCTTTGACTTTGTCCGAAGGCGGCTGGCTTTGAAACGCCATCCAGAACGGCAACTCGCGGTGGAAATGGTCCTGCTCCACAATTAATGGATAATGCGCGTCGGGATGCTCCTCCCACCCATCGGGGAGCAGCACGATAGCGCCGAGGTACACCGGGCGTCCCCAGAATTTTGTGAGTACGTCGCTTTGCAAACGTTCGTGCCGGATCCACTTTGTGTCTCTGAGATCGCGCTTTTCTCCTGCGGCCGGTCCCCAGTCATTGACAGAATCGACTTGCTCGCCGTTCTGCTCGACTGGAGGAATTCGCTCGGTCAGGGCGATGCGGATCGTCTGCCCGTTCTTCGGATCCAGGTGCAGCTTCTGCGGCTTGCTGTAGAAATTGCCGGGCTTGATCTCCCAGTGCTGGCCTTCTCCCTTGTCCGGCGGAAGTTTCAGCACGCGGCCGTCGGCGAGATGGAAGGTCTCGTAGATGTTCAGCAGTCCCTGCACCCAGTAGTCGCCCGGCGGAAGCTCACTTAAACTTACCAGCGGATACCCCAGAGCCGTCGCATTCACCACGGCCGCGGCCCCCGGCGCCAGCCCCTCGACATCTGCGCCGAGGATCTGCTGCGACCCGGTCGCGTCGAAGTCGATCTGAAAACGGGGTTCCCGATCGTTGTTGCGCGAGATCAGCAGAAGCACGCGCCCATCAAGCGGGGTCGGGCTCAGTTCCTTGCCGAAGGAAACCTCAAACTGCAGGGGCTGCGGCTTGGGATTGGCGGCCGCCGCGCTGAGGGTGAGTAGAAGGATCGGTAAGCAGGTCAGCCTCCGAAACACGATTCTCAACATCGGGTGTCCCCCCGGGAAGAAGAACTTGAACTGTACCGCAGGGCCGGGTGCGGGCGTCAAGAAGCTGTTATCGCCGGCTTGATTGCCCGACGCTGGGTCCAGGCGATATATTTTGTATGACGCCCATGTTCACCAACTTCACCGCCACCGACCGTTGGACCAAGAAGCCGGTCCACTGCCTCTACCAGGCCCTCATCGTTGCCATTGCCACCCGCCATGCCGACGCGGTGGACATCAAGTTCCTGGTCGGCGGCCGCCCGGTCTGGGTGGCGCTGCCCCATCGGGCCTGGGTCGAGTACAAGAACCGGACCGGCAAGCTGATCACCGACGCCCTGGCCAAGGAAATTGCCGGCCATTTCCTGAAGACGGCTCTGGAATCGGGCGAAGGTGCCGGCCGCGAGATGTATTCGCTTACAATCGCTGAGACGCTCAAGCACCTGGACGCAGTGGTGGCGGCAGCCGAGTCTCCGGTGCCTGCTGCGGGATAGCCGAGCCTTTTGTTTTCAGAACTTTGCACCCGATGCCGCGGTCTTTGTCACAAGTTGTTGTGATCCCAAACACTTCTTCCCTCCTCGGTTGGCCGGATAATCGAATCACGGGCCGCGAGGGCACTTGAAATCTCGTGGTGGTTCGATCTGGGACTCAGCACCTGGAAAGACCCCTCGAAATCACCGATAATTTGGTCTTTGACGCGAGCAAGGAGGAGGCATTCATGGCGGTTACGAAACAGCAGGTGCTTGATTATCACTTCGGGGCGCGCCCGGGAAAAATCGAAGTCTCTCCCACGAAGCCGTGCGAGACCCAGCGCGATCTGAGTCTGGCCTACACCCCGGGCGTGGCCCAACCCTGCCTGGAGATCCGAAGGAACCCGGAGGATGCCTTCAAATACACGGCACGCGGAAACCTGGTCGCAGTGGTGACCAACGGTACGGCGGTGCTGGGGTTGGGCGATATCGGCCCGCTGGCCGGCAAGCCGGTGATGGAAGGCAAGGCGGTCCTGTTCAAGCGCTTTGCCGACGTTGACGTTTTCGATATTGAGATTGACAGCCACAATCCGGACGACGTCATCAAAGCCTGCCAACTGATGGAACCGACGTTCGGCGGAATCAATCTGGAAGACATCAAGGCGCCGGAGTGTTTTTACATCGAAGAGACGCTCAAGAAGACGATGAAGATTCCCGTCTTTCACGACGATCAACACGGGACCGCGATCATCTCGGGAGCGGCGCTGCTGAATGCGCTCGAAGTGGTGGGCAAGAAGATCGACGAAGTTCGCGTGGTGTTCAACGGCGCCGGAGCCTCGGGCATTGCGTGCGCGGAACACTACGTCCGGCTGGGCGTGAAGCGGGAGAACCTCACACTCTGCGATACCAAAGGGGTGATCTACAAGGGACGCGCGGAAGGCATGAATCAATATAAGGAGCGGTTTGCCCGCGACACCACGCTGCGCAAGCTGGCCGAAGCCGTAAAGGATGCCGATGTCTTGGTCGGCTGCTCGGTCAAGGGCGCGATCAAGCAGGACATGGTGCGGTCCATGGCGGAGCGGCCGATTGTGTTTGCCATGGCGAATCCCGACCCCGAGATCAGCTACGAAGATGCAAAAGCCTGCCGCAGTGACGTGATCATTGCCACGGGGCGTTCGGATTACCCCAACCAGGTGAACAACGTTTTAGGTTTTCCGTCCATTTTCCGTGGAGCGCTTGATGTTCATGCCACGGCGATCAACGAGGAAATGAAACTGGCGGCCACGCGGGCGCTTGCCGACCTGGCGAAGGAGGACGTGCCGGACTCGGTGTGCCGCGCTTACGGCGTCGATCGGCTCCGGTTTGGCCCGGACTACCTGATCCCGAAGCCCTTTGATCCACGTGTGCTGCTGTGGGAGGCCACAGCGGTCGCTGAAGCTGCCATGGCAACTGGCGTGGCTCGCAAGCCCATCGCGTTGGACCAGTATCGCGACCAGTTGGAGCGCCGCTTGGGCAAGGCGCACAAGATCACCCATCTGATGATCCAGAAGGCTAAGGCGCGGCCCAAGACGGTCGTGTTTCCCGAGGGTGAACATGAAAAGATTCTTCGCGCCGCGCACAACCTGCTGGAGGAGAAGATCGCCTTCCCCATCCTGCTGGGGTCTTCTGAAGTAATTGAAGCGAGCGCGAAGGAGTTGGGCCTCAGTTTGGAAGGCGCGCAGATTGTCGATCCGTATGCCTCACCGGTACGCGAAGCGTTCATCCATGAGCTCTTCCGCCTTCGCCAGCGCCGCGGTGTGACCATGACCGAAGCGCACACCCAGATGAAGGATCCAAACGTGTTCGGATCGATGATGGTCCACATGGGCTACGCCGACGCCTTGGTTTCCGGAGTTAGCCAACATTATCCCGAAACCATTCGTCCCGCGCTGCAGATCATCGGCACGCGGGAAGGATTGCGCAGAGTCGCCGGCTGTTACGTGATGATTACGCGCTCGCACCAAGTGTACGTCCTGGCCGACGCCACCGTGAACATCGAACCCAGCACGGAAGATCTGGCCGAGATCGCGCTGTGCGCGGCGCATTTGGCACGGCGGTTCGATCTGGAGCCTCGGGTCGCGATGCTGTCGTTTTCCACCTTTGGGAGCACCAAGCATCCCCAGTGCGAGAAGGTGCGAAAAGCCGTGGAGCTCCTTCGCAGGACGGATCCTTCGCTCATCGTGGACGGCGAAGTTATGGCCGATGTCGCCCTTTCTCCTGAACTGCTCGAGAAGGTCTATTCTTTCAGTTCGCTGACCGGCGGCGCCAACGTGTTGATCTTTCCTGAGCTCAGCTCGGCCAACATCGGTTACAAGCTTCTGGGAAAACTGGGTGGGTGCCGCGAGCTGGGGCCCATCCTGATGGGCATGAGGAAACCGGTGCACGTGCTCTCGCGGGATGCCGAGGTGGAAGAAATTGTGAATATCGCAGCCATTGCCGTCGTCGATGCTCAGGAGAATGATTCGTTGTCCTGGCCGACTGCTCTCAAACACACGGAACTGGTCGCGAAATAGGGGACGGGAGACCACCAAACGACTGTAGGGGCGCGGCTTGGCCGCGCCCCTCCTTTTGAGTATCATGATTTTCCCTTAGCTCTTTAGGCGCCACAGAGCGTCCCTCCTGTGCTTAAATCAACCTATGTTTGCGCGTAAGGTCCGCGTGGAATACGAGCATGCGGGACAGCTCGAACCCTGCCCGCTGAAGTGGCTCGACAGCTTCAGCATGCGGAATTTCACGAATGCGACGATTTTCGATGACACCCTACCCGTCAGCGACGGCTGCATGGAAATCGGTTCTCGGGTTCCACTGGACCAGCTCCGGGAAGCGATGGAAGACTGGTTTCGCCGCAAGAGCTACCTGGCGAAAGAGGCACGCCTGGTGCTGACCGCTTCATCATCGTGAGGAGTGGGCGGCGAGCCAGCCGTCATCCGCTACCCGCCGAAGCTCGAGGCCTTCTCCAACTTCAACTGCCGCGCGAACAGACGGACAATCATGCCGTCATAGCGTGTCCCGCTGAGCTTTTCCAGCTCGGCCATTGCCTGTTCGTCAGTTTTACAGGGCGCGAACGAACGATCGCTGGTCATATTGACATAGGCATCGGCAACCGCGATGATGCGGGCCCAGAGCGGGATGTTCTCGCCCCGCAAGCCGCTCGAATAGCCGCTGCCATCGAGGGCCTCATGATGAAACTCCACCGCCTCCTGGAGGCGGTCGCTGTCCGGCAGGGCGGCCAAAAGTTCTGCGCCGGCCTGCGGGTGCATCTTGACCACGTAGAACTCATCTTCGGTGAGCAGCCCCGCCTTGTTGAGGATGCGCTCGGGTACAAATAACTTGCCGACATCATGCACGCGCGCTGCAAAGACAACATCCTCCACCTCCTGCGGAGGAAGATTCAAGCCGCGCGCAATGATCCCAGCAAAGTGGCCGCTCTGTTCTCCGTGACCGGCAGCATGCGGTTCCCGCAGTTCAGCCGCCTGGCTCATCGCCTCGATCGCCTCCCTTAACGCGTGCTGGTCGGCTTCTTCGCCGCGGCTGCATAGCTTGCGCAGGGTCGTGACCAGCTCTTCCAGGTGCTCCGGGCCGGTATGTTCGCGCTGCAGAAACCCTTCGATATAACCGGAAACCAGTTGCCGATGCACCGACGACCCTTCTGCTTCCGGCGCCGGCTCCGACATCGAAACCTGGTTTCCGCCGGCGTGCTTGGCAATGTACATCCCGGCGTCGGCCACGCGGATAATCTCTTCCGCGGAAAACCCATGGACCGGGAAACTGGAAACGCCGAAACTGGCTGTGATCCGGTGCTCTTCCAGCATCGGATCGGTCGCCAGCCAGAGCCGCAATCGTTCCGCCAGCACCTGCGCCTGTTCCATGGCGGTTTCCGGCATCAGGATAATGAACTCATCTCCGCCGTAGCGGGCCACCACGTTCGATTGGCGGCACTTTTGTTCCAACAGCCGCCCGACGCGGGCCAGGACCAGATCGCCTTCCAGGTGCCCGTGTGTGTCGTTGACTTCCTTGAACTTGTCGAGATCGATGAGCACCACCGAAAAAGGCCGGCCCGAACGCGAGGCGCGCCTCCACTCCGAGGTCAGCGCTTCCCAGAAGAAGCGCCGCGTCTTGATCCCCGTCAGCCCATCGGTGATCGACTGTTGCTGCAGTTTCTGGAAGACGAACGAGTTGTGCAGCGCGGTTGCCAGCAGGTCGGCGAGGGTGTTCAGAATCAGCACGTCCTGCGGCAAGAAGGCATTCTCATCGCGGCTTTCCACGTTGAGTACGCCCAGCAGCGTCTCGCCGTAGGTGATGGGCAGGCAGAGCACCGCGCGTGACTCCGGCAGGACCCCCTCCAACTGGCCCGGGCCCGCGTTCTGTACCAGCGCCCGCCTACCGGTGCGGGCGACCCGGCCCAGAATTCCCGCGCCAACCGCGATCCGCTTGCCCCGCGCCTGGGAAGTCGTTCCCGCCTCCGCCTTGATCTCGATGTCCTTGGTCGCGTAGTCCATGATTCCGATGCCGATGTGGTCGTAGCGGAAGTTCTTCTGGATCTCGCGCACGATGTCGCCCATCATCTGCTCGGCGTCTTCGCTGGAGATGGCCGTCTTCGAAATGCTGTTCAGGAACGCCAGGTGGCGGGAGCGGCGCTGCTCTTGGGCAAACAGCCGGGCGTTCTCCACCGCCACTCCGAGTTGGCCGGCGGCGGTCTTCATCACCGCGAGGTCCCGCGCCTCGAAGACGAACTCCCGTTCCGGGCTCATGGCTGCCATCACCCCGGCCGGCTTGCCTCCCAGCAGGATCGGCACCGCGCAGAACGACTTGGCCGGGCTCGGCGGTTTGAAGTCCACCCCCAGCTTGTCCCGAGCCAGTTCGAGCTCCGACTGGATCAGCAGCGGCTGCCCCGTCCGGATGACGTATTCCGTCAGCCCGTTCCCGGCTTTCCGGGAGCGCTTGGGAAGCGCCCCGCCGCCTTCCACTTCCAGCTCGAAACGGATTTCGTCGTCCTCCTGAAACGCAATGTAAAAGCCGCTGGTATCGAAAATCTTGCCCAGTTCCGCGTGCACCGTACGCAGGACCTCGTCCTGGTCCAGGTGCGAGCTGATCGCCTGACCGATCTGGTTCAGCAGCTCGTACTCCTTGGTGCGGCGCTGGGCTTCATGCATGACCACGTAGTTTTCCAGGGTCAGCGCGATTTGCAGCGTCAAACCGATGAGCAGGCGCAGGTTCGAAAATCCGAACATGCGGCGCTCCGCGTGCGGAAACAGAACAACCCCGAAATTGTGCTCTCGCGTCTGCAGACTCACCGCCATCAGGTCCCGGATACCCTCCGCCAGCAGCGTTTCTTTGCAAGCGTCGAATCGCCCTCCGGGAAATGCTGGCAGGGGCTCGCTCATTTCCCCCAGGTTCTTGAAGGTGACTACCCCGCCGCGCCGATAAGCCAGGTCGGCGATGTAGTCCCCCGCCTGTTTCTTCTGCAGCTTCTCCAGGAAGTCGGGGGAGAAGCCCTTTTCGACCGAGGGCAGCGTGGCGCGCCACGGCTCGGAGATGTAGATCAGGGCGCGGTGCGTGGGCAGCGGGGCGACCAGGCGTTCCAGGAAATTCTGCATGGTTGGCACCAGTTCGTGGGCCGCCAGTAATCGCCGCGGGTCCACCCCTAGCGTCGAGAACGCAAGCGCGTTCTCCTGCACCGCGTCGCGCTCCCTTTCAAACAGCACCATCACCATGGCGATGGCCAGCAGCATCTGCGGGATGGGACCCAGAAAGTCGCTGAGCCGCCCCACCGGCTCCAGGAAGGGATAGCGAAACTGTCCCGCCCCCATCAGCAGCGCCCAAAGAGCCAGCGAAAATGCCAGCAGCCGGAAGGCCAGCGAATTCCTGCGGTGAGAATAGAAGTAGAATCGAAGGGAGCAATAGAGCAGGATCGCCGCCAGCCCCACTTCCAGCCGGAGGTACGGACTCGGCATTGCCCCCTGACGGAACACGCCATCCGGCATGTGGGCGCGCACATTCCAGTAAGCCAGCCCGATTCCCGTCACGGCCAGCGCCGCGTCATACCACTTCAGTTGATACGGCTCCTTCATCAACCGGGTGGAGGCGAAGATGCAAAGCGCCATCCCCACCAGCAGCGCGGAGCTCAGAAAGAACAGGGAAGCCGAGGGCCCGCGGAAATACTCCAGGGCCTCGGCCGCATAGTGCAGGGTGTAGGCGGCCCACGCTAGTTGCCAGGCCCGGAAATAACCTTGCCGGCTCTGTTCGTGAAGGTAGGTAAAAACCAGGCAGACGAGCAAGGCTACTGCCCCAGGAATCAGCACCAGACCGGTGGCGACACTATTCATGGCCTCGTTTGCACCCGCGTTCCGAAGTGGCCTCGGAACGCCGTTTGGCCCATCGTGTCATAACAGACAGGTCAGCACAATAGGGTCTGCGCCGACGGGCCCTACCTCCGGTAACGCCCGTGCGAAACCTTGGGCTTTGGGCTCTAGGCTTTAGCTCGACTGCAGCGGGTTCCCCTGGGAAACCCGAAGGCCGTGAGCACCAGGCCGAACTCCCAATTGCTATACTCCAGATTCATGCCCCGTGTCCGATTCGCACCGTCGCCCACCGGCTTTCTGCACGTGGGCAGCGCGCGCACCTTCATCTTCAACTGGCTCTATGCCCGCCGGAATGGCGGCACCATGGTGCTCCGCCTTGACGACACCGACGTTGAGCGCAACACCGAAGCCTCGGTCAGTTCCATTTTTGAAGGCTTGCGCTGGCTCGATTTGGGCTGGGACGAGGAATACAAACAGTCCGAGCGCCTCGCTCTCCACCGCCAGATCGCCGCCGCCATCTTTCAGAGGGGACTCGCCTACCGCGACTTCACCCCCGCCCACGCGGGCGACAGCGAAAAATCCGGGGCCAATCAGACCTGGCTCTTCAACCCCGGCATGCGCGAGCTGCCCCGCGCGGAGAGCGACCGCCGCGCCGCCGCCGGAGAGCCCTTCGCCCTTCGTTTTCGCGTCCCCCGCGGCCTAAGGCAAGAGGTCCGCTTCAACGACGCGGTTTACGGCGAGCAGATCAAAGCCGCCGACGACATCGAAGACTTCGCGCTCCTCCGCAGCGACGGCATGCCGACGTATCACCTGGCCTCGTGTGCCGACGATATCAACCTGCGCATCAGCCACGTCATTCGCGGCCAGGATCACCTCTCGAACACCTACAAACACGTGCTCATTTTCCGAGGCGCCAGCGCCGAGCTGCCCCAGTTTGCGCATCTTCCCCTGCTCGTCGCGCCCGACGGATCGAAACTCTCCAAGCGCCGCCACGGCCCCGTTGTCAGCGTAACCACCTACCGCGACGCCGGCTTTCTCCCCGAAGCCTTCATCAATTTCCTCTGCCTGCTCGGCTGGTCGCCCAAAGACGACCGCACCCACATGACCCGCCAGGAATTGATCGACGCCTTTTCCCTCGAAGGCATCAACCGCGCCAACGCGGTGGTGAACTTCAAGGAATCAGCCGCAACGCCCGAGGAAACCTTCGACCCCAAAGCCGTCTGGCTGAACGCCGAACACATCCGCGCCCTTTCCATCGACGACCTCAGCGCGCGCCTGCTTCCTATTGTCCGGGCCGCGGGATTCGAAGTCGCGCCCGAAAAAATGCGTGCCATCACGCCGCTCATCCGCGAGCGCATCAAGCTCCTGCGCGACGTCCTCACCGCCGCAGACTTCTTTTTCGTGGACCAGCTTCCGCCCTACGATCCCGCCGAACTGGTTCCGCAAAAGGGCGACGCCGCCATGGCGCTGAAAGTCCTGACCCGTGCCCGCGAAGTGCTGGCTCAAACGGAATTCAAGCACGACCCCCTGGATCAAGCCCTCCGCGCCGCCGCCCAGGAGCTGGGCCTGAAAGCGGGACAGATGTTCCAACCGATCCGCGTTGCCGTCTGCGGAAGAAAAAACGCGCCGCCCCTGTTTGAGACGCTGGAAGTGCTGGGGCGAGACACCACTTTGGCACGCATCGAGCAGGCGGTTCAGAAGCTTACGTAGGAGTGACGCGGGGCTGAGATTTCTTTCAACGTCCGGCAGCCTTCTGCGGCCTCCCTCCAAGCCTCCCATTCGCCCTGGACGCCGCTTTCTTGGCCGTGCTTCTCGACTTGCCCCCGAGTTGACCGAGCCGGGATGCCATCCAGCGCTTCGAGCCAAGGAAGCCTTCTA
Organism: Terriglobales bacterium; assembly: GCA_049696815.1. Classification (GTDB taxonomy): domain Bacteria; phylum Acidobacteriota; class Terriglobia; order Terriglobales; family Acidobacteriaceae; genus Acidiflorens. The sequence continues at coordinate 55,343 of JBAVUO010000005.1, read as the reverse complement.
ACAGGCCCGGCACATAAAGATTGGCATCCAGTCTTGGAAAATGAATCCCGAAGCCGGACGGGCTGATCTCGATCTCCTCGAGCTGCCAGGGCTTGGCATTCTCCAGTCCCTGCGCATCATGCGGAGAAAAGCTCACATCGAGCTTGGAACTGAGTTGAACTACAATGCGGCCATTGTTGCGGTCGTAGTGGGCGGAAATGGCCTTCGGAACTGCCGTCTGTAGTTTCTTCGCGCGCCGGTTCGCCAGTCCGAAATGGTCATCCGTTGCCATGAATGTTCTCCCACGCGGCACACAATCGATTCAGGTTCTCTATCAACCCGCCCGCGATGCGTTTGATCTCACGCCGCGAAAATCCGTAGTTCTCCCGCAATTCCACCGGACCTGCCGGACAGCTCAGGTTGAATACCGCCCCTTCTCCCGATTACATGCACGTGAACTGGCCGATGATCGTTTGGATAAACCACAACCCGTAGTCCCTCGAAGCGAAGAACCGTTGGCACTATTTTATCCTAAACGCTTAGGTTTTAGAACAACCGGCAACCGGAGATCAACGCTCGCCATGCTAGCATGTTGTATCAGCACGAGTTAGCTTGGATATAAATCCAACAAATCCTCCAGCCGAGGCTGCCGCCACTCATGTCCCCTGAGCCGTCTGCTCCATCCAATTTCATCCGCGACACCATCATCGAAGACCTCAAGACGAAGAAGTACGGCGATGCCGTCATCCAAACCCGCTTCCCTCCCGAGCCCAACGGCTACCTGCACATTGGTCACGCCAAGGCCATTTGTCTCGACTTCGGGCTGGCCGACGAGTTCGGGGGCAAAACCAACCTGCGCTTCGACGACACCAATCCCGAGAAGGAGGAGCAGGAGTACGTCGACTCCATCCTGAACGACGTCCGCTGGCTGGGCTTCGAATGGGACGGCCTCTACTATGCCTCGGACTACTTCGACCAGCTTTACGAATGGGCGATCCAGCTCATAAAGGAAGGCAAAGCCTACGTTGACGATCTCAGCGCCGACCAGATCCGTGAATATCGCGGCACGCTGACTCAGCCGGGCAAGGATAGCCCGTATCGTGACCGCTCTGTCGCCGAGAATCTCGACCTGTTCGAGCGCATGCGCAAAGGGGAGTTCCCCGATGGATCGCGGGTTCTCCGTGCCAGGATTGACATGGCTTCGCGGAACCTGAACATGCGCGACCCGGTGATGTACCGCATCCTGCATGCCGAGCATCACCGCACCGGCGACAAGTGGTGTATCTACCCCATGTACGACTACGCCCACGGCCAGTCCGACTCCATCGAGCGCGTAACCCATTCGATGTGCACGCTCGAATTCGAGGACCATCGTCCGCTCTACAACTGGTTCATCCAGCAGCTTGGGATCTTTCCCTCGCAGCAGTTCGAGTTTGACCGGCTCAGCCTAACTTACACGCTGCTGAGCAAGCGCCGCCTGCTCAAGCTGGTGCAGGAGAAGCACGTCAGCGGCTGGGACGATCCCCGCATGCCGACGCTCTCCGGCATCCGGCGCCGCGGCTACACCCCGGAAGCGATCCGCAATTTCTGCGCCGCCATCGGCGTCTCGAAAACCAACGGCACGCTCGAGTTGGCCATGCTCGAACATTTCGTTCGCGAGGACTTGAATAAGCGCGCCGCGCGTGTGATGGCCGTGCTGCGGCCGCTGAAGGTTGTGATTGACAACTACCCGGAGAACCAGGCCGAGGAAGTTGAAGCGGTCAACAATCCGGAAGACGAGAGCGCCGGCAAGCGCAAGGTCCCGTTCTCAAAAGTGCTCTACATCGAGCAGGACGATTTCCGGGAGGATCCACCCAAGCAGTACTACCGCCTTTCGCCGGGGCGCGAGGTACGACTGCGCTACGGCTACTTCATCACGGCAAAAAGTGTGGTGAAGAACGGCAAGGGCGAGGTCGTCGAGGTGCACTGCACGTACGATCCGGCCACGCGCGGCGGCAACGCTCCCGATGGACGCAAGGTGAAGTCCACTATCCACTGGGTCTCAGCCGCGCATGCCATTGACGCCGAGGTGCGCCTCTATGACAAGCTCTTCAGCCAGGAGGATCCGGACCAGCTTGAAGAAGGCCAGGAGTTCACGGCCAACCTGAATCCAAACTCACTCGAAGTCATCTCGCAGGCGAAGCTGGAGCCCTCACTGGCCAACTCGCCCGCCGGAAGCCGCTACCAGTTCGAGCGGCTGGGCTACTTCTGTGTCGACGCGGATGCCACGCCGGGCAAGCCCGTCTTCAATCGCACCGTCGCGCTCAAGGACACCTGGGCCAGGATCGAGAAGCGCGCTGGCCAGTGAGTGCTGATTCAAACTGGAACTGGCTTGGCTCTGTTGACAGCCTGATGGGCAGAAGACAGAGGGTCCCGGAGGGACCTCTGAAAATAGCCCGCCAGTTCACTGGCGGGATGGCGTGTTCGAGAAGACCCGTGAGTGCCGTAGGCACGACTGAGTCGTCCACGCCGCCTTACGGCTTCAGTCGTCCCTAACGGGACTGATTCACCTTATGTCCGATTCCCGGCGCTGAAGCGCCGGGCTATTTTCAGCCGTCCCTGCAGGACTGGGGAATCGGTGCGATTCCCAGGATGTCAACAGAGCCAACTGGTTTCAACATCCAAGAAATCGCTCTCATCACCATCCACTTCCCCTATCTCGCAATCATGGGGACGGCCGCGATGGCGGCCAGCATGCCGAGGGTGCGGGCGCGGCTGAAGTGCTCGTGCAGGAAGAGGCGGGCCAGGAGGACCGTAACCGCCGGGTAGAGAGAGCTGAGCACGACGGCTTGGTCGAGCCGTCCGGACTGGGCGGCGCGGATGAACACGGTGCTGCCGGTGATGTCGAGGCATCCGGCCAGGACAGCGATGCCCAGAACCGGCGCGGGAACCGCCCGCAGGTGCCTGCCGAGCAGAACAAAAGCGCTGGTGACGACGAAGGATGCGAAACGCGAGCCGACCGCGAGCCACAATGCCGAAGCGCTGCCGGCCTGGTTGATGCAGAGGTAGAAAACAGCAAAGCCGATCCCCGCGAGCACGGCCAAACCCAATCCTTCGGGGCGGCCGGCTCCACCTTCGGTCCGGGAGATCAGCCAGACACCGATTCCGGCGAGCACGAAACCGGCCACGTGGCGATAGCCCGGAAAGCCCTGCGTAAAGGCAGCTACGAGGGTGGGAATGCCGGCGCCGATCACCGCCGCCACTGGGGCGGTCAGTCCCATTTTTCCGCTGGCTAGGGCGCGATAGAACAAAGCCAGCGATACACCGCCGACGGCCCCGGCGGTCAGGGCCCACACCATGCTCCCGCTTCCCGGAAAGGGCGCGAGGGTGAGCAGCGCGAGGACCGCCATTGGGACCATGCCGCTAAGGTGCGCAATGGCCGTGAACAAAAATGCATTGGCACGCCGAGCGCCGACGCCGCCGATGAAATCACTCGCTCCCCAGACGCCCATGGCGGTCAGAGCGTACGCGGCCGGCAAGTATTGGATGGGGACAGTCATGGGCATTCGAGCTTAGCATGCGCAGCGGGAGAGCCCGGAGACAAGGACGCACCAAAGAAAAAAGGCCGGGCGTCGTCGCCCGGCTCTCCAAGGTTCGTCAACCTAGTTTGACTTGTCCTCTAGTCTCCACCGTTCGGGCCGTTGTGGCAATCGTAGCAGTTGAACTGGTGTCCGGCGGGGAAGGTCTTGGTTCCTCCGTCATCGACGTTGAACGTGCGCGCCACTTTGGCCACCGACAGTGGAGATCCCTTGTAGTCAGCACCGTGGCAGTAGGCGCAAGCCTGCTGGTGACCTTCCGCGTAGTCGCCGTGGCTGTCAACCCAGGACTGGCCGAGGGTGTGGACCCCGTGTGGCCCGCCGTTCGGTGTGACCGGCACGCTGGTGTGGCAAACGCTGCATTCGGTGATCTTCGCTACGTATCCCTGCAGCTTCTTGGGATACACGCTGTCATTGGCTTGCAAGGTCGGATACTCCGCGTGCGGCGAGCCGTGGCAGGCCGAGCAGAACACCGTACCGTGGCCAGAGCTGTACCGATACAGATCGGATCCGGCGACGGGCACGTTCTGGTTGGTGGCGAAAGTTTGGTCGGTAACCGCCCGCCAGCTTCCACTGTTGTCGAACGCCGTGGTGTAGCGCTGGCTGTTCTGGTGACAGAGCTGGCAGGAAGGTTCAACCAGCCACGGATTGCGCAATTCAGCAACTGATGGACTGTTAAAGAGAAAGACGGGGTGTGAGCAACCCCGTCCTGGGTGGAAGGCAGAACCCCGGCGCTCAGGCGGGAACCGCTTCTGGCTGGGTTTTCCCTAGCAGCAGTTGGCGCAACACGTAGTGGAGGATGCCGCCGTTCGAGTAGTAGAGCGCCTCTTGCGGGGTATCGATGCGGACGATCGCTTGGAATTCGAACTTCTTGCCGCCCGCCACGTGTACAGAAATTTTGCGCCCGGCGGAAAACTTTTCGACAGCGCCGCGTATGCCTACGATCTGGAAGACCTCTTCACCGGTCAACTTCAGCGTTTCCGCATTTTCTCCGGGCAGGAACTGCAAGGGCAGAATACCCATGCCAACGAGGTTGGAGCGGTGAATGCGTTCGTAGCTCTCCGCGATCACGGCCCGCACGCCCAGCAAGCGCGGACCCTTCGCCGCCCAGTCGCGCGACGAGCCCGAACCGTACTCCTTGCCGGCGAGAATCACGAGCGGCACTTTTTCGGCGCGGTATTTTTCCGACGCATCGAAAATCGACATCTCGGCGCCGTCGGGCAAGTGGCGGGTGAATCCGCCTTCGGTCGCGACCATCCGGTTGCGCAGGCGCACATTGGCGAACGTCCCGCGCACCATGACCTCGTGATTGCCGCGGCGCGATCCGTAGGAATTGAAGTCGGCCGGTTGCACGCCGTGCGCGATCAGATATTTGCCCGAGGGACCGTCTTTCTTGATCGACCCTGCTGGAGAGATGTGGTCGGTCGTGACGCTATCGCCCAGCACCGCCAGCGCGCGCGCGCCTTTGATGTCTTCGATCGCCGAGGGCTTCAGCGTCATCGCCTCGAAGTATGGAGCCTGGCGGATGTAAGTGGAGTCTTTCTCCCACGCGTAAGTTTCGCCCTTGGGTACGGGCAGCGAGCGCCAGCGTTCGTCGCCCGCATACACTTCCGCGTAGCTCTTGCGGAACATCTCGGACGAGATCGAGCCGGCCAGCGCCTGCTCGACTTCCTGCTGCGAGGGCCAGATGTCGGCGAGATACACCGACTTGCCGTCTTTGCCTTTGCCGATCGGATCCTGGCGGAGATCGGTATCGATGCGGCCGGCGAGGGCAAACGCCACCACCAGCGGCGGCGACATCAGATAGTTGGCGCGCACCTCGGAGCTGATACGGCCTTCGAAGTTGCGGTTGCCGGAGAGCACCGAGGCAACCACCAGGTTCTTCTCCTCGATCTCCTTTGAGACTTCCGTCGGCAGCGGCCCGGAGTTTCCGATGCAGGTGGTGCAGCCGTAGCCGACGATGTGGAACTTCAGCTTCTCCAGATACGGCGTCAGGCCCGCTTTTTCGAGATAGTCGCGGACGACTTTCGATCCCGGCGCGAGCGAAGTCTTGACGGTGGCGGGGACTTCGAGACCGCGCTCGATCGCCTTTTTGGCCAGGAGTCCGGCGGCCAGCATCACCGACGGGTTCGACGTGTTCGTGCAACTGGTGATCGCGGCGATGACCACGCTGCCATGATGCAAATGCCCGTTGGCCGGTGCCTTCGCTTCGCTCTTCACCGCTTTCATCAGACCGGGCAGCGCTTTCTCGAACGACTCTCGTGCCTTCGAGAGCACCACTCGGTCCTGGGGGCGCCTGGGCCCGGCGAGGCTGGACTCGACCGTGGCGAGATCGAGGCTGAGCCTTTCGGAGTATTCGGCTTCGGGGGTGCGAGCGTCATGGAAGAGGCCTTGTTCGCGGCAGTAGGCCTCGACCAGCGCGATTTGCTCGTCGCTGCGGCCAGTCAGTTTCAGGTAACGCAGGCTCTCCTTGTCGACGGGGAAAATGCCGCAGGTGGCGCCATACTCGGGAGACATGTTCGCGATGGTGGCGCGATCGGCGAGGGGCAGGTCCTGCAAACCCGGGCCGAAATACTCGACAAACTTGCCGACAACGCCGTGCTTGCGCAGCATTTCGGTGATGGTGAGGACCAGGTCGGTGGCGGTAGCGCCCTCGCGCAGGCGTCCGGTGAGCTTCACGCCCACGACCAGCGGGATCAGCATGGAGACGGGCTGTCCCAGCATAGCGGCCTCGGCTTCAATGCCGCCGACGCCCCAGCCGAGCACGCCCAGTCCGTTGACCATGGTGGTGTGCGAGTCGGTCCCCACCAGCGTGTCGGGATATGCCGTGCGCTTGCGACCTTCTTCGTGCACGAAGACAACACGCGCCAGGTATTCGAGGTTGACCTGGTGGACGATGCCGGTATCGGGCGGCACGATGGCGAGATTGCGGAATCCGGTCTGGCCCCAGCGCAGGAAGGCGTAGCGTTCTTTGTTGCGCTGGAATTCGAGCAGCGCATTCACATCAAAGGCGCCGGGCGAGCCGAATTCGTCCACCTGCACGGAGTGGTCAATCACCAGTTCGGCGGGCTGCAACGGATTGATAAGCTTCGCGTCGCCGCCCAGGCGCTTCATGGCGTCGCGCATGGCGGCGAGGTCCACGACCGCGGGCACGCCCGTGAAATCCTGCAGCAGGACGCGGCTGGGGGTGAAGGCAATTTCTTTTTCCGGCTTGGAGTTCTTGTTCCAGGCCGCCAGCGCGCGCACTTCTTCCTTGGTTACATTGTGCCCGTCTTCGGTGCGGAGCAAGTTTTCCAGCAGAATGCGCAGCGAGAACGGCAGGTGCTTCGTCGAGATGCCTTGCTTGTCGAGAGCGTCGATGCGGTAGATTTCGTATTCCTTACTGCCAACTTTGAGAGTCGCGCGGGCGCCGAAGCTGTTTGCTGACATGAGTGCCTTCCTGATCTGACTATGATTTATGGATACGGTACCCGGGACGAAGGGCACGGAATGCGGCTACGACCGGGTCCAAACACTCTAGTTTATTCCTCCGAGCGCAAATTGTGTAAGGGGTAGAGCCGTGGGTGGTGAGCCGGTTTCAGACTGATCCGCCGCCTGGCGGTCGAGTTCTCATTTCGCCTTGAGGAGCAGAACCGGCACATCGATACTATGGCGGACTCGCGTAGCCGTGGCGCCGAGAAAGACATCGGCCAGGAAGCGATGTCCGTGCGTGCTCATGGCCACTAGGTCGCAACCCTTCTGCCGGACCCATTTGATAATCTCATTCGCCGGTTCACCGTACGCCAGTTCGGCCTGCGCCGGAATGCCCAGGCATTGGAACTCGGCCCGGATCTTTTCTAAGTAATTGGTGTCTTCGGTGATTTCCGGACTGACTGCGTCCGGGCCATAGGTTCTCGCTGCCCACCCATCGGCCACATGAAGCAGTACCAAATGGCTCTGCGCGAGCTTTGCGAGCTGCTTGATGTGTTCGATGATCACCCGGTCAGTGGGCGTGCCGTCCAACGTCACCAGAATGGTGTCGTACATGGTTGTTCCGTTTCTGTCGTCTCTTGCCATTCCGGCGTCATCCGCCGGTGATAACTTGCCACGCCGCTTTGAGTGAGTCCGGCAGGCCGTAAACGTCCATCACGGTGATCAGAATAGCACTGCCCCAACCCGCCATCAGTAAGAACCAACCGTTCTTCCACGTCCCCATTCGCATGCGAGAACTGGTGAAGTGCAGGAGCGGGAACATGGCGAACGGAAGCTGCAGCGCCAGCACCACTTGGCTGAGGGTCAGCAGATCGGTCACGCTGCCGTCGCCTCGCAGGCCGATAATGAAAACCGCCGGCAGAATGGCGAGCGTGCGAGTGATGAGCCGCCGCACCCACGGTTTGATTCGCCAGTGCATGAAGCCTTCCATCACCACTTGCCCGGCGAGCGTGCCCGTGATGGTGCTGCTCTGGCCGCTGGCCAGCAGGGCCACGGCAAACAGCGTGCTCGCAGCCGCCGTCCCTAACAACGGCGCCAGCGTCAAATAAGCGACTCGAATCCAATCGCTGTCGGCGCTGAACTTGACCATTTGCCCGCCCGATGCGATCACGCTTTCCTTCCCGAAGAACACCATCGCCGCGAGCACCAGGATCGCCGCGTTGACGAAAAAGGCGATGGTCAGGGCCACGATTGAGTCAATGGTGTTAAAGCGGATCGCGCTCCGGATGGACGGCACGTCCTTCTGCAGCCTGCGGCTCTGCACCAGGGCCGAGTGCAGGTACAGGTTGTGGGGCATAACGGTCGCGCCGATGATACCGATGGCGAGATATAAGATCCCGGATTGACGAAAGTGCGGCGAGACCAGTGCCCGCCCCATCTCCAGAAAGCTGGGCTGGGTCTGCGGGAGAACGAAAATCTCGATGAAGTAGCACCCCCCGATGGTCGCGATCAGCAGCAGAACCACGGCCTCGATGGTGCGCATTCCGAACCGCTGCAAGGCCAGAAGTAGTAGCACGTCCAAGCCCGTGATGATGACCGCCCATAACAGCGGGATATGGAACAGCAAGTTGAGGGCGACCGCGCTCCCCAGTACTTCCGCCAAGTCACAAGCGCCAATGGCCACTTCGCTCATCAGCCAGTTGGGCCATCGGGTCCACTTGGGATACCAGTCGCGGCAGCACTGGGCGAGATCCTTCCCGGTCACCACGCCCAAGCGGGCGGAAATTACTTGCATGAAGATCGCCATCAGACTGGCGAGTCCGACCACCCACAAGAGCCCGTACTTGTACCGGGCGCCGGCCTGCAGGTCCGTCCCCCAGTTGCCGGGGTCCATGTAGCCGACACTGACGAGAATCGCTGGGCCGACGAAAGCCCGCCACTGCTCCCAAAAGCCGGCCTGGTGATGCGGCACCTCGACGGAACTGTGCACGCCTTCCAAGGACACGTGGCCGCCGCTTTGCGCTTCGGAGGATGACAAGCCGGAGCCGGCCGTTGCGTTCGTGTCCGTTGGTCCTTCTGTCTTTCTCATCTTCCGTGCTTCCGAGAGAACCGCGAGTCAACTGGAGTATACGCCATGATGTTAACGCTAGTTAATCATTAAAGACGAGACGACAGTGGAACAACCCACACTTTGTCGGCTGCAGGCCGGCCTAGAACCATGGTGCGCGCGGCAGTCCGGATCGAGAGCGTCTTGTCGTAGTTACGCTCAATCAAGCTGAGCTTGGCTCCGGGCCGGATGCCGCGGGCTTCCAGGAACTCCAACAGGCGCCGGTCGCGCTCGTAGATGCCGCTGACGACGTAGGCGCGCTCCGGTTCGGCATCGGCAAGCAACACCAAGCCGCGGCGGCGGCGACTGGCGGGACTTTCCCGATCGGTCAGGTTCCCATATGGGCATGGGCCTCCAGGGCCGAGTTTGGCCAGCAATTTGGCTTCGAAATCGGGCGAGACGGCGTGCTCCAGGCGCTCCGCCTCATCGTGCACCTTGTACCATTCCATGCCAAACATCTCAGCCAGCATGCGCTCAATCAGGTGATGGCGAAGCGTGAGCTTGCGGGCGATCTTGCGCCCCGCGGCGCTGAGGCGCACGCGTCCGTCGGTATGCACCCGCACCAGGCCATCCCGCTTCAGGCGGCGCAGCGCCATGGTCACCGCCGGAGGCGATACCTTGAGCCAGTGCGCCAGGGTGGCTGAGATGACGGTTTCGCCCTCGCCCTCGGCCTCAAAAATCGCCTTGAGGTAGTCTTCTTTGGAGACCGTGATCACGTGAGCATTATACGGTGGTTAAGCGTAGTTAACGGGGGGATTGCAGAGGTCAGATTGCAGAGGTGAACCACCAACTCAGCTTCGAGCTGCGGGCTTCGAGCTTGAACCGAATTGGTCGCACGAAGCTCGTGGCTCGTAGCTCGCGGCCGCTTCTGCAATCTGACCTCTGACCTCTGCAATCCACGTTTGACATCGCCATCCTCCGCTCCTAACCTTAAGTGTCGCGAACTATGAAGGTCCTTATCATTGGCAGCGGAGGGCGCGAACACGCCCTGGTGTGGAAGTTGCGGCAGTCGCCGCGGGTCCGCAAGATCTACTGCGCTCCGGGAAATGGCGGCATTGCCGGCGAGGCGGAGTGTGTCGCGGCGGACGTCAAGAGCCTCGACTCGATGATCGGGCTCGCCAACCAGATCCAGCCGGACCTCACCGTGGTCGGCCCCGAGTTGCCGCTCATGCTCGGCGTGGTGGATGAATTCACCCGCCGCGGCTGGCGCACCTTCGGTCCGACCAAGGCCGCTGCCCAACTGGAGACCAGCAAGAGCTTTGCTAAGGAGTTTCTGCAGCGCCACAATATTCCCACCGCTCATTACGCCATCTGTAATTCGGCGGAAGAAGTGCGCTCGGCACTCCACCACTTCCATCCTCCCATCGTGGTGAAGGCGGACGGACTGGCGGCGGGCAAGGGTGTGGTCATTGCCAAGAACAAGGACGAAGCGGCGACGGTGGCAGGCGACATGCTCAGCGGCAAGATGCTGGGCGAGGCGGGAGTGCGTGTGGTGCTGGAAGAGTGTCTGCAGGGGGACGAACTTTCGTTTCTGGTGGTGAGCGACGGCGAGCGGGTAGCGCCGCTGGTGGCGGCGCAGGACCACAAGCGCGTAGGCGATGGCGACACCGGCCCGAACACCGGAGGCATGGGTGCCTATTCGACGCGGACGATCGTGGACGACCAGATGCGCGACTGGCTGCTGGCGCACGTCGCGCGCCCGGTTGTGGCCGGAATGAGAGCCGAAGGCGCGGAATATAAGGGGGTCCTGTACTGCGGGCTGATGATGACGGCGCGCGGTCCGATGGTGCTCGAGTTCAACTGCCGCTTCGGCGACCCGGAGACGCAGCCCATCCTGATGAGAATGGAGAGCGATCTGGTCGAAGCCATCGAGGCCTCGATTGACGGCCGCACCAGTGACGGGGACTTCAAATGGTTTGCGGATGCGGCTGTGTGTGTCGTGATGGCTTCGGGCGGATATCCGGGAGCGTATGAAGCCGGCAAGAAGATCATCGGCCTGGAGGCGGCGGCGAAACTGGAAGGCGTGAAAGTCTTCCACGCCGGAACCTCGGCGCGCGATGGAGCTTTCTACACCTCCGGCGGGCGGGTGCTGGGAGTGACGGCGCGGGCAGCGGAATTGCCAACGGCTTTGGCGCGCGTTTATGAAGCTTGCGGAAAGATAGGCTTTGAAGGCGCGCACTATCGCAAGGACATCGCGGCGCGGGCGCTGAAGAAGACATAGGCTCCGGGCTTTTGGCTTCAGGCTTTTGGCTCTGGGCTTTAAGCGTTAGGCGTGACTAGGCTTGGGTTCCGGAAACCCGCGACGCGGGAAGCAGCACACACCAGCCCCGAAGGGGCGGTAGAACAAAGCCCCGGACGTAAGTCCGGGGTAGATGCACGAAACGAGTGAGTCCCGTAGGGACGGCACGGGAGGTCTCCCGCGAAAAACTCTCTCGCCGCTGGCATAGGGGCCTCAAGGATATGAGCAAGCCACTGGTTTCGATCGTCATGGGCAGCGACTCCGACCTGGAGATCATGCGCGAGGCCGCGAAGGCTCTCGATGAATTCGGGATCGCGTATGAAATCGACGTCACCTCGGCGCATCGCTCTCCGGATCGCACCGCCGATTACGCGCGGAAGGCTGCGGGGCGCGGCATTCGGGTGATCATCGCCGGCGCGGGCGGCGCAGCCCATCTGGCGGGAGTCATCGCGGCGCATACGACGCTGCCGGTCATCGGCGTGCCCATCCCCTCTGGTTCTTTGCAAGGCTTGGATTCGCTGCTGGCGACGGTGCAGATGCCGGCGGGCATTCCGGTGGCGACAGTCGCCATCGGCAGGCCGGGGGCAACGAACGCCGGAATTCTTGCGGCGCAGATTGTCGGCGTGGGTGATGGCGCCATCGCAAAAAAACTCCAGGCTCACAAAGAGAAGCTGGCGCGCGGGGTGGAAGAGAAATCGAAGAAGCTGCAGGCTTCGCAGAAGTAGAGGGCGTCCTAAACCTTTACCACAGAGGACACAGAAGAGCACAGGGGAGCCCGCACTTCACGATTCTCCCAGTGTTCCTCTGTGTCCTCTGTGTCCTCTGTGGTAAGGAACCGCCGCTTGCATCTTCTGCAAGACTGAGTAGTATCTCGCAGTGGATTCTTGACCGGTGCCAGGCAAGTAGTGTCAGAGCTTCAAGCCTTTCAGATACTCCCGAAACTCCCTGCCTAGATCCTCTCTCTTCAGCGCGAACTCCACCGTCGCCTTCAGAAATCCGAGCTTGTCGCCGGTATCGTGGCGCCGGCCTTCATAGACGTACGCGTACAACTTTTCTCGCTTCAATAGTCCGCGCAAACCGTCGGTCAGTTGCAGTTCGCCACCCGCGCCGGGCTTGATGTCGGAGAGCGTCTCGAAGACGGTCGGCGTCAGGACGTAGCGCCCGATCACGGCAAGGTTCGAGGGTGCATCCTGTAGCTTGGGCTTCTCCACTAGGTCGAGAACTTCGTAGAGTCTGCCGCCGGAGCCAGCGACCTCCTTTGCCTTGAGCACGCCATAGGAAGAAATCGCTGGGCCCTCGATCACCTGCGTGGCAATCACCGAGCACTGCTTGTCGTCGAACACGTCCATCAATTGCTTGAGGCAGGGAACCTTTGAATCGATGACGTCGTCAGCGAGCAGGGCGGCGAAGGGCTCGTTGCCAACCAGTTCGCGCGCGGTGAGCACGGCGTGGCCGAGGCCCAAAGCTTCCTTCTGGCGCACATAGGCGACGTGGATCATGTCGGAGATCTGGCGCACGATTTTGAGCAGGTCGGTCTTCCCCTTCTCCTCGAGCATCTTCTCGAGTTCGTAGCTGACGTCGAAATGGTCCTCGATGGCGCTCTTGCCGCGCCCGGTGATGATGATGATCTGGTCGCAGCCGGCGGCCAGCGCCTCTTCCACGCCGTACTGGATGATGGGCTTATCGACCAGCGGCAGCATTTCTTTGGGCTGCGCCTTGGTGGCAGGCAGAAAGCGAGTGCCTAATCCGGCGGCGGGGAAAACGGCTTTGCGAACTTTCATGGTCATAGGGCAGGCGTCGTGGCGGCAAGGATGCGTTCGATTTGTTGCAGGTGATTCAGGTCGTGGCCGGCAACCATGCGCACGATTTGCTCGACCGTCTCCTGGCCGCGTTCAGCATGCAGGCCGTAGTGTTTCCACTGTTCCGGGAAGAGTGACTTGTAGAGCGCGAGATTGGCGGCACGCACCGCCCGCATCAGTGCAACGCTTTCGCGCGGGTTGCGTTTGGCATAGCGACCTGCCTCGGCCCAGGCATCCTGGTCGTAGGCTTGAACCGGAGTGCCCGGAGCGCCGAGAATCGCCCGCACCCGCCAGCCGATGGCGATCTCCACGTCGGCCAGGTGCGCCAGGATTTCGACCACGGACCATTTGTCCGGCGCGGGACGTTTCCGCAGTTTCGCCGCGGATGCGCCTGCCACCAGGCGCTCGAGTTTCCTGGGCGTAGCCGCCTGCACCTTCAGAGGCTCCTGCCCCGCAATGTAGCCCCCGATTCGCTGTACGTACTGCTGTACCGTTTCCTTCATCGCCCCATCTCCATCTCCGCCAGAATCGACGAGAGGATTGTAATTGATGCCAGGCCGGGCAGACGGATTCGCCCTGAGCAAAGTGGAAAGGGCCCTCCCTACGTGGCCTGTGCCGGAGCTTCCTGAGCGGCCAGCTCTTCCAGCAGATCGTGCAGGGTTTGCAGGATCCCTTCGGCGCTGTTGGGTCTGATGGAAAATTTCAGTGTGCCGTCGGGAGTGAATTGCGAACCTCGCTGCGAAGCGACGAAGCGCGCCAGCTTGCCTGGGTCAATCGAAGCATTCTGGCGGAACTTGATGTTCAGCAGCTCGCGCTTGCGCTCGATGGCGGTGGCCCCGACCCGCATCGCTTGCAACTTGAGCGAGGCGTACTCCAGCAAATTGCGGACCTCGCGGGGCGCCTCGCCGTAGCGGTCGGCCAGCTCGGATCGCACATCGTGCAGCTGCGATTCGCTCTCTACTCCGGCGACCCGCTTGTACACCCGCAGGCGCTGGTTCTCTTCCTTGATGTAGCCGGATGGAATGCGGATATTCAGGCCGAGGTTGAGCTGGATTTCCGTTCCCTCGGCAGCTGCTTCGCCCTTCACTTCGCGCACGGCCCGCTCCAGCATCTGGGTGTAAAGTTCGAATCCCACGGCTTCGATGTGGCCGCTCTGCTCGCCGCCGAGAAGATTGCCCGCGCCGCGCAACTCCAAATCCAACGCCGCAATCTTAAACCCGGCGCCGAGGTCGGAAAATTCTTTCAGTGCGGCGAGGCGGCGCCGGGCGATGGGCGTCAACTCAATCTCGGAGGGCAGAAGCAAGTAAGCATAGGCCCGACGATTAGACCGGCCGACGCGGCCTCGAAGCTGATAAAGCTCCGACAGGCCAAAACGCTCGGCGCGATTGATGATGATGGTGTTGCACAGCGGGATGTCGAGGCCGTTCTCGATAATCGTCGTCGAGACCAGGATGTCGGCTTCGTGGTGCATGAATTTCAGCATCACTTTTTCCAGCTGGCCTTCTCCCATCTGACCGTGGCCGACGGCGATGCGGGCGCTCGGGAACAGTTCCTGAATCTTGGCGGCAATCTCCCAGATGGTCTCGATGCGATTGTGGACGAAATAGACCTGGCCGCCACGCTCGAGTTCTTGCTCGATGGCGGACTGGATGAGCTTCAAATCCCAGTTGGCGACGACGGTCTGGATGGCCATGCGGTCTTTGGGTGGAGTCTCGATCACGCTCATGTCGCGCAAGCCGACCAGCGACATGTGCAGGGTGCGCGGAATGGGCGTGGCCGACATAGTGAGAACGTCGACTTGCGTGCGCATCTGCTTGATGCGCTCTTTGTGGCGCACGCCGAAGCGCTGTTCTTCGTCCACCACCAGCAAGCCGAGATCGGCGAACTTCACGTCCTTCGAAAGCAGACGATGGGTGCCGATCAGAATGTCGGCTTTGCCCGCTTCGACTTTCTGCAGAATCTCTTTGACCTGCTTGGGTGTGCGGAAGCGGCTGACCATTTCGACGGTGACCGGGAAGGGCGCGAAGCGCTGTTTGAAGGTCTCGAAGTGCTGGAAGGCAAGCACCGTGGTGGGGGCGAGCACCGCGACCTGCTTGTTGTCACTGATGGCTTTGAAGGCGGCGCGCATGGCGATTTCCGTTTTGCCATAGCCCACATCGCCGCACAGCAGACGATCCATGGGCAGCGGAGACTGCATGTCGCTCTTTACGTCCATGATGGCCTGCGCCTGATCTTCGGTCTCGCTGTATTCGAAGGCGTCTTCGAACTCCTTCATCCACTCGGTGTCGGCGGGGAAGGTGTGACCTTGCGCGGCCTGGCGCTGGGCATAGAGCTTCAGCAGCTCATCGGTCATGTCTTTCATCGCCTTGCGCACCCGGGCCTTGGTCTTGGCCCAGGCGGAGGTGCCGAGGTGATTCAGGACCGGCTTGGCGCCTTCGGCCGACCGATACTTCTGGACGAGGTCGAGGCGCGTCAGCGGAACGTAGAGGCGCGCCGCTTCGGCGTACTCGAGCAGCATGAACTCGGCGGCGCCGTCGCCCTGGTTGATTTCTTTCAGTCCCTGATACTGGCCGATGCCGTGCTCGACGTGCACCACGTAGTCGCCGGCCTGCAGATCGCGGAAGTCCGACAGAAATGCCGAGACCTTCGACTTGACGCGCTGCGGGCGGGCGGCGACCAGGTCGGATTCATCGAACAGATCGCGTGAACCGAAGACGGCGAGATGGGCTTCGGGCAAAACGAATCCGTCGGGCAGATAGGCCTTCAACAGCGTGGTGGTGAGCACTTCGCCGGCAAAGTAAGAGGTTTCGTCGGCGTAACTTTCGCCGCCACGGGTGCGGCTGCCCAGGCGATAAGCAGCGTTGTACTCGGTAAAGATGCCGGCCAGGCGCTCGACCTCTCCGGTGTTGGGAGCGGCGAGAATGACCTGAGTTCCGCCGCCGACCAGTTTCTGGACTTCCTCGATCAGAAGCGGCACGGCGCCGTGGAAACGCGTGGCCGGTTGCGAAAGGAAAGCGACTTCCGGCAGTTGGTCGCGGGCGATGGCGAGGTATTCGAAATCGGCTCCGCGAAGGGCGGCGGTTTTTTCCCGCCAGCTTTCCGGGGTGAGATAGAGGTCGGTTGGCCGGACCAGGTTCCCCACCCCACTGCGCTCGTGAGCCTCGGCCACGCGCGTCCAGTTGCGGTCGAGCTCCAGCGCGAGAGTTTCGGGTTCATCCAGGATCACGCGCGCTTCGGGAAGCAGGTCAAAGACAGTGCGGTCGGCGCCCGCCACCGGGGCGTAGAACTCCCAGCCTGGAAAAACGCCGGCTCCACTCTCGCGCACGGCCTGTTCCACAATTTCCGGCGAGCCCGCGATCCGCCCGCCCGAAAGCCGCACGTTGATCGAGCCCAGCAGTTCTTCCGTGACCGGAGTTTCGGTCAGCGGCAGCAGCAGCGCTTCGTCCACCGGATTCGACGAGCGCTGGGTGCCCGGGTCGAACTTGCGGATGGATTCAACCTCATCGCCGAAGAATTCAACCCGCGTCGGACGGTCGGCCTCGGGAGAGTAAACGTCGAGAATGCCGCCCCGCGCCGCGTACTGGCCGGGCATCTCGACCACGTCAGTCGAGGTGTAGCCGACGGCGTTCAGGTGCTGGAGCAGGAGTTCCAAATCGAAGTTTTCGCCGCGCCGGAGGATGCGCGCCAGGCCGGCATAGTAGTCGGGGGAGCGAAGAAGAATGGTGGTCGCGGTCACCGGCGCAATCACGACCGAGGCGCCCCCGGTCGCGATCTTCCACAGCGCCGTGGCGCGCTCTTCCTGGATCTCCGGGTGGGGAGACAGGTTCTGGAACGGCAGCACGTCGCGGGCCGGCAGGCTGACGACTGAATCCGGATCAGCGGCGCCAGTCAGTTCGCAGAAGGCGCGCAATACCGGCAGAAGCTCTTCGGCGGAGCGATTATCGGCAACCACCAGAACCAAGGGGCGCTCGACCGCCCGGCGCAGCAAGACCGCGATCAGCGCTTTGGCGGCCGGCGAGAGTCCAGTGACACGAATCCGTCCCGTGCTCTCTCGAAGATGGGAGGCGGCACGCGTGAAGGCAGGTAATCGTTCCACGTCCGCGAAAAGATCGCGGACGAACGGCAAAAGCATGCCGGATCATTCTATCAAGGCCGGAGGTAGCGCCGGCGGCTCGCCGGTTCTTCAAAGTGCACTTCTTCATCTGCGCTCAGGACCGGCTATATCTTCAGGGCGCATGCCCCTATTGTGTGCGTGAGAATTCGTTTTCAGGCGACCTGCTGGAACGAAACACTGGAGAATCCAGCCCCGGCAGGGGCGAGCCAGATTAGCCCCGCGCTTCAGCGCGGGGTAGGCTCGAAAAAACCGGTGAAGTCCCGAAGGGACGGCCCGGTTTTCACGCACACACTCTAGCCTCGCAGCAGCGGCCGCGTCAGGCAGGTCGGCCCGCCCGCCCCGTTGATGCAGATCTCCGACCCTGGGAACGTCCGCACGTCGAAGCCGGCTTCGCGCAGGCGCTGGTTGGTTCCAGCGTTCTCCTCGAGCGCAATCAGGCGCTTTTTCCCGAGCGCAAGCACGTTGCAGGCCAGCGAGTTGCGTTCCGTGTATTCGATCTGAAGCAAGCCGAAGCCGCGCGCTTTGAGCAGTTCTACCGTCTCGACCGCCAGCCATGGCAGATCAACGAGGACGGTCTGCTCATCGAGCATGCTCATCAGCGACATCAGATGCAGGCACGCCGAAGGACCGGAACCGTAAGGCAGGGGCGCGGCCAGAACCTCGACTCCTTTCGGGGCGAGCAGCGACCGCATTTGGGCGATGCCAGCGGCGCTGGTGCGATAGCCGCAACCGATTAGCAGCGTGCGCGAATCCAGCCAGACCATGTCTCCGGCCTCGGACGTGCCGGGCGGACGAATCTCGCCGAACACTGGAATGCCCTCTGGTCCGCAGAAATTTGCGTGCGCCTGCGCTTCGGCGACCCGGTTGCTCTTGCCGGGGTTCATCAGGATCATCCCATGATCGGTGGGGAGTGACGCATCGTGCGTGTAAACCGCATCGAGAGACAGAGAATCCGACGGGGACAAGCACAGCACTTCGGCTCCCGCTTCCTCGAGCCGGCGGCACAAATCATCGTGCTGGCTCTCGGCCGCCGGAAACGCCGGTGCATGCTGGAATCCGAGGTCGCGCCATCGAGCGACCCGCTCCGGGCGGTCCCAGCCGGCGTGGCGCGGGGGACAGACCATCACCCGAAGCAGGTTGCCGGTCATGGAATGGCCGTTGCTGTTGGCTGAAGGCACGTTGCGTGGCTGACTGCCCAGCAATCTAAAGAAGCGCCTCGGCAAAAGCAACAGCCTTGAACTCTGGGCTCAGGTTGCGGTGAGCTGCCGCGGCCGAGTTTCTGCAGTGACCTATCCATTCTTTATGGCGGGTAGCCAGCTTAAGGCTTGCGCAAACCCCCTGCTCTGATGTACAAACCTGCCGTACTCCAATTCCCGCTAACGTGCTCGAAATTCAAGTGGCTGGCAACCAACCGTACATCTCGATTCCCGTCCGCGCACGTCGGGCGCAGGACCCCAGGAGCCCTAATGAAAACGACGCTGCGTCTGGTCAGCTTTTTTGTCCTATGTGTGCTCGTTTGTAAGTTCGTTTCCGCCCAGGGGGTAGCCACCGGCGACCTGCGCGTCACCGTCAAGGACCCCAGAGGCAGCGTTGTAACCAATGCCACGGTCAAGGTGCGGGATGTGGCTAAGGGACTGGAGCGGACCGGCACCAGCGACGGCCAAGGCGGTTATAGCGTCCTACTGTTGCCCCCCGCCACCTATACGGTCATCGTTGAGGCGCCCGGGTTCGCGCGAGCCGAAGCCACTGGGGTTGCCATCACCGTGGGCCAGATGGCCGCGCTTCCGGTCTCGCTCACGGTCGCGGCCGGCAAAGAAATCATCGAAGTCAGCTCCGAGGCCGAACTGGTCGAAACCTCGCGCAGCTCGACCACAGACACCATCGGCGAACGCCGCATCGACAATCTTCCCATCAACGGCCGCAACTACATCAATTTCACCTTGACCGATTCGCAGGTGGTGCGGGATAGCGCGCCCAACCTTGGCGCGGCCCCGACTTCCGGACTGAACATGAGCGGCCAGCGCGGCCGCTCCAACCTGGTCAACGTGGATGGCGCCGACGCCACCGACAATGCCACCAACGGCGTGCGCTCCACCGTCTCGCAGGAAGCCGTCCAGGAATTCCAGATCATCACCAACAGCTATGCGTCTGAGTACGGCCGCGCCGCCGGGGGCGTGGTGAACATCATCACCCGCTCGGGCTCGAACGCCTTCCACGGCGACGTCTACGGCTACCTGCGCAACCGCAACTTCCAGGCCGTCAATCCCTTCAGCACGGTCTCCAACCCGGCCTACACTCGGGTGCAGGCGGGAGCGGCATTCGGCGGGGCAATCAAGAAAGACAAGACGTTCTACTACTTTTCTTATGAAACCACGCGCCGGCACGAGACGGGATTCTCCAGCACTGGGCAGGACTGCTTGGCTCCCAGCAGCCCGACCTGCTTCGGCCTCGCTGGGTTTGACACTTCACAGGTTGGGCTACCGTTCGGCACTCTGCAGCTGACCCCAGGCGCCACCGGACAGATCGCTTTCCTCACCAACCCGAACGTGCTCGCCTTGGAACAGGCGAACCCTGCCTTTTTGGCGGAAGTAGAGCAATACGTTGTGCTGACCGGCGCTTCTTCGGGCCAAGCAGTCCGGGGAATGTGGCCGGGCCAGATGGTTTACGCCCTCACCGGCGGAGCACTCAACGCCTGGACCGGGTTCCCCACGACGACCCCGCCCGGCAGCGCCTACTCGTCCGTGCCCACCTCGTACCAAGCGCTGGCATCTCAGATCGGCAACTTCCCCGTGTTTGAGGGCACGAGCCTATACTCGCTGCGCCTCGATCACAACGTAAGCAGCAGCAACCGTCTGACGCTGCGGGTCAACGCGAGCCCGAGCACGGTCACCGGCATCGAGGTGAGCGGCCAGGACCAACCCTTTGGACAGAACGCATACTCGCGGACCTCGGAGCAGACTTACCGCGATGTGACCGGACTGGTACAGGACACGTGGTCGATCGGCACCAACAAGGTGAATGCATTCACCTTCCAGTATGCGCGCCGTGGGCTCTCGTATTTCTACAACAAGGCAATTCAGGCCGGATCGGACCCAGCGGTGAACATTCCCGGCTACGGGTATTTCGGCCGCGAACCTTATTCCTACATCCAGCGCACCGAACAGCGCTACCAGTTCATCGACAACTTCTCGTGGACCGTCGGTAGGCACAGTCTCAAGTTCGGCGGAGACCTTAACTATGTCCCCACAAAGGCGATATTTACGGTCAACTACGGCGGGGTGTATGACTTCGGTACCTTCGGTGCGGCCAGCTTGGGTTTTGTCAACCCGGCCCCAGGCGTGCTACCCGACTTCCCCGACCTTTCACCCGTGCAGGCGTACGGCGCGGGTTTGCCCGGAGACTACATTCAAGGTCTTGGGAACCCGAGCGATTCGTTCCGCACTATCCCAATTGGCGTGTTCTGGCAGGATAGCTGGCGCATGAATCCGCATCTTACCGTCAACTACGGCGTGCGCTACGATGTCGAGATCGCGCCGAAGTTCAAGCCGCCACAAGGACTGGCACTGCCGGCCTACAACCTGCTGGGATTGCAGAAGGGGATCCAAACGGATAAGAACAATGTGCAGCCGCGCATCGGCCTCGCGTGGGATCCAAAGGGAGACGGCAAGACGGTCGTCCGCGCTTCGTACGGCATGTTCTATGACCATCCGCTGCTGGGCCTGTACTTCCTGGGCGACGCTTCCGACGGTTCCTCCAGCGGTCAGTTGATCTTTGGCGAGGGCGCTCCGTGCAACGCGGGATCGACGCCTTACGATCCAGGGCATCTCAATGCCGCCAGTATTTTCACTGGTGTGCTGGGCAATGCGAATTGCATGCCA
The DNA here is from genome assembly GCA_049696815.1 of Terriglobales bacterium. GTDB lineage: Bacteria > Acidobacteriota > Terriglobia > Terriglobales > Acidobacteriaceae > Acidiflorens. The sequence continues at coordinate 34,241 of JBAVUO010000005.1, read as the reverse complement.
GTAAGCCAGTTGGGCTACTCGGCGAACCAACAACGATTCTCCTGCCCGGCCTCAGATCCAAGTTGTGGTGTCGCCTCTCCCTCGGATTCGTTGTTCCTGAGCCAGAACTATTTGGTGAATCCGCCACCTCAGTTTGGGGGCGCAGCCTTTCCCCTGGGCTCTCAGCCCTTTGGCTATCCCCAAGCCAAGAATTTTGTCTTTGCCTATTCGCAGCAGGCCAACTTGACTGTGGAGAAAGACCTTGGTGGAGGTCTCGCTCTGAGCCTGGCTTACAACTTCAATGGCGGACGTCATCTCAACCGCCCGATCAATGCCAACACCGCGCGCGGGGACCTTTTGGTGGCGAACTGGCAGGCGGCCTACAGCGATCCAAGTTCCTTCGCAGTCGCCGGGGGGCCTTTGGGAGTAGGCCTTGGCGCCGCGCCTTGTGGAATCAATCCGAATAATGGTTTGCCTTGGGTTTCGGCAGCGTTGACCAACTTCTTCCGTCCCGGGGGCATGAATCCGGCGATCGCGAATTTCGCGATCGCAGAAGGAGCCGGCGCCTGCGTAACCACCGTACTGCCAGCGGTCATGCAATACCTTCAGGCGGTCGGCTATAGCACGGCCGGTTTCAACACGGCTTGCGATCCCGGGACGTTTGCCGGTTGTGTTCCGTTCGGCGACATGGCCGCGAATTTCTCCAACGGCAGCTCCGTGTATCACGGGCTGAGCGCGAACCTGCGCAAGCGCTTCAGCAGCCACTACGAGTTCCTCGCTTCCTACACCTGGTCACACGCGATTGACGACTCGACCGACCTGCAGGCCACGCTGTCGCCGCAGAACAGCTACTTTCCGGGCTTGGATCGCTCCAATTCGCTGTTCGATCAGCGCCACCGTTTCGTTTTCAGCGGGGTGTACCAGACAGGCAAACTGACGGGCGGCGGCTTTGCCAGCAAGCTCTTCAGCGATTGGACGTTTGCACCGTTGGTCGAAATCTCCTCGGGGCGGCCGTTGAACATCATCACCGGCAACATGAACAACTTTCAGTTTGAGTCCAAGGTGGTACGTCCCAACACTACGGTGAACCCTGCCTGCGGTGCGGTTGTGAACTCCAGTCAATCACCTACTGGCGTCTTTCAAGAACCGTGCTATCAGGCTTTTACTCCTGGTGGTTTGCCGCCTTTCCCGTTCGTCCCCCTCACTGGGCTCGACGGCAATCTGGGCCGCAACGCGGGGATCTCGCCCTGGACCGCCTTCGGCGACATACAGGTCTCCAAGCGCGTTTACTTCGGAGAGCGGGTCAATATGGATCTGATCGCCGACATGTTCAACATCGCGAACAAGTACAATGTGGCCGCTGTCAGTCCGTTCTTCCAGAATGCCGGCCAGGCAACCGCGGCCTACGATCCGCGCCAGTTCCAGTTTGCGCTGAAATTGAATTGGTAATTAGGCTCTAGGCTTTAGGCGCTGGGCTTTAGGCATTTGGCCTCGATTCCTTTTGGATTCGGGGCCTTTTCTTATTGGGTCTCCGAAAACATCACAAATTCGTGGTTCTTCGGTCACTGCTCATCGGACCCTCCGCAGATAACTTTCACCTAACGGAGGACCGCATTATGGGAGGCACTTATCACGATCTAAAGGTCTGGCAGGACGCAATGGAACTGACATTAAAGATTTATCGCATGACGCGGAAATTTCCTGCGGAGGAAATGTACGGACTCTCAGCCCAGCTACGCCGCGCCGCAATCTCCGTGGCCAGCAACATCGCGGAGGCCAAGGGGCGTTCGTCGGACAGAGAACTTCTGCAGTTCCTGAGTCATGCGCGGGGATCTTTATATGAAGTCCAGACGCAGTTGCAGATCGCAAAATCACTCAGCTACTTGACTGAAACTGATCACCAAAGTCTGGCTCAGCAGGTGGATTCCGTAGGACGAATGTTGAATGGAATGATCGCAAAGTTCAGGCAGATAACCCAGCAGTCAGCAGCCTAGAGCCCAGAGCCTAAAGCCTAGAGCCTGCTCCTCTCAGTTCCCGGGCCAGCGATCCCGCGATCTTATGGGTAATGCGGACACCGACCGCCGCGATCAGTTGATCCTGGTCCTTGGGGAATGGCCCCTGCTCCAGCCGGAAGGACTCCAACTCTTGCTGGCAAATCTCCTCCAGGCGATGATGCAGCGCCAAGATTTCCGGCACGACGCCATCCGCCATCAGTTCTTTCCGGAAGCCCTGCACTTCCGCGAGAATGACCTGTTGCGCTGCCAGTTCGCCATCCTGGACGGCCGACGGCGGCTCCAGGGCGTGTTCGAGGCCGTCGAGATCATAGAGGCACATGCCTTCGATTTCGCGCACCCCGGGATCGACATCGCGAGGCAGCGCCAGATCGATCAGCACGAGCTTGCGACCCGCCCGCTGCGCGGCCACCCGCCTCATCTCGGCCGCGGTGAGAATGAACCCGGGCGCCGAAGTAGCGCTGATCACTAGATCCGCGGTGGCCAGCCGCGTCCACCTCTCCTCGAATGGGCACACCGAGGCGTCGATTCTCCCCGCCACTTCGAGCGCCCGCCCGTAGGTACGGTTGATCAGGCAAACCGAGTTCACCCCATGGCTAACCAGGGTCTCGGCGACCACCTCGCTCATCCGCCCGGCGCCCAGCACGACCGTGTTCCGCGCCGCCAGCGGACCCAGAGTCTGGCGTGCCAGTTCCAACGCTGCCGACGGCGCCGAGATCATCCGGGAGTCGGTCGCGGTTTCCTCGCGCACCCGCCGGCGGACGGCCAGCGCTTTGCGCAACACGGCATCCAGAAAACGCCCGGTGCTGCCCGCCTCTCGTGCCTGCTGCCAAGCCGCGTTCACCTGGCGCGCAACTTGCCCTTCCGCGACGTACATCGCGTCCAGGCTGCAGCTGACTCCGAAGCAGTGGGCCAGCGCCTGCTCATCGAGCAGGCGATAGAAGTGGTTCCACTCACAGAGTTTCAGATCGTATTCGGCGGCCAGAAAGCGCAACACCGAATTGGCCGCCAGGGTCGGATCCCCCCAGAGCACGAACTCGGTGCGATGACACGTGGAAAAGACAAACGCTTCTTCGACCCCCTCCGCGTGCGACAAGATGGACAGGGCATGGCTGCGCCGTTCTTCGTTCATCCAGAAGCGCTCGCGAACTTCCACCGAGGCCGTGCGGTGATTCAACCCGACCACCACCAATGTAGGTTCCAAGACGGCACACTCCGCGAGCAACTCTCCCCGTAGCAAAGCACCAGCGATGCCAAACTATCAGCCGGCTGGATTGTCATGCAACTCTCTGAGCCGACGATGGTTAGGGCTTTGCGGCCATTCGCAGCAAAACTCAGGATGGGCTCTTGGTGCGGGATATCACTCGGGCATGGTGGCTTTTGACCGATGGGGCGGGGCTGCGACCGAGCGGCTCTTGGCACCGTGCCGCCGCTCGAAGAGTCAAACTCACACAGACTTGGACGAGATGTCAGCGGGGGTGATCGCCACCCGGGCGACCCTGCCCGATTCCCGAAAAGGATGCGTAAGTCTCTGTTTTTGTGTTATCTTACGCTGCCGCAAACTTCTGCAACAAAAACTGCGTCCAACCATGTAGCGGTCCCGGCTGGATTCGCCAGTTGCGGGAGCGGTGGCGCTCGCGATAATGGGGCGTCGAATGACTCAATTCTCAGGAGAATCCTACCGATGAAGACCATTCTTATGACCTGCTTGCTGGTGCTCGCACTGGCTCTGGTATTTTCCACCTACACGTTTGCCGACGCGGGCGCCGATACCTTCAAGGCAAAATGCGCAATGTGCCACGGCCCGAACGGCGCCGGTGACACCGTGATGGGCAAGAACCTGAAGCTGAAGGATCTGGGGTCCGCCGAAGTGCAAAAGCAGTCCGACGCCGACCTAACCACCATCATCACCAAGGGCAAAGGCAAAATGCAGCCCTACGACGGCAAGCTGACGAAAGAGCAGATTGGCGAAGTGGTGAAGTTCATCCGCACCCTGAAGAAGTAAATACGGCTCCACAGAAAAGTAGAACGGCTGGACCTGGTTTCCAGCCGTATTCTTTTGCCTGGCGAACTGCGAACCCTGCCTTTCAGCGCTCGCCAGTCCCAAACACCGAGCCCAGCAGCAGAATCAACAACACTCGCCGAGATCCAGCCCTATCGCTCTCGCCACTCCCGCAATCTCGAGAATTCCATTTGGGTGGAGTGCCGAATCGGGCCAACGAACAACGGATCAAGGCTCTGGGCTTTGGGCGTTAGGCTCTGGGAATTTCGATGGTAGCTGACGGAATAGGCTTAAAGCCTAGAGCCCAACGCCTAGAGCCGCCTATCTCGCCGCCACATCCGCCTGCTCGTGCGCGTGATAACTGGACCGCACCAGCGGTCCCGATTCGACATGCTTGAAGCCGAACTTCAGCGCTTCTTCTTTGAGCAGCCGGAACTCCGCCGGGGTGTAGAAGCGCGTCATCGGCAGATGATCTTTCGACGGCCGCAGATACTGCCCGACCGTGAGAATGTCCACACCGCGTTCGCCTAAGTCGCGGAAAACTTCGATCAGTTCGTCGAGCGACTCGCCGATGCCGACCATCACGCCGCTCTTGGTCACCATCGCCGGGTCCCACTGCTTCGCGTTCGACAGGAGATCGAGCGTCCGCTGGTAGCGCGCCCCGGAACGGACCGCGCGATAGAGGCGCGGCACCGTCTCGGTGTTGTGATTGAGCACGTTGGGCTTGGCTTCGAGTACGATGCGCAACGGCTCTTCCAATCCCTGAAAGTCGGGGATCAGCACCTCCACCCGGCAGTCGGGCGCCCGTTGGCGAATCTGGCGGATGGTTTCCGCAAAAATCCTGGCCCCGCCGACGTTGTCGTCATCGCGGTTTACGCTGGTCACCACCGCATGCCGTATGCCCAGCGTCGCCACCGCCTCGGCCACGCGCCGCGGCTCGTCCCAGTCAATCGGCTCCGGACGCCCCTTCGGCACCGCGCAAAACCCGCACCGCCGGGTGCAGATATCGCCCAGCAGCATGAACGTCGCCGTGCGATGGTTCCAGCACTCGCCGATGTTCGGACACTGCGCCGACTCGCACACCGTATTCAGCCCAAGCCCGCGCGCCAGCTTCTTCAGATTATGGAAGTTCTCACCCACCGGAGCCTTGGCCTTCAGCCACTCCGGCTTGGGACTGCGCATGGGCGGTCCAAGCTCAATCTGGACGAGTTGGGATGAGGCAGACATGGCGAGTTTTCATTCTAACAAACTGCTATTTGGTAGGTACCTAATCCGTTGTCATCCCGAGCGCAGCGCGTAGGAGCGAAGCGACTAAGCGCAAGTCGAGGGACCTTGTGTTCCCCTCACTTCAAGTGCACCGCCGCCTTCGAACTTGTCGGCCCGGCAGCCTTCCCGCCCCGCACTTTCGGCATCGCATACTTGGGCTTGATCTCGTGGCAGCCCGCCTCGCAGTACACTCCGCCCGCCGCCGACTCCGGCGTCGGCATGGGAGAGTTCACGGCAAACTCGCGGTCGGCCTCCAGTTGGCGCTCCACATCGGCAATCAGCTCCTCGTTCTCCGCCGCCGTCAGCCACTTCTTCTTGTTCACCAGGTGATCTTCGAGCCGCGCAATCGGGTCGCGCTTCTTCCAATACTCAAACAGCGGCTTCGGGACATACTCCGCCGCATCGTGGATGGCATGGCCTTTCATGCGCATCATCTTGGCTTCGATCATCGTCGGCCCTTCGCCGCGCCGGGCGCGCTCGCACGCTTCGTGGCAGGCGTCATACACCTGGCAGGCGTCAGTGCCGTCCACAATCACGCCGGGGATGCCGTAAGCAATCGCGCGCTCGGCCAGGTCTTTCACGCGGAACTGCATGTCGGCCGGAGTGGAATATCCCCAGAGGTTATTCTCGACAATCAGCACCAGTCCCAGGTTCTGCACCGCCGCAAAGTTCACGCCCTCATACGTAACGCCGGTCGACTGCCCGCCGTCGCCGATATAAGTCATTACCGCGATATTTCTCCCCTGCAACCGAGCACCCAGCGCCACGCCCGCCAGCACCGGAATCAGATCGCCCAAAGTCGAAATCGGCGCCACCACATTGCGTTCCTGAGTGTCGCCGAAGTGCGACGACGCGTCCCGCCCTTTGGTCGGCGACCCCGCCTTCGCCATGTACTGCATCATGATGTCGCGCGGCGCAAATCCCCGCACCAGCAGCGCCCCCTGGTTGCGGATCATCGGCCCCAGCCACTCATCTTTATGCAGCGCGTAAGCCGACGCGCACGAGCAAGCCTCCTGCCCCAGCCCGAAATACACGCCGCCGACCACTTTGCCCTGCTTGTAGAGATTCTCCAGCGCCGTTTCCATCCGCCGGTTGAGCAGCATCCAGCGGTAAATCTCGATCACCTGTTCTTTGCTGAGATACTTCGACTCGCGGATCGGCGGTACCGGCGCGGAAAGATCGCCGCTCTCGACCTCGTAGCGGACCTCGTCCCCAGAGCGCACCTGCCGCAGCGTAAAGCTGGGCTTCTCCAAGCGGTAGTCGAGGATGGTGTAGGTGCGGGAGTCGGCTCTCGGCTCTCGGCTCTCGGCTTCGGGCTCTCGGCTGTGGGCCTTGCGTAATGCGCTGATGTTTACCTTTCCTCGCTTTGCGGCAGGAGCAGCTTTCGTCTTCTTTGTGGCCATAATCGTGAAGCCCACCGAGGGCGTGACTAAGGGATGGTATCGCGGTAACAGGGCAGGGGGCTAGGGCGAGGGGCTTCAGTGCGTGTTTTCTCTGATCACGAGATGGCTAGCGGATTCTACGCAAACCATCTGCATCTCTCCCGGCTTGCTCTTGGTAAGAGGGCACACCTCAAAATCGCCAAAAATATCCCTACCGTAAACATCTCCGGGTTTAGACACCGCCTTGCTGAGACCATCGGGGATGATGATCTCCTCATCCTCAACTTCAAGGATGCGGTCTGTTCCAATACGCCAGATGACCATCCCGGCGCCGTTTACGATGCGCGCCCTCCCATGCACTTTGAAGCACTGGCCAACGAGATGAGCGTTCCCTTTGCAAGACGGGACCTGCTGACCATGCAGAGGCATCGTAAAAAGCATCGCCAACAGTGCGAGTGGAAATACCTTCATAACTTTGACTCCAAATCGAGCCATGTCGTCAATCTCAATAACCGTCGCCCTAGGCCCACGTCGTCTCCTCTTCCCCGTGCAGACGCCGCAACTCCGCGGGCGTTTTCACCGGTACACCGACCGCATTCCCCAGCAGCGCGTCCACTGTTTCCACCCACAACATCTGGCTTCCAAACACGCTCCCGAAATTCCGCGAGACCGATTCCGCAACGACAACCATCTCCACCTCGCGCCCCAATTCGCGCTCGATCGAGGTCACCGGCTTGGCCGCAATCCCGCACGGCACAATCAAATCGAAGAAACTCAGGTCGGTATTCACGTTCAGCGCGAATCCGTGCGAAGTCACCGAGCGCGAAATGTGCACCCCAATCGCCGCGATCTTGGCCTCGCGACGAACCTCCTCGGGAAGCCTCTGCTCCGTGTCATTCTGCTCCTTGTCATCCCGAGCGAGGGCTTCAGCCCGAGTCAAGGGACCTTGCGCCTCCGTCCACACCCCGGTAAGCCCCGCCACTCGTTTCGTGGGAATCCCAAAACCGGCGCAAGTGCGGATCAAGACTTCCTCCAGCCGCCGCACATAATCCACCGCTCCGAGAGTTTTGCGTGTAGAGGACGGTGTGACTCCCGGCGCAGCGGCGGCCTGTTCCTGAGATCTGAGACCTGCGACCTGTGACCTGTCTGCTGCAGCCTGACAGCTGCCAACTGACGGCTGACGGCTAAATCCCCGCAAATCAAAGATCGGATATCCCACCAGCTGTCCCGGCCCGTGGAAGGTCACGTCGCCGCCGCGATCGCACTCGTAGACTTCAACCCCGCGGGTGGCGAGCAGTTCCGGCGACGCCAGCACGTTGGCCGCTTTCGCGTTCCGCCCCAGCGTGATCACGGGCGCGTGCTCCAATAGCAGCAGCACGTCGCCCACCTGCCCCGCCTTGCGCAGCCCGACCAGTTTCTGCTGCAGCCGCAGCCCAGCCGCGTAATCGAGCCTGCCGAGTTGGACCACCGAAATCATGGAGACGCTCGATCCATTATATGAGTTCACCCGGATAGCCCGGCCCGGACGTCACCCGTGAACAACGGAATACTGGGGTTCGCGCTTCTCTCCTTGGTAAACTTGCCCTAGCCGCCCGCGGAGGGATGTGTGAGCGGTCGAAACAGTCGGTCTTGAAAACCGATGTACCCGAAAGGGTACCGGGGGTTCGAATCCCTCTCCCTCCGCCAGCCTTTTTCCCATCGGCAATTTCAGAGATAGCTTTTTTCCCGCTTCTGGAGTGTGTCTCTCAGCCTCGCGCGCAAACAAATGCCCCATCTTCTCCGAAAGAAGATGGAGCACAGGTGCGGTTGCGTTCAGTAGCTCGAGGGCGTCAGAAATCCAGGCGCATCCCGAGTTGCAGCGAACGGCTTGGATACGCCGACGTAAAGGCCAGAGATTGGTCAATGGCCGATGCCGCAGCGCCCTTGAAGTTGAACGGTCCTCCGATGCTGCCGACGAAGTTGTTCACGCCAGCAAAGTTGGTCCGGTTGGTCAGGTTAAAGGCGTCCGCCATGAACTGTATCTTCGTTTCGTTCCGGATGGTGAATTGACGGCTGAGCCGCAAATCCGCAGTCCAGAAGCTGGGGCCCGTGCCGGTATTGCGAGCGGCGCCCGCCGGACGGTCGGTCATGAAGTTGCGGTCTCCGTTCACGTCCATTCCAGCCAGAACATTGAAGGGATGTCCGCTGGTGCCACGCACGACCGGTGAGAGCGTAAAGCCCGAGAGAATGCGCGAAGCCACGCTGGAACCATCCTGCCACGGCGATTGCACCACTGCTGCGAAGACAACTTTATGCGTCTGATTCAGATTCGACACCGCGTGTTCCGCATTCAGGTTGGTCTGATCGAAAGCGGTCAGGTCGCTGTTGTAGTCGTTCACATTGTCGGTTGCTTTGCTATAGGTGTAGTTGGCCAGCAGGCTGAAGTGCCGGCTGAAGCGCTTGTTCACTTCGAAAATGCCCGCGTCGTACACGGCGTGGCCCGACGACATGAGCACGTTGTTCTGGACCAAGCCGGGATTGATGAAGCATGCACTGCCGCAGGCCGTCCAGTTCGGAATCAACACTCCGTCGGGACCCGTCGCCGCCGCCGGAGCGGGCAGCAGATTGGTGTCCACCGACTGTGGCAGATGGATGGTGTGCACGTGGACGTAGCCGCCGGAGAGGACGAAGCCCTCGCCGAACTCGCGCTGCACACTGATGGTTCCCTGCTGCGAGTAAGGATTATGCATGGTCGGAAGCGCGCCGAATAACACTGACGCTCCCGGAACCAGGGCAGTCTGGCTGACGTTCAGGCCGAATTGCGTCATGTCGGCCGAGGTGATGCAGGAACTGCCCGCGAACGTGCAGCCCTGCACTTTGCCTTGCGCAAATAACGTCTGGAATATCGCCGCCGAGGTGAGCGCCGGGTTTCCGGGGACGCCGGTCAGAGGAACCTGCATGACCGGAACCTGCATGGTGCCGCCTTGGTTGGCCAGCGCTTCCGCCAGGTACTCCGCCTGGGTGTAGAGGGGCGAGTAGAACATGCCATAGCCGCCGCGGATGACCGTTTTCGGATCGGCCGATGGACTCCAGCTAAAGCTGGCACGCGGGGCAAAATTGGATTTGTCCGTAAGCAGCGGAGCGTGGCGCCCTTCGAGTTCGTAACGCACGCCGAATTCCAGCGTCAGGTTGGGACGGATCTTCCAGGAATCCTGCGCAAATCCAGCTCCAGCGGTCGTGCTGTAAGCGATCGAAGGATCGTTGTAGGCCAGTCCGGGATCGCGGCTGAAGCCCTGCTCATAAAACTGCGGCAATCCGAGCGAGAGGTTCTGCAAAGAACTGATCGTCGCTGGATCGACTCCGGTGAGACCGCAGGCCGCCGGCACCTGCAAACACGGGCTAAGAATGCCTCCTGCCAATTGCGAGAAGACAAAGCGGCCCGGGAACAGAGACATGGAAACATCCCGGTTTCCAAAGCTCCCAAAGTCGCCGCCGAACGTCAACTCGTGGTTGCCATGAGTCCACGTCAGGTTGTCGCCGAAGCCGTAATGCCGCAGCAGCGCCGAACCGGGCGCGTTAAGATTACTTCCCAGCGAGGCGTAGCCCAGAATGTCGATCCCCACGGCTCCGGGATCGTTCGAGGTCAGGTTGAACTGCGAGTAGCTCCCTTCCAGGCGAACTTCATTGACCAGCTTGGAGTTGATCTGGGAAGTCCACACGGCTTGCAACGCGTGATCCAGGTTCTTCACCTGGTTGCCACTGGCGAAAGTCGTGAAGGCTCCCACGTCCGGGCTCTGATCGAGGGCGCGAGCAAAGCTGTAGCGGAAAAACACCTTGTTCCGATCGCTGAAGGAGTGATCCAGCCGGCCCGAGGCCAGATAGTTGCTGCCCGTGAAATCGAACAGGCCGCTGTTCTGCTGGAATTGGCTGACGATGAACCGGTTCAACGGGCTGGTCGCCGGGTTGATGGTCAAGATGTTGGTCAGGATCGCGGCGCACGTGGCCGCAGGCAAAGCCGGTTGCCCCGTAAGGCAGGGAACGGCAGGGTTTCCGGGCAACGCCGCCAAGCCGGAGATAATTGGGGCTTGTGCCGCGGTCGGACGGAACATCGCGGTGTTGGTGAGTGTGGGCGCGAACACCTGTCCGGAGGAATGGGAACCGTCTAACGATCCGAACGCGAACGTCTTGTCCGGCTTGATCGCAAGTCCCACCGAGCCGCCAAACTGCTGCTGGTTGAGGGTCGGCTTCACGGGCACGGATTGCACGTCCGCCTGGGCCGGATCAAAGTAGGTGTTGGGAGCCAGGCCGGGCTGCACCGCCGCTCCATAGGCGAAGGGATTGCGCGCATTCAGCGCGCTCTCACCGAACAATCCAAAGAGCGAACCGTGAATCTGATTGCTTCCCGACTTGCCGACGACCTGGACGGCGGACCCACTTGACGCTGCCCTCTCGGCTGAATAATTCCCACCCTGGACGTTGAGTTCTTGAATCGCCTCCTGCCCCAGGGTCAGGCGCATGTCACCGAACGCATCGCGTGCCGCGCTGCCATCAATGTCAAGACTGCTCATGCGGCCGTTGTTGCCATGGAAAGAAATCCCACTCTGCGGAGTGGATGCAACCCGAAGGTCGGCGGTCCCCGTGCCCGTCAGGGTTTGCGCATCGCCGACCACGGGAGCGAGCAGCGTGAACTGCGAATAGTTCCGGCGACTCACCGGCAACTGCTGCAGCAGCAGCACGTCGAACGCACCCATCTCTTGGCCTGAATTGTCCACTTGCATCGCGGGCGCAGGTGTCGACGGATTGTGGGTGCTTCCCGCAGGCGTGGCAGAAGGTTGCGACGCCTGGGCAAAGGACAGCGTGGCTGTCAACAAAAGAGCAACAAGCTCGAGTCTCATTAAACGCATGAATTCCTCTCCGATTGCTTCCCGAATAAAAACAAAAAGTCTTGGGGGGACCTCGCTAAGTAGAAAAGAGAATTGAATTCAGCAGAAGATCACCAAAGGTTCGTTACTAACAGATGCAGTTCCATTTTGGGAATTGCCGTTCCGCCCGGCGAAGAGCTCTCCGGGGTAAACCAAGGGCAGACCGATACGCGGGTTGAGTTCTGTTTCGCACCGGCGGGTACACGCTTTTCTTCACCCGGGATGAAGCGGTGTGCAGGGAATCCAACTGAGAGATCGCTGGGGTCTTCCAACCTGGCCCGCCGGATAACCGCAGGCCACCGATTCAGCCTCCGTAACCCGCAGATTCCAGATCACCTTTTGGCAGTCAGCAACATAGTCCCAAGTTCAGTGTTTGCACCAACGAAGGTAATCAGGCCATGTTCCAGCCTCGGACTACAATGGCCTACGAGAATCCGCCGCCGTTCGTGGCGCTGCCCCCTGTCCGGGAAGCCCGCCGGAGGCCAAAGGAACCTTATGAAAATGAAGCGTGCAGTTCGCCCGCCGGTATTCGCGGCTCTCATGTTGTGTCTTCTGCTCTCTGTTTCGGCCCCGTCGTTCGCGCAAGTCTTTATCTCGGTCCGTTTCGGTCCGCCCGCACTCCCGGTCTACGCCCAGCCCATCTGCCCCGGTCCCGGCTTCTTTTGGACCCCCGGATATTGGGCCTGGAATGATGACGTCGGTTATTACTGGGTGCCGGGTACATGGGTAGTGGCCCCGGTTGGCATGCTTTGGACTCCGGGGTATTGGGGATGGGGCGACGGCTTCTATCTCTGGCATCCCGGTTACTGGGGACGGCATGTCGGGTTCTATGGCGGCATCAACTACGGCTACGGCTACGGCGGCGAGGGCTTCGAGGGCGGAGAATGGCGCGGCCGTTCGTTCTACTACAACCGCAGCGTGACCAATGTGAACGTCACCAACGTGACCAACGTCTACAACAAGACCGTGATCGTCAACCGCACCACGATCAATAACGTCAGCTACAACGGCGGCACCGGCGGTATCACGGCTCGGCCCACGCCTCGGGAACAAGCCTTCGAACGCGAGTCGCACCGGACCGCGCTGGCGGCACAGACCCAGCACGAGCAAGCGGCCAGCCACAACCGCCAGCTGTTCGCGTCTGAGAATCACGGGCGCCCAGCCATCGCCGCCACCGCCCAGCCCGGCCGTTTCAGCGGACGCAACGTGGTCGCGGCCAGGGCTGCAGGCGCTCCCTATCATGCGCCGGCGATGTCGCCGCGAGAAGCGCGTGGCCCCGCGACGAACCTGAATCGTCCCGGCAATGCGCCCAACGGGCAGGGAAACGCGAAATCAAATAGCGGCTTCCAGAAGTTCGGTCAGCCCTCAAACAACCCACCATCTGCCAAAGGCCGTCCGGGAAATGCGAACAACAGCAATTCGAATTGGAACGTCAATCGTCCCGGTTCGGCGAGTGGGAAACAGAACGCGAACCCCAATAGCGGCTCCCAGAAGTTCGGTCAGCCGCCGAACAATGGAGCGGCGAATAACAACCGCCCACCGAACGCGAATGACAACTGGCGCGGGAATGCTTCTCGTCAAAATCAGAACGGGCCTCGCCCGGCGGGTCAGGTGGGTGCGCCATCGAACCCGCCGCGCCCCCCGCGCGTGCAGAACGAGACGCATACGCAAAGCCAGCCGCATTCCTCTTCGCCGCCGCAACAGAATGCTCCGAAGAGTCCGAGTAAGCCGCCCCGCGAGAACCCTAGCCGCGAGCCGGAGCGTCATCCCGGCCCGGGACGCTAACCAACGGTTGAGTAAGTATGTCAAACGGGGGTGCCCCACTCATCGCGCACTTTGCGATGAGTGGGATCAGGATGACCAGCCTCCACTTCTGGGTGGGAATCGTTACAATTTGACTGGTGTCTGCCGGCCGCCCCACTCATTCGCGTTATCACGAACGAGTGGGAATCGTCGCGCTCGACATTGCACATCCAGGTCAACGCAGCGTTTCGAAATGGCATATCGATGGTTATCTAAGTAATCAGTTCCATTAGTTTTTTCTAAAGTCGGAGATCATCTTCTAGTAAGGTCTCGATCAGGCGTGCAGTGGACGTTCCAGCCCGACTGAGGGCTGTTCATTACCTAAAGAAGTCCTACGGTGGCAAAGCATCACGCCATTTTTGTATAGATCGTCATTGGCTGTCGGCAGTTGTGTTTGGAATCTCCGCTCTCCGCGCGCCGAAAAACCGGCTCGTGCACTTCATTCGAGCCCAATCGAGGAGAGAGATCATTATGAAAAAGCTGGCAGTCATGCTGGCCGCAGTGATGGCTATCGCCATCACCGGCTGCGGCGACAGTTCCACCCACACCGCTTTGGCCACCTTTGTTGCTCGGGGATCCAGCGACAGTTACGCGCCTCACCTGTACACCCTGGACGAGAAAACGCAGAAATCCACTGCGGTGGCGATTTCCATTCCCACAAATGCAGACTATATCGCCGCTAACAGCGATGCGACCGCGGTGGCTTACTGTTACGACCCCGGTACTGGCAGTTATGAGATTTTCTTTATGGGCAAGGACGGTGTGGAAAAGCAGTTGACTACCGGTGCCAACGCCTGTGAAGCAACTTTCTCGCCGGATGGCAAAACCATCGCCTACGTGAGTATTGTGTCCGAGAGCTACGCCGAGATATTCACGATGAACGTGGACGGCAGCAACCAGAAAGCCTTGGACGCGGCTGATGCGGGCGCTTTTGATCAGTTGATGCCACAGTTTTCGCCCGACGGCAAGTCGGTTGTCTTTTACGCCGAGATGTTGGTCGCCAACTCGCCGGCGCGGATACAACGGCACAATGCCCATCGAGTCTCGCCGTAGCTGCAAACGCGGAATCGCCGCTCCGGCGGTGCAGTACGCGGTTCTGCCCATCCGCAGCCTGGTGTCCCGTCCCTCAGTGGATGGTACACGATGGCTCTTACCGACACGAGTCCGACGTTGGTCTATTCGCCAAGCGGCTACTGGGGCCCGGCGGTCTATTCCGCTGACGGCAAGAAACTGCTGCTGTCGATGTACGACGGCACTTGCTACAACATTTCCAGTGTCAACCTGGACGGAACGGGACTGGTCGCGCTCACCAGCAGCACCGACGAAGACGACTTCTCTCCCGTGCCGTATCAAAGCGTAATTCTCTTCAACCGCTTCAACAGGAGCGGCGCGGGGGCGTGGGATATCTATGTTATGGATCAAACCGGCGGCAACCAGACCTTGGTCCACAGCACCGCGGATACCTACGAGGCCCTGATTGAGACGTACTACTCGGGAGACTAGCTTCTCCGAATTGCCGGGGCGGTGCGTCAGCACCGCCCTCCTTCTTCGGAGGGTGCCCCGCCGCTCCCTCGGGGTTGAGGACTTTGATCCCTCCCGCGCCCTCCCACTCCGGGGCCTCCCCCAGGAGACTCAAGGAACCCAACCCCCGGTCGGCGACCGATCTCCGCCCCCAGCCCCCACTTATTACTCTCCTGATTCCCTTTGCCACCCGGAACCAGCAAGATAAAGGGCAGCCCACCGTGTGTGCGTCAAGACTACTTTTTCGTGTGACCCGGTGGGACGAGAACCGCAGAACCCAGCCCCGCTGGGGCAGAAGAGCAAAGCCCCGGACGTAAGTCCGGGGTAGGAAAAGAAAGTGACCGAGTCCCGGAGGGGCGACACGGGCGTTCTCACGCACAGCCCATCGCCCCCGATAACCGGGAAGTGAGAACTCACCTGCCCCCTCCCACTCCGGGGCCTCCCGCAGCCACTGGTGTAACCCCAACCCCCTGTTCGCGCCCAATCTCCGCCCCCGGCTTTCCACTTTTTACTCTCCTGATTCCTCTCGTCACCCGGAACCAGCAAAACAAAAGGGGCAGCACCTCGGCCGCCCCAACTGAGAACTGAGAACCGGGAACTGAGAACTCACTTGCCCTTCAACATCCCCACCACCCGGTCAAAATCTTCCAGCGTCGCGTACTCGATCGTGATCTTGCCCTTCCCCTTCCGGTCCCGTATCCGCACCCGCATCCCCAGGACCGTTTCCAGTTGCCGTTGCGCTGCCCGCACATTCGGATCCACCCAGCGCGCACCGCCGGTTCTTCCCGGTTCCTGTTCTTCCCGCCCCCCGTTCACGTCGCTCACCAGATCTTCCATCCCAAAGACCGACAGCTTTTCTTTCACCGCCTTCAGCGCCACCGGCAGTATCTGCTTCTCATCGTGGAGTCGGAGCAGCTCGCGCGCATGGCTGTAGGTCAGATCGCCGCGTTTCAGATACTCCAGCACCGGAAACGGCAGCTTCAGCAGCCGCATGTAATTCGACACCGTCTCCCGCGACACCCCTACCCGTTTGCCGATCTCCTCCTGCGTCATATTGAAGTCGGTGCTTAGATCCGAGAACGCCGTCGCTTGCTCCAGACAGTGCAAGTCCTCCCGCTGCAGGTTTTCGATCACCGTCATCTCCGCCGCCTGCTGCTCTGAGACCCGCTTCACCACCGCCGGAATGCTGGCCTTGCCCGCCATCTTCGACGCCCGCAGCCGCCGCTCGCCCAAGATCAGGATGTAGCGCCCCTCCGCGCCCGGCCGCACTACCACCGGCTGGATCACCCCCTGCACCTGGATCGAGCGCGCCAGCTCTTCCATCGCATCCCGGTCGAACTCCATTCGCGTCTGGTGCGGGTTGTGGTCGATCTTTTCGAGGGGAAGGTCCATCGCTCCCTCGCGCTCCTCCGTCCGCCTCACCGCCACCGCCTGCAGCTCGGCCACGCTCCCCGGAGCCGGAGCTCCTCCTTCTTCCCGCACTCCGGCGTTCTCACTTCTGAGGTCGAGCGCCGGTGCCGGCGATACCACGCGCGGACCGGGCGGCAGCAGCGACTCCAGTCCCCGCCCCAGCGCCCGCCGCTTCTCGGCCGGCTTCTCCGCCATCTTTTCCCCGGCCTTCTCCGCCGGTCTCTCCAGGATCTTCTCCGCTGGCATCGTCATCGTCTTCCCTCTGCAATCGCAAATCGTAGCGCCGGCGCCTCGCCGGCATCCCTTTGTGTACCTTCGCGCCCTTTGTGCTTAAACCTTCCGTTACGTCACTGAGCCTAGGTTCAACCTCTGCAATCTGACCTCTGACCTCTGACCTCTGACCTCTGGAATACATCGACAATAATAAATATTTATGTCAATCGATCTATGCCGCTTCCCCCGGTCCCGCCGCGGCCGCCTTCGCCTGCCGATCCAGGATCTCCTTCGCCAGCCGGATGTAGCTCTCCGCCCCCCGCGAGCGCACGTCGTACAGCAGCGCCGGCTTGCCATGGCTCGGCGCCTCCGCCAGCCGGATGTTGCGCGGGATCGCGGTCGCGCACAGTCTCTCCCCAAAAAACTTCCGCAGCTCTTCCGCCACCTGCTGCGCCAGGTTCGTGCGCTCGTCAAACATCGTCAGCACCACGCCCTCGACGCTTAGCCCCGGATTCAGCGCCGCCCGGATCCGCTCCACCGTGTCCAACAGCTCCGACACGCCTTCGAGCGCGAAGTATTCCGCTTGCATCGGGATCAGCACTCCATCTGCCGCCACCAGCGCGTTCACCGTGAGCAGGTCGAGCGCCGGCGGACAATCCAACACGATGAACCGGAAGCGCTCGCGCAGAGGTTCAAGCGCGTCCCGCAGCCGGAACTCGCGTCGCTCCGCCTCAACCAGCTCCAGGTTCGCCCCGATCAGGTTCTTGTGCGATGGAATCACCCAGAGCTGATCGAGTTCAGTGACCTTGAGCGCCTCCTCGGCCGTGGCGGCGCCCATGATGACGTGGTAGGCGTTGATGCGCTCCGGATCCTTAATGAAGCCGAAGCCGCTGGTGGCATTCGATTGCGGATCGCAGTCCACCAGGAGCGTGTTGACCTCGGCGGCTGCGAGTGAAGCGGCAAGGTTGATGGCAGTCGTGGTCTTCCCGACGCCACCCTTCTGGTTGGCAACCGCGATCACACGTCCCATGATTTGTTCTTTGTCGGGGAGAAAATCCGAGCGCGCCAAGAATACTTCCAACCCTTCTGTGAAGGCAATGCCGATTATTGGTGCAACGCTCTGGCAAAGTGTTCCACGTGGAACACTTCGGCACGGGGGGCTGTGTGCCAAGTAGTCCCGTCAGGGTCTCTCAACCGCCAAAGTGTTCCACGTGGAACATTCCGGCCCGAGCGGAGGGGGAAGAAGTGTTCCACGTGGAACATAAGTCGGGCTTCGAGTGCGCATTCCTTTGCAAATTGGAGAAGTGTTCCACGTGGAACACTCAGCCGGGCAGTCTGTTCAGCTAATATTCTCTAACGTACTTCCCACTTGTACTTCGCTTTTCCAGAAATTGATGGATAAGAGTTCCACTTCGTTGGAATAGATATATACTATTTCCCACTATTACTAATTAGATACTACGTGATGCGATGGCGAGGATCCTGGATTTGGACTGTGGGACTGGGATAGGTGGCAGCCATTGGAGGTGGGGTACGAGGGTGGGGAGGAGGGGGGCCTGGCTGGAGCCGATCAGGAGGGCGAGGCGCCCGGCGGGGGCGAGGAAGCGGGCGGTTACGGGGAGGATGGCTTCGAAGCGCTCGACGGCTCTGAGGGTGACGACCTGGGCGGGAGGCAGGCTTAAGGTCTCGGCGCGCTCGGTCGTTACATTTACGTCTGTCAATGTAAGGGCCCGGGCCACTTCGCGGAGGAAAGCGGCCTTTTTGTGATTCGACTCGACCAGAGTCAGGCGGATCGCCGGGGCCCAGATCTTCACCGGCAGGCCGGGGAAGCCGGCGCCGGAACCGATGTCGAGGACGTGAACAGTGCAGTGGCCGGTGGGCAGTGGGCAGTGGTCAGTACCCGGTGCCCAGTACCCAGTAGGGCCAAGGACGCCCGCCCGTTCTTCGCTTCGTTCCGGCGGACAGGGTTTTGGGAACAGGTGGCGGGCGAGGAAGAGCGACTCGCCGAAGTGGCGGGTGACGATGGCTTCGGGACTGCGGACGGCGGTGAGGTTGATGCGGGCGTTCCAGCGGCGCAATAGATCGATGTACGTCGATATTTGTTCGAGTGCGGCGTTGGGCAGCGACTGGAGCAGAAAGGGCTCAAGCAGCGCGGCGATGCGGGCGGTGTTCACGTCAGAGAGATTTTAGACCGATTGCAGAAGTCAGAGGTCAGATTGCAGAGGTGAGAGCTTTAGAACTGGTTTCAAAAATCCTTTTGAAGGTTAAGAGAGGCGACCCTCAGGGGCTGAAGCCCGCATTCTTGGCGGCTCTTGGCGGCACGGCTGAAGCCATGCCCTTCCCAAAGCCGATTTTTGAAACCAGTTCTAACCACGGGGGGCACGGAGGGACACAGAGGAGCTGCCGGGGTCAGGCCTTCTGGTTGATGATTCAATTCATGGTTTTGGGGGGCACGCACGTGGTGTTGGCTGGGTCTTTTACCTTGAAAGCCAGCTTCACCTGCTGGACGTTGTTCTTGCTGTGGTCGAGCGATGCGCTGATGGTCACCATCTGAATGGGCGCTTTGATTCCACCCTGCACATCCGTGGTCACGCCAAATGACAGGGCGAGCGTGAGCTGGCAAAGATCGAGCTGGGTTGTTCCTGTGGAGGGCTGATCCGCGGCCTTCTTTATTTCCTTTGCGGATTCCTTTAGCGTATCCACGATTTCCTGGTAGAGGGTTTTTGGCGCGGTGCCGCCCTCGTAAGCGAAGTACTCAAGCAACTGTTTGTGGACATGGGGCATATATTGGAAGTCGAGCTCGTTGGTTTGCTGCTTTTCGTGAGTGGCGCCGATGGTAAATATCAGAAGATTGATGCTGAAGCCACCCTTGGTATCGACGACCGTCTTGAAATCGAAGTCCGCGGTCGCGAGCGGGGGGATGCCGTCCTTGATGCCGTCGGCAGAGAGGGCGTAGGTCTGATAGTCATTGAGCGCTGATTCGGTTGCTGCAATTACCTCGGAGAGTGCCACGGTCGGCGACTTTTCCTTGAACTTTCTGGGGTTCGATTGTGCTTCGAGTGCTAGTGAGGTGACGAGAAGAACAGCCATTACCAGCGAAGGGCCCCGGAGAAGCGTCATCATCGGATTTCCTCCAGGCCAGCAAGGATAGCAACAAAGAGCAGGACTGTCATACTGGCTCTGGTTACCGAACCATGTGGCTGATGGCGCACAATCGGCTGCACAGCATCGTGCATGACTCCTCCGTGTCGACAGCTGACGTGTGGAACGACTACCTTAAGGATTTGCGATCATCTAAGGCCGTTGCGAAGACTCCGGCCTAGAAGATGGAGACGTATACAGTTTTTCTGTATCACAGATCGCCGCCAGTGCCACCTTTCGCGCCCTTGTTGATAAAGTGGCGTTCGATGTCCTGCGCATCAGACAGTGAGGCGGCTATCCAGTCTTTCCAGTAAGTGATGTCTTGTTTCTCGGTGGTCTTTCCAGTATGGACCAATTCGTGATGGAGCATCGAGAGCTCAGCGCGGGATTCTTCGCGGTAAACAGGATCGAGCTTGCTTCCGTATTAAATATGCCTTTGCATGTAAACGCCTGATTCGACGCGGGTTGGCGTGGAGAAATAGGCCTACGGCTGCACCGTCAGAAAGATCTGCACGCTCCTCTTCAGAAGTCCTGAGCTTGCCTCGACGGTAATGGCGTAGGTCATTCCGCCTCCTCCGCCTCCGCCTCCATCGCCGCCGCCATCGCCGCCTCCGCCTCCACAAGCATACAGGGCGAGCGAAGCCATCAGCATCAGTAGCATCGCGGCTCCGCGACGGCGCATGTTCGGCAGGATCAGCGCGCCGCCGAAGAGCAGCGCTGCTGCGCACCACGCTAGGTACATTGTCGAGTTGCGTCGAGCCCCTCTCGCCGTCAGTGTTGATGGTGTGTTAACGGTCAGGGTCGTGTTCAGTGGGGAAAGGTGCAGAGTTCCGTTGGGCGGCATGAACGAGCAGCTCATTCCCGCGGCAAGTCCCGCGCAGCCAAATGACACGTTGTTATCGAATGCCCCGCCATACGGGGTAACGGTGATGGCAAATGTCGCCGACTGCCCCGCCTTAACCGTCGCTTGCGCGGGAGACGCCGCCACCACGAAGCTTGTCACTCTAACCGTGATGGCCCCGGACGTGCCTCCTCCCGGTGGCGGCGTGTAGACGGTCAACTGGTGCGTCCCGGGGGGCACCGAATTCGGCACCAGCGTTGACATGTGGCTGCTGTCGGTGACATACGTGCCCATGGGGTCCCCGTCAAGCTGCGCCAACGATCTGGCATGGATGAACCCCGACCCGGTTAAATCGAGATTGTCATTTGAACCGCCGGGGATCTCCGTGGGTGTGACTCCACTCAGGACCGGAACCGGTGGGAGCTTCACGGGCAAAATATATTCGTTCGATGGGCCGCCACCGGGGGCGGGGTTGACCACGGTCACGCTGAGGTTGGCCGGCTGCGCAAGATCCGGTGCCGGAAGAAGAGCGCTGAGCTCTGTTGGGCCGATCGCCTCGGTCTGGCGGGCTTGGCCATTGAGGCGTAGCACCGATTGCGAGAGAAAGTTCGATCCGGTCACGTAGATCCACGCACCGGGAGTGCCGGCCGCAAACTCCGCGGGCTGAGTCTGGCTGATCACCGGCAAAGGATACGAGTCGAAAATAGTCAACGTGCGTGCCGCCGATGTCCCGCCGTCAGGCGTCACCACCGTGATCTGTACCTCACCCGCGCTGGCTAGATCGCCAGCCGGGATACTTGCGTGCAAGAGTCCACTATCCAGGAACATTGTCGTTCGCGCGGAACCGTTCCACTGGATGACCGATGAGGGAAGAAAGCCCCTGCCGAAGACGTTCAATTCGATTCCGGGGTCTCCCACCAGGGAATTGAACGGCAAAATTTCGATTATCCTCGGCGCCGGCGTGCCGATCGTCCAGAGGATCGCCGTCTGGCTTTGCAGCAGCGGTTCGTTGTAGCTGTACTGGGTGGCGATGTTGCGCGCCACCTGGATACCACTGCTCGCCCCAGCCCCATTGTCGTACTCTGAACAGTTGTTGCCCCAGTAGTCCCAGCCTGTAATCATGTCCCTGTAATTGAACAGCACGTTATCGCTGTTTTCGAAGAACACGGTCTCGAAGGTAATTGTCGCCGGGTAATCGCAAATGGCGGCGACATCCCGCCACTCAACAACCAGTTCACGGTTGGGCGGCGTCCCCAGCACGCCCCAGAATATGTTGCCGTAAACCCACATCAGAGTCCATGAAGGTGCCACCAACGTCGAGGCCCCATGCGTCGGCAGCGGTGTCCACCGCGGGTCGACGAATGTGTCGGTGAAGCTCATAGCCCCATGGTTGCTCACCCCCAGCCGCGAAAACGAGCTGCCGCCGAATCTCACCGGGAAAGGCGTGTCAATCCAGTCGAAATAGTTCCATCCGATGCTGTTCTCGCTACCTATCTCCCGGTACTCATATGGGGCGGGCGCATAGCTATATACCTCAAGGACATAAACCGGCAGAGAATCTCCGCCCGGGAACGTAAGGGTGTAGTCGCCGGCAGCCGAAGGTACCCATTGGCCGGTGTAGGTGCCATCACCGGCCTGCTGGTCCCCCCCCACGCCGTCGTCGCTCAGAGGCACCTGCGTTGCGCCCGGATCGATCGTTGCAACCACGTCTCCCGCCGGCCAGGCGCAGTTGATGTGTAGTGCCTGGATCTCGAAAGCGGTTCCCACCACCCCGCTGCTCATCTCTCCCATCGGCTCCAGCCGGCGCATCAGTTCGGAGTTGCTGCACGTCATCGCTCCGTGAGCATTCAGGCGTTTGCCAGTGATCGTATTTGCCAGGGCTGGAATGGCGTCGCCGCCCGCAAGGATGAGATTCTTGATGGCGCGCCAGTCCCGCAATGGATCTTGCGCCTTCAGCAGCGCTGCCACTCCTGTTGCGTGCGGAGCCGCCATGGACGTGCCGCTGAGCGCCCCGAAACTTTGCCCCAGATACCATTCGTTCCCTGGCCACAGCGTGCTGTAGATGTCCTCGCCCGGCGCTCCTAGGTGCACAGTGTGCGCCCCGAAATCTGAGAAGTCTGCCAAACCGTCGCTGCGCGTCGTTGCTGCGACCGCGATCAGATTCGGCAGGTTGTAGTTGGCGGGATACATGGACAACGCATCGTTATCAACCGCCCAATTGCCAGCCGCCGCAAAGAACAGTATCCCGGTCTGGCGATGCGCATCGATAGCGTCGTAGAGCGCTTGCGAATAGCCGCCACCGCCCCAACTGTTGTTGCTAGCCACCAGGTTCACGCCCGCATCGTGCAGCGTTTTAAGATATTCCAGGCAGGCGATCGCGCCGGAGTCGTATCCGCCGCCGGAAGAATCCAGGAACTTGCAGGCGACCATCCTCACTTGCCAGTTCACCCCCGCAATGCCGACAGCATTGTTGCCCGCCGCGCCGATAATCCCCGCCAAATGCGTGCCATGGCCGTTGTCGTCCATGGGATCAGAATCCCCGTTGAAGGTGTCGATACCATGGCAATCGTCGATGTAGCCGTTGCCGTCGTCGTCCACGCCGTTGGCATTGCAGTCACCCGGGTTATTCCAGATGTTTGCTGCCAGATCGGGGTGAGTGTAGTCCACGCCGGTATCGATGATTCCCACAACTACATCGGCGCTGCCGGTCGTTAAGTCCCACGCTTCGGGAGCATCGATATCAGCATCCAACGTCCCGCCGTTCACGCCTGTGTTGTGCAGAGCCCACTGCATACCAAACGCGGGATCATTCGGCATTCCAAATGTATTCACCTTGTAGTCGGGCTCGGCATAGAGGACGTTGGGATCGCGCCGGTACTGGCGCAGCGCATCCTGCACGCGCACTCCAGTGGCGAGACGTACGATCTCCAGCCCTTGCACGATGCGGATTTTCTTCGACTTTATCGCGCCGGTGGCCGCGTGCAACTGTTGCCGCTGTGCGATGGTCGCGGTCGTTCGGAAGCGCACCAGCACGCGATCTGGCGCGTACCGTTGCGCCTCGGCAGCGAGCAGTCCATGCGCTCGAGCGGCCCGCGCGCCACCCACTTCAGGCTTCAATGGCAGCCAGGGAGGACTGGGGCTCTTTGCGGACTGCTGCGCAATAGCGGGGATTACAGCGGAAAAAACGATTGCCAGTAACAATGAGAGGCCTGGCGGTAGCTTTGCCATAGCACACCCCTTGTTCTATTCTTTTAAGCTCCGCGCGTTGTGCCTGCGCCAATTTAGCGCACCACTATCTGAGCACCGCTCATCTTCGCTGTAAACAGGATTGAGCGTGCTTCCACATTAAATCTACCTTGGCACGTAAGCACCTAATTCCACGTGGGTTGGTTCCTGACGCCGGAGGTGACCGGCGTATGCTGGTTACTAGAGATTGAGCCTACCCTGTCCGTCACCGGTGTGGAGAGACGACAAATGGGGGTGCCGATGCCGACCAACCCGGCCCAGCACCGGACGATGTCGCACGTCGTACGCTTCGACTGCTACGAAGCCGACCTGGGCTCCGGCGAACTACGCAAACGGGGGATCAGGATCCGCCTCCGTGAGCAATCATTCCAGGTGTTGACTGCGCTTCTGGAACACCGGCGACAGGTGGTCACCCGCGAACATCTGCAACATTTGCTGTGGCAGGGGAAAGTCTTCGTCGATTTCGATAACAACCTGAATGCTGTGGTCGCCCACTTGCACGAGGTGCTGAGCGACTCAGCGGAGCATCCGCGTTTCATCGGGCAGTTGGCTTAATGATCCGAGGGTGTCCACCGCCATGAGCGAGGGCGAGAGAATCCGGTTACCCGGCCTTTTGCGCTCCCACGTTGTTGTCCCGCTCTTGGGCTTCTTGGGTCAGTTCTGTGCCCGCGAGGTCCTTTTCGAGAGAGAGCCCCGTCAGATCCGCACTGTTCGAGACTCGGAACAACGCTTCCGAAATGCGGTTGATCGCCGGCCGCATGAAGCGTTCCTGCTTGCCGGCATCGGCTAGGTCGGAAGCCATCATCATCTGGGTGAGAGCGTTGCGAACGTGATGGTTCAGAAAGGCGCGTTCCAGGGTTCGCCGGATGGATTGCTTGCGAGCCTGTTCGAGGGCAATCGTCGACAAGCAAATGACGGCGAGGGTGTCCACTAGAGGTCCGGCCGCCAAGCTGATGTACCACGCGACGTGGCGATAGTACAAAGCAACGCTGGTGGCCACTCCAATCAGCGCAGCCATCGTACCTACGACCAACGCAGTCGTCAGAGATTCAAGGAAGGACCCCGAACTGTGCTCCAAAATGCGCTTGGAGGGTTCGCGAGAGTGAGCAGACTCGTGCTCATCGGTTTTCATGACAACACCCCGGCCTCACTGCGATCGGGGGCCTACTGCGGCCACTTTATCACTGGTCGCCTTCTCTCGGTAACGTCCCCTAGTGTCATTTGCGGTACGGGTCGCGGGGGGCCGAAGCTGGGCCTTTACCCTTTCTTAGCGGCCCTAACCTTCGCCCATCGTGCCCTCTGAGCGGCGGCTATTCTCTTGCGTCCTGCAAGCGAAATGGTTCGCTTTTTGCGAGTTGCTTTGGGTTTGGTCCCATGCATGTAGACCTTCCCGAAGGCGGTCAGGGCGGCTGATACGCGGTGCAGTTCGTCCTCAAGTCGGGCGCGTTCCTTTTGGAGTTGGCTAACTACAGACTGCATCAGTGTCTTTGGCATAGATCAATCTTAGCACCGGCAATTCGGAGGCCAGACATAAATGGCAGCGGGCGGCGGCGGGGAGTGCCCGGCCCGCTTGAGAGGGCAGAGGTTAGATTGCAGAGGTGAAAAGCTTGACCACAGAGGACACAGAGGGACACAGAGGGGCGGCCGGGCGCCCGCCCCACACAGTCTGGTTATTTTTTCGCGCTTGGGGGCGTGAGGCCGTTGAGGCGCAGGTACATGGCGGCCATGCCGTAGTGGTCGGCCCAACTGCTGGCGAGGATGATGCCGGCCCAGGCGCGCGTGACCTGTTTTCCGCCGAATCCTTCCGTCGTCTCGCCGAGTTTGGAGTCGTCCATTTTCGCGAGGGCTTCGGAGCAGAAACCGAAAGAGGCTGTGAGGGCGGAGACGAGCTTGTCTTTGCTGTCGGTGTCCTTGGCTTCTTCCACCTTGGGAGCGGGGACAGCGGCCGCCTTGCTGCACAGGACGTTGTTCGATTCAATGATGTGTGTGACCAGGTGGCCGAAGGTCATCTGGTCGGCGGTGGGCTTGTAGTTGAACTTGCCGGCGGGCATTTCCTCGACCGCCGCTACGATATTCTTCTGGCGGCCGGGCAGGAGTTCCCGGAGAGTACTGCTGACCGGGTTCTTGGTCTGAGCGTGGAGCGCGAGAGTGCTGAGCAACAGCAAGGCTGCGGGGAAAACCGTCTTCTTCATACCATCCTCCAAGGTGTAGCAAGCATAACGCGGGCGAGCACAGTCGCGCCAGCCGGGTCACGAACCGGTAGTGTCCGAGATTCATCAACCACAAAGGACACGAAGGGACACAAAGGAAGGAATCCCTTAGGGCTCCTTCGCGCCCCTTTGCGTCCTTCGTTGGCTAATCAGGACACTGCCGACGATCCGGGATACCTGCCCTTCCAGATTCCGGAGCAGACCAGCACAGAATTGGACGATAGATTGACAGCCCCATGACAACCGCGTGGCGCGGCCTTCGTATGGTTGAGGTCATCCTAGGCGTTCCTAGAACATATGAAGGGTTTGGCAATCATTCTTGTACTGGCATCGTCCGTGGCAGGCCAGACATCGGGGACGAAAGATGTTCCGGTGACGGTGGTGGCCGGCGAAAGCTGGCTCAACCACCTCCAACGGAGCTTTGACGAAACCAGCATGGGCAAGACGGGGCGGCTGGGACCGCCGCCACTGGCGCCGGGCGAGGAACCCGCGCGCTGGCAAACGGGCTTGCCGGGCAGCGCGGCGGCGGGAACCGTGAGTCTACACGGAGCGGACCTGTACCGTCTGAATTGCCGGGGGTGTCACGGTGAAGCTGGTCAGGGTGCGCCCCCGGAGATCAACTCGGTCATCAATCCGGTGCGGGCGAGTTCGGTCACGGCGGTCATGGAACGAATGAAGGCGATCGGCATGAGCATCAGCCGGGCGGATGCAACGAAGCTGGCTGAGCAGGCCAAGACTGCCCTGCTGCAGCGGCTTCACCAGGGGGGCCAGGATATGCCGGCGTTCTCTCACCTGAACGAAGCCGAGATCCGATCGCTGATGGCCTACCTGAAACAGCTGGCGGGCGTCCGCGGCGCCGAACGAGAGCAGGTCGCGGTCCGAGAATCACCGGTGCGCGTGGGCGAGCAGATTGTGAGGTCCACCTGTCACATCTGCCACAGCGCGGCCGGACCCAACCCCAGCCCGGAGCAGCTCCAGAAGGGGGCGATTCCACCTCTGAATACGCTGACGGCGCGGGCCAGCCGGCTGGAGTTTGTGCAAAAAGTCACGCGCGGAGCACCGGTCCTCATGGGCGCGCCGCCACTCCTATGCCGGGGCCGGATGCCGGTGTTCTACTACCTGAGCGAAGAAGAAGCCGCCGATGTGTACCTGTACCTTACGCGGTATCCGCCGTACCAGGGGGCGACTCTTGATCCGGCGGTCGCAATGCTTCAGCAGGGACAAGCCGGCGACGGAGCAGAGCCTCCTCAGACGATTCTTAGTCTAGCCGGAGCTGAGCAGCGAACCGACGGAGGTTCGGCAGCCTCGGACATGAACATGGACAGCTGGCTGTTGCCGGCGGGACTGTTCGCAGCCCTACTGATGGCCGCAGGTCTAAGCTTCACCATGCTCGAGATGAGGCGACTGGCGGCGAGAAGCGCAGGCCGCGTCCTCGCGGGCCGCAGGTCTGTCGTCGTGGCGGGCATCGCGGCGAGCATCGGCGGACGAGAAGCGGTACTTCATGTCCGACGCAGCGGGCACAGCCAGGGAGCGGCGCAAGAAGCATCGTGAGATGACGGGCTCCAGGCCCACACTTCCGCCCCAGCCGGCGGACAGTGTCCGGCCCAGCTCCAGAGGTCGGATGGCAGCGGTGAAGAGCTTAGAAGCTATCGCATCAATGGCCGTTCGGAGAAGTTGGTGAAATCGCTGTTTGCGACAGGTATCATGCTCCCACCATTCGGCAGGACGCAAGAGAAAAGCCGCCCAAACATCGGGCGGCATGCAATTTGCAAGGATTAAACCTTGCCCTCACGCAACCGTTCGCAAGCTGCTTCGTAACCGGAGCAAGACCGATCCCAGGGCTGCCGTCCCGGCAAGCCAGATGGCGAGTGCCGAATTCACCACCCAGCCCGGCGCTGCCCCGACGCGGCGCAGCAAAAAGGGCAGAAAATTCCACGTCGTGATGTGAACATAATCCCACGGGTCCTGGGTCATGACCTCGTTGTTCAAGCCCCAGGCATCCATCTTGCCCAAAGCGAAGGCGAAGATGTTCTTGAAACGCAGAGCAATCACAAACGTCGGATGCCCGAGCGTCGCCATCTGGTAGATTTCCAACGGCAACCAGAAGGCCAACGATGCTAACTGAATCATCAGGCTGACTGCGATCAGCGCCCATCCCGCGCCCCAGATCGTTCTTCCCAAATGCTCTCGATAGCGCATGAGCAGCGGCACAGCAACGAGAGCCACCAGTTCGACCGCGGTGGAAACATAGCGGTCGCCCCAGGCGAAGTCGCCGCTCCAGTAGGTGTATCTCGCGTAAAAGCCGATATAGGCCAACAACAGGAGAAGCGAGGCCGCCCCATAGGCGCGTAGCTCTGGCGTCAGGCGCTTCCACAGCCATGCCAAGAGGAAAATTGCCAGCACGAGAAGAGGATCGAAGAGAAAAATAGACTTCTCCGGCTGGAATAGCGGTCCGAGAAAGCCGACATGGAAGGGCGTGCTCCAGGGAAAGTTCGCGGGCAGCGTAGGATCCCGCTGGCGATATTCCCGGGCGAATAGTGCTACGTATGTATTGGTAAAGGATCCGAAGCGGTAAAACTGGTAGGCACGATCGAGTCCGAGAAAAAACAGGTAAACCGGCGCGGCGACTTTACTGTAGGCGATGAGACGTTGCCATAACCCGCGGGCGCGTGCTCCTTTGGACCGTGCTCCATCGAACCCTGCTCCTTCGAACCAAAGTGCGAGTAAGACAAAGATTCCTCCTGCCATCAGATCCAAACCAGTGGTGAGACGGGTAAGCAGATTCAGGCCCAGGGCGCAGGAGCCCGCGAAAAGCGCCCGCCGGCTGTCGGCGCGCAGCCACTCGTACTGAAATGAAAACCCAGTAAGGGTCAGCAACATGATGTAGTTGTTCTCCATCATGTTCTGCGTGTAGTGGAGATGGGTGGTCGCGAACAGCAACGCCAGCACGCCCGCCACGGACTCTTTCATGGCAAAGCGCAACTGACCGAGCAACCGGAATGCGATCAGCGCGGTGAGAATGCTCACCCCAATGTTGGTGATGTAGCTGACCACTATGCTGCGCACGGCAGGGTCGTCGCCGTAACCCGAGAAGATCGACCCGCGCGCCATCCACGTCCCCAGCAGATCGGCGGGCAGCATGAGCAGCGACTGACCGATGCCATACCAGCTATAAAGACGCCCGCCACGGCCGTGCAGGCCAAACTCGGGATACTCGTTGGGGAAAACCTGCGGCTCCGAGGTCCAGAGCCAATGCGTGGTTTGAAGCCGATGCATGGTGTCGGCCGTCCCCAACTCGCCCGATTGCACGACGAAAGCGAGCAGCCCCGCGGTCAGACACAAGAGAAAAAGTGGATCGCGCAGCCATCGTCTGAGGCGAGAAGTCATCGCCTGGATGGTAATCCGGAAATGGCCGTTCGGGGTAGTTGGTGAAATCGCCCGATGCGTCAGCAACCGTCGCCCACTTCTCCGAAAGACGCGCACCGGGAAACATATGATTCTCCAGAGCGGCCACCCAGAAACTGCGCCCTGCCGGAAGATCGTTCCTGTGCACACAGCAACAGTTCCTAGTTTCTGGATTCTAGATTCTTGTTCATCTGGGACAACGCCAGCTCCGGGAACTGACCTTATCTTTACAAGAAACAAGAAACCAGCAACTCGAAACCGCTCCCGGAGGCTACGGCTTGAGGTGGGGGACGACTCCGGACAGGAGTGCCCGCCCCGCAGCTTGAAGGCGTCGGGCTGCGCCCTTAGACTTACAGCATGCACACGCACGGACATGGGCATGGGACGGGGCGGGTACTGCGAATCTCGCTGGCCGTGACCGTGCTTTACATCCTGCTGCTGGTGGTGGCGGGCATCCGGGCGCATTCGCTGGCGCTGCTTTCCGAAGCGGGACATAACCTCTCCGACTTTCTGGCGCTGCTGCTGTCGCTGGCGGCGGTGTATCTGGAGGGGCGTCCGCCCAGCCTGACCAAGACCTACGGATACCGGCGGGCGGGGGTGCTGGCGGCGCTGGTGAATTCGCTGTCGCTGATCGTGGTGTCGTTCTTCATCTTCTATGCGGCGTACCAGCGGGTGCAGTACCCGGAGCACGTCCACGCCGGGGTGATGATCGTTGTGGGGGCAGCGGGCGTGGTGATGAATGGGGTGATCGCACTCCTGCTGTGGCGCACGGGGCGGGACGTGAATGTCCGGAGCGCGTTTCTGCACGAGGTCGGCGACACGCTCTCGACGGCGGCAGTGATTGCCGGGGGCTGGGTCATCCTGTGGACGGGACAATACTGGATTGATGCGGCGCTGTCGTTCGGGATCGGGGCGCTGATTCTGTGGTCGAGCTTCAGGATCGTCGGCGAGACGCTGAACATTCTGCTGGAGGGCACGCCGCGCGGGATGAGCGTGGAGGCGGTGGAGACGGCGATGCGGGAGATTGCAGGGGTCAGGGCGGTGCATGATCTGCACGTGTGGAGCATCGGGTCGGAGAACCACGCGCTTTCCGCGCACGTGAATATCGCGGACATACCGACTTCGGAGAGTGACACGATCTTGCGCGAGATCAATGAGAGGCTGGGGCACGATTTCGGGATCCGTCACACCACCATCCAGTTCGAGCACGCGGGCTGCGAAGCGGGACAGGACTGCGTGATTTTGGGGAATGAGCGGGAGCAGTAGAGGGCAGAGGGCAGAGGTCAGATTGCAGAGGTGAAAAGCGAAGGCAGTTGACCCACTCGTTGGCAAGTATTTGAAAAAGGGCGGGTTGGCAGATGTTTGGCCGAGGTCACAGGCGCCTGTGATACCCTAGCAGCCGGAGTCTTCCCTCCCCGAAGCAACATCCAATGGACATGCGGCAATGGCGGCAAATCTCGCGTTTCCTGGCGGCGATCCAGTTGCTTCCGGCCCTGGAAAGCGGCGAGGAAACGCTGGTCGGCGGGCAGGCGGTGCTGGAGGGCGTGATGATGCGCTCGCCCCATGCCTGGGGGATCGCCGTGCGCAAACCTTCGGGAGAAATTGCAACACACAGCGAGCCGCTGGAGCGGCTTTCGGAGAAACACAAGTGGATGGGCTGGCCCCTGGTGCGCGGGGTGATCACGCTGGGGCAGGCGATGTCGCTGGGTTTCCGGGCGCTGCGGTTTTCGGCCAACGTGGCGCTGGCGGAGATTTCCGGCGGCGATTCCGGCGTGCCCGAGGAGCCGGCCAAGAAGCTCGAAATCAGCGGCTGGATGGCGGGAGTGAACATCGCGTTCTCGATAGCCTTCTTCATCTTCATGTACAAGTACCTGCCGTTGCTGGCGACGACGGAGCTGAAAAAAGCCAGCCCGGTTTTCGGCCAGCAGATCGTCTTTAACCTGGTGGATGGGCTGATCCGGATCGGGATGTTCCTGCTGTTTGTGTGGGGCGTTTCGCTGTGGAAGGATATCCGGCGGGTGTACGAGTATCACGGGGCCGAGCACAAGACGGTGTACGCGTTCGAGAACGGCGATCCGCTGGAGACCGGGGCGGTGCAGAAATATTCGACGTATCATCCTCGCTGCGGGACGAGTTTTCTGATGACGGTGATGATCATCTCGATGATCGTGTACATGTTTATTCCCGTGCACACATTCTGGGCGCGGTTTGCGATTCGCATCGCGTTGCTGCCGCTGATCCTGGGGGTTTCGTACGAAATCATCCGCTTCGCCGCCAAGCATCGGGGATCGTTGTTCGCGATGATGACCGCGCCCGGGCTGTGGCTGCAGCGGATTACCACCCAGCCTCCGGACGACACTCAAGTCGAATGCGCGATCCTCGCGCTGGATCGAGCGATGGCGCTGGAGAAGCAGCGGGGCGGGGAGCTGGTGATTGCGTAGGCGTCGTTGGTCGCTGGTCGTTGGTCGTTCGGGGTGCATCACTGGTGCCGGCAGCATTCCCCGAACATAATCCGCAAAGTCACAATTTCAGTGGTCGTTCGTCATAGGCTTGCGCAGGTTGTGTGGGTTAGCTTGTGCGCGAGAGGTGGCGCGATGCCGAATTCAACTTTTCACGACTTACGTGTCTGGCAGGAGGCGATGGACCTGACCGAGGAGATTTACCGGGTAACGATCAACTTTCCGAAACACGAGTTGTACGGTCTGACGTCGCAGATGCGGCGGGCCGCGGTTTCGGTGCCGAGCAATATCGCCGAGGGCAAAGGACATCGCTCCGATCCTGAGTTTGTGCGGTTTCTTTTTCACGCCAGGGGGTCCCTCTTGGAGCTCCAGACCCAGCTCTTGATAGCCCGGCGGTTACAATACTTGTCAGAGGAAAAGGCAGAGGAGCTTGCCCGCTGCGGCGACGGCATCGGCCGTGGCTTGAATGCCCTTATCAACAGATTCCGCTCAACGGCGGCGTAACGACTAAGGACGAACAGCGAACGACCAACGACTAACGACCAACGACTCATGTTTGAACGACTTGACCAAATCGAAATCCGCTACGAGGAATTGACTCGCGCGCTGTTGTCGCCGGAGATCACGAATGATTCGGCGAAATACCAGAAGACTGCCAAGGCGCATAGCGAAGTCGCAGGGATCGTCGAGAAGTATCGCGAGTACAAGGATCTGAAGCGCGGGATCGCCGAGAGCAGGGCCGTGCTGCTGGATGAAACCGATCCGGAGATGCGGGCCTACGCCGAGGAGGAATTGGCGAAGCTGGAAGCGCGCATCGTGACCGTTGAGGAAGAACTCAAGGTGCTGCTGCTGCCCAAGGATCCGAACGACGAGAAGAACGTGGTTCTGGAAATTCGCGCCGGGACAGGCGGCGATGAGGCCACGCTGTTCGTGGCGGAAGTCTTCCGCATGTACAACCGCTATGCCGAGACGCAGAAGTGGAAGGTGGAAGTGTTGTCCACGTCGGAGTCGGGCATCGGCGGGTTAAAGGAAGTGATCGCGCTCATCGAGGGCGATCGGGTGTATTCGCGGCTGAAGTACGAGAGCGGCGTGCACCGGGTGCAGCGCGTTCCTGCCACCGAGCAGCAAGGGCGCGTGCATACGTCGGCGATCACGGTGGCGGTGCTGCCCGAGGCGGAAGATGTGGACGTCAAGATTGAAGCAAAAGATCTGCGCATTGACACGTTCTGCTCGTCGGGGCCGGGCGGGCAGTCGGTGAATACGACGTATTCGGCGGTCCGGATCACGCACATTCCGACGGGTACGGTGGTGAGCTGTCAGGATGAGAAGTCGCAGATCAAGAACCGCGAAAAAGGCATGCGCGTGCTGCGCTCGCGGCTCTATGAAGTCGAGATGCAGAAGCAGCAGGCAGCGCTGGCCAAAGAACGCAAGCAGATGGTGGGCTCGGGCGACCGCTCGGAAAAGATCCGGACTTACAATTTTCCGCAGAACCGGCTCACGGATCATCGCATCGGATTTACCATCCATCAGCTCGAGCAGGTCATGGACGGGAAGCTACAGCCGATTATCGATGCGCTGATCACGCACTATCAGGCGGAGAAGATGAAGCAGGAAACGGGCGCGGCGGTGTAAGGCGGTTGCAGAGGCAGTCGTTGGTCGCTCGTCGTTGGTCGTTCGCGGGGCAGCGGTAGGTCAAGTGCTCGTATGGCTCTTCAGTTCTCCTCTCCTTAGTTTTTCTCCGTGTCTCTGTGTCTCCGTGGTGAAATAAGTACGTGCAACTAAAACAGGCCCTGAATTCAGCAGTCGAACGGCTGACCGCTGCGAGAGTTGGCTCGCCTCGGATGAACGCCGAACTCCTTACCATGTTCACGCTCGATTGCGATCGGGCATATCTCTATGCACATCCTGAGCGAGAGCTCACCCCCGACGAGATGCAGCGTTATAACGAGGCTCTGGCGCGCAGGGCGACCGGCGTTCCGGCGCAGTACATCACCGGGCACCAGGAGTTCTGGGGGCTGGATCTGATCGTGTCGCCGGCCGTGCTGGTGCCGCGTCCGGAGACGGAGCATGTGGTGGAGGCGGTGCTGGAGCTGGCGCGGCCGGGTAGTGCCAGCGGAAGTCAAAAGCGGCGGACAGGAGTGTCCGCCCCACACAAGATCGTCGATGTGGGCACGGGCTCGGGGGCGATTGCGCTGGCGCTGGCGAAGGAGTTGCCTTCGGCGGAGATTGATGCGACCGACATTTCCGCCGAGGCGCTGGAAGTGGCGCGGGCCAACGCGGCGCGGCATGAGCTCACGGCTCGCATCCGGTTTCACCAGACGGCTCTGCTGGCCGGGTTGCCGGCCGGCGCGTTCGACTTTGTCGTTTCCAATCCGCCGTATGTCGGCGAGTCGGAGGAAGACCAGGTGCAGCTGGAAGTACGCAAGTTCGAGCCGCGGACTGCGGTGTTT
>JBAVUO010000004.1:0-18558 GCA_049696815.1 Terriglobales bacterium | reverse complement strand
AATTTTTCATAGATAACCCCGGCGTCGATCGCGAAGCCGTACACAAGCAGGTTGCGAAAATGGCCGCTGACTTTTTCGACAAAGAGCTTGCGCCCCCGAAAAAGAAGCGATGACCAGAATCTCGCATCTGCGGACGGGCGCGGTTATCGTCCGCGAACAGCTGTCTTAGATTGAATTTGCGAGCTTTGGAACTTACTTTCCCACCTCCAATTCCGGCATGCGCAGCACGTCATCCTGCTCTTTTTCTTTCCGGTTAATTCCTACGGCATCCAGTTCGCGCGCCATCGGCTGCACGTCTTGCAGAATGCGCGCCACGGTTTGCGCTACGGCTTCTTTGTCGCTATTGTCGGCGCCCCCGCGCTGCATGAGGGTTTGGAGAAGGGTTTTGGGGCGAGGATAAACGACGATCTTGACCTCGTCGGCTTCGGGAATTCGCGCCGCTTTCTTCGCCAGTTTCAGCGCGGTATCGTAGCCGCCGAGTTCATCGATCAGGCCCAGGTTCTTGGCGTCCGCTCCGGACCAGATGCGCCCCTTGGCAATCTCGAGCACCTTCTCTTTGGGCAGCTTGCGGCCGTCGGCGACCTTGCCGGTGAAATCCACATAGACGCGGTCGAGCCACGCCTCGAAGCGCGCCCACTCAGCCGGGGTGTAGTCGTGGGTGCCGGTGAACATGGTGGCGTTGTTGCCCTGGTGAACCTCGTCCCAGGAGAGGCCGACCTTGTCCCACAGGCCTGAGGTCAGCATCTTGCCGCCGAGCACGCCGATGGAAGCGGTGATGGTGCCCGGCTGGGCGACAATTTTGTCGGCGGCCATGGCGACGAA
Source organism: Terriglobales bacterium (assembly GCA_049696815.1). Lineage (GTDB taxonomy): Bacteria > Acidobacteriota > Terriglobia > Terriglobales > Acidobacteriaceae > Acidiflorens. The sequence goes on along the minus strand of JBAVUO010000004.1, from coordinate 17,736 downwards.
GTATCCGCCCGAGCCGGCGAGATCGCCCATGGAAACAATCACCGGCTTGCCCGCATTGTGCGCATTGACGACTTCACGCCAGATGGTGTCGGACGCGACATAGGAACCGCCGGGGCTGTCCACACGAAAGAGAATGGCCTTTACATCCTTATCGGCCGCGGCGGCGCGGATAGCGCCGGCCACCGTCTCCGAGCCCATGTTCTCGGTGCCCTGCACCGGATCGTAGTCGCTCTTGCCGCGGGTCACGCCTCCCACGCCAAACACCAGGGCAATGGTCTTGCCGTGCTCATGCGGACGGCCGGCGCGATCCAGATACTTTTCCAGGTAGAGGAGTTCGGCGCCCTCGCCGCCTTTCTTCTTCACCCGGTCATACACTTCGTCGCGATAGGCGACACCATCGACCAACTTGGCGTCCACCGCCTCTTTCCCCAGGTACGGGCCGGAATCCACGAGGGACTGGAACTTGTCGGGCGCGATCTGGCGCGCCTGGCAGATGCCGTCCTTCATCTGGTTGAACCAGGACGTCATGATGGCGGTCATGGCTTCTTTGTGGGGCGCCGTGAACTTGGTTTCCGTGAGCGTGTTGAGCGCGTTCTTGTACTCGTAGCGGTGATCCCCGTGGAAGGTGATGCCCAGCTTGCCGAGCGTCCCCTTGACGAAGGGCGACTCCATGATGATGCCGGTTAGGCCGATGTCGCCGGAGGGCTGGAGATAGATCTGGTCGAAGGCGGTGGCCAGATAATAGGCGCTGTTGCCGGGACCGAACTCGCCGAAGGTCTCGGAGTAGGCGATGGCAAACTTCTTGTGGGCGCGGAACCGCTCGACCGCTTCGCGAATCTCCTGCACCTGCGCCAGGCCCATGGGGGCGGCCCCGATGTTGGCCACCATGCCGACAACGCGGTCATCGCTGGCGCCGCGATCGATGGCGTCCACCACGTCGCGCAGGGTATGGCGGTCGGTGAGCATCAGTTTGGCGGTGGGCGTTTCTGGGATGTCCTCGGCCAGGGGCTGTTCGAGGTTGGCTTCGAGAATCGTCTTGGACGGGACTTTGCCCTTCGATCCGATCACGAAGATCAGCACGATGACCAGGCCGATCAACCAGAGAGCACCCAGGATGGCAAGAAAGCGCACGATGAGTTTGGACATAATTGGATTCTCCTTCGCGGAACAGAGAAGTCTAAATGAAAGATCGGGCTCTGGGCCTTAGGCTCTAGGCTCTAGGGGAGGGGAGCGGCGGCAGGCCAACGTCGGCGACTAACTGCCGGAAGGCAGGCTCGTTGTGCAGGTTGTGGAAAGCAGGATCGGTTTCTATTTGGAATAAGCCGTCGGCGTGCTGATCGTAGGCGGTCTTCAGGTAGCGGAGAGCTTCTTGCTTATTCCCCTGGAGTGAGCACGTCACCGCGAGGATGTACGGCGACAACTGGCCGCGCTCATAGAGTTTAGTTTGTTGCTGGCGGAGGGTCTTCAGCAGGTCTTTTCCGCCTCCGGTGGCGAAACCCTTTTCTGTTGCTTCCACGATGGCGAGAGCTGAGCTGTCGTGCATCAGGACGGCTTCGCTTCTGGCTTCGACCAGGTAATGGGGATAGTCCGCCGTCAGCAGGTAAATGAATTTCAGGTAACGGTGGGGGGAAATAAAGTCGGGCTCGTTTTCTTCCATCTGCTTCAACAGGGCGATGGCATCCTTCAGGCGGCCTGCGTCGAAAAGGATGGCACCCTTATCGGCCAGGACGGACTTGGAAGCGGGCTCCAGCGCCTGGGCGCGCTCGATTTCCGCCAACGCCTCGGGGTAACGACGGAGGCATTCCAGGTACGTCGCGTACCAGTGATGGGCGATGGCGTTCGAGGGATTCAGCTCAAGCGCCCGCCGGAATTCTCTGTCGGCCGTGGCGGCGTCCCACATCCCGAAGAAGGAGGCGAAGGCCAGCGAGGCGTGCGCCTCGGAGGACTGGGGATCGAGTTCGACCGCCTTTTTCGCGGCGGCCAGCGCGCGCGGATAGGCCTCCGTGGCAGGCATCACCGTGTATTCGCGCAGCAGGTTGTAGCAGTCGGCGAGCCCGACGTAAGCGGGCGCGTAGCCGGGATCGTGGACGAGGGCTTGGGTGAATGAGTCCACCGCTTTGTTCAGGCTGTCGGGAGTCCGCTTCTCCCAATAGTAGCGGCCTTTGAGATAGAACTCCTCCGCCTCGCGGTTGGCGGCGCGCAGCGGCAAGCCTGCGCTGGAAGAAGAAGAGGCTGGGCGCGTTTTCGATCCCGCTTTCGCCGAGCGATAGCTGGGTCTGAAAATCCACACCGCAAACAGCAGGGCCAAAACCGGAAGCACGAAGATGAGTTTCCACCGCGGCGAGGAACGGGGCGGAGGTGATGAGACCGCTTGGCCGCCGGACACTCGGCTGGATTGCGCCTCGGCTTCCGCGGAAAGCTCCAGGTCTTGTACGGGGCCGATCCAGCGGTAGCCGTGGCGTTCAATGGTCTCAACGAAGACTGGGTTGTCGGCGGAATCGCCTAAGGCGTCGCGCAGGCGTTTGATGGCGCTGCTGATGCCGCGGTCGAAATCCACAAAAACGTCGCCCGGCCAAAGCGCCTGGCGAAGCTCCTCGCGGGTGACGACTTCGTTGGGACGGCTCAGCAGAACAGCCAGGGCGCGAAACGGCAGGTCCTGGATCCGGACCTTGACGCCGCTCCGGCGCAATTCGCCGGCGCGCAGGTCGGCCTCAAACACACCAAAGCGAATAAGGACGGGAGACGCCTGTGCAGGGCCCATAGGACGACGCACTTGCGGGGGAGAACATTAAGTCTACCACCCGGACGACTTCATCCGGGCTAGTACTTTCCGGGCCGTTTTCGAAGGCCCGCTCTCAGAGAAGAAGTCTAGCTAACTATTTGTACGCAAATCGATTATCTCGTTGCGCACACGTCGCGCAGGCGTCACCTCCAGAACATTGACCGCCGCGCGTCTTTGGGGCCAGAGTCGGCGCGGACACCGAACGACAGGATCCTTTCCAAGAAAGACCGTAAGCAGTCTGATTCCCAGGAGACCTCATATGAATTCAATCCTTCCGCAAGTGAAGCATTTGGGCATGGCCGCGATCGCGCTCACCATGCTCGCCGTTGTGTTGATATTGGCCGGGATCGCGATCCCGGCGCAGGCGCAAACCGAAACTCTACTCCACCAGTTCACCGGCAGCCCGGATGGCGCTAACCCTTTTGCGGGCCCAACATTGAAGGGCACCACGCTCTATGGCACAACGATGCAAGGCGGTAGCGGCCCGGGCAGTACCGGCTACGGCATGGTGTACAGCGTAAGCACGACGACCGGCAAAGAGACGATTTTGCACACGTTCACCGGCCACCAACCCGACGGCGACGGGGCACAACCGTACGGGGGAGTGGCTTCTTACAACGGCAGTTTCTATGGCACCACCCTAACCGGCGGCGAGCACCAGTACGGAACGATTTACAAGATCGCTAAGAGCGGTAAGCAGTACGTCGAAACCGTTCTCTACAGTTTCTCCGGTGGCCTCGACGGGGCTTACCCATACTATGTCACCCCCGTTTTCGACAAGCTGGGCAACCTTTACGGCACAACCGCATATGGCGGCCAGTACGGCAACGGCACCGTGTTTAAGCTGGCAGGCGGCATAATAACCACGCTCCACAGCTTCAACTCCGCCGGCGGCGATGGCTACTATCCTGACGCCGGCGTGGCCTTGGACGCGAAGGGCAACCTCTACGGCGCAGCCCCAGGAGGCGGCGCTTACGGATACGGTGTTTTATACGAAATCACGGCAGCCGGCGCGTACAGCGTCCTCTACAGCTTCACCGGCGGTGCCGACGGAATGACTCCCCGCAGTGCTATCGTGTTCAGGAACGGCAGTCTGTATGGCACCACGCAGGCGGGCGGCGCTGGCTGCACCTGGGGCTGTGGCGTGATCTTCAAGTTCACCCCGGCGAAGGGCAAAAAAGCGGCCAAATTAACCGTCCTTCACACCTTTGCCGGTGTACCGGACGGGATGTCACCCATGTACGGGAAGTTGGTCTTCGATACGCTGGGCAATATCTACGGCACAACGCAGAACGGCGGCGCTTTCGACGAGGGCACGAACCTGGGCACGGTGTACAAGCTGGCTCCTGATGGCACCATGACGATCCTCTACAACTTCGACCAACAGCCGGACGGAATGGGGCCCCTTGGAAACGTAGTCCGCGACACGAAGGGCAACCTCTACACCACCGGCGCATATGGCGGCAATGGCCCCGGCCAATACGGCGGTGGTACGGTCATCAAAATCACTCCCTAACTCGGCTCGCGGCTGGGAAGGGTGAGCGAGCTATTGTGCGGACTCGCCCTTCTTGAGTGTTTCGGGAGCTCAAGCATCAGGAGACTTTCCGGCGTTCTTCCCGCAAGAAAAAAACAGGTTTACCGCAGCGGGGTCTCCTGGCTGACGGTGCCGGAGCGCGAGAGAGGGATCGCGCTCCGGATTTTCCCGGTTGCGGACGGTAGGAGACAGAGAGAACCCAGCCGACCGGCCGCAACAAGCCTGTTCGAAAACACTACGTTTCCCGAACGCATTCTGAGAGGCATCCCCGCACTTCCCAGTGAATGCCTCCTTCGGGCGAGAGATGAAACAGGAGGTCATTGCGGTGCAAAGCCAAGGGCGTTGTTGGAGATTTCTAAGTTTCTTGTTGAGTTTTCTGCTGGCCATTGCGTGGATGGCGAGCGCGCAAACGCCGCTGACAACCATCGACATGCCGCAGGGGGGCAGGATCGTTTACGGAAAGGTGAAGGGTGCCGACACCCAGGGCGCGGCCATGACCCACGTGCTGCGGATGATGCACCAGAACTGCGGCGAGAAGCCGCAAATCGGCAAAGTCTTCAAGATGCGCGGGACCGATTCGGTGGGGCTGTTCTTCACGGTGGTGAACCATCCCGCGGGAAACGTGCCGGTTGCGGGACTGATCATCGCCGCGGGAAGCGGGGCGCGCCAGGCGGAAGCGGCATTGGTATCGGACCGAGCGGACCGCTTTGGCTCGACCATCAACCCGATGCTGACCAAGCTGTTCAGCGTGTGGCATCCGGGTGGAGCGGCAGCGGTGAGCACTAGCGCTCCAGTGGCGAAAAATCCCGCGCCAGCCACAGCTTCCACTGCGGTTGGACACTCGGCCCCGGCAGCCGTGCTGCGCACGGTATCGGCTTCCGACGGCTCGGCGACCATCGGCGTCCCAGATGGATGGATGCTGGACCCGCACAGCGCGAGCGGAACGATGCTGGTTACCGGCCCGCACGGCGAACAGGTATACCTGGGCATGTCCCGTATGGGGATTGACCCGACGCATCAGGGGAACCGGATGATTCCGCGGCTCCCGGGTACGCTCATCTATCCCTTCCGCGGAGACATGACGAGGGAATTCGCAAACATGTTTCAGGCGTGGCGACGCGCCAATGGAAAGCCTCCTGCACCACTGCAAGTGGACGAGATCAAACCGATGCAGGGGGCGCCGGGCGCTCACTGCGTCATCGCGGACGGGCAAGTGGATCTGGACGGAAAAGGGATGCAGAAGTTCAGCGATAACATGTGCGCATCCAATCCCGGAAACACCGGCGGCTACACGGTCACACTCAGCCACATGCTGGTGTCCAATGCCCTTGCCGAGCAGGAACACGCTACCTTGAACGCCATCCTGTCCAGCTGGAAGGTCAATCTGGGGGTAGTCAACCAGCAGGCGGCGGTGGCCATTCAGCAGATGAATGCCGACACTCAGGCGGCCATCAGGCGGAACCAAGGAATCGTCGCCAACATCAACCAGATCGGCGCCGATGCCACGGCGCGGATGAACGCCACCCAGCGAGCGAACGACGCGCAACACTCCGCCTGGAGGCAGGGACAGGAAGACAACTCCCGCAACATCCAGGGCTTCAGCAATTACCTGCTCGATCAGACGGTCATCCGCGATGTGCAGGATCCCAACACGCATGTGACGGTTTGGAATCAGGCGGCTGAGGCGTGGAAGAAGGCGTATCCGGATCGAATCGAGGAGGTGCCGACGTCGCAATACATCAATGGGCAGGATTATTGAGTTTCAACAAACACGCCAGGAACACCAGTGGCCGCGAGGGGCGCGATTCGGATTCATCTCAACCCAGAAGGGCGCTGCAATGTTTCGCGCCTTTCGGGACGTGAGCGCAGGCGCGAATTTCCCGTGGCCGAAATTCGAATTCATTTTAACGGAAAATGGTTAGAAATCGGGCCCTCAAATTGAACTTTATGAGATTTGGCCAAAAATTCGCGCATTCTTGCCACACGCTTACAGGGAGAAATGTCATGATGAAAACGAGACTTGTGTTTGTAGCGTTACTGTCGCTTGCTCTTGCTCTGCCGGCGTTCGGTGCCGGGAGCAAGACTTACAAGACTACCTATCCCGTTCCTTGCAGCGAGGTGTGGGGCGCGGTCAAAGTCGCCCTTGGCAATCCGGACAACTACAAAGACGTGCAGAGTGACGAGGACAAAATGACTGCTGACTACAATGTGAAACACTCCATTCATTGGTCCGTTATCGGAGCGGTCAACCAGGGCAAAAACCACGTCACCTTGTTGCCGATTGGTACCACGTGCGAGATGAGTGTTGTGTCGATGTATAGCGGACTTTCGCACAACGACCAGGGTGACTTCAAGAAGCGCGTGGACGAAGCGCTGGCCAAGCTGAAAAACGCGCCACCTTCCCAGCCTGCAAAGCCGGAGGATCCAGCCAAGGCTCCAGCCAAGTGATTACAGCAGGCCCTCGACGCCACAGTGGCGTGCCACCGCATTCATGGTGACTTACATGTGTAGAAAACTAACGCTTCTTTGGAGTCGTCAACTGTAGTCGGCTCCTCCCACTTGACGATTTTGTCCAACGCTTGTTGTCCGGTCGCCCTGGACCTGTTTGTTTCCGCCCAAGCCGAGGCGGTCTTTCTCCCGATAGAATGTCTTGCCGTTGTCAGTCAGTTCGTATCGAAGAACTTTGGCCCTTACAGGGCGACTGCTAAGCGGCGGCGTGTATTCTGTTTCCGTCTCGTAAGAACGCACCAATCCCGCATTCAAAGCCTGCTAGGGCCTGGAGTGGCTCAGGTGGGCAGGTGTCGTGATTGCTCCCTCTGCCGCCGAACTGACCAGCGCGGCGTACTTGGCGAACACTCCAGTCTTGTACCGCGCGGCGGGAGCCTTCCATTCCGCCAGGCGGCGAGCAATTTCGGCGTCGGAAATCTCGAGTTCGAGCTTGCGCGTCTTGGTGTCAATGGAGATGCGGTCACCCTCGCGAATGGCGGCGATGGCACCGCCCATGGCGGCTTCCGGGGCGACGTGGCCGACCATGAGCCCGCGGGTAGCGCCGCTGAAGCGTCCGTCGGTGATGAGCGCCACGCTCTCGCCCAGGCCTTCGCCAACAATCGCGGCCGTGACCCCCAGCATTTCGCGCATGCCGGGGCCGCCTTTGGGGCCTTCGTAGCGGATCACGACGACGTCGCCGGGCTTGATCTGCTTGCCGGTCACGGCCTGCATGGCGGCTTCTTCGGAGTCGAAGACGCGCGCCGGGCCCTTGTGCGACGGCCGCTCGTGGCCGCTCATCTTCACCACACCACCCTGGGGAGCCAGATTGCCTTTCACAATGACTAGCCCGCCGGTGGCTTTCAGGGGTTTGCTCAATGGCGCGATCACCTGCTGGCCAGGCGTTTCCTGGGCGGCGTTGGCCTCTTCCGCAAATGTCTTGCCGGTGACCGTGACGGCCGAGCCCTGCGCGTGCTTGCCGTCGAGCAGGCGCTTGGCGATGACGGGGATGCCGCCGGCCTGGTCCACGTCAGCCGCGACATATTTGCCGGCGGGCTTGAGGTCAGCCAGCAGCGGCGTGCGTTCACTGACGCGCTGAAAGTCGTCGATCACGAGCGGCAGCCCGATTTCGCGCGCGATCGCGAGCAGGTGGAGCACCGCGTTGGTTGAGCCGCCGGTCGTGGCCACTCCGGCAATCGCGTTCTCGAAGGCAGCTTTGGTCAGGATGTCGCTCGGGCGGATGCCCTGTTTCAGGAGATTGAGCACGATTTCGCCGCAGCGGAAGGCGGCTTCGTCCTTGCGTGGATCCATGGCGGGGATGCCGTTGAATCCCATGGGCGAGAGCCCGATCAGCTCCATGACCGTGGACATAGTATTTGCGGTGTACTGACCGCCGCACGCTCCCGCTCCCGGACAGGCGACGTTCTCCAGTTCCCGCAGATCGGTGTCGCTCATCTTGCCGGCCGCGTTGGCGCCGACTGCCTCGAAGACATCCTGAATGGTGACGTCCTTGCCACGGTACCTTCCGGCAGCGATGGTGCCGCCATAGAAGACCAGTCCCGGAAGATTCATGCGCGCCAGCGCCATGGCTGCGGCGGGAATCGTTTTGTCGCAGCCGACGATGCAGACCGCGGCGTCGAACATCTGCCCGCGGCAGACCAGTTCGATGGAGTCGGCGATCACCTCGCGGCTGACCAGCGACGCGCGCATGCCTTCGGTGCCCATGGTCTCGCCGTCGGAAATGGCGATGGTGTTGAACTCCATCGGAGTGCCGCCGGCCGCGCGGATGCCTTCCTTCACCTTGGCCGAGAGCCGGCGCAGGTGGAAGTTACAGGGCATGGTCTCAATCCAGGTATTGGCGACGGCAATGAGCGGCTTGGCGAGGTCGTCGTCGGAGAAGCCGATGGCCTTGTACATGGCACGCGCCGGAGCCCGGTCGCGCCCGTCGGTGATTCCGCGGCTGCGATGCTTGAGGTCCATGGGAGTGCCACTATGTTATTACCACGGAGACACGGAGGCACGGAGAAATGCAGGGTCAGAGGTCAGAGGTCAGATTGCAGAGGTGAGACACCAACTCAGCTTCGAGCTGCGGGCTTCGAGCTTGAACCGAATTGGTGGCACGAAGCTCGTGGCTCGCAGCTCGCAGCTCACTTCTGCAATCTGACCTCTGACCTCTCCGGTGGAGGCTATGCGGTCGCGGCTCGGGAGCTTTCGGCGGCCATCACCGACTCGGGCGGAAGTGGCGTGCCGAGGTGCGCGTGGTCCCAGAGTTCTTTAATGGGGACGCCCGGACGAACGTCCATGACATCCACAATCGCCCGCCAGTCGCGGCAAAGCTGGCCGACCTGCTTCGCGTTCACGCCCATCAGGAGCGTGACCTGGTGCGTCTGCTCAGCCGGTTCCGCTTGCACGTAGGGCAGATCGATTCCGCGGCGTGCGGCCGCGCTCAGAATCCTCATCAAGGTTCCCTGGGTATTGCGATAGCGAATGTGAAAGATATGCATGTCGACTCTCCAATCACTCGAGCTGCCGAGCTTCGCTCGGCTTGGACGGGTCAAAGACCCGTCCCCACACGGCCATCCCACACGATCTATTCCTCTTCAAACACCATTTCCGACAATGCCGCTCCCGCCGGCACCATCGGATACACGTTGGCCTCGGGATGGCACTCGAACACCAGCAACTCCGGTTCACGCGAACTGAAGAACCGGTCCAGACGTCCGGCGACCTCGTTCGCGCGCTCCGGATCCAAGAACTCTTCTTCGCGCAACAGCGAAGCCGAAATCTTGTAGGCCTTGGCGATTTCGACGAAATCCGGGTTGTCGCTCATATCGGTCTCGGCGTAGTTGCGATCAAAAAAGAGCTCCTGCCACTGCCGCACCATGCCCAGGTACTTGTTGTCAATGATGACCATCTTGAGGGGCAGACCGAGGCGGTGCACGGTCGCCAGTTCCTGGATGTTCATCTGAAACCCGCCGTCGCCCGAGACCGAGAGCACCACCGTGTCCGGCTTGGCCAACTGCACGCCGATGGCGGCGGGCAAAGCGAAGCCCATGGCGCCCAGGCCGCCGGAAGTGATGAAGCCGCGCGGCGAAGAAGCGCGATAACGCTGTGCCGCCCACATCTGGTGCTGGCCGACGTCAGCCAGAACGGTGCCCGTTCCGTTCTGCGGCATGCGGGCAAACAGCTCGTCGAGAAAACTCCGGGTCGGATGCGCCAGGCCTGCGCTAGCGGGCTCGGCCCGCTCCCTGCCACAGGCCACCGCGCGCCACGCGCTGAAATCCGGCAGGTGGGCGTGCCGGACCGCCCGGTAAAACGCGGGAATGGTCTCGGCAAGATTGCCGATGACCGGCAACTCGCAGGGCCGCACCCGATCGAGCTGTGCAGGATCGATTTCGAAGTGCACGATCTTCGCTAGGGGGGCAAAGCGCGTCGGCTCGCCCGTGACGCGGTCATCCAACCTTGCGCCGAAGACGAGCAGCAGGTCGGTCTCGTCGAGCGCCATGTTGGCGGCGCGCGTTCCGTGCATGCCCACCATGCCCAGGTAGTACGGAGAATCCTGTCTGACGGCGCCGAGTCCGTGCACCGTGGCGAACGCTGGAATCTGCAGCCGGTCGAGGACTTGCTGAAGTTCCTCCACTGCGCCGGAGAGCTTCACCCCCGCCCCGACCAGCGCCACCGGCTTCTGGGCCTGCTGCAAGAACGCAATCAGAGTTGCGGCGAAGGTGGACTCCGATCCCACATGCTCGGCCGGCCGCGGCGGGGTGAACTTCACCGGCCCTTCGAACTTGATGGCGGCCTTCAGCACGTCCACCGGGATGTCAATCATCACCGGCCCCGGGCGCCCGCTGCGCGCCCAGTGGAAACCCTCGGCGATCACCTGCGGCAGTTCTTCCACCGAACGCACGAGGCGGTTCCACTTGGTCAGGGCTAGCGTCATGCCGAAGACGTCGGTTTCCTGGAAGGCGTCGGTGCCGATAAGAGGCGAGCGCACCTGCCCGGTGATGCACACCAGGGGAACGGAGTCCATTTTCGCGTCGGCGATGCCGGTGACAAGGTTGGTGGCGCCCGGGCCGCTGGTGGCGATGGCCACGCCGACTTTTCCCGTGGCCCGCGCGTAGCCTTCGGCCGCGAACACCGCGCCCTGCTCGTGCCGCGTCAGGACGTGGCGGATGCCGCTGCCATTGAGCGCGTCGTACAACGGCATGATTGCGCCGCCCGGATAGCCGAACGCCAGTTCGACGCCCTCGGCGCGCATGCAGTCCAGCACGATTTGGGCCCCTTTACGCATTGACTGCCTTGGGCTCATCTTTCCTGGTGGTTTCGGCTTTCTTCTTTTCCGTGGGCAGCCACGACATCATGGCGCGAAGCTGCTCGCCGACTTTTTCGATCGGGTGCTGCTTCTCGCGCGCACGCAAGGCGGCGAAGTTCTTGCCGCCTTTCTTGTTCTCTTCAATCCATTCTTTGGCAAAGCTGCCGTCCTGGATGCGGGCGAGGGTCTCCTTCATCGCCTTGCGGGTTTCGTCGCCGACGACTCGTTCGCCGCGGGTCAGGTCGCCGTACTCGGCCGTGTTTGAGATCGAATAGCGCATGCGGCTCAGGCCGCCTTCGTAGATCAGGTCCACGATCAACTTCATCTCGTGGCAGCACTCGAAGTAGGCGATCTCGGGGGCATAGCCTGCCTCGACCAGCGTCTCGAAGCCCTTCTTGATCAGCGAAGTCAGCCCGCCACAGAGCACGGCCTGCTCGCCGAACAGATCGCTTTCGGTCTCTTCCTTGAAAGTTGTCTGGAGCACGCCGGCGCGGGTCGAGCCGATGCCATGCGCGTAGGCGAGCGCGTATTCGTGGGCGCGCCCGCTGGCGTCCTGGTGGATGGCGAGCAGCGAGGGTACGCCTCCGCCCTGCGCATACACCCGGCGCAGCAGGTGGCCGGGACTCTTGGGAGCAATCATCACCACATCCACGTCTTTTGGGGGCACAATCGTCTTGAAATGAATGCTGAACCCGTGGGAGAAGCCGAGGATCTTGCCCTTGTGCAGGTGCGGCTTGATGGCGGAGGCGTAGAACTCGGCCTGGGTCTCGTCGGGCGTGAGAATCTGAATCCAGTCGGCGAGCTTGGCGGCTTCGGCCGGGGCCAGGACGGTCATGCCGTCGGCGCGGGCCTGCTTGGCCGAAGTGCGCTCGGGATCAAGCCCGATGATGACATCGTATCCGCTGTCGCGCAGGTTCTGGGCCTGGGCGTGTCCCTGGGAACCGTAGCCGAAGACCGCGATGGTTTTGCCCTTTAGGGCTGAGGGGTTGGCATCGTTTTGATAGAAGACTGTGGCCACGGGAAAACTCCTTAATTGTGCTGATATGAAAAGCCGACCGACCGGTCGGTTCCACACATACTACGTTCCTTATCTCCCCATGTCAAGCTTCAATTTCCCAATCCGGATCCCGTCGCCACCTGGTTTCTTTACCTCCGAAAACACGAAACCCACCGGCCCGGGATCTCTGGCGGTGGGTTCGTAACTTGCTGAAACCTAAAGGCCTCACCACAGAGTCACAGAGAAGAAAAACCAGATCAGGTTTGCCCTGTGTCTCTGTGCCTCTGTGGTGAAAATCCAGTTTATTCTGCCAGCGCCTGCTGGCTCTTATTTGATGAACGTAATCGACCCGAAGGTCCCAGCCAGGTTGTTGCTGGGACCGGCGGTAAAGAAGAGCTGGTTGGTGCGTCCGTCGTTTGCCGATCCGCCGCCAAACTCAATGCCCCAGAGCTGGTCGATGCGGATCGCCTTGCGGTTGGCGTCTTTGATCGTGCCCACGAACTGGCCAGTCCCGAGATTGAATGCGTTAATCGTGCCGTGGTTGGTGTTGTTCGAAATCAGCAGAGCATTGCTCAGTGGCCCGAAATTCTTTGGCGCCACCGCGAAGCCCCAGGGTTGATTGAGCGGCTTGCCCTGGATGAGGGTCTTCACGAAAGTCCCGTCTTCGCCGAAGATGTCAATGACCCCTCCCGGACCGCCGGTCGAATCCGCGAAAGCCACATAGACCTGCCCATTGATGTCCGAGATGCCAAAGGGAGTGAAGCCCGCGGGCACCCCGGGATCGGTGAACGACTTCACGAAGGTGAAAGTTCCGTCATAGATATCGACTTTGCCGTTGGCGACGTCGGCCGCGTACAGAAAGTTGCCGGAAGGTTTGTTGGTAATGGCCAAGCCGGTGTAAACCGCACCCGACCCCGAGTTGTCCACGGCGATGCTGGCATTGTTGAGGTCGCCACCCGGCGCCCATGCGCTGATGGTTCCGTCTAGGGTGACGAACACAAAGAACGTCGATTGTCCTTGCACCTGAAACTCCGACGAACCGTTGAAGACGATTCCGGTGGGTGAACCGACGCCCCCGCCACTGGCGGTGGGGATCTCGACTTTGAGGCTCTCGGCGTTGCCCGCGCCATCGTAAAGCGTCGACCAGCCAGAGCCTTGATCGCTGATCCAGAAAGGTCCACCAGGACCGTAGGCTAATCCCCAGGCGTTTACCAGCAAGGGATCGATGTGTTTTGCCTGTCCGATCTGATTCGAAACCAGATTGTGGAGTTGATACTGCGCGACCGCCACGCTGGAGCCCACGATCAGCAAGAGCCCGAGGCAAGCGGCGAGAACGAAAGTGCGACGCTGCATGACAATTCTCCTTGAGTTGTTGGCGCGAAGTCGGGGCGGCGAGTCAGCAATCTGCGCAACCTGCTAGGACGATGATCTCCGACTTGGCTGCGGTTCAAGGCTAGTGGGGGAACCCACGTCGCGTGTCACCGCGATGTCACCGGTTTGCACAATTCTCGCCAGTGGTAAACTCCTCAGCCATGCTGGAAGTGAAAAGCCTTACCAAGAGCTACGGAAAGCTGATTGCCGTCAACGGCGTCAGTTTTCGGGCCGATTCCGGAGAGACCATCGGCTTGCTCGGACCGAACGGCGCCGGCAAGACGACCACCGTCTCCATCATCGCGGGATTGCTCAGCCCGGATTCCGGCGAAGTCCTCATCGAAGGTAAGCAGGTGAAGAGCGACACCGACCCGGTCAAGCTGAAGATCGGCCTCGTCCCGCAGGATATGGCGCTCTTTGACAAGCTCTCCGCACGAGACAACCTGACATTTTTTGCGGCGCTGTACTCGCTCGCAGGCGCGAAAGCAAAGCAGGCAATCGCCGAGGCGCTGAATCTGGTAGGGCTATCGGATCGCGCCGGCGACAAAGTGGGAACGTTCAGCGGAGGCATGAAACGGCGCTTGAACCTGGCCGGGGCCCTGCTTCACGATCCGCAGATCCTTTTGCTCGACGAGCCGACGGTCGGGGTCGATCCGCAGAGCCGCAACGCCATTTTTGAAAATCTCGAGACCTTGAAAAAACGCGGCAAGACCCTCATCTACACCACGCACTATATGGAAGAGGCCGAGCGGCTCTGCGACCGCATCGTGATCATCGATCACGGGAAGATGATTGCCGACGACACTTTGCAGGGGCTGCACAAGCTGTTGCCGGTCACCAATGTGATTGCCGTCGAACTCGACCATGCGGACGGCTTCAAACCGGAACAGATGCTGGCGCTTCCCGAGGTGAAGTCGGCTGAGTTGCAACAAAGCACTCTCCGGGTTGGAGTTCACGACCTTTCCCGCGGCGCGCCCGGCATTCTTCGCTGGTTGGCCGAGAACGGGCATTCCTACCATCATGTCTCGAGCGAGCAGCCGAATCTTGAGACCGTCTTTCTTACTCTCACCGGAAGGAGCCTTCGAGACTCGTGATGATTCCGTTCCTGGCCTTGGTGCGAAAAGACCTGAAACTGTTCTTCAAAGATCGCCGAGCCGTGGTCGTCTCGATGCTGGTTCCCATCGTGCTGGCTGCCTTCTTCGGTTATCTTTTCGGCGGGCAGGGTGGCAATGCGGAGATGAGTAAAGTGCCCGTGCTGGTGGTTGACCAGGACGGAAGCGACATCTCCCGGGGGCTCATCACGCAGCTTGCGAGTGAGAAGAGCCTCGATGTGAAGCCGTCCGCGCTCGACGCCGCGCGCGAGGCGGTTGGCAAAGGGAAAGCGACCGTCGCGATCGTCATCCCCAAAGATTTCGGCAGGGATGCCGGACACGCGCTGTTTACGAACGCGACCAAACCCGAACTTGGCGTGCTCTACGACCCTTCCCACAATGTGGAACTCAACATGGTGAAGGGCGTCCTGAGTGGCGCGGTCATGCAGACCGTCAGCAAGGAGATGTTCACCGGTAAAAGCGGGCGCGAGATGGTGAACGAATCCCTCGCGCAGGTGGAGAACAATCCTCAGCTCCCAACGGCCGACCGGAAGGCTCTGCGCGATCTGCTCGGCGGCGTGAAAGAGTGGAACGAACGCCAAAATGGAGAACCGGCGCGCGCGGGCGCGTCCGGGCAAGGAGAATCATCCGGCGGACTCACCATGCCCTACGAGACGCGAGAGCAGGCGATCACTTCGGGCCAAGACGTCGCGTACAACGGTTACGCACACTCGTTCGGAGGCATGGGCATTCAGTTCATCCTCTTCATGGGACTCGATGTCGGAATCGCGCTGCTGATGCTGCGGCAGAGCGGGCTCTGGCAGCGCCTGCGGGCCGCGCCACTTTCCCGCACCATGCTGCTGGGCAGCCGGGCGGTGAGCGCTTCCTTGATCGCGGGATTTCTTCTGCTGGTGCTCTTCAGCTTCGCCCGGATCGTGTTCGGCGTCCACATCCGGGGCAGCTTCGCGGGCTTTGTGGGAGTCTGCGCCGCCTTTTCCTTGATGACCGCCGCCTTCGGCCTCATGGTCGCCGCCCTCGGCGAGACGGTCGAGGCCACACGCGGCTACTCCATCATGGCGACACTCTTCATGGTGATGCTGGGTGGCGCCTGGGTGCCAACCTTCGTCTTCCCGAAGTGGCTCCAGAAACTGACCGTGATCATTCCGACCCGCTGGGCGATGGACGGGTTGGACGGCATGACCTGGCGCGGGTTGGGATTCTCCTCGGCGCTGGCGCCCATCGCCGTCTTGCTGCTCTTCACGCTGTTGTTCGGGGTAGTGGCGGTGACGCGATTCCGCTGGCGGACCGATTGATTGAACCATTGAGGCATTGAATCATTGAGTCATTGGACCAAGGGAAGGCGAAGACATCCGTCCTATGGATAACACGCCAGCGTCAGCGGACGTGAAGCGTCTCTGGCCCCTGGGCATTTTTCTTTTGCTGAGTGCGGCTTCCGCATGGACAGCTTGGCTGTGGCCAATCGACAGCCGAGAACGGTTATTATTGTCCGTTTTCGGAATGGAGTTCAAGATCCCGCTCCTTGCCGTGAAGCTCGTGATCGGGAACTGTTTGCCAGGGATATTGGCTGTTATCTGGGCCTTATTCGAGGGAAGGGATCAGTTCCGGCGCATGTTATCCACTCTGACAAAGTGGAGAACCCGTCTCCGGTGGTACATCGTCGCCGTCGCATTGCCGTGCAGTGTGTTTGTCGTCGCCCTCAATGTGGTGCTTTTCTATTTCGCGACGGGCTACCTCCTGCCCTCCCCGGTCGGAGTCTTAACTACCTTTCTAATGACACTGCCATTTGGCCCGCTGTGGGAAGAGCTCGCTTGGAGAGCCTTTGCCCTGAAGAGACTCGAATTTCGCTATTCGCGCCTGGTTTCCGTTCTGCTTCTTGGCGTGTACTGGGGAGTTTGGCACATTCCGTTGTGGCTCGTGCTGCAAGGCTCAACTCCAATCAACAAAATCGCGTTTCTGTCAACTGGTATTATCAATACGATCGCGTGGTCGGTTATTTTTGCGTATCTCTATCATTGTAGTTTGGAGAGTTTGCCCGTAGTGGTTGTCCTTCATGCGACGCATACAGCATTCCAGGTTCAAGTGCTTGCCGTGGTTCCATATCTCCAAGGCGAATTGTTGACCTATGTTTCCGTAGTTCTATCTGTGTGCCTCGCAGTCCCTTTTGCAAGAGCTATGCGACGGAGAGGTGACACAGAGGTTGGCGAATAGTAGAGGGGGTGAATTTTCCAGTCTGTATAGCTATCCCCCACAGATGAATGCGTACACTGGAGCGGAAACCCATTCCGCGATACCATCTGTTGTGATGCACCGCGAAGCGACCGTTGAACCTCGCCAGGAAATCCTGCGCGCCGCCGCCCGCTTGTTCCAGCAGCAGGGCTACGATGCCACCTCGATGAACGACGTCGCCGCCGCGCTGAAGCTCTCCAAAGGCGGCCTCTACCATCACTTCCAGTCGAAGGACGAAATCCTCTACAACATCATGTCGCACGCCATGGACATCACCGAGGAACGGGTGATCAACGTGGTGCGACGCATCGAAGGGGCCGAAGAGCGACTGCGCACGCTGATCCGGCTGCATATCGAAGTCGTGCTCAGCGTCGAGGACCGCGAGATCACGGTCATGCTGCACGAGAACCATCCGCTGCCGCCGTCGCTGCGCCGAAAGATCAACGGCCGCAAGAAAGATTATGTTCACTTCGTGGAGAACCTGGTAGCGGATGTGCAACGGCAGCGCAATTCGAGTTCGCCGGTCACGCCGCGCGCCGCGGCCTTCGCCCTTTTGGGCATGATCAACTGGATCTACCAGTGGTATAAATCCGACGGCCTGCTGACGGGTGAGGCGATCGTGCGTCAATACACGGAGATCTTTTTCCGGGGAGCGGTGTAGCCAGTACCCAGTTGCCAGTACCCAGTTGCCAGAACGTAGAGACGCAGCTTGCTGCGTCTCTTTGTGGTTGCTAGAAGCCAGCAGCTAGGAGCGGGTTCGCTGTGGCTCATTTCTTCCATATCGACGATCTCGCCCGGCGGCGGGGCGAAAAGGGCAGGCTCTATCTGGAATTCCTGGGTGTTCCGGCCATGAGCGCGGGCGTTTACGTGCTGCCGGCGGGCGGCGCCGATCCGCAGAAACCACATCGCGAAGACGAG
>JBAVUO010000003.1:0-7977 GCA_049696815.1 Terriglobales bacterium | reverse complement strand
CCAGATTCTGCACACCCCGAGTTTTCTGCTTTCCGGCGTGGAGCGTCAGCTGGGACACACTCCTCTGTACTGGTCGTTCGACAGCGCCGCCGAGGGCCTGCAGGTGCGCAAGATCGGCTTTCACACGGCTCCGCTGGTCGGGAGGTTTGACCTTTCTCCGTCGCTCTCCATGCCGGTGCAATGGCGAGGATGGTCCATCCGCCCGGAACTGACGCTGCGGGACACGTTCTACACCGAGCAATACAACGCGCAACTGGCCGGTAGAACGGGAAAGGCCCAGGACGAGGCTGTCAATCGCAAGGCCCTGGAAACCGCCTTCGAACTGCGCCCGCCGGCGCTCTCCCGGGTTTATCAGCGTCCCTGGTTGGGACGCCGGTGGAAGCACCTCATCGAACCGCGCATCAAGTACGACTACGTTACGGGTGTGAATAATTTCGCGGAGATTCTGCGTTTCGATGCCCGCGATCTGTTCTCCAATACCAATGAAATCGAGTACGCGGTCGTGAACCGGCTCTATGCCAAGAGCACCAACCCCGGCGCCGAAGACTGCGCCCAGCCAGAGATGAGTTCTCTTATCATCGGAGGAGCCGCACCCTCCAGCGCCGCTCCTTGGGAGGTGCCAGTGAACCCGGAGTCCAAGCCTTGTCCTTCCGGCCCCAGGGAAATTCTGAGCTGGGAGTTGGCGCAGAAGTATTTCTTTGATCCCACTTTCGGGCATGCTCTGGTTGCCGGGCAGCGGAACGTTTTTACCTCCACCGCGGATTTCACTGGCATCGCGTTTCTGAGCGGCTTGCGGAACTTCTCTCCCGTCATCTCCCGGCTGCGGATCGAGACCAGCCCCCACACCAACACCGAGTGGGACGTGGATCTCGATACGAAACCGAGCCACCTCAATGCCAGCACCTTGCTGGCAAACTATCACTACGGGCTCTTCACCATGGGGGCTGGCGACACCTTCCTGCGCGTGGCGAATGCGACCCTGGGAAAGGCGGTGGCCGGCGCGAGCGACTTTCACCAGCTCCGCATCCTGTTCGGTTACGGAAACGCCCAGAAGCGCGGCTTCAGCGGCGCCACCAGCTTCGGCTTCGACGCCAACCAGGGATTCCTGCAGTATTCCACCGCGCAGGCCAGCTATAACTGGGATTGCTGCGGGCTCAGCGTCGAGTACCGGCGCTTCGCGCTCGGACTGGTGCGGAACGAGAACCAGTTCCGCGTCGCGTTTTCGCTGACCAATGTGGGCGCCTTCGGCAACCTGCGGAGGCAGGAGCGGCTGTACTAGCCTGCATCATTCATGCGCAGAGCGGGGTTTGGGTGGCGCAGCGCTTCAGCGCTGCGATAGCCAGCCTGTTCTCAGTAGCGGCTTTTAGCCGCTGAGGTACATCACGCGGCCGCAGGCCCAAAGTACCTCAGCGGTTGAAGCCCTCATGTTTCTTACCGTTCCTGCAGGCCTGAAGGCCTGCTCCACCCGGTCGTAAGTAATGCAGACTAGAAGCGATTCCTGCGCCGCGCTCGTTCCACTACAATGCAGGCAGTGGATACACCTATTTCGCTGAATTCGAAAGCCGCGCGCCTGCGCCACATCCTCGCCGCCCGCGGTCGTCTGCTCATCGCCTATTCGGGCGGCGTGGACTCCGCGTTTCTGGCCTGGACGGCGCACCAGGTACTCGGTGACCGGATGCGCGCGGTCATCGCCGATTCCCCCAGCCTGGCCCGGACCCACCTGGAAGATGCGCTCGCTTTCGCCCGCGAACGCGGAATCCCCGTTGCTGTGGTCGAGACTCACGAACTGGAGAATCGAGCGTATTCTCGCAACGACGCCATGCGCTGCTTCCATTGCAAGGACGAGCTATTCACGGTCATGGAGCAGTACCGCTCAGCCCACGCCTTCGACGCCATCGCCTACGGAGTGAACGCCGACGACCAAGGGGACTTCCGCCCGGGGCAGCAGGCTGCGAGCCAGCACCAGGTTTCTGCGCCGCTGCTCGAAGCCGGACTGGGCAAGACCGAGATCCGGGAACTGGCCCGGCAGGCCGGCCTGCGGGTCTGGGACAAACCCGCTTCGGCGTGTCTTTCGTCGCGAATTGAATACGGACGGCCGGTCACGCCTCAGGTCCTCAGCGTCGTGGAGCAGGGGGAAGACGCGCTGCGCGCGCTCGGCTTCCATCAATTCCGTGTCCGCCATCACGGGGAGATTGTACGCATTGAAATTGCGCTCGAGGACCTTCCGCGCGCCCTGACAGCCCAGATGGCGGGCGAATTCGTACGGGTCTTTAGAGCCCTGGGATTCAAGTTCGTGACCCTCGACCTCGAAGGATTCCGTTCCGGCTCCATGAACCGCCTTCTCACCGCCGAGGAGCTGTTGCCGGGACGAACCTCGGCGGCCAACGGCGCGCTCCCCGCGGTGGAACCGCGCCGCCATGAGATAATCAAGTGATTACGCATGTTCAGGCGGCTTCGAGTGATTCTCTATCGGCGAGGTTTTCTTGTCCTTCTGCTCATCGCTCTCGGTTGTTCGGCGCAGTCCCCCCCTCCGGATGTCGTCCGGCTGGTTGAGCGGCAAGTCCGCGCTCATTATTCCGTCCCCGCCGAGGTCAAGATCGATGTCGGCCCTCTCCGGCCCAGCGAGTTTCCCAACTACGATGCGCTGACCGTTACGTTTGATAATGCCGGCAAGAAACAGGACTATGAATTCCTGCTCGCCAGGGACAACAAAACTCTCGTGCGCATGACCAAGTTGGATATGACCAAGGATCCGTACGCCGAGATCATGAAGAAAATTGACGTAAGCGGCCGACCCACCCGCGGCAACAAAGACGCTAAGGTCGTGGCCGTCAACTACGACGATTTCGAGTGTCCCTTCTGCGCGCGCATGCACCAGACCCTCTTTCCCGAAATTTTCAAGGAGTACGGCGAAAGCGTCCTTTTCATCTACAAGGATTACCCGCTGGAAGAGATCCATCCCTGGGCCGTTCATGCGGCGGTGGATGCCAACTGCCTGGCAGCCCAGAACAATGACGCCTACTGGGACTTTGCGGATTACCTGCATGCCAATCAGCACGCCATCGGCACCGAAAAAGGGCGCGATGCGCAGAATACGGCGCTGGACAAGCTGGCCACGCTGCAAGGCGGGAAACACAATCTCGATGGGGCAAAATTGCAATCCTGCATCAAAACCCAGAGCGATGCCGCCGTCCGGGCATCGATGCACGAAGCAGACGACCTGGGGGTGAACGCGACTCCAACCCTGTTCGTGAATGGCCAGAAGCTGGATGGGGCGGTGCCCATCAACGAATTGCGGGCGGCCCTTGATCGTGCTCTGCAGGATGCCGGGGTGGCGCCTCCTGGACACAAGGCTGCCGGGGAAGCGAACCCACCGCCGGTCAAGCCTTCCAAGTAAGCCGTTGGCCTTCCGCCGTCAGGCAATGCTCCCGGCCGCAGGCAGGGGATGGCGGAATAGGTTGGGAATCGAAGCGGAGGCAGGAACTTGAACAAACATCTCCATCTGAGGCAGGCCAGTCTGGTCGTGTCGAGTGCCTTTCTTCTGCTCCTGTTGGGAGCGTGCAGCCGGAGCGGCGGCGGCGGCGACGTCGTGGCCGCGGTCAACGGACGCAAGATCTATCGCAGCGAGGTCGACAAATACTACGCCAACCAGACTGCCGGCTCCGATCAGGTGCCCGCCGGCGAGCAGGCCGTCAGCCTTCGCCTCAGCATCCTGAATGAACTGATCGAGACGGAAATCCTGATGCAACGCGCGGAAAAGCTGGGCCTGCTGGCGACCGATGAAGAAGTCGACCGCAAACTGAACGAGATCAAATCGCCGTACACCGCCGAGGAGTTCACCAAGCGCATGGAGGAAAAGAAGATCACCCTCGACGACTTCAAGCGCGACCTGCGGCGCTCGCTCACCCGCGACAAGGTGCTCAACAAAGAGATTACCTCGCGCATCAACATTACCGACCAGGACATAAACGACTATTACAACGCGCACAAGGCCGAGTTCAACCTGATCGAACCGCAATATCATCTTGCCAAAATCATGGTTACTGCGATGCCCAACCCCCAGGTGCACAACCTGCAGAACAGCAAGGCGCAGGGTGACGCCGAGGCGCGCAAAAAGATCCAGATGATCGTCAACCGCCTCGATAGCGGCGACGACTTCGCCACCCTGGCCATGAATTACTCTGAGGATCCGGAGACCAGCAACAACGGCGGCGATCTCGGAATGGCCCCCGAGTCGGCCTTGAAGAATGCCGACCCGGCCTCCCGCGAAGCAGTCCTCAAGCTGAAGCCGGGACAGTACACTCCCGTCATCCCCATGATCAATCCCGCCAATCGCCAGCCCTACGCGTACATGATCGTGAAGTTGCTCGCCAAGGAGCCGTCCGGCCAGCGCGACTTGAATGATCCGCGGGTGCAACAGGCCATCCGCCAGCAGTTACGCGACCGGCGCGAGCAACTGCTGAAAGCGGCCTACTACGAGACCCTCCGCGACGACGCCAAGGTCAGGAACTACTACGCGGAAGAAGTGCTCAAGAATGCGGGCGCGGCCAAGTAGGCCAGCGTATGGGAACCAGATTCAACTGCTTGTCATGCTGAGCGAGGACTGAGCTTCGCGTTAGCGAAGCTTAACCGCAGTCGAAGCTACCTTGCCTGATCCGCCTGCTTGGAAGCTCAACCGCGAGGACTGTTTACCCTTCCAGCTTCTTCGTCACCACTTCATTCACCAGCTGCGGATTGGCCTGTCCCTTCGACGCCTTCATCACCTGCCCCACGAAGAACCCGATCAGGGTTTTCTTGCCTGCGCGATATTGCTCCACCTGCTTGGGATTGGCCGCGATGACCTCGCCGGCCAGCTTCTCCAGCGCCGAAGTGTCGCGCGATTGCTCTGGCCGCCCCTCTTCTTCGTAGATTGCAGGAAAATCTTTGTTTCGTTCAAAGCACAGGTCGTAGAGATCCTTCAGCATCTTGCCGGAGATCGCGCCCGATTCGACCAGATCGGCGGACGCGGCCACGCCCGCCATCGAAATCGGCGACTGCTCGATTTCCAGTTCCCGCGCTTTCAGCCGGCCCAGGAGTTCGCTCTGCACCAGGTTGGCCACGCGCTTGGGGTTCGTTGCCGCCCTGGCCGCCGCCTCAAACTGATCCGCCAGCGCCCGCGTCCGGGTCAAAGTGGACGCGTCGCCTGCGGTGATACCGTATTCCTTCGTCATGCGCCGGCGGCGCGCTTCGGGAAGCTCGGGCAAGCGGGCGCGTATTTCGGCCTGCCATTTCTCGTCCACCACCAGCGGCAGCAAATCCGGCTCGGGAAAGTAGCGGTAGTCGTGCGCCTGCTCTTTCGAACGCATGCCGTAGGTCCGGCCTTCGTTCGCGTTGTAGAGACGCGTTTCCTGCTCGATCGTGCCGCCCGACTCGATCACTCCGATGTGGCGTTCGATCTCGTACTCCAGCGCCTGCTGGATGAAGCGGAACGAGTTGACGTTCTTGATTTCCGTTTTGGTCCCGAACTCCTTCTGTCCCCGCGGCCGCACGCTGACGTTGGCATCGCACCGCAGCGACCCTTCTTCCATGTTGCAGTCGCTCACCCCCGTGTACAGGATGATCTCCTTCAGCCGCGTCAGGTATTCGTGGGCTTCCTCGGGCGATCGCATGTCGGGTTCGCTCACGATTTCGGCAAGCGGCACGCCGGTGCGGTTCAAGTCGATCGCCGTGTTCTCGGCCGCACCGGCAAAGCCTTCGTGCAGGCTCTTGCCCGCGTCTTCTTCCAGGTGCAGGCGGGTGATGCCGATCTTCTTCGCGCCGCCAGCCACTGGAATCTCGATAAATCCGAACTCGGCCAGCGGCCTGTCGTACTGCGAAATCTGGTAGCCCTTGGGCAGATCGGGATAGAAGTAATTCTTGCGGGCAAAAATCGAGGTCTCGTTGATGCGGCAATTCAGCGCCATCGCCGCTAGCGTCGCGAACTCCACCGCCTTCCGGTTCAGCACTGGCAGCGCTCCCGGAAGCCCCAAGCAGACCGGGCAAACGTTGCTGTTCGGCGGATCGCCAAACCGGGTCGAGCAGGAACAGAAAATCTTCGACGCGGTCAGCAGATGCACGTGCACTTCGAGCCCGATGACCGGCTCATATTTCGCGAGGATTTCCTCGGAAATCGCTGGCGTGGTCGACATAGTTGGAGATTATAGACGGTCACATTTGAGGATGCCCTCAGCGCTCTTTTTCGTCGCTCCTGCTGCCCCTCACGCTCCAGGCGGTGATAGCATTGTATGCGGCAGCACGTCTACGACTGCGCTGTGGTGCCGCAGGCAGGAAGCAGGAAGTCATGAAGATCCTCTTAGCCACTGATGATTCCGAGTTTTCAGGAGCTGCGGCGAAGAGCCTCGCCGGGCAGTTCCGGCCTCAAGATGCTGAGGTCCGGGTATTGCACGTTGTTGAACCGATTGCCACCTCTGCGCCTCCACAAATGTCTCGAGGGTACTATCCGGAACTAGAGGACCGACTTCCGCAAGCACACGAAATCGTAGATCGGGCGGCCAAAACGCTCTCGTCCGCTGGCTTCAAAGTAACCACGTCAGTCGCGACAGGCGACGCTAGGAGCGTCATCTTGGATGCCGCTGCGGAATGGCACGCTGACTTGATTGTTCTTGGTTCTCATGGACGCAAAGGGCTGGGGCGCTTCCTTCTTGGCAGCGTTTCAGAAGCTGTAGCCCGCCACGCCCACTGCTCTGTACAGATTGCGCGGATTCCATCGTAACCACCGCAACTGATCTTGCTGTCGCGAATCGGCTGGAGGTTGTCGAACAGGCGCCGATGCAAACGGGGCCTGCCCAGGTGTACGGTCCCCAGTTGGGGAAAGTTACGTGGGTTGCGGATTGCGAGAGAGTAGAAGCAAGATTTTCTTCCTGAACCTGTTTACGCGAACTGGAACGCGCCGCCTCGCGATGGATTCTTGACGTAACATCGCGTGCGCACTCATTGACCTGGTTCTGAGCGCTATCGCCTTCCATGAGAACTGCGGCCGGGGCCGCACCGTTGGACAACTGGCGAAACATCGCGGTTGCACCAGTGATGGTTGCGGGGCTGCGCGGCATTGCGGAAGAACGGCTGATTTGAACCCGGCGCTCCCTACGGTTTCTTCGCTTGCGGCGCGCTCAGATACTTCTCCATCGGAATTTCAAAATACATCAGCTCGGTCCCGCCCGCGTCCTCGACACCGGTCAGGTAGAAGTTCGCTCCGGCCAGCGGCGTCGAGATGTCGGAAACGTCGAAGAACACGAAACCGGCGCGCGTCGTGTGCGGCTCAATCGCTCTCGCGCTGAACATGGCCCGGTTGATTTCGTCCATCGTCTTGCCGCTCACCGCTCCTTTCACCTTTCTGCTCCCCGGCAGAGGGATCGGCAGCGGAGACGGCCGGTCGTTGCGCTGAGGATGCGACATCCGCCGCACCAGATCGTCTACCGTCGCGGCGCCAAGTTTTTCGCGGTTGACGGTCACCAGCTGCGCCTTCATCCCGCCGAGCGAAACCGGCTGGTCGCCGTCGTTGGTCACGATGAGGAAAACCGGCAGGTAGTCGTATTCGCGGTAATTGACGCTGAAAATTTGCGCCTTGTCGCCCATGTCATAGGGATCGACCGCGACCGTCACTTTTTCCATCTTGTGCTCGTCATGCGCGGGATAGGTGCGGGCCGGTTGCGCCGCAGGCATCACAAAATCTTTCCCTGCCATCGCCCCCAGACAGGAAAGCAAAACGAAAGCAGCGATTTCCGGGATCCACCGTGTTCCCGTAGCCCCGGAACAACAAGATTTACGCATATGTGAATTATAGGATGCCCGCCGCAACTCTCGTGTTGCCGGAGCCTGCCCCAAGTGCAGCCGCACGGTGGCTTTCGTCTTTCTGCTCGAGCCTCCCAGTACCGCGTGATGATTACCGTCCGCGTCCGGACTGTAGCGCCGGCACCTTGCCGGCTGTCGCGAGGGCGC
>JBAVUO010000002.1:0-2008 GCA_049696815.1 Terriglobales bacterium | reverse complement strand
AAAACGCGCAACGGGTGCTGTTTGAGGCCAACCTGCTGGAGAACTCCTGGGGCGGTTTTACGCAGACCGGATTCTCCGTCCTGCTCAATCCGAAGAACCAGAGCAACAAGTGCCCCAAGTGCCAGGTAACCGACGTCACGATGCGCTATAACCGCATCCGCAATGTTGCCGGTGTCCTGACCATCGCGAACATACGGTCGGATGCCGGCGGCACCACTACCGACGGCGGGCGCTACAGCATTCACGATCTCATCGCCGACAATGTGCACGAGCAGGACTACTTGGGATTCGGCGTCTTTCTCAAGATGCTGGTGGTGGATCCGCCTCTGCACGACTTGCAGATGGACCACATCACCGCGTTCGTTCCCGGCCCGCTGATATCCATGATCGGGAAGAACGGTAAGATCGACAACTTCAGCCTGACGAACAGCGTGTTTTCCGTCGGAGGACGCCGTCCTGCGCTCGCCTCGGCTGGCGGCGGCCGCGACAACTGCGCCGGCAGAACACAACGCCAGGGTGCGGAGGCGGTTCTGAAGGAATGTTTCAGCAACTACCGATTCGACCACAACCTCATCATTGACGGAGGCGGCGGTTGGCCGTCGGGAACGATCGTCACTTCTCCCGGATCGGCGGGCATTCGCGACTTGAAAGACGGGGTAGCCAGGGACCCGCGGCTCTGCCGCGAGAAGACGGCCGGCTGTTCCAAAGTTTCGCCCGGTGCCGGCGCCGCCCCCGGCGGCCGCGACTTGGGGGCGGATGTGGATGCCGTGGAAGCCGCGCTCAATGGCGTCGAATAGGGTGGAGACTTGTCGCGTCGGGCCGAGCTAGAGGCCATTGAATTCAGTCTCGGGCCGTCTTTGCCGAGGCTTTGCCAAGTTCGACGATAATCTCCCGAAGCCGCCGCAGTCGCGCTTCCTTGCCAACCGGATCGAAGCTCCCGCCTTGGAACCTGTCCCATTTATCAATGGCGACAAGTTCCTCTGTCAGCCGTCGAATTTTCTCGTTGTCCACGCTTGGCTATGGGCATCTGACGGGCCACTGTAAGGGATTGAATCTGCGTGCGGGGACCAGCAAGCGTGACGGCCATTCGGCAGAGATGCCGAAAGGTTGGCATAGAGCAGAATGCGTTTACGCCGTTTGTCTGGCCCGCCCCAAAGACTTCTGAGCCCTTTTTAGGCCGAGAGTCCAGCTTTACCTCGGACGTTTTTCTTGCTCCTGCGACATTGCCCCCCCAAAGCGAAACTCGTCGGCGTGTGTCCGGGGCGTGAGATCGGCAGATGGCCACTCCGCTTATGAAGTGTTGTGGCTCTTGCGCTGAACGTTGATGAGACGGACCACCGGTAGGAAGTTCCCAATGGAGCCGAGTTGCTTGCCTCGTCGTAGCCAGGGATCATCGATCCTGAGCGTATAACGAGTTTGCGGCGCAGTATCAGGCACGATAAATAGATCCATCACGCTCTTGTTCCCCGGATTGAGGAGGACGA
Source organism: Terriglobales bacterium (assembly GCA_049696815.1). Lineage (GTDB taxonomy): Bacteria > Acidobacteriota > Terriglobia > Terriglobales > Acidobacteriaceae > Acidiflorens. Next base: position 524 of record JBAVUO010000002.1, on the reverse strand, counting down.
TAAGCGCAATACGATTCCGCTCACCGTGGACAGGGTTGAGAATCCATCGGGGTTCATTTTCGCCATTTTGCGAGCATCGGCATACGAATACTGTCACCAGTAAGCCCAAGACCCGAAGTCTTGGGCGAAAATGTCCATCGTTCTGAATGACGGTGATGCGACTCGGATCAGTGGCGACGACCTGGGCGATAATTTCGTCGCGCAAAGCACGTTTGATACGCCTGGTTCTGGTCGCTGTTAACCTTGGGCCGATGTAGCCGACTTTCTCAAACGCTTCGGACAAGCTTCCGAAACGGCGGACATATGGTTCTGCGGACGGGAGATGATCCGACTGGCTAAGCAGCTTTTCCGATAAAGCGCCCCGTTCTTCTAGTAGTCGTCGCAGGCCTAACAACAACTTGAGCGGCCCCCCGATTTCTGACACACAATGAGGGTTAGTTTCCGGCAAAATCTACTACCTGAGGAAGGGAGATTTGCCGTGAAGAGGAAGCGGTTTTCTGTGGAACAGATCGTGGCCGTGCTGA
>JBAVUO010000001.1:0-92927 GCA_049696815.1 Terriglobales bacterium | reverse complement strand
TTGCCATCAAAGCGAAAGCGGACTCTGAGCGACATCGAGTACCTCAATAATCATCATGCGTACCGTGGCTTCCGTTGAGAGCCTGAGCGACCAGTTCGGTAAGTCCGTCTGAGGCAGGTAGCTCCCGCACCGCGACAAAGGAGCAGAAACCGTTCACAGGAATCGGCTGTTCGTCTTCGATCTGGTAGCCACGCTCGATATGTTGTTGTTTCCGTCTTTCGTACAGGTCGGCCCTGGTGGTCACACGAATTCTCATGGCCATCCTCATTTCTCATTAGTTGGCGATCAGCTTGAAATCCGCGTTAGGCGGTTGGTTGACCTGTGCGCTGCGAACCATGCGCCGGCGTTAATCCCGGTGCGTGCGCGAGGCCGCTTGCGGATTCGGAGAGACTGTCTCTGGCTGGTCTTTTCTCGCTGGAATCAGCCGCTCCCAACGGATCGAAAAACTACCGCAGGGCTGTCCTCCGTCATAGAGCTCGAAAATGAGTCCATCGGAGACATAGAGCGCAATTGGAAGGGGATTCACTGGAAGGCGGGCGCTTTCGGCACGAGATGGAGGATTGTGCTCAACCATTGGCTTGATCCTCCTTTCCTAGTGCTTTGTGCCGAGAGCCGGTCGCTTGAACGGGTGTCAATTACAAACGCTGTACCTCAAGCGATCGATCTCTTGCTGCGAGAGGCATGGCAGAATCCGCGGGCGATTCACGCCAGTTCGGAAATGGGTTCCGGTTCGACCTGCGAAATTCGCCGATCAACTTCCGGATCGTAGGCCGTCGATGGCAGAGCGTTTCCACCAGCCGCTCCAGACCGACCCTGTCTCCCTCGTACCACTCTTCGGGAATATCGGCAGCGCACCGCAAAATAGCGTGAGCATCCATCTCTTCTGCCCGATTGAGCGCCGGCTCAAACGCTTCCCATCCCATCACACCCTCGTAAACGCAGTTGTTCGCGTATGCGCCTCGAAGGGGAGAGTCTGGAAACGTCCACTCGCCGGCATTGAAGCAGTAGCCCTGGTCAATGAAGGTTGCGGCGTATCGCTGGCTTCTCGGGGTCTTACGAAAGAAGATCGCCTGCCGTCCATCGCTGTTGCACGTCCACTTGTCCAGAACAAGCACTCGGGCGAAGTCGGCAAGATTGCGAACACTCTGCAACAGCTCGCGAGGCAAGTAGTCGAATGTCAGGCCAGAAGTGTCCGGGCCAACATAGAGGGAGGCCAGTTGTTTGCCGCTTTGACATGGCATCTCTGTGCCAGCCAGTTGGATTCGCAAATCTGGAGTATTCGCCACAAGCCAATCGGGGACCTCGATCACCTCGACGTGCGGCATTGGAAGGCCTAGTGCCAGGCCTAGCCTCGTAGCCAGCATTTCGTTCGCAAGGACACGGATGTGCTGTGGGTTGTTCTGAAATTTGGTCACATAGGACGCGCCGTCCGACGCCCTGAGTAGATGGGATTGTGATCCTCCTCGGAGTCTGCGCAAGTGTTGGACGGCGGAGATGCACGTAGTCACAGGCGCCTCCGAGGTTTGCCTATTGGTTATTTCTTGGAACGGGAGAGAGGCTTCCGGATACAAACGGCGGGAAAAGACCTATGCGAGTGATGGCTGGCCCGGCTGGCGAGAAGGCGAACCGAAGGCCTACGGAATGGAAAGGGGTTCGGTACCCTCGCTCACCATGTTGACATACCGTGAGTAGGCAAAAAGCCGGTCTCTTCGTTTCCCAGACACTTCCTTGACGATACGAAGCTGAACCAAATGATTGAGCGCGCTGGTAACGGTCGGAATCGTCAGTTGCAGCGCTTTCGCGGCTGTTTGAATGCGAATGAATGGGTTTCTTTGCAAGAGTTCCTGGACGCGGAGCGCCGAGGATGCCGCCCTCCCCAACTTTTGTATCTTCTTTTTGTCGTCGGCAAAAAGACGCACGGTTCGTTCCGCTGTGTCTGCTGCCTCTTGAGCGGCCACCGCCACCGCATCAAGAAAGAATGCCAGCCAGTCCTCCCAGGCGCCTTCGGTGCGAACTCGCTGCAATAAATCGTAGTATTGGCTTCGATGGGTCTTGAGATAGAGACTGGGGTACAGGAGGGGCTCTGTCAGCACACCCTTTGAACACAATAGGAACGTGACCAGCAATCGCCCAACCCTTCCGTTGCCGTCCAGAAACGGGTGAATAGACTCGAACTGAACATGGGCCAGGCCGGCTTCCACAAGAACTGGGATCTTGTTCTTTTCGTCGTGGAGAAATCGCTCAAAGCTGTCCAGACACTCCATCAATCGTTCTGGCGGCGGTGGAACAAACGAGGCGTTCCCGGGCCGGGTGCCCCTGATCCAGTTCTGCGTCCGGCGAAATTCGCCCGGCATTTTGCTGGCGCCCCGTCCGCCCCTTAGCAGAACCGTGTGGATCTCCCGAATCAGGCGCAGCGAGATTGGGAAACCTCCCGTCAGGCGTCTTAACCCATGTTGCATGGCAGCCACATAGTTCGAGACTTCTTCGACGTCCTCGACGGGGACGTGGGGGACCTCATCGTTCTCGAACAAGAGTAGGTCGGCGAAGGAAGACTGGGTGCCTTCGATTTGCGAAGAGAGCAAGGCCTCCTTCCGGACGTACAGATAGAGTAGGAATCGGACATCTGGCAACAGCCTGGTCATGCCGTTGAGGCGGCCAAGCCCCTGATTGGCGCGGTCGAGTCGCTGATGCAGTCCGCTCAGGTCCACCTCGGGCATCGGCGGTAAGGGAGGCGGGATGAATGCGCGGACCGTCTCCCCGGCGACGGAGCTTGTGGCGTAGGTCCCGAGCCGACTCTGCAATTTCGACGCTGGCATAGTGAGAGCCATCCTTTAATAAGGAATTCCTCTATTAAAGGATAGTACCCTATCCTTTAATAAGCAAATTGGCGATTTCAAGGTCCGCCCCAATAACCTTATCCCGTATTTCGGGGACCGCAACGTTTCTCGGAACGGGGAGGAGGAGGACAGATTCGCGCGCAGATAGGCTCATTGCCTGGCTCGTGGTGCTGCCGCTTCGAGCGCGACTACAATCTCCTGCAGTGTTTTGAGATTATCCACCTGGTCAAGCGAGCTCAGTTTCAAAGACCCCAGAATTCCAGCGAAAGCTGCTAGCCCGGCTTTGGTCCGTGCTGCTTCCGCACGATGGAATCCTCGTTCGGCTGCTTGCATGTGCGCCGGGACCTTCTCTTGAATGGCGAGATCCTGGATGTCTCTGGGGTTGCACACTCTCGCTACGGTCTTCAGCAACCCGCGATACATGCGTTTCCCCACCACATGTTCCATCTGCTCAATCTCGCTGAGGGTACTGTCCCGAGCAGTCGCACCGCCATTGTGTTGACCATTGCCGCCGTTTCCGGCAGCTGGTCGTGCGGACGGTTTCTGCCCACCCGCGCAACCGGGCCGAAGACCCGCCAGCCAACCTGCGGGTGTGGCCCACCCTGCTAGTTGTGGCACAGTTTTCGGTCGCTTCCGGTCGTCCAGGTCAACCCACGTTCCGGTGAAGTAATACAGCTGCCCCGGGCCTGAACCACGAGCAGGCCCTCTTGAAGGCCTGCGCCTCCACACTCGTGCCGGCATTATCGTCGTCGGCCCATTCGTCTCGACTGCCCGCCAGATTCGTTCGGAGGGCATTTCACCTGATGGCTTTAGTCGGAAGCAATGATTCGGTGCGCACGCTGAGCCCGGTTTATCCCAGTTCCGTCACGGGCAAGGCCCGGAACCTGTCAGTCAGTGGAAAGCTGTTCGGCGTGCGGCAGACGACGGCACCGCTGGCGATGCGTGATTTACCCACTACATTGCGAACGAAATCGAGGTTAACTGCGTCGCCAGCCGCGGGGACCTCGGCCCACTTTGCTTCGAAGAGTTCCAAACGTCCGGCCACATCGACCACGAAGTCCACTTCGCGGGTGCGGTCACGCCAGAAGAACAGGCTTCCCACTCGTCCGGCACGGCGTTCGCGATCTCGCAATTGGGCGAAGACGAACGTTTCCCAGACCGCGCCTGCTGCCGGCGCTTGACGGAGAGCTTCTTCGGAGCGGATGTTCAGCAGCGCACAAAGGAGGCCGGTATCCGCCAGGTAGAGTTTGGGACTCTTGACGATGGACTTGGTGCGGTTCGAGAACCATGGCTCGAGCAGCACTACCTGCCCGGACGCCTCCAGCGTGGACAGCCAATGGTTGGCGGTGGTGGGAGAGATGCCCACATCGCGCGCCAGATCAGCCTTGTTCAGCAGGTTTGCGGAACGGAGGGCACAAGCGCGCAGAAAGCGCTCGAAATCCCGCAGGCTTCCCACGTTGGCCAACGACCGCACGTCGCGTTCCAGATACGTGGCCAGATAAGAGTTGTAGAAGGCCACGTCGTCAATGTCGGGGTTGGCGTGTAGTTCGGGGAAGCCGCCCCGCACAATGGCGCTTTCGGCCGTCGTTTCTGGCAGGGCAGCCCGGATCTCCGCCAAAGAAAGCGTCTCCAATTCCACGATGTCCGCCCGCCCGGCCAGCGACTCGGATACGCTCTTCATCAAGGTAAACTTTTGTGAGCCAGTGAGCAGGAACTGCCCATTTCGGCCCCGGCCGGCATCCACCGCCACCTTGAGGTACCGGAATAAACCAGGCGCGTATTGCACCTCATCGATAATGACTGGCGGCGGGTGGCGCCGAAGGAAGCTCTGCGGGTCCTTTTCCGCCTGCTCTGCTTCGGTGGGGAGGTCCAGCGATACGAACTCGTGGTCGGGGAACAGCCGCCGAAAAGTGGAAGTTTTGCCGGTCTGCCGGGCGCCCGTCAGCACAACCACGGGACGGGTGCGGGCGGATCGTAGGAGGCGCGGCTCAATGTCACGTGAAATCCACATACGCTAAATATCCAATACGATTGTATATTTTGCAATACGTCGTTACCATCCTTTAATAACGGTGTTCGGCCCATTCAGGAATGGCGTTCTAACATCAATAGAAAGAGCAGCTTGCGGCATGAGACATCCGCACGCGGATGTGAGCTAGCAACCGATCTCCCTTGCTTGCTCGACTTCGAGCACGACTTTCCTGAGACTGTCCAGAGAGTCGATCTGGTCGAGCGAACCTACCTGCAATCTGCGCAGAATGGGAGCCAACGCTCCCGGCTCAACCCTCTTCAAGGCGGCATCCAGGCGACGAAGCTCGCGTTCCGCCGCCCGCATCTGTTCCATGACTCTCCGCAGAACCCCTGGCTCATGAATCTCTGTTGGATTCCAGACTCTGGCAATGCTCTTCAATACTCCACGGTACAGTCGTCTGCCTAATATCGCTGCCATCGCTTCAATTTGTCCGACCAGAGCACGAAATTGCTCAGACTCCACCTGTAGCGCGTCAGCAGGACATGCTTCAGCATCCGGGCCGCCCCTTTCAGTTTCAGGCAACACCGCGCTCGCTTCCTGGCCAGGTCTCAGGCCCTGCCGCCATCCGTGCGGCGTGGCCCAGCCGAATAGCCGTGGAATGCTCCTGGGTCGTTTCCTCTCGTCAAGGTCAACCCAGGCTCCTGTGAAGTGGTAGAGATATCGACCTAAACCAAAGCACGAGCAGGCCCGTTTGAATGCTTGGGCCTCCGCCGCTGTGCCAGCATTGTCATCATCGGCCCATTCTTCTCCTGTGGCCGAATGCGAGCCCAAACCGAAGATCGTTACCTCACATGTGACCAACACCTTCGCAGCAATCTTCTGGTCTCTGCTTCGTTCGAAGTTTGCGCTGGTGTGAATGCTGTATTTGCGCGTCCACCCTGCCGGGGTAAACAGCGCGTTCAACCGATCGGTGTACGCCCGCTGGTCGGCATACGGGACAACCTGGCCGCGCGCCGGCTGTTGCCCCTTGGTGGTGTTCATCACCCGCCAGTCAATTTGCGATTGGTCAAACGGCACTTCCAAGGCCGCCACCAATTCTTTGACTCGCTCTACGGGGAACTGAAAAACTCCGGCTGCCAGCATCGCGGGCGGCGGCCCGGATATGGGGACATGGTCTTTCTGTGCATGACCGTTTACAGGGCTCATGCCACTTCCTCCTTGGTTGACGGTGTTTCTTCGTCCAAGCGCTGGCCGTACATCCAGCGTTGGGGTTTGATCTGCAAGAGCCAGTCCTGAGCTGTGGGAATGCGCCCAAGATCCTCCCTGACGTGCTGCTCACCCACAAAGCGGACGGGAACTTGCATTCCGTCGCTATTCACGATGGCGATGCCGAACAGCTTCTCCGCGAGGAAAATGCCCTCAGCATGGTGGCGAAGGGCTCGGTGGCGGAAGTCTGCTAGGAACGCTTTGGATTCATCGAACCAGTTGTGAATCGGAAGGTAGTCCTCCGCTTTGCCGCCGAACTTCCTCGCGCTGCTCTCGGCGTGTTTGAGTGGATGGGCCATAGAGCTACACCTCGTGTGTCGTGGTCGTGTAATCCTCAAAGCGATCATTGCGCTCAACCGTTAGCTTCCGGGCGTCAACGTCCAGGATGACATCTCCAAAGCCACCGCAATCGTTCTCGTATCCGAACGGTACAAGAGCTTCGAAGTGTTCCTGCAGATGCGAGGCATCGTGTTTGACTGGCTCGTGCTCGCCCCACGCATACCATTCGCTGTCGAAACACTTCACATCCTCGGTAGCACCGTCGCCGCCGTATCCATCAAAATGAGCCGCGACGAAGGTCACGCCTGCTTTTGTGAGCTTGTCGCATTCGGCGAGTATGGCAGCTTTGGCGGTCTCCTCCTGCGGGCTCAGGGTTGTGTCACTACTACCTGCATTGTTTTCCATCTTTGTTTCTCCGCTGGCCTGATTTTGTTCGGAACGGCGCACCGCTTATCTTGTTTGCGCCGGGTCATTAATTCCTGCCTCGCGCAGCACAGTCTCGATTGTGTCAATCGAAGAAGATCAGTCCATCCCAAACGTCGTCCGGCAATGCCAGGCCACCTCGGGAATCTCTTGCCGATGGCCAAATGAGTAAGGCACCAAACTCGGCTTTCAGCCCCGCAGACATATGTGTTGAACTGCAGAGATGCATGTGTTCACAAGCACCTCCGAGCTTTTTCAATTTTGGTGGTCTAGAGCAGGTGGGGGAGCGACACCAGCAACTACCGCGATCGTTCTTCTTCAACCGCTTCAATCCAGAGACGTAGCGTAAGGTCCTCGCGCTCGGGATTGCCTAGCTGCCAGCGCAGCTCTTTGTGATATCGCTCTTTCAAAACTTCAAGATCGAATGGAACGGTCTTCGCCAGGTGCTTTACGTCGTCTCGGTCCCGTTGGATGTTGCGTTCCAGTTTTGATAATGCCAGATCGTATGGATCCAGCGCCAAGAGGCGAAGGTGTTTGAAGACTTTCGGAAATATCTCGGTGAGTCGATCTTCGTAATTTTCCGGCACCTTGGCCACGCCGACTCGGTCGAGATAGACCTTGTACTTCTTGTGAAGCGGACCACCCTGCATACCGAGGTCAAGCATGGATCGTCCAGCCGCTGCAGGGGCAATCTCCAAGACATCCAGGTCTCCAGTTGACCGAGAGAATCCGTACACCATGGTGACGACGAATCCACCCATGCAATCCACCCGGACTTCTTCATGCGCTGTCGAATCGAGTTCGCGGAGAAACGAGAGCCACGGCTCTGGAATGCCTTTATGGGGATGCGTAGGCAAGGTGCTCTCCCTTCATGTCCGTGAGCAGATTCCAGTGTGCAGCAACAGGTGAACGGTGTTCGCGCAGCCACTTTCGTTCCGCCTGTGTCATCGAGTCGTGGCAGAACGTATCCTCACGCGCAAGGCGGGCACCTTCCAAAACCTGCAGACACTGCTGAAGTTTTCGGACCCGCTCGCTGTCGTTCTTGCTCTCCGCGACTTCGCTCGCGAGCGACACGGCAAACCCCAATCGGTTTTGACGGTCGCGCACTTTGACGTTTCGGACCAGCCAATCCCAGTCCATGTCAACATATGTCAGCGTCAACCATGGCAGGCCCTCGGCAACTCGGGTGTCTAGGGTCGGCTCATTCAGCGCATCAAGCAAGACTCCGGCCGGGTTCTTTTGAACCTTTGTTCTTAGATACGCAAACCCTGGATAACCCAATGCCGCCAGGTCGGCCGTGAAATCGTGCTTCCGTGAAGGCACTGGCGCTCCTGAGGCTTCCGATGGCAACGGCAACGCAGTTGGCGGGAGATCGAACACTTTGAGGGCCTTGTGAACGAAAGATTCTGAGACTGTACGGCGGCCTTTCTCAAGCATCGACAAGTAGGCCTGTGTGACGCCAAGCGCCCGGGCAGCTTGTTGCTGCGTCCAGTTCTTGTTCTGTCGTGCTTCTCTTAGCGTAGTCCCATCCATAGGAGTTCTCTCTTGCCGGAGGCTCTTTTGGTATTATAACAGAGATTGTTATATTCGGGAGCGTGACCTCTTCTCACTCCTGAGTCGAAGCCGGAGACCTGCCCTGGGCAAACACCACCTGTCTTGCCATGCAGTGATTGCGCAATCGTTGCCAGTATTTCGGGTCGAGACGCAACGCTTGCACACCGGCCAGCGACGAGAGGCCCACGAATGCTCCGTGATAGGAGATCGTCCCGTAACGAAACAAGCGGGCAAGCAGGGCGCGGGAATGATTGGCCAGCGTCGGATTGCCGAACGGCTCCTGACGGTCGGGGGCTTTTGTGGCACTACGGCTCGAAAGCCCATATCCAACATCAGAATAGATAACTTCGGGGAAGCGCAGAAACCAAACTCGCCGCTTCGACGATTCATTTCTTTGAGTTAGTGCTCTTTGGATTCTGCTTCAGGTCCTTCAGGTCGCTGCCACGGCCTGAGCCTGTTTGTTCGTCGAGAGGTCGTCCAGGGAAATGAAGTTCACCGGAACACCGAAGAAAGTGCTTGCGACCCTCTTTCCCCACGCATCGGGGAACTCGACGCCTGTGATTTCGGTCAGAATGTCAATTCGCACCGGAGCAATTCCGATCTGATAGACCACCTGCTTCGCGGTGAATGTCTCCGTAGTGATCCCATCATGCTCGAGGGGAGCACCAAACTTCATGAGCGCTCCAACGACACGAGCGGAATTTTGCGGTGAATTGTGTACCCACACGTCGAGATCTTTCGTGTAGCGCGGCTCGCCATACTTCATGACCGCGAAGCCGCCGACAATCAGATACTCAACCTCAAATTCGTTTAAGACTTGTAGCAGTAGTGTGGGCTTTCTGCCATGGCTTATTTCCTCAGCTAGTTCCACCATCTCCCATGCGGCAGCAAAGATGGCTTCATCGCCCTGCTCCTGCCAGAACGCGATGTCGAACGAGCGATCAGGGAAGCTGCCCTCCACCAGTCGTGTCTTCCAAACGGAGTTTCGAGGAATGATAATGATGATGTTCTCCCCTTTGAATCGGTCGCTCTTACGCTGGTTTCACGTTATCAAGGGAATTTCCTGGTCGCCGACTGACGAAGAACGGGAGCAGCGATTCGCTTGGAACTATTCAGTTTCCACGCGCACGTCGCCAAACTTTCGAAAGTCCTGATCAAAGGTCGAGACTGGTACGTTCTTAGCCACCGCAGTGGCGGCGATCAGACAGTCGACAAAGTGAGCCTTAATTCCCTTATAGCGGTTCAGAGCGTCCAGGTGGACCGTTACCTCACCGATCTCGACGCCAGGACTGGAGATCAAGCCTCCGAGTGCGGAGGCGATAGCCGCGCGTGGATGCCCGTAAAAAGACTCGAGCACAAACACACACTCTGCCAGAACGACCGGCAATACCACGATGACCACGTCGCCCCGATCGCAGGCATCGAACAGCTTGCCGGCTGCTCGTGCATGTTTGTCGTGGTCCTGTACCAGATAGCGGATAATCAGATTAGTGTCGACAAGTCTTTGCTTGCTCACCGGGTACCCTCATGACGCGCTGCCTCGGCTGCGGCCTCGCGGATTTCAGCGAAAGACATCCCCTTTCCCTTGTTGCTGGCGAGCGCGCCCTTGAGCGACCGAATGCCAGGATGCACACGAATGGTAGCTCGGTCTCCCTCCACTTCGTATTCCAACTTGTCGCCCGGTTTAATTCGCAAAGCCTTTCGAATTTTCTCGGGAATGGTCGTTTGTCCCTTGCTCGTCACTGTAGAATGTAGCATCGTTATGTCCTTACCTGTCAGTAGATCCTTACCGATATACTACCCCTTACTTCTTCGGGCTGGCAAGGCCAGACCGAAACGGGAGCTTTCCATCCTAATCCCGCGGAGGCAAAGGCTTTACCAGCACGGGCGTTGGTTTCAAAGGTCCTTTGAGAGCCGGCCTCTGTTGCGGAACCGTTGCCAATGCTTGGGATCAACACGTAATGCCTGAACGCTAGATAACGAGGACAGACTGACGAATCCTCCGTGACAGGAGATCGTCCCGTAGCGAAACAGCCGCGCCAGCAGAGCAAGCGCGTGATTGGCCAATGTCGGATTGACGAACGGTTCCTGCCGGTCGAGGGCTTCCGCGGCACTACAGCTCGGGAGGCCATCTCCGTCAAGGTCAGCCTGCATGACTTCAGGGAAGAGTTCGGACGCGGTACGCAACCGGAGCCTGTGCCTGCGGTTCCTGCGATTCAGCGGCTCTCCGAGCACGAATTGCCCGCCGTCAGAGTTGTTGCCCAGGTCCAGCCAATAGTCCACTTCACTCCAACCCTCCACACACTTTGCGATGGCGGCTCGCGCCAAACGAGTGTCGACGCACCCGATGACAATATCCACGCCGTCCAACCGTCGTTTAGGGTCGAGGCGCTCGGGAATGCCTTGCCAATCCAGGCCCCAAAACAGGTTCAGGCGGTTGGCGAGAACGACGGATTTGTAGAGACCAATCTCAGATCGGCTGAAGGGCTGACGTACGCAGTTCGTCGGAGAGATGACGTCCGCATCCAGCAAAGTGACGTGGATTCCTTCCGGATGGCCGTATGCCAGCAACGCTTGATGCAAGTACGGCAACCCGGCCGCGATTGCGCTTCCGTTGCCCCCGCATCCCACGACCAGCACGCGCACTTTGTGCTTCAGCAATTCGGGATGAATATGGTGTGTTTCCATGGCTTCATCCTTCACCTCTTCTCTCGACGAATTCCCGAAGCGTTTGCTTGCTGTCGGACAGAAACTTCACAGGAAAGTTGTGCTTCCGTCCTGCCAGGCTTGACCACAGGCCAAGAAAACCGCCGGGATGACTCGTCAGTCGGACGGCGCCACTGGGATGTGTGAATTCACTGGCAAAATACGCTCCCTCCCAGCCTGCCAGGGAAGTCGTACTCACCTCCTCTGGGACCCTCATACTTCCCAGACAAACTCGTCCGTGCGCATCCGTGTTCCAGTAGGGAGCGTTTTTCAAGCGCGTGTTTGCTGTCGGTCGACGATTCTCTGCGAGTGCGCGCACGAACAGTTCACGTCGGTGGATCATGAGCACTAGGGCGGGGTGGGGATACATCTTGCCGTTCAGCTTTTTCGCTTCGGCATTTCCGTCGCCGAAAAACATCAGCCGAGGTTGCGCCTTGCTCCACCAAGCGATCAGCTCTGGGGTCCTTGCCAGCACATGTTCCGGCAAAACCTCCGCTTCCATGCTTGCGCCCAGGCCTGATGCGAGTGTCTCAAGAAAGCCCGTCGTAACGGACTGGCCCGCGCACAAGTACGGTGCCTCATCCGGCTGACTCTTTACCTCGTGCAACGTGGCAAAGGTCTTGCCGCCTTCCTGATACAGGAGCACTGCCTGCTTCAGGCTGAAGATTCGGTTGTCACCGATCCGAACATGGACGTTCATGGCTGTTCCTCGCGAGCAATCACGCCGACGTCGTTGCCAGGCATCAAGTCAATCAGCCGGCTGGCTGCCGCCAACGTTTCACACGCCACGGACAGTATCTGAAAGCCCTGGCGCACGCTGCCCGGGTCCGTAAGTTGAATGGGAATGATGAGGTTTGGTTGAGGCGTCATCTCCATCGCAGTCTGGGCCTCGTCGTCAAAGCACCCCACCACGGCGTCGCCCGGCGAGAACGCTGCGAGCAAACACGGCAGCGACGGATTGCTGTCCATCAGCTGCTCGCCCATCTCCTCAGCTAATTCAGGTCGTTTGTCCTGTTGCGAGATCCAACACAGTTCCAGCAAACCACTGACGAGCACCTGTACTTGCCGGTTGCGTATGCCCCGGCTCAATTCCTTCAGACCTCGGAGACTCAGAGGGCGCTCTTTCAGACACTTTGGGGTACATCCCTCAATGTCCGGCACTTCGTACTGCTCGGGATTCTCTTCGCCTTCATACCATTCGCGCAGCATGTCCACTCGCTCTTCGGCGTCGTGGTAGTCATAGACCCGTACCCATCGGTTGAGTGACCCCACAAAGTGCCTCAAGAATGTCGCTGGCAGACCCGGATGTACCTTCTCCAGGAGCTCAATGGCTGGGTCAAGAAGAACGAATGCGGCGCCATCTGGATCGACGATCAGGTAGAGCGTGTCTTCCGGCCCTCGCTCATCCGAGTAGTCAACCAATCGGTCGCTGAGAGTGAGGTTCACATCAAAACGGCGCCCGATTGCAACCCCGCCATGGTCGCGAATCCATCGCAGGAGAGTTAACGATAGGTATTTGGCCGCATCTCTACCACTCTCTTCCCAGTCCTCTACCACCGCGATATCGGACTTCACCAAGATTTCAGCCAACGCGATTACTTCCCGGTCGTCAGCCAAGAAGCGCCGCTCAACCGGAATCTTCTCCAATGTTGGCAGTACAACTTCACAAGGCGGGGCCATCAACTGCTCGGCGGTAGGGACCCTCCTGGTGGCGGCAGGCGTTTCCCGCCGTGCCAGCGTGAGCACTGCTCGACCGCCCTCGCTAACAGGACCGAGCACACCTGCAGTTCCTGACATTGCAAGAACCTCCCGAGTACGGTTTCACCGCGCGAGTGGCGGTCCTCCGCCAGTTCCCGAAGCTCCCGCAGGACCGCCTCTTTCCGTTTGTCTCCTAAATAATTGCCTCGCAGTTTTCGAGCCATGATGTTGGTATCTCTTGGTTCAGAGCGTCGTTTCCAGCGCACCTATGCATCCAGACTGGTTTGGGGTATGCTCAAGGCCGAACCCGAGACTGGTTCCCGCCCATCGGCCTGCAGGCCGCGCCAAAGCCACGGACCATGTCTCGTCTTGAGGGGGCCGGGCCGCCGTTCGCAACCTACTATGGTTCCGCTGAAACGGCGGCCTGTTGTCTCTCGTTTTGAGCAGGGCGCGCCTGACCGAAGATGGCACTGCCCGCTCTGCCTCCACGATTGTTCCCGGCGTTCGGGCTTAGCCCTTGGTCCCGATCGCACGCACAAAGCTGTACTGCAGGTGCTCTCCGGAAGCCTCTGGTCCCGTTATCGCAGCTGTGGCCAGCTCGGGATATTGATGGCTGTAGATGGTTTTCACTTCTTCTGGCGTCATCCTCGGATCCGGGTCCGGAAGCTTCACGCCGTTATAACTGAAGCTGCGAGACATCACCTTTGCGTCCATCATGGTGTTGCGTTTCTCCCTTCTTCTGCGTTGGCCGCCTGCGCTGGTTCTGCACTTGGCTGCTGGGGACCAAACAGACTCGGCGTAGTCTCTGTGACGGTTGCCGTCGGGGCCGCTGTTTCCTGCTTGGGCGCGGCCTGATCGGGCTTCGAGGTCTGCTGACCTGCCTTCACTTTTTGCCGGGCCGTCTTCGCCACCGCGTCCATTTCCGCCTTGGCTTCGGCCAAGGTGCTGCCGAGCGCGAGGTGAGAGTCGACATAGCTGGCAAGATGTCTGCCTAATTCTGCATCCAACTCTTCGGCTGACCCAGTAAAGCTCAGGGGAGTCGTGAGAGCGTGGTCCTCGCCTTCCTTCACTTTTGCAGGGATCACGTTTACCTTTACTTTTTCTTCAACACGCGCAACTGTGATTAGCAGTGTGCGCTGCTTGAGCAATGGCATGAGTTCGACAAACACGTTTTCTTCCCTCCTTGATCTCTCGTTGGATTGCGACTCTGAAAATCGCAGATTGTGCGGCGGGTTCCTTTGAATTCCAGCTTCAGTGGAAAGCCGATCTACACGCCCGTATGATGCTTGACGACAGTTCCCGACTAGATTGCGAGGGGTGCACAAATGACAGATACCAACTCAGCTGCGAGTACGCGAACCTCGAGAATCATCAAGGCTCCGCGCGAAGCTCTCTATCGAGCGTTTACCGACCCTGGAGCGTTGGCGGTCTGGCTTTCGCCGGGAGAGATGACTGGAAAGGTCCACGAGTTCGATGCCCGAGTTGGCGGAGGATATCGGATGTCGTTGTTCTATCCCTCATCCGAGCCGGTGCACCGCGGCAAGACCTCGGAGCAGGAAGACCGGTTCACGGCACGGTTCGTGGAACTCACGCCCCCAACAAGAATCGTGCAAGCGATATCCTTTGACTCGGTGGATCCGGCCTTCTCAGGAGAGATGACCATGGTGGTCACATTTGGGGATAGGGACGGTGGGACAGAAGTGACCATCTTGTTTGAGCACATACCGTTGGGCATACGACCCGAGGACAATGAGGCTGGCACTCGGTCGTCACTTGAGAAGCTGGCTCGCTATGTCGAGTAGGAATGGGGTGGATCGGTTGGGACCGAAAGCAGAAATTGAAAGTGACCGACTACCGCGGATTGACGTCCTGATAGCGCCGGGACGGGCAGGCAACCGTGGCCTTGGGTAACTTGGGGTGGTGTATGCCCGTCCCTGTCTGTGGCTCTGCCAAGTGAGAGGTTTCCACAGATCTCTTCAGTCCTAGAAGGGAATGTCGTCCTCGGCTACTGCGGGGGCAGGCTGCGGGCTAGATTGTTCGCCGGGCATTTCTCCCCTGCCTTCCTGCCCGTTGTCCCGCGAACCGAGCAGGACAATGTCCCGGGCGACAATCTCGGTTCGATGTTTCTTTCCGCCGTTCTGCCGGTCTTCCCAGGTCGATGTCTGCAGCTTGCCTTCAACGTAGAGCTTCGATCCCTTGCGGACGTACTCTCCCACGATCTCCGCCAAACGCTGCCAAGCTACAACGCTGTGCCATTCTGTCCTGTCTTGCCAGACGTCGTTTTTGTCTTTGAATCGTTCGTTAGTGGCGAGACTGACTTTGGCGACGGGAACCCCACCAGCCGTGTACTTGACCTCAGGATCCTGTCCCACGTTCCCGACTAGGATCACCTTGTTCACACTCTTTGCCATGTCGTACTCCAGTTTCTTAATTTATGAGCAACCGCTCGTGCTGCCACAGGTGATACACCGATAGCAGGAGCCGTTCCTCACCATGAGTGAGCCGCAGAATTGGCACGAAGGCGCGTCTCCCAACTCTACGACCTGCCGCAAGCCCTCGACTGCGCTGGTCACCTCACGCTGCGGTTCGGCCGGCCTCGGCAATTCAAACAGGATTCCCTGCTCGCCTTTCAGGAAGCGCAGCTCAAGCCACCGGAACAAATAGTCGGTCAGCGACTTGGCGTAGCCGATCTTTGGATTGCCCGTCCAGCCGCTTGGCTCAAACCGTGTATGGCTGAACTTGTCGCACAAGACCCGCAACGGGACGCCGTATTGCAGAGCCAGGGACACAGCGGTTGCGAAAGAATCCATGAGCCCGGAAACTGTCGAGCCTTCCTTTGCCATCCTGATGAACAGTTCGCCCGGCAGCCCATCCTCGTATAAACCGACTGTGACATAGCCTTCCTGTCCGCCCACCGAGAAGTGATGGGTCAAGCTGTGTCGCTCGTCTGGTAGACGTCGCCTTACAGCTGGAGCGCACTCCGCGCCTGCGAGAAGCGTGCCGGTTGGGTCTCCTGACCCGTTGCTCCCCACTTCCTTAGCTGCGTTCAGGGAATGTTCTTCGCGTTGCGCGACGATCACGATTTCCTTTGCTGCTGACATGACGAACCTCTTCGACGAGCCGCGAGGTTCACGGCCCACATACAGGCACAAGTCTCATCTCACGTCCTCGCGCTTTTCGTACAACACGGCAACCCGGTCCTGATACACCGGCTTCCAATCCCGTCTTTCCCGCAATACGCTTGCAAGAGCTGAATCAACAGGAAGAAGTGCCGCGTTCGCTCCGTATCGTGCCAGGATGTTGTTCCAGTCAGGAGCCACTTCCCAGGCCCGCAACCCTTCTTTCACGAAGGCGGGGCCGTAGAAATCCGTCCGACCATCGTTGAAGACGCTGATCAACGGCCAAACGCGGTATATCAAATACCCGCCCCACTGCCAGCTCGAGTACAGACGAATCGTCGAGCCGCGGCTAAATTGCGGAAGGATACCCGCCGCATCGACGGGGAAGCGGTTCCGATCGAATGCCGCCTGCAGCGCTCTTACGCGGCCGGGATGGTTCAGCAGGAAGGCCAGCACCAACACAGCAAGGCACGGCACGAGATGCCAGTGCATTCGGTTGCCAGTTTTCGCAATCGTTCGGAGGTCTGTTTCCAGCTCTTCGACGTTCCCAGCTAACTTGCCGATCCATTGCGTTGGCCAGAGTGAGCCCGTGCGCTCCAACCACTCACGGATCGCCAAGCCGATACTCGGCGCTGCTACCACCGCGAAGATCGGGATGTTCCGTGCCGAGAACAACGCAAGATGAGACCAGCTCAGTAGCAACATCACATGAACCAATCTTCCCGAACCCAAATGCCAAAACGCCGCCGCGATGGCAAGAACCAGCGTGCTCTCGAAGTACGCTGCCGTGAACGAGTGAAAGTCGATCGATTGGAATTCACTGACGTGCTGCAAGTAGAACGAGGCGCCAAGATACTGTGCAACGTGGACATGCAAACGATATCCGTAAGGGTTGAGAAGGCTTGCTAGCACGCACCCACCTGCCGTCAGAAAATACTTTCGTCCCCGAACCCTTGCGCTGTGTCCGGTGCCATGAACCAGTTCTTCGACCGCCGCCCCTAAGCCGTAGGTAATCAGCAGAATGATGCCAACGAAGAATCCTCCGTGTAGATTCACCCAAAGTATCGTGAGAGGAGGCAGCGCCAGCAGAAGACCGGGCCCCTGGTCTCTCTTCGCTCGGTTGAGCACCCAGCAAAATATCGCCGCCAGGAGTGGGGTAACGAGATGTGGTCGCGCGAGCCAGTGAATCGTGCTTGCGGCCATTGCCAACGAAGTCAGAACAATCGCCACTAAGCGTCGACCAGATTCGGCGACCGTACTTTTGTACACGCAGACCGACGTGGCGCCGAGAAGCAGCAAGCTGACTAGAACGATTCCAGTTAAGCCTCCGCTGCGGTGGATTGTTGCCATGAAAACATCGCAGAGCCACTCCCAAGCAAACCAGGGCGCCCCGGCTCGGGTGAATGAGAAGATGTCGACCGCCGGAACGCGGCCGTTTTCAAGAATCCATTCGCCGGTGCGGATATGCCATCCAGTATCGGAATCGCTGAGCAGCCACCCTACGCCGGTTGTGCACCAGAAGAGCACAAGAATCGGTATCAAGAAGGCCAAGTCCGACAGAGACGGCAGGAACGGGCTATACGACTGGAACGATGGCGCAGCCCCTACGAGTGACTGTGAGCCTTCCTCTGTTGCCGCTTCAACCATTGTTCCACTCTCACTAACTAGCACTGGCAGGCACTTCCGCCGTCGCCGAACGGTGGACCGGCACACTAGTCACTGGTGCACAACCTGTTCGACCCCACAGGAGTGAAGCTCACTTGGGCGCTGCGCAGGAGCATCGCGGCCAGCCGAGTCACCTTTCCGTCGAGGACATAAGTCCTGTTCGATTCGCTCTCGCGCCAGCCGTCGATTGAACACGTAAATCAGCAGTGGCGTGCCGGTGGCCGCCGCAATAAACGCCCCGCCTGGGTTGAGGTGCAGACCGCCGCCGATCACAACGAACAAGAAGAGAAACAGGCAGAGAATCAGGGAATACTGTTTGATCTTCGTTCGCACCGTCAGCCTCCAACCCGGCCTTGTGCCGTGACCGCTTACAGGGATCTCATCTCGCTGGCCTAGCTCGCTAACGCTTGCGTGGTCACGGCAGTCTCACCGCTGGAACCACTCTGCTGTGTTGAATTACTCACCCTCGTTTCGCCAACGGCACGGCGAGGCTTCCGAAGATAGTGCGCGTGAGAACATCCCACGCAGTTGACGGCTTTTGCCGTTGCGCGAACTATCGGCAAGAACTTCTCAGGAATCGCGATCGGTTCACCGGCTAGGGAATAGAATGTCGGCACCACGTTGCCAGCCTGCGCTTTGTCCTTGCCGCATAGATCTAGTTCCACACGACCGTGAATGCCACGGAAGAGGATCGTGGTTTCCAGTTGCGGGCGGCGACCGTCCTGTGTCGCAGTGAGTGAATGACGTGTGATCAGCAGTTCATACGTTCGGCCTTTCCGCAGCATGTCCACGCGAACCATTGCCGGAGATATGACAACCGCGTGCAGGCCATTCACTCCGATCGCCTCTACCGGATGAAGGTATTCCAGTGGTTGGCCGTCGTCGCTAGCAAAAGTCACATACCGGCCCACATCGCCTGCGGAACCGCCCGACTCCAAGCCACGCACCACGTACCGTTGCGCTAATTGCTGGTGCTCGATGCTTACCAGGGAGTGCGCAAAGATCCCTCGGTCCTTCAGCACCCTCACTGCTCGCCGCGACAGCGGCAACCCTGCAATGCCCATGAACTTTTGCCTGCTCATGAAGGTCACCTCCGTTATCTTTAGTTATGCTCGTTGCTGGACACGAATAGGGTGGCCAAGAGCGGCACGAATCATTTCCTTTGTGCAGCCCGCCCAGCACTGATAGAACCGCGGATCTGAGGCCAGGATGGCCAGGTTGTCGCCACTGCGGTCGTGCCCCGTCTGCGCACACGATGGACACCGAGCCACGTGGTTCTTCCCCACGATTCTTGTCTTACCTACGTAGTCGAGAATGCAAAACACCCTCCGACTTCCTCCAGTTCGTGGTTTTCCAATTGGCTTCCCGTCGCCTTGCGACTTTGCGATATCTGCCGGGAGCTCTTTGCCCGCCGTGAACCCGTCCAACTCGTCTTCCGTGACCCTGCGTAGCCCCTTCAAGAATTTCATCTGCGCTTCCAACGTGTAATCGGCCCCATAAAACCAGAAACGGCGGTCCGCGCCACGATGGATTCCCAACGGGCCTCGGATCGCGTTGCCGAACGCCCCTTTGGCAATCGCGTCGTGTTTTGGGAACACCTCGATTCCCTCAGCCAAACCAGACCCTTTCACGGGTACTTCCAGTCTCCGGGCCAGGTCGTAGATGTAGATCCGGCACTTCCGAGCCAGCAGTGGTGCCGCCAGGAAGACCCAAAGATGCCCGCCTCGTCTGCTCATTTCCAGCGCAGAGTCCACCCTGTCTTGCGTGAGGTAATAGTGCAGCTTCACCAAGTCCTCCATCGCATTCTTGTAGTCCGCATCGATGGCGACCCACTTGCATCGCTGGCTGGACGGGTTGATAGCGTACAGCCCAATCGTGACCTTGCCTTCCAGGTGGTCCCCGACTGTCTTTTCAGTCAGATGAAGTGGCGCGCCGGAACCGCGTTCCTTCGGGCGGTAGTAATAATGACGGCCGCTCTCCGGATCGGGCCGGGTGGACTGGACCGTGTAGGCCCGGCGATTTACGAACAGCCGGACGTAGTCCTTTGTCAGCGCTGGAGTTGCTCTCACTCGTCGCTCCACGGTCACTTCCTCCTTTCCGGGGTCTCCAGCGGCCGGCCTGTTGTGTGCTAGATATGCCAGGACTCGATTTCTGTCAAACGGCCTCAACAAGTGCCCCGAATACTGCACCTGGTCGCGCCGACCGTTTCGGCTGCCTCTCCAGGCTGCAACAGCCATCCGAACCCGCCCCTCAGCAACCCGGGGCGTTCGACCAGGCTGAGGAAGTCGTAGTCACGCACAAGTGCCTCAAAGTCCCCGATGCTGTAGCCGCCGTACTGCTCGTCCTCGAAATCGACCCAGAGCCAGGTCCCCCTTTTTCGATCCAAGACGTAAAACGCCCCGGACTGTGGGTCCCCGGTTACGATGACAAACACCAGAACTGCCGCTGGAAACTCTATCCAGCGAACAGCCTGGGTCTCATCGGTTGCTTTGATGAGAGCAACGACCGCCTCTTCGACAGCGCAGGCAGGCCTCACTCTGAGAATTGGTTCCGCTTTCATGTGACCGAACATAACTGTGCTTCCTTTCCGGAGCGCTTTTCGCTCCTTTGATTCAAACCAAGGCGAGGCCGAGAGCCGCGTATGGTTCGCCTAAACAGGCTGATCACTCAACTTTGGCTGGCATTGGTGGCATGTGGGAGAGTTAGCGGACTAGAGCTTAACTGAAGCGGGAAAGAAGCCTGATGAAGGCTGCGTTCTCAACAATGAGGGAGAGTGTCCTCAGACCGTTCACGTGAGGCCAGCTAACACAGCGGCATGACCGGCTTCGCACCTAGCTAAAGCGCTAATGCTCGTTTTGTGTCAAAGCGGATTACTTCAGGGTTGCCCGTGATCCGCCCGGAATCCGAACCCAGCCACTCCAGGTCGTGAGCGCATCACTGTTTACAACAGTTATTTCACCCTGCAATGGGTCCCTTCTATGACGGGAGCCCTCTCGTGAAATGGGGGTTAGAAGTGGAAGCCTAGCTCGGCCGTGTAGCTCCGCGGAGTGACAAAATGTGTCCCGCTAAACGTGGACAAGAAGTTATACAACCCGACCTTGTTCGCAACGTTGATGGCGGTGAGCTGAAGACTCCACTTGTACTTGTCACCGTGAAAAAGGTTGTCATGTCCTACAGTGAGGTCAAAGAGATTCCGGGAAGCGATACGCGGCGGATTGTGGTCGTCATTCTCCGTTCCCGGCGCCGGTATCGTAACTCGTGTTGACCCGTACTGGGAGGGGGCACAACTGGTCAGCGGCGACGTCAAGGTTGGGAATACATTGCCGCAGAACAGCCCCGCCTGCATCTGCTGGTCCCCCGTCAGCCCGGTTAAGTCCACCGGGGTAATCGTGTCGACTGCGAACGGAACCGCACCTGCCACCAGGCCGCTGTCGTAGCGCCAGTTGAAGCCGAACCACGGCCCGCGCTGCCAGGGCTGGTATTGCAGGTGAGTGGTCTGATTGAACTTCTCGTCGTGGTCGATGCGGAAAACCCCTCCGGGGGCCGAGGGGGTAGCTCCGGCTCCGCTGATCTGCGGGAGGAAGAACCGTGCCGCCACGCTCGAAAAGACCATGAGCGCAGAGAATCCATGGAAATTCGGCACGCTCACGCGCCCGGCAAATCCAGGAATCTTGGATCTGTCCCAGGAAACCGGAAAGAAGATTGGCGTGTTGCCGAGCACGCTGAAATCGTATCCGTTGTGCGTGTACTTCCAGATGTACTCCCCGGAGAAGACCACATATCGTCCGAAGGCCTGCTGAATTCCGGCGTGGAACTCATTGCGCCAGCCGGGACTCAACGGGGTCGCGCCGGAGGCAGAACAGCCCAGAAGTGGACTTAGGACCGGGCTGCTACATCCGGTGCTGGATACGATCAGATTCTCGTTGAAAGGGGTTTCGAGCAACCGCGCGTAGGAAACGCGCAGCACCGTGTTGCTCTTCTTGATGTTGTACGCGATCCCGAGACGAGGCTCGGCTTCTTTGTGCGTGGTCAGCCCGTTATAGAAGTCTCCACGCAACCCGGCACTGAATGACCAGTTTCCTTTGGTGATCTGGTCCTGGAGGTAGAGCGCGAGCTGTTTGACGTCCGTGTGTCCGCGGAAGGCGAACAAACCTCCTCCACGGGTCAAATCATATGGGAGCAGGTCCGTGCACGGGGAGTCCACCGCGACGCCATTCACGAAGCAGGGATTGCCATTCGCATCCCTGAGGGACGGAAGGAGACCGTTATACACAATTCCCAGTCGGTCATTTTCGTTGAGAAAAGTCTGTTGATACGTGGCTCCAACTTTGATGTTGTGAATCCCCTTCACATACGAGAGATCCGATCGCAAGCCTGCATTCGTAAGTGTCCGATCCTGTCCCACCGTCTCCTTTTGAATCGGCGAGAGGTCGTTGAAGAGATTGGGACTCGGATAGTAGTTGTACTGATCCCGGCGGACGAAACCACCCATCGTGAATACCGCGTTGTTATTCAGCAATCGAGTCCAGGAGGGTGCGATATTAAAAGTTCTGATCTGGGAGCGCTGGTCGGTTGGGCCCAGCGGATTTCCTGACGGATCAGTCTCGCCCGGGCGGAGAACGTTGTCGAAGCTGTTCGGATTCTGGAACCACGAACGGGTGAAGCCCAGATTCACGTGGATCGAGTCCCCCTTCGAGACCTGATAATCGATCCGGTCGAACAAGTTCTCTTCATTCCCCTTGTCGTGGATGACCGTGAACTCCGGCGGATCGAGAAACCGGCCACTGTTCAGACCATTCACCGAAATGAAGTTCCCCCAATTCTGGCCCCCGTACGCGAGGTTGAACCCGGCACCTGAGGTCCCGAAGTTCCCATAGGAGGCCGTGACCGCGCCGTGGGGCGTGGTAACGCCCTGTCCCGAACGGGTCGTAACATTGATCACCACGCTCGTCTTTTCGCCAAATTCGGCCGGGGGTGCGCCCGAGATGACTTCCATCGAGGCGATCGAATCCAGAGGAATCTGGTTGGAGAAGACCTTGCTCTGCTGATCGGTAATCGGCTGCCCATCGACAGAAAACGAGTTCTCCGCGTGGTCGCCCATTCCGTGAAAGAGTCCATTCGAATCCGCGGCAATTCCCGGCGTGGCCAGCGTGACCAGCGAGCTTACCGACGATGACGCACTTTCCAGAGGGAGCCGGTCGATGATCTCCTTATCCACGTCGGTGTGAAACGTTGACGTGTTCTCCAGCAGGTCCTCGGCCGTCGCTTCCACCGTGACCACCTCGGAAGAGCCCGTAACCTCCAGGTTGATGCTCAGCGTGATGGGAACGGCCGACCTGACGTTAACGTCCTCGACGTGCGGCGCGAAACCCTTCGCCGTGACCGTCAGGTGGTAGGGATTGAATGGCACGTTCGGGATGGCGAATTTTCCCGCAGCGTCGGTCACTGTGCTTCGGGAAAAACCGCTGACCGGGTTCCGAGCTTCAACGGTGGCATTGATGACCACCGCACCCGACGGGTCAAGTACCGTGCCTGCGAGTGATGTCGAATTTCCCGATTGCGCGTGAGCGCTGAGGACCAGCGCCAGATGAAAAACAACCACAAAAGCCGCAGCAAGCGACCTCTTGTAAGAAGCCAGCATGAATTTCCTCCGAAAGGAATAGGTTGCAGAATGAATTCAAAGACGAATTGTCGATTCTTCCGAACCTAGACTTCGGGAGGCGGGCGAACGGTGAGTGCGAATGCTACGAGGCGCTGTTTAGCAGAAACTGGCTCCGCCCGAAAAGTGGCTACGGCCACGAACGTGGTGTGCACCACTATGGACGGGGCTTTGGGGGAAGCTGAATGGGCAGCGACACAAACCGTACATTTGGCCGCTTCGGTCGCATCCGAGTGTTGATGCACAGCGAATGCTATTGCCGACCAGAACATCAGCACGAGACACAGCAACGCTATGCTTTTCGAGATCGACCGCATGTCGGTTACCCCACAAACGCCGTCATTTTAATTTACACCGAAACCAGAAATGAAAGCAACGAGAGCACCTTGCCTATCGACCTGTCACGCCCGCGAAAGTCCGATCACCGCGGTAACCGCGCCCGGTCCCCGACCGACCACCCGTGTTTTGCCGCTCCAAACAGATCGAGTCTGTTTTGTCTTGATTCCGGCTTCAGGGTATCTTGGGTCGGGAACTTGAATTATCGGCACCACAGAATTATGCCATCCAGCCGTGGTCGATTGTTAGCGAAACATCGCCAGAATCCGGTCAGTTCGCGGATAGTCGGCAATGCGGAAGTTAACTCCCGGGAGCCACAAACGCGGCGTGTGTCAAATCGCTCCACCAGCGACGTATAGTCAACGGATAGGTCATTCTTTCTAAAGGAATACCGCGTTCTGCGACACCGCAAACACACGCCAATGACACGACAATCACACGGCAATGTTCTCCCAGAGAGTACCTGTCTTTGGGACTACACGCCCGTGAGTCAGGACAGAAGCGAGCGTCATGGAGACGGGGGACCCGTTCCTCCTTACTGGCAGAGCCAATGTTAGATGGAGAAAATCCCTCAGCAGCCCAAAATGAACCGCACGCTTGCACTCGGATAGCTTGTCGGCGACGAACCACAGGAGATCGTAGTTCGGCATGAGGTACAGAAAGTGCACGATCGAAGTCTCCTGCTCAATCCGCTGCCGGACGCACAAGTATTGGCGTGTTGCTTTGGGTGTGCGCTCATACTCCAGCGCGAATCTGCAATCTTGTCCGGCAAGACGGATCACCACAACCGCGTCGTAATACTTCCAATACCCGGCGGTCGTCAGGTCGTTTCGCGAGCGGATCTCGGTTTCGGATGTCCAGTAAACCAGCGTGCCGGTGCGCTTCAATGCCAAATGAATTTCGTTCAAATCGAGAGAGTGGTGAAGACGGTCTTGTCCGTTGCCGGACTTGAGATGGTCGATTTGCCGTGCATGGCTTTCCCCTTTGCCGGCCATCTCAGATGCCCCCGCTTCTGAGATTGAGTACACAGCTTCGCGGCTGATGAACGGCAGTTCGTGCCGGATGAGCAACCCGTGTCTGACCAGGCGAAGTATGCGGTTGTTGAAAGTGTTGCGCGACGACACGCAGTAGTCCAGCCTCAGGAACTCGAACAGTTGGCTGTGGGTGACGAAGCCTGAATGCAGCACTTGGCGCAGGAGCGGGTAATCTCGTGTTGAGCTGAGCGCGATTGACCCTTTCCAATACCGCATGGTCTGACACCATCAGTCACTGCAACTGAGCACAAGTCGCGCCATCCAAGGCCGCCGCTCTGAAGGTTCGAGCGCGAACCGGCCAAGGTCGCCTATGATCCAGCCGTAAGCCGGCATCAGGAACATGGCTTCCTGCTGTTGAGCACACTCGCTGAACGAGAGAAGCCACGTATCTGGCGATCTCCGCCCAGCCGTTCCCACCGCCAATACTCCTGTCATTTCCGACCGTGCGATCACGAAGAAACGGTCGGGGCGTTCACCAGCCGGCAACATGCGCCTGAAGAGTAGTTTGTTGTATCCCATCCACACAGACGGTTCCGCGCATTCAAATACACGGTTGATCATCCGCGAGGGAAAGTTTGGATTGAACCCGCCAACCGCATCGAATCGTGCATAGCCACAAATCTGAGGCCGTTGGCGTACCTTGCCTTCGACGACAACGCCGGTGGTGTTGTAGTAGACCGCCCGAGCAAAACGGCGAGCATCGTCTGTGTCCTTTCCGAACCTGCGCCGCCACACCCTGCCGAAGCCTGTAACCGCCACGAGCATGCTTCTACGCGCCCTTCAGTCTCCGGTTGTTGTTCCGTTCGACGTACAACTGCTCTTGCAGATTGTTGATATGGGTAACCAACTTGGGATCCGCGCTGCGCAGGTCAGATGCTGGTTTGGCGTTGCTTGTTGAGCCGGGCTTGGTTGTCAACGCGTCCAGCCGAACCGACATTTCAGCCAATATCTCTGACTTCTTCTGCAGGTCTTCCCGTGCAATGTCCCTCTCTCTTGTCGCCGTGTCTCGCTCACCGGCAACCCGCAGCAACTCGCTTCTCAACTGTTCGATCTCTGAGTCGAGCCCCGACACTGCTTCGCCATGCTCCGCAGCCTCGATCGCACGGTTGCAGCGTTCGATGTGG
The DNA here is from genome assembly GCA_049696815.1 of Terriglobales bacterium. Lineage (GTDB taxonomy): Bacteria > Acidobacteriota > Terriglobia > Terriglobales > Acidobacteriaceae > Acidiflorens. Next base: position 67,255 of record JBAVUO010000001.1, on the reverse strand, counting down.
GTGTTGTATCTCTCGATTGCCTCCTGGGCGACCCGTCGCGAGTACGCGTCCTGGTTGTAGATGTCCGCCATCATCTCGGCAGTAATCCACATTCCCCGCCGGTGATCAATCCACAGTTTCGTGCAAACCCCTGTCATCAGTAATAACCCCATGGTCGTGCACAGGGCGTACAGGAAGTACGGGTTCTTGATTCGCGCCTCGATGAAGGCCCGTCGCTGCTGCTCGATCCACCTGCCGTAGTCGAGATTGTCCGGATTGAATTGCTTCAACATGAACTCGTACCACGTCCCTTGCCGTTGGTATGGAGCGGGCGCGGCCTGTGTTTGCAGCTTTGGCTGCGAAGGCGTCTGTGCTTTCACCGCCCCTTGTGGGGTCGCCGTGCAAACGGCAACCAACCCAAGCAACAAAATACCGAGGGTTTTTAGCCTCCTGCTCACAACCAACCTCCCGAGTTGCGGCGACTCGACCGCCCGACTGCAACCAACTCGGGCGTCTTGAATCTCAAGTTTGCTCCGCCTGATTCCTCGCGGGACTGGCGCAAGGTTGGATAGAGTTGCGGTTTGAATCTCGGCACTGTTACGTCCTCTGGCGCCCGCACGTGCAGCAAGCTGTGCAGAGTGCCCCGTGCGTCGTCGGTCATGAGGATTTCCATCTGTGCTTTGGGAAGATTCTTGATGTGCTCATCCAGGGCCCGTGTCTCCGTGTCCTCACGTTCGACCGCACCGTCCGTTTGCTGGTACTTCTCGTAGCCAAACAATCTCCACCGTTGCATCGACACGCTGCGCCGAGTGACCCTGTGCTCGGCCGAGGCACGCAGGAAATAGCGCGCAGTTTCTTCGTCTCGTGTTCGCAAGGTCATCGTGGTGTTCGGCGCCGATGAGACATCCTCCTTAAATCCTCTGTCCACTTGCATAAGCTGCGGCAGACTCTGCATGGAGAACAGAAAGGCCGTGTTCGTTCCACGCGCGGTCTGCAGGATTTGGGCAAAGTTGCGATAGCCGAACGGTGCAAACTCGTCCAGCACCACACTGAACATTGGGCGGTTGGCGCGCAGTCTTTGCTCCTCGCTTTCGTACCTTTTCCCTATGACCAGTTGCAAGTTTTGCAGGAGCATCTTTCCCAATGACCGCATGGGCTCGGGGTTCTTGTTAATGTTCAAGGAGACAACCAGGATGAGTTCCTCATCAATCACATCGTCCAGCGACAGCAACCGCTCGTACGGGCCGGTCAGAACGCTGAGCTGGTCGTCGAGAAATGTCATGCATTCGTTGAGCAGTCCCTGTATCTTCTGCACACGCTCCCGGTCTGAGAGTGAGGTGTAGAGGTTCCTGACCGACATCTCAAAGTTGAGGCGGCGCTGCGTGGGAAGCGACGAGTCCAGGGCAATACGCTTACGAGCCTTCTCGACCTGCTCTTTCATGACCCGCTCGTCCATCGCTATGACGAGTACGTCGTAGAAGTTGAACTTCAGCCCTGTGTAGAAGAGTACCCGCACGATGTCCGCCAGGTAGTTCAGTTGGTGCTTGGCAAAGAACTCCTTACGCAAATTGAATGATCCGAAGATCATGCTGACAATCGGCATGTACTCGTCATCGGCGCACTGGAACGGGTTGTAGCGAACGGAGAGATCCGGGCGCGCCGGGTTCAGCAGTCTCAACTGATGCAGCCGGCCCGCTCGGTGCACGTGCGGCAGCAGGTCCTGGAAGAACTCGAGGTCGCCTTTGCCGTCGAAGATAACCATCGGCAGCCGGTGCGGCTCATCTGGGGGACCAACAACGCGTGCGAGGTCCTGCGAGATAATGTTCCGCAAGAGCGTTGTCTTACCAGTGCCGGTCATACCCAGCACGATCCCCTGCATGACGCGGACGCGGTCAGGCCAGTACCAAGGCTGACCGTGAATGTCGTAACCCAGAACAACTGCATTCTGTCGCCAGGCGTCTTTGACGATTCGTTCGTCACGTTTCCGCGCGATGACAACGGAAGGATGGGGCCATTGCTTTTCTCGCCGGGAACGTTGTGTAACCCACAGAATCGTCCCTCCGACGATGGCGAGGGCAACCATAATAAGGTACGTAGCCAGCTCTGCCAGTTGGCGGTTCGTGAGGTAGTACCGCTCGTGCGCGACGTACCATGCGAACCAGCACGTCGACATGAGAACCATGGCTACTACGATCTCAGCGCTCTCCAGCAGAGGGGGATGGTGGTGGCGGTCGGCGGAGGAATCCCGCATCATGACGCGGCCGCCGCACGCCCGAAGAAGAGCGCAAGTCCTTGCATTGTGACCAAGGCCATCGCCCAGCACCACAAACGCAGGAACGCCCGCCGATGTTGCAGGAACTCGTTGTCTGTCCACCGCTTCGGTGGAATGAACATGGCAGCTACGCGGTAAGTGAGTACGAGCAAGGCCCCCAGCAACCAGCCCTGCGGCAAGGCGAGGCCGGTCCAGTCTTCCACGAAGTTGAGTGAATTGTCCGACATGGTGCATGGGTGTGCGTGTCCGAATGTCCAGTACACACATGCGCCTTCCAGCGTGACGGCCAGAATCATGGCAAAGAAGAAAACGAAACCTTCAAGTCTACGCAGCACGCCTCAATCTCCTGCCTATGCTTTAGTTCCAAGAGTTGAAGTAGACAACGGCTCCGACAGCTGCCAACGAGACGATCGAGAAGAGCACAAACCATCGCTGTGGCCTCCGGGCCGAATTCGGGTCGAAGTGGTTTGGCGGCTCCAGCAGGTGATGTGCCACGGTCTTGCGCAACCCGAGGTCGGGCCGTTTCCGGAGGTCATCCCGGAGCATCATATAAACCTCCTTGGCTGTAATCTGCTCCGCCACGGGCTAACGCACCAGGAAAGCCGAGATCCGCTCTCGGTCGTCGTCCGCAAATTGAAAACGCAGCACCGTTGGCTCCGTGTTCGCTGGGAGGCGTATTGCCACTACACCCACGGATTCCTGGCCTGGCGCAAGATGAGCGCACTGCACGTGGCCTTCGAGAACTGGCACCGGAGTCTCTCGCTTGATCGTCAAGCGCGATGCTTCCTGGTCGCCCAATTGCGAGTCCACCAGGCTGTAGAGGGATTGTGGGTAGCGTGCTCCGGGTAACAGGTACACCTGGGGGGTACTAACGTCGTAGGCGTGAGCGCCCCGGTTTCGGACGGCGTACCGGACCAATACGCGGCCGTCCTGCTCGTAAAGATCGCGAATGACAACTTCAACTGGCTTTTTGGTGGGCTTGGCTGACTCCAGCCTTATCGGTTTTCCTGCCAGCAACACTTCTGAGGGCGAGGGTTGTGGCGGCGTAACGCTGGTAGGTTTTGGCTGAGTGACGGGGACGGGCATCTGATCAACCGCAAAGTCCATCGCGGTCACAGCCCCAGCCGGCTCCAGTTCATAGTTCAGCCGTTGGGATGCCGTCCAGATGAATAGATTTGTGGAGACATCCGGCTCGGTTGGCTGCACAAAAACTTTGCTTTCCCGCCACTCGACTTTGAAGGACTGGCTGCCCGTCGCGACTTGAATGACGGGCTCACGGAGCTCGATCACAGTCAGATGGTTGAGGGCTGTCTTGAGGTGAACAATTTGACTGCCGTCGTTGGTCTCTCGCTCAATCTTTTGTCCGAGTGCCTGTATCGTTGCAGTGACCAGCACCGCAATAATAAGGACGGTCCAGAGCCGTTTCATAAGGTTGTTCCTCCTAACGTTGTCTCGTTTGTCCTTCTCGTACCCAGTCAAAATTGGTTGTGACCCAGGAGGTTTCGAGGCGAACCTCCTGGACCGTTGTTCTAGTTAGGTGATCCCGGCATCGCGACTCTCCCCTTCGGGACTTCGGGGCGCCGCTGGGTTCCAGGAAATGTGACAATCCCGCCTTGTACCTCGCTCCGGCCGTGCTGGATGGGAAACGGACGAACTCGCTCAATCACAATGGGCGAGCCCTGCGCGTCCCGCTCACGGAAGACATCACCTTTCCTGGTCACTTGGGCCAGGAAGATCAGGCGTTCGTGTACTTGACCATCGCCGTTGGTGAAGTGGCTAACCAGGAAGATTCGCCCTTCGCGGTCGATTTCCACCTCGCCGTCGCGGAGACTGGGAATCTCCACGCTGACGGGACGGCCTCCAGTTCGTTCGGCTATTTGGTCTACGACTTCCTGTGGGAAGGCGTAGAACACGATAGACCCCGTTCCAGGTACAAACTCGTGTTCCGGGTCTGGCCGTCTGTCTCGGCATACGATTGCGTGCAAGGCAGACAGATAGGCCAAGCGCGTTCCATTCTTGCCTTGGGCCCAGATTCGTACTTGGTCAATCAAGGCCCTCAGCTCTTCTTTTGAGCGTTGCTCATAAGCCAAGTAGGCGGCAGAAGCCTGGTTGCGCCGGAACAACAGTTCTTTCCGAGCCTCGGCATCATCTTTCTTTGCCTCGACTGCGGCATTCGCCTTTTCCAGTTCGTTCCAGAGTTCCTTCCGCCGGCTCAGGGTCTGAGTCACCACGTTGGCGTAATACTTGTTGATCGTGGAGCACTCCGCGAAGATTTCCGGAGTGAATTTTCCACCTCCAATGAGTCCGCGGAAGTCGCTGAGAGGCGCTACCGCGGCGTCTGAGAAATACCGGCCAAGCTCTTTGCGCAGAAAGTTGTACAGCTTCCCGATTTTGTCGCGTTCAGTGACGGGCAGATGCTCGTCCATGTCGGCGATACGTTGCTTCTGCTTGAGCTTCAGCCAGGGTGCTTTGCTTACTTCGCTTCGGACGTTACGGATGACGTCCTGGTCGGGCTGGGTACCATGCTTCAGTTGGTCGAGCGCGTTCTGGAGCTGGTCGACGAGTTGCCGAGCCAGGTCATCCCTTCCGTTTGCTAGACACGACGTCTTCAAATCGGTAATAGATCCGATCTGGTTCCCTCGCGCCTGCATCGCAACCTGTGGCAGGTTCCACCAAGGACTCGGCGGCTTCGGAGCCTTGTTCTTCTGGGCCGCGTGCCGCTCCTGGTACGTGAACCGGTCTCGGACAAATCGCGGAAACTTGTCTCCTTCGACCACGCATACCTGGTCGAAGTCGAAGTCGCCGCCGTTACGTGCAGCCGCTTCTGAATGCAACGTCAGCGTGCCCTTCAGTCGCAGTTGATGATCCACCAAAGCGGCCGATTCCTGGTCTGACATACGGCAACCGCGCTTTTCGAGGTCCACAGCTAACAGGCCCACGACCTCGTCAACGGAGAGGTTCTCGAAGGGCAGCAGATCTTCCTTCATCCGGATTGGATAGCGAACGATCAGACCGTGGCGGGATGGAACAGAAGCAATGCCGCGGTCTTTCGGAATCCAGTCCGAACCACAGAACACCTGTCCGTCGTCAAGCACCAGGTAGCCATCGTCTGCCAGCGCGAAGCCGGGAAGACGAAAGCCGCCGCTGGTGCAGAGGCGGTATGCCCATCGAGCCAGTACTTTCTGGAGGTGATGGTTCACGAACGGGTGTTTGAGCATGTAGCCCGTGCCATCGGCAACGAGTGCACCATCGGCGACGGTGTATTCGGTGCTGGTGTATTCGGGATCTGGTTCTTCGCCGACATCGAGCACACTCTGCGCTTCCTGTGTACCGAGCAGTTCGAACAGTTCCGCGAAATTGTTTTCTTCCCAGGCCTTCCGCAGCCTCTCGATCTGCCTGAGAGCGTGTGGCTTGATCTCAAGCTCGATCGAGTCGTCTGGCGCGTGTTCGACCAGTGTGTAGCTCGATTGGAATTCGAGATCACGGGAGACATCGCGAATGCCGACCAACACGGGTCCCCGGAAAGAGTGGGCTTGACGGTCTCCCAGAATTGACCTGATCGTCCGCAACACTCCTCCCTGGTACTTGGGTTTAACCGACGACTTAGGCAGGATGATGTCGGCTTCGAGTTTCTCAGCCAACTCATCCGCCATGATCTTGAACGAGCCTTTCGCCTGCGTTTTGTCGAACGCCAAGCGGAATTGGTAGAAGCGATGGCCGCGCAAAACCTTGTGGTCGATTTTCGAACGTGCGCGCTCTGCGAGTGTCGCTTGTTCTTCTCGGTTCAGTTGGCGATCTTCATGCTCAGCTGGACACTGTTGCTTCTGGTTCGCCAAAAGCTTCTGCATCTCCTGAGCGACAAGATCGTCCCGGTGCTTTACTTGGAGCCTTTTGAACAACGAATCCGAGATCCATCCCCGGCAGTCGTTGGTTCCAAGCTGACGATCCTCCACGACCAACAATCGGCAGTCCGGCGCCTCGATCATCACTTTGCACGAGGACACCAGAATTCCGAAGTAGGTCATGGCTGCCTGCGGCGAAAATCGGAACCTCTCCGCCAGCCGTTTCTCGTACTTCGTCTCGACTGCGTAGAACTTTCCTTTCTTCGCACTGCCACTGGCTCCAACCAAGCTGTACCGAATCCCATCGAACTCGACTCGGGTGAGAGCCTGTTCCACGATCGCTTGCTCACAGGCGTCCAGGGGCTCCGTGGGCACGTCAACTGTAGCCACGCGGATACTTGGATAGAATCCCTGCAGCAGAGTGTTCGTGAGCTGCTCTTCTCGGGCGAGTTTCATGGTTTTCTTCGACAAATGACCTTCGCGATCAACTTCGAGCGCGAAGATCGGCATAGCGTTGCATTCCATAACGTTTGGCATGTCAGATCTCCTTATCTGTCGGGCAACGGACAGAGAAGGAGGCCGCTCGTGCCAGTCTCCTCGCTGCCCATTGCCGAAAACGGTGGAAAAAGATTTGGGCCAAGCAGCGAAGCGCCAGGCCTGCACGAGTTGTTTGTTGCTAGACCATAGTTCCCACTACGGGTCGTGAGGTTCTGACTGTTCGCGGATGCCGGCGATGGTTGAAGGCTTGTTTCAGCTCGCCACAAAACCGCCGAAGACTCCGCAGTTTGAACCAGCACCACTCTCCCCATGCCCACAGCCCACAGAGCAGGCCGATTGCGAGGAGAGCAACTGTTGCCGCCACCACAACATCAACGGTGTTGAGGGGCGCGTATTGAAGGTACGTGCGAGTCTCATCGAAGACTTGATACCCAACAATGAGCCCGACGACTTTAGTTACGGCGAAGAGCCACGGCTGGAAGTGTGTCAGGAACCGTTGCTTCACCATTTCTCTCCCTCCTTTTCTGTCTGGAACCAGAACAGACAGGAGGGCGCTAGCGCGGCTCTCTTCGCTGTCCTGGTCGAAACGCATTAGGTTTCCGGCCAAGTTCGCGAAAGAACCGGACCAGCACTCATCCACAATCAGCTTGTGGATCGCTCACTACAGACCAACGTCTGTGATGATACCGTGTGCTATAAAGTCCAACTATCCCGCGTGTGACGTCGTCGTTCCTTTTCTCGGGACCGCCTCGCGCTTCAGTTCTGGATTCCTCCCGGCAAAGTCTGCAACAGGGCGCCACTCTTGCACGCTGTAATAGGTCACGCCCAACTTAAGCGCCTCGACCCGGGCCTCGCCCTCGTTCGGCAATTCGCGACCTAATTCTGGAGCGTGGCCGTTGGCGCCTGACTTGGGCAAAAAGAAGCGGGCTCCTAATAAGCCTTCCTCTTCTGCGGCGGGGCGTACCCGCCGGGCGCCCCTGCCGGTCGGGTGGCTTCCCATTTGGCTCGTTTTCGCATCGGGCGGAGATGCAATCATGGTTGCCATCTTGATCTTCTCCCTCCATTGCAGCTCTTCCCCAGGCTGCCGTCCGTTATCGCGCCAGATTGCCCCTGGCCGGCTCTCCTCTTATCTCCATCAATCCGGGAGTGAGAAAAGACGTTTACTTATCCAGCTCGCTTCGTTGCAGAAGACTGTTGTCGCGCTCGCCGACCATTTGTTGCTCGGAATACTCGGCAACCAGCAGCCCGCTCGGATTCAGTTCCGTACGGCGTTCTTCCATCAGGCGTATGTTGTACTGGCCAACGATCCGGTCGGTCACCTCGGTCCCGTTCTTGATTCGGTGAACTTCCTTCACGCCAAACACCACGTAAGTCCAGGGTGCATCTTTGGACCGCTCGATGGATCGGATCCGGAAGTCCGAAATGATCTGGTCCTGTTGGATCTTTCCAATCGTGTCGTCGTCTCGCAGCTTGTCCATGGTCAGCTTGCGCAGGTTGGCGGTCATCATGTTGAGGGACTCGGCAAAATTGCGCGTGACGGAGTCGGACGTATACGACAGGTAGTGCTGGAGAAATCGTCGTAGCACGGCTTTTCCTTCGAGATCCGTGGGAGCAGTTGAATCCGACGCCGCATCGGCTGTTGCCGCTGATGCCGATAGCATCGATTCAAGTTTCGACGCGGGATCCGATGCGGTTCGCGCGCCCACTACCGTCGCGTCTCCGTCTTTGTCGACTCGGATGATCGTAGGGGGCTGGATACGAACGTAGATCGCGAACCCCAACGATCCGCAGGCAATCACGGCAAACAGGATTGCAAGGAACATGGCACGATTGGCGTAGGCGCGAAGCATGCCATCGTGCTCGTAGTACTTCGTATACGCTGTGATTTCGGGAACAGGTTCCGATTCAGCCAATGTTCTCATCGCATCCAATCCATCTCTGTTCCGCTTACCCTCGCCCTTAGCATTCCTCAAACAGCGAGGACGGCCCCGCTTGCCCCAATTTCGCCAGCGGAGCCTACCGTACCGGCAGCCAGATCTGAGCTTGGCGGTGTTGGCGGTTTCGACTCGGCTAGTGCTCCGCCACGCGCACTCCCGTCTCCGCCCGCCCTTGGACTGCCAGCCGAACCCGGCCCACCAGCGGTGGGTGAGCCGGGGTCAGACATGGCCTGGGGAGGGCCGGCGGAAGCGGCTTGCGAGGCGGAGCTGGAACCAAGAAATGTCTTAGCAGCGGCATCTGCATAAAATCCCGCCGCCGAGACCAAGGCAAAGACTGTGCTGCCGACCTCTCCCCGAACTAGTCGACTCGCGATGAACGGGATCAGCATGATCGCGATTGAGAACAGTACGCTTACCGCGCCTAGAAGCACCATCTGGCTAGAGCCAACGAACGCGTTGAGGACGCCATTTCCACCCAGTACGGCGTTCACGCTGTTCATCTGAAGTGCAGTGATTAGGACTTGGAGAATTGCATAAAGCAGACCCCAGCCTTGGAAGATCATCAGATTCACAAAGTAGGTCCGCGACAGCTGCCCCATGGATCGACTTGGCCACAAGGCCAGCACAAAGGGCCCAACGAGGTAGAGGATTGATCCGTACATGACGTAGGCGAGCGTGAACAACGTGTAGCTGACCGGCAGAATGATCAGCCCAACCAGGATCAAGAGCACGTCTAGGAGCCCGGAAATGGCTCCGGTTACGAGTGTCCAAAAGCTAGATAGCCCCTGCTGGCCTACATAGGCGCTCACGGAATTCAGCCAGTTCTGAATCACGTCTCCAATGCCATTGGTGTTGTAGATGAAATCGGCGACGCTGTTGAACATCCCGTTCACGGATCGGAATGCCTGCTGGTAATTGATGAAGACCAAGCCGAGGACCAAATACTTGATCCCCGCTACTCCAAGAGCTCGAACATCGCCGCCATTGCTATAAGCTTCGTAGACTGCGTACAACAAGCTGAGGATGAGGATCACGCCCGCGAGCTGCAACACTGGCCCGGTGACGTTCTGATCGATGCCATTGAGCGCCGTCTGAAGCACCTGCTCGAAGTAAAAACTTGGCATAAACTCTCTCCCACCGTTCTCAGTTGTGCTGCAGCAGGTTCATCAATTGCTGCCGAAGGTTGGTCGTATTGGTTGCTCCCATTTTTATGTCCGCACTAGAATTCGCGAGGTCGATGGCCCGCAGCCGCATCAAGTCGGCCGTCGCCGCCTGGGTATAAGCATTGGCCCGCACCAGCCATGCATCCGCCTGGGCCTCGATAATCGGCGCACTTCCGGGAGCTGCATTCTGGACACTCTGGTTAATCTGGCTCGCAGCCTGAAGCTCTAAATCTGACAACGCGTCGATCTCGATTGCCCGTTTCATCGCAACTTGCGCTGCCGCATCTGTCATATCGACAATGTCCCGGACTTGTGGTGACGCATCGGTGGTTGTGGGAATCGCACCATACAGAGCGGTGAAACTTGATGACGTCTGCCCGATTTGGTTCGCGTTACGCGACAAGAGGTTCGCCTCCAGCTGTTGTGAATTGGGCAGGGTTGCGCTGTTTACCCGAATCTGTGTCAGGGTGCGGATCTGATTGAAAATGCCCTGCAAGCTTCCGACCAGTGCACGAGCTTGGTTGATGAGGTTCTGAGGCCAGACCACGTTCTGCTCGAATTGCTGTATGGCTTGGTCGATTCCGAGAACTTGGTTCAGTCCCCCTCCAATGACGCTCTGGAGCGCACTGGAAATGCTGGACAGTCCTGCCGCCAGGATCGCGCAGCAGGGGCTAAATTGGCCTTCGGCCGGCCATGGTGCAGTTAAGACCAAAACGAGCGTGAGAAGAACCACGCGGAGTTTGTGACTGCCTATCCAGGCCTTGCTCCTCGTCAGACCTTCTTGAAGTCGTTTCATGGCGTGTCTCCTTTCAGTATCAGTTGTGCTGCAGCAGGTTCATGATCACGCCGCGCAGTTGCGCCGTGAACGCCGCTCCTCGCTTTCGAAATCCGTTCTGATGTGCGATGTGCGCCGCTTCTTGCCGTAATTCCGCAGCCAACATCTTTTGCGTTAGCGCCTGGCTCCGAATGCTAGAGGCAGTCGCTGCCGCGGTCAGAAAAGGAGCGGACCCTGGCGCTGCTTGGCTGGCCGACGCCTCGATCGAGTTGGCGGCTTGGAGCTCCAGGTCGGTGGCGTCATCCGACACTTTCACCGTCTTCAGGGTGTCGAGCGTCAGAGCATCATCCATGTCCGACATGTCTCGATCCGCCTGGCTTGCATCGGTGCTTGTGGGAATGGTCCCGTAAGTGTTTCCAAAAGACTGAGTCAAAGTATTGAAGTTGTTGACCTGATGGTCACGCATCACGTTTTCCAGCGATTGCGGATTCGGCAGCGTGGCGCTGCTCAAGTTGATGCTGAGAATGCTCGCCATCAGATTGCGGTATTGACTGATCATTTGGAGCACCTGGGCCCTGGCCTGGTTGATCAACTGCACTGGCCAGACCAGGTTCTGGTACAAATTGCTGATCGCGGTTCGGACCGTGTTGATCGCGTTCAGGGCGGTCTGGATCACGCCGTTAATCACGTTTAGCACCGCCTGAATTGCCTGGATCAGTCCTCCTTGCGCTTCGGCGGGCGGCGGAGCAATCACCAAGGTCGATACCAGGACCCCGGCCACCGTGACCGCAACCACGCGGCGGCGACTGTTCGCGGTCAGCATGAGCCACGTGAAGACCAACGAGAAAAAAGTGAATGCGAAGTAGTGCATATTCATGACCTCCCGATCCTGTGGTGTTCTGTTGCCGCCGCCTCTTTTCCGCTTGCCGGCAGCGCGCTACCTGATCCGGTAACCGCGCCTGACAATTCCTCTGGTAGCGGAGCGACGTCCGCAAGTCCCTGGGGAAACTTCTTCGCGAGTTCCTCATAACATTTCAGCAACGGACGGTCAGTAAGTTGTTTCAGAAACCACGCGCGGTATTTCCTCTCGCGGGGAAACGTCGTGCAAATCCAGTAAGACAGAGGCGTGGGCACGATACGTATGGTCTGCGTCGTCTCCGCTTTCTCCCCGATCACCAGCAGCACGTCAGCACTACGGCCCTTGCGGGGCGCCCCAAATTCCTTAACTTGGCCCACGGCCACTGGATTCAGGTACAGGTGATTGACAAGCGCGCTGACATCACCGGGCTGCTGGCCGATGATCTTGGTGCTGGCATTCTTGAGGATGCCCGGCCCGTGCAGGCGGGGCTGAAATTCCGTTCCAACAAAATCTTCCACGGTCTGGCTGATACCCCAGACGCTCGAGTTTCGCTTGCGGGCTGTGCGGAACAGCTGTACGACTTCGGGCGCCAATGCCGGGGAGTCCAGCAAGAACCAGCATTCATCCAGTACGGTGATGCTTGGTTGTCCCGTTTTCCCAGTGGCCCGCGCGGCCATCGCTGTCGCAATGAGCATGCTCATTGCCGTTTCAAGTCTCGGATCAGAACTGAGACCTTCGACGTTGAAAAAGAGCCAATCGCTATCCAGCCGCATCGTGGTGGATCTGTCGAAGAGATTCGCGTAGATGCCACTCTCCCCGGTCCACGAACGCAGCTTGATCGCGGCCAGATGCGCTTCATCCATCGTGCGCTGCATCTTCTCGGCGTCGCGCCAGTTCGCCAGCTCCTCGCGTAAGTCATTGAATGTCGGGATGGGGTTCGAGTAACGGATCGCGCAACGTTTGTACACTCTGGGAATCGCATCGGTCAGCACATTGTCGAGCAGTGCAGTATCGGCCCCGGGGCTCTCGCCGATCATGTGCCGAGTGAGGTTCTTCAAGAAGGCAGTCTTCTCGTTGCTTGGTACGGTTTCCCCTGCCGGCAAATCCCAGGGATTCAACGTCTCCCTGCCATCAAGATCCACGTTGATGACCCTCCCGCCCATCAGCTCGACCAGCGGTTCGTACGAATCACCCCTCTCCAAGATGGAAATCAGGGGCTTAGCGCGGGCCATCATCAGCAGAAATCCTTGAGTCATGAAAGTCTTTCCACCCCCACTCTTGGCCATAATCAGCTGGTTGGCGTCTCCCAGAGTTGAGTCGAAGAGCGAGAACGGAATGAGCTGGCGGTAAGGTGTCTCGAATAACATCAACGGGGAGTTCGGGGTGCCGCCCCAGGGCATTTCGACCGGCAAGAGGTCGGCCGCATGCAGGGTCAGCACATCGGCTTCACGTTTGTTCACTTCACCCTGTCCCGGCAGGCTCGAAAAAAAGAATCGCTTTTGCGCAAGTGTTTCGGGAATGCCCCGCGCGCCGTTCATCCGGGTGATGGCCTGCAGCACCCTCTGTCGGCGATCTGCCAAAATGCGTTCCGCTTGCTCGGCTTCGATGCGGTTGCGCGCCGGACGTGAGGTCCGGATCGCGACGGTCAGGCTCATCTGGCAAGACTTCAACGAACTTGAAATCAGATCCTGCAAAACCTTGATCAGTTGGTGTTCCGCTACCTGGGCGTCGACATTAAGCCGGAATCCGCCGTACATGTCTTTCTGCGCGGCTGTCATTTTTCGCAGCCGGCTCTTGTATTGCTTGACCGACTTGGCCTGGTCTGGAAGGACGATCTCCGCGTTGATGACGACCGGGAAGTCCGTGACCACGAGTTCCCGCAGCACACCCGGGAAGGTCGCGTCCGGCAACTCTTTCAAACTTATGAACGAATACAGCAGGCCGCCGATCTTGATGTACTCGTCGAGTTCGTCCTCGATGTTTACGTTCGTGATTTGACTCCGAGCGCTTTCGTAAAGGATCGACGTTGCGGGGCGTCGATAGGGGACAAGATCATTTCCCAGAGGATTGAGCGCTCTCTTTACTTCGAAGAAGAGGTCATCACCGGACATTCGTGAAAGCTTCATGCCGGTTGATTGAAGGGTCGCTTCCACCCCCGACATCAGACTGTGAAACTCAGCCAAGAGATCCTCGTGCTCGCGACGGCTGCGCTCAACGCATTTCGTTGCCGACATGCTGAAGCTGCCGCCGCGCATCTTCTTCTTCCACTCGAGCTCGGGAGACTGGTGATGGATTCTGGGGTCCCAAATGAAGTACACGTTGAGAAAATGGCGAAGGTAAAAGCCATCGGCATCCTTCTTCAGCCAGGCGTCTGACCGCTCTCGGTCCAGTGCTTGCAAGACCGGACTCGGGTTCCGCTGCTCACGGTTGTAGCGTCCAATCAAGTCCCCAGTCCCCTCCGAGATCTCAAATCGGGCCTGCATCCGCATGGACCGCTCTGGCAGCGACCGAACCAGGGCTTCGAGCGACAACTTCGTGCGGTTGCGTTCCTCATCGCTCGCGTAATAGGAGTTGATCCCGCTGACTTTGTAGCCGGCGACGAAGGAGCCGTTCACCTGGATGAGCAGGTCGTCGATGATGTCCCGCACCTTCAGTTGCTCACATAACGGCGGTTGGCCGAGCGACCTGTTGTGCTCCTGAACTGTAAGCGGCATCTTCGTTTCCTCAGTCCGTGATGTACTCCCGCGTCAGCTCCCGGTCACGCTCAAGCGCCGAATAGACGTGCGGCTTGGTGTGGAACGTCACCCAGTCCAAAAGGTACCCGCGCTGTTTCCCGTACTTGAAAAACATCAGCGCAGGCACGCTCATAATCGGAACGACATACTGCAGGACCATGTTCATGGGCAGACCGAACATTTCCCGGTTCAAGAATCTCCCAAAGATATTCATTACGACTGCCACTGCCAGGATGGCGAACAAGTCCTCTGCTTCGAGCCCGGCGAAGGTTACCCGCGTTCGGAGATTTCGGTAGACTGGCGTCACGTCCAAAGCCATTGTTTTCTTCTCCTTCTAAGTCACCCCAGCAGTGCCCTGACTCACAAGGAACTCGGCTAGACGCAGTAGCCCCGATACCATCAGGCAGAGTCCGGCAGCGAGGAAGTGGCGCATCCAACTGCTCGTGGGATGGATGTACGAGAACATGCCAATGCGCAACGCCCCTAGGGCCACCTGAGCTGCTGCGTACACCGGCAGGATCACGTTTCCAACCCAATTGATCAGCGTGGTGAGTGCTATCCAGTACACATCCGGGTTATTCCACGCCCTCTGCGAAGCAAAAGTCTCGAAAGCCCGCGTGAGACCCGAAACCATCAAACACGCCAGTGCCCCGTACATGCTGTGGGAGAATTCCTGTCCCTTTGAGAACTGAATGATCGCAATGATGATGAACACAGCCGCAATGGTCGGCATGATTACGTTTCCGACCCAGTTCGCAAGATGCAAGATCCCGTTGTCGAACGACATTTGAGAGAAGTTCATCTCGGTTCCCTACGACACCATCGCCACTACCAGCTTCCAGATTCCCGAAACACACAGCAGGGCCAGCGCTACCGCAACCAAGCGCATGAATGGCTTGCGCGTGGCGAAGTTCAAGATCGCTCCTACTAGGGCCAGGACCGCTGCGATCGGCATAATCGTTCCGGCCAGGTGGTTCCACAGGCTGTCCAGTACGTCGGCTGTGGCGTACTGTGTTTGCGTGTTGTAGCTCTGGATCAGGTTGAAAGTTGTCTGCGTGCCCAACAAGAACATCGCGGCAATAATCGATGGCAGCGGGTGTTCACCAGACGCTGCGTCAAGAATTGCGCGTAGCACGAAGAATGCGGCGAGCGTCGGCACGATTCGTCCCACGACAAAGTTGGTGACAAACGACGCCACGTCCGACTGAACGCTGGCTAGCCATGGTGTGTTAATTCCGCCACCCGGTAGAGGTACGGCAATCCCGAACGAAGAAAACCAGGTCAGCAACGGTTGCAGCGTGAGAAACACCACTGCCCAGAACATCCATTTCGTGAAGCCACCGCCAATTGCAAATGCCGTCCCTCCCTCGCGTCGCAGAGTCACTCCAGCCAGCACCAGTGAAACCAGGGCCGCGGACGGCGCTAGTAGAAGCAAGAGCGAGATCACGTCGTTGAGCAGTTGCGGTGTCGGCATACGCCTAAGCCTCGAACGTGCGGTTTCGGTTGAATTCTGCAGGCAGCCGTCGCCCGCGTTGATCCGGTCTGTCGGGCTGCCTGCACATCAACTCGCGGCTTGCAGTACTTGGTTTATGTCACTCCACCTGTTCCGTTCGTGATCCAGAACTCGATGAGACGCGTGACACCGGAAATTGCCAGCAGAGCTGCGCCAGCGAATAGCCAGCGGCCGAAACCTCGCCCGGTCAGCCAGGAAACGACAGCACCCAAGACCGCCCCGCCGGCTCCGACAGGAGCGATTACGTTACCGATCCAGTTGATGAAGTTTAGAAACGCACCCTCTGGTTGCGCGCCCGTTTGCCCTTGAACTGCCACGTTTGAGGCCGGAGCAGAACCCAGGTTCTGCGCCCACATGACCTGGCCAATTGCGATGAGGGCAAGAGCGATCAACGCAAGGAGTGTCCTTCCCCTCGCATTGGCTTGGAGTTTCATCGACTATCCCTCCTTTCTGCTCGCCGTTCCTGAATCGCTCGAGAAATGATTTTGAGGAACGATCGATGCGCCGGGAAAGTAGAGCCAAAAGAAATTTCTGTCAAACGACTGCCAACAGATTCTCAGGAGAAAAACGCACGAATTCAGGAAGAGATGAGTGGAATGAAGCCGCCGTGATCAAACCAGCGCCGGCTCAAGATACCAAGGATGGTTCGGTGAAGATCGCGTTCTGACAACTGACACCTGCGCGGCAGGCGGGAAGGCGCAGCAATCAGCTGGCTCTCGCGCTAGTTGATCCGGTGTATTTGGGTTTGTGCAGTGGCCGGGTAGTAGCAGGGATTTCCGTTCGTCTTGACCCCGAAAAACAGATCCAGACCAATGAGATTACCCATGATGCGCTTACAAGCAGAAGGATGGCTGTAAGGATTCGATCCCCACTTTCACCCGCGGCGAGCCAGACTGCCTTCAGGGTGACGATTCGCCAGATTCCTAGTGTTAACAAAGTGGAAACCGCCATCCTGGAAAGCTTTCTGGCGAACGAGAACTCGGTCTCCGACGGTCGAGTGCCGTCGATGGAGGTTTAGCCGTTGGAGTCGCAGTATGCAGAGTCGCGCGGATTTCTAAATGTCTTTGTCAATAACTGAAACAGCTTCCTGAGCAGCAAAACCCACAAACTTGACCACAGGCCTAAGAGCCTGCCCAAGAACCGCGACCCCATATATTCGAACTGCCACTCCGGCCAGGGCGGCATAAACGTAGCCATCCTTATGATGCCTACTTTAGCCCATTTTCGTGCCGGCTGCCAGATCCACACAGCTACGGATCAGGCAAAACAAGTGGGGACAGAACTCAGTGGATCGTCACTTCGTCTGGTTCGACTTGGATCGTCAACAAGGAAACCCCGTGTTGGCGCAGGGCTCCCCGCTTTTGTGCGATGAAACTTTCGTCGTAGGACGTCTCCAGGGTCGCTTCCAAGCCTTTCAGACACTCCTCTAACTTCGAAAGCTCCTGGTCGAAGTCCGCCGGGCGGTAGCACCCGGGCTTCCCCGCGACGTAGCAGTTCCCAGCATCATCCAGGTTCAGATAACTGCGACTGATTCCATGTTTGTAGAGATTGATGCCATTCACGCGGCCCATGAACATGAACCCCGCGCGCCGTGCGCTGCCCAGCCTATTCTCCAACGGTTTCCAATTCGCTTCCACAACTCCTCGCTTGCTCATTGCTGCATCGATGTTGGCTGGGCACTCGTCTGCAAGTACATCTGGTTTAGCTCATTCTTGAGCTGCATCAGTTCTCGCAGTTCTTCGAGGCTGGGGACCTTGCCTCCGGTAAGGCTTACGTTATTGGCGTCAGCCGACCGCACTCCTGGCTTTCCGGCTTGTTGATCTGAACTCCCTTTTTCCACCACGACGTAAAAGCGAGTGTTACCTGGCACGGTGACCACAATGGTCTGGTTCGCTGCCAGCGTGTTGATCTCATCTTGTCCGGCCATCCCAATGTTGTTTGCGAGGCGTTCGCGCAGCAATGAATTGTCTGAGATCGGGCCATTGAATCCGGTCGTGCCTTGCCCCCCCACCATGTATGCGGCCACGGTTCCGATGCCGGTCACCGAACGAACCAAGAAATTCCGCCCTCTGTTTCTTCCTGAAACGTCGCCCTTCAGCGGCCCGAATTTGAGATCCATGGCTGTAGCATCGATCTTCTCCACCATCCCATCGGGTGTTTCAACTCGATCGAACTGAAAGCCCACAATTCCAGACGGGGTTACATGGGAGAGTTTGCCAAACACCCGCGCACCGGCCGGCAACACGATCTCACCATTGTGCTCGTAGTTGTACTCAACCACGGCTATCACCGGCGCGGGTACCGCCGAGCTCACCGGAGCCTCGAGACGCGCCACCAGTCTCGTGCCGGCCGGAAGAAGCTCTACCAGTGTATTGTCTTCATTGCGGGGACTTTGAAGCGCCGGTGTCGCGTTCTGCGCTGTGCGCACAAATACGATCGAAGGTTTCTTCAGATCGGACTCTGACTCGCCGGGAGGAAGCGGGGGCGGATTGGGTATCGGGCTCGCTTGTGCGACGGCGGGATCGGAAAAATCCACCTTTTTGAGCGCATATTCTCCTGAATTTCTCGCACTGCCCGGTGCCGGCTTCTCCACCGTCGCGGCGCTCACTCCTGGCAGTCTTTGTGTTCCGTTATAACGAGGCGAGGTCCCACCCACCTCCTCCGGCGTCACTTGTGAACCGGAGCTAACATCCCCGCGACGGACATCAGCGCTGAGTATTGGTGTCGCTGCCTTCGCAGGATCATTCTGTTCCTGTCCCGGAGTGACCTTGCGGCCAAGGCTGGGCGCGCCGCGCGCGGTTTCGCCAGGCAGTGGACCACGATTCTTGGGGTTCGAGAACACTCCGAAGAAAACCAGCAGCAACGCCACACTCACTCCGACAAGGGCGAATAGTGACTTGCTCTTGTCGCGGCTAAGTTCACGGCGACTAGCGGCAGGTTTCTGATTCCTTCGTGCCCTGTCCAGGAGAGCGAGGAAGCTCTGCAAGGGAGTCGGTGGTCGGGGTTCTAGGTGGTCTGGCTCCGCAGGTGTTGCTTGCGGATGGTCTTTGCGAGCGCCCGTGGGCTCTTGGATCTGTCTAGTTTGCGGTTCTTGACGTTCCATGGTCTCCCTCCTGCCGAAGTGAGCTAACTCCAAAGCCGATCGGGGCAAGAGCCGGGCGATCGACTGCACCTGACTCGGCCATCTGCAGGAACAGCGTCTCGTTTGACTGTTTGTATGGCGGACGTTCGAACACCACTACTCCGTCCGCCCGCTCTCCGGTTCCCACACGGCGGCGGCTCAGCCGGAAGTCGGCAACAGCTAACTGTTCTGCCGCGGACCAGCGATCATGCTTAACGATCTTTCCCGTTTTGTTCTTGCTGCCTAACTGAACCTGTGGCGGCATGAGCAATATCGCGTGCTTGCTCGTGTTTACAACTGAGAACAGCACAATCACCTCTTGGCCGCCGTCGATCACTTCGCTGATGCCTGCTCGTAGACGATCCCCTTTGACGTTCTCTCCTTCTATTCGTTCCCCATACAGAGCAGGGAGAGGGGCCTCTTGCTGGCGCCGTAGCAGGCCATCCAGCGATTTCGGCGACGATTGGCTCGTTACAGGTTCTGACTGTGAGTTCGGTCCATTCGAGGTGCTCATTGCGAACGCAGTTGGCATCAATGACGGCTGCCCGCCGGCGCTGTTCGCCGCGGCGCCACTCGCTATAGGTTGCGCTTTCACGAGGGGAGCGGTCTGCCCAACCAATGGGAAGGGAACGACTTCTGGCTCAACCAGAAAACTGCCGGCTGACTTGTACTGCACAAGGAAATCCACCCTGGCGGGAACCGTCCCAATCCCCCGGCTTACCAGAAGCAAGCTGAATTGCCGTCCGTGGACACCTGAGATAAGCAGGTTGGTTTCGGCGCTTCGTTCAGTGAGAGCTTTCACTAACACCAGTTCCTGCTCGCGCTCCGAATGCTCGACTTGAAACAGCGCAGGATCACCGACAGCGACCGCATTCACCGCTTCCGGTAGTCGGATCGCCGTTACGAAATGCGCCGCTATTTCTACGACTGTGACCTTCCCGTCCGCTGTGGCTCTTGTGCGCACCTGCGGGTTCACGTTTGCCATCTGCGCGTTCGGAGCTACTGTCGCCGACAACAACCAGCAAAACAGCAATGCCGCCTTAGGGATGCTCATCTTCCACCTCTTGCTCACTTCGCTCCACCAACTCGAACTCTGCCTTCCGTCTTCGCCGGGCCCGGTACCTCCTCGCCACTCGGTTCACGTACCCCTGCACATCGGCGGAAGAGTATTCCAGCCTTCGCAGAAGGATTGGATTTTCGCCGACGTAGTAGGCGGCTGTAACCAATCTGAAATCCCCCTGGAACTCATGGTTCAGCCAAGCCAGGTAAGCCACGCCGCCACGGATGTTTTCGTCCAGCCGAAAACGATTTCGAACGCCGAAACGCACGGCTGTCTGTGGCATAAGCTGCATTAGACCCACGGCACCCTTCTTGGAGACCGCATACGGATTCCAGCCCGACTCTTCGTCGATAATTGCATCCACGAGATCCACGGGGACTCGATATACCCTTGCGTAATACTCGGCCCAGAGTGTCGAAAGGTCGCGCACGTTGCTGGTCCCAGTCGCCGTCTGTGCGGTTGCCACCTGCAACAAGGCCAGGAGAACGCAACCCAGTCCCGCCCGTTTCAAGCAACAGCCTCCGCAACTCGAGCCGCCACTCTGCCTGGCCCGATCCGTGGCATTAGCTCATCTCGATATCGCTTCGAATCCGCGACCAGTCCCTCAAAGCCAGAACGCAACAGCAACCGTTTACGATCCGCCTCCGTCTTTGCCAACAGCGGCAGCAGCAAGTCCCGCTGCTCGTGGGAGATCTCTTCCGTGCCCAGGATTTCGAGAGCTCGAGCCAGGTCCAGCATCTCTGCGATCGACGGAGGTTTTTCCATGTTCCAGCCGCGCAGCGCATGTGCCAGCCCGGCGAGTTGACCCCGGAGTCGCGGACTGTCGCTTCCACTGCGGACACTCAGGATCTCGGTTTCCCGCTCGACCGTGGGATATTCGAAGCGCAGGTAGAAACATCGTCGTCGCAGGGGATCACCAAGCCGCCGTTCTTCGTTAGAACTAAGCACGACGAACGGTACTGTGGTTGCGGCTATCGTCCCAAGTTTTGGTACCGTGACCTGCCATGCACTCAGAATTTCGAGCAGCAACGCCTCAAACCCCTGGTCCACCTTGTCGAGTTCATCGATGAGGAGCACGCAAGGGCGATCTTCGTAACGCAGGGCGCGAAGCAGCGGCCCTTCCGCAAAGAAATCGAGCGTATGTAATCGCCGGCGGACTTCGACCCAGTCTTTTTCAAGATGTTCAGCCTGCGTCTCAAGGAACAGCTTCTGCAGCGCCTCGTCGAATTTCCCAATCGCCTTGTCTTCCGTGATTCCGACATAGCACTGAAGCCGCTCCACATTTACATTCGCGGCGATCGCCACGGCATACGCGAGCTCGGTTTTGCCGCATCCCGGGGGGCCCTCAATCAGGAGTGGCTTCTGCATACGGGCGGCGAGATACACAACCGAAAGCGTTACGGGGTCGATGATGTATCGTGCGGCCCGTAGCTTTTCCGACAGTTCCGCAGCGGATGAGAACACGTAGTTTCCCCTTGCAGCATGGACACTACACCGGAATTAACTTGTTCGCATTCGCGGCTATCGCTGTCGTGTGCGAGGCTGAGATGCCGTTAGTCAGGCGCAAAGTTTATTGGGGAAGCCTTGAGAAGCAAGGAGAGGTCTCTTGCAGCAGCTTGATTCCATTCACGATTAAAGGTGATTGCATACTCGACACGTGACCGTCACAGCGCTTGTGCATCGAACCGCAGAGGGTGACCAACTCTTTTCACCAATTGCCTCTTCACTGTTCAGTATGCGTTTGGCTGGGGGTGCAACCTTCTGTGGCGCGGGACCCAAAGACTTTCTTACTGATCGCGATCTTACTGACTGTACCCGGCAGGAGTGCACAATCACACGTCGGTCGGTGTGAGGTTTTCATGTCTCCCCAACAGGGTTCGTTGCGGCTGTCGCCGTCGGCTTCTTTCCACTTTCCACTAATCGCACTTTGGCTGCTGAACGCCTCCTTCGCAATCCCAGGCCATGCTTCGGCGTGGTACAGATCGGCCGTAGCAGTTGGGCCTGCTCGCGTTTGGGATTACCGCACTGCACAAGGGCGGTCAAGGTGTTCTTACGGATCGCACCTTGACTGACCGCAGACTTCTGCGGCCCTCAATGGCGCGATTGCCCGAGTTTCTCGCCGGCGTCTGTCCCTCCTCCGGTGTCGTTTGACAGTAGCGCGGTTTCACACTACAAGTGCCGCGGTGATGAACGAGCGTGTTGTTCTCGACGAGGTTATCGCCGAGCTTCGCCGTAGAGAGCTCCCGTCTGGAGGCTGGGCTGCGCTTGCATCGTCTTCACAGGCGGCTCTTGAGGCTACGTGTTTTGCAGCGCTCGCGCTTGGGTCACAAGATTCAGCCATCGCGGGACGTGCTCAGGATTTCTTGCTCCACGCGCAGAACCCCAATGGAAGTTGGCCAACTTTTCTGGAGGACGACCAGGATGGTGCTTGGGTGACGTCGTTGGCCACAATCGCTCTTCGCGATTTCGTGTCGGCCATACCAGCCAGGCTAATGGGCTTTCGCTGGCTGATGAACTCCGCTGGCAGGGAATCCAATTGGTTTTGGAAGTGGAAGTTCCGTACTGCGGACCGCCACGTCCGTTTCGACCCAGACAAGTTTGGCTGGCCGTGGGTGCCGGACACCGCGAGCTGGGTTGTGCCGACCGCATTTGCGATTCTTGCTTCAAGCCAAGCTCCTTGCTTCTGCGGCAGCCTGGAACGTATCCCTTTCCGCGTTGATCGCGGAATCGAGATGCTGATAGACCGTGCATGCCCGGGTGGGGGGTGGAATGCTGGCAACGGCGTCGTCTATGGAGTTCCACTTGCACCTCACCCTGACGATACGGCCATTGCGCTTTTGGCCTTGAGTGATCGAACACGAGATCCAGTTGTACAAAAGAGCGTGCAATGGTTGGAACGCACTGCTCCAACGCTAACAGCTCCTTGGAGCCTCGCTTGGGCAGTTCTCGCGCTCGCTGCTCATCGTCGGCCGGTCGTCGCGCTTCTCACTACACTGTTGGCTCTGATTGATGTCTCAAGAATCGAGGATAGCAGTACCTTGGCGCTTGTCTGCCTCGCTCTTGACTACCCCTGCGCCTTATCTGTTTTGGGGGTGGCAGCATGAGCCTCTCGCGTCGGGGTTTCCTGGTTGGCAGTGCCGCGCTAGGTGCTGGCACTTCTGTTTCCCTCCCTTTCTTCCTGCCTAAATACCACTCGGACCGACGCCCGAAGCGATCACGGGTTGTAATCCTCCACGCCGACCAGTACTCCCGACAGATAGACCAGATCCTCGCGGCCGGTCTCCGACTCTTTTCGCTCGACGTTCGAGGAAAGGCCGTAGTCCTCAAACCCAACCTAGTCGACTATTCCCCCGGGAACGCGATCAATACACACCCGGCATTGGTCGTCGCTGCAGCGGAGGCATTCCGGTGCATGGGTGCCAGGTCCGTGGTGGTGGCTGAGGGACCTGGACATCAGCGAGATACCCAGCTAGTGATTTCTCAGAGCGGCTATCACGATTCCCTAAGCTACGAAGAGATTCGATTCGTCGATCTCAATCGTGATGAACTGATCCGCACACCGCTCGGAGCAGGCTACACCGGAATGAAAGATCTTTGGCTTCCCCGTACTGTGCTGGAGGCGGATTACTTGGTTTCGATGCCGAAGATAAAAGCGCACCACTGGTCTGGCGTCACGCTTAGCATGAAGAATCTGTTTGGGGTCGTCCCCGGCGCGCGGTATGGGTGGCCGAAAAACATCCTTCACTGGAAGGGAATTCAGGAGAGCATCCTGGATCTCTGCGCAACGGTTCCGATCCATTTCGTGATTGCGGATGGCATTGTAGCAATGGAAGGCAACGGACCCCTCAACGGCAATCCACGACCTCTCGGAAGGATCGTGCTCGCCGACGATCCGGTCGCTGCCGACGCAACTTGTGCGCGGCTGATGGGATTCAACGCCGAGCGTATCGTTCACATTTGTGAAGGATCAAGATTTCTTGGCAACTCTTCTCCCCGACTCATCGACCAAGCTGGAGAAACCCTAACCCCTCCCGCGACTCCGTTCCGAGTAGTTCCGGACTGGGAATATCTGCATGTCACGTAATTCGGGCTGCCATTCGCACGCATTTCATCTGAGGAAGCATTGCGAGCCAATCGATCGATTTCGAAGACCGACCAAGCGTGTCCGAGACCATATTGGGGATGCGAAGATACAAGACCTGGGATCCCCGACTTGACCCTCCACTTCCATCAGAAGAGATGGCAGCCTTGAGACCGTCATGCTCAACGGATTCGTTAAAGCAAGGGCCTGTGGCTGTACCGAAACTGTGTCAAAACCCCTTCCGTTTGGGGCTATGGAGCTCTGTTTGAGCGAAAAGCAGATTCCCCAAGTTGTTGTTTTTATGAGAAGTCGTCAGAACGAGGAGAGCGTTTAGAGCGGGCGTGTGTGCGCCCAAGGCAGGTGCGCTACCAGGCTGCGCTACGCCCCGACTCGATTTGATTATAAATGAGTTGCGCCTGTGCCCCCGCTGCCGGCGCCGAGCTTCGTCCGCGTGACCTTCGTGTCACTGCCGGCACATGCGGCTCCGCGCATGGCCGCGCTCAAGATATAATTCCCGATTGAACTCATGGCCAGTCCACGCTACGCGTTGGTGGCATACATCCGCAATCCGGTGGGGCAATTTGTCGCCGACCTTCGTCGCGAGCTCCATCCGCCAACCGCCCACATGGCGGCCCATCTCACCATCCTTCCTCCGCGCGAACTGGTGGCGACCGAGGCGGCCGCTCTCCAATTCCTCGAGGAAGTGTGCAGCCGGGTAGTCCCCTTCGACGTGGAATTGGGAGACGTGGAAACTTTCCTGCCCGCCACCCCGACGGTGTTCATCCAGGTCACGCGGGCGGCATACCGCTTGCGGGAATTGCATGACCAGCTCGCGGCCCGAGCCTTGCGCTCCCCCGAGGATTGGCCCTACATTCCGCACCTGACGATTGTCAAAATGGAACTGGAGCAGCAGGCGCTCGCTGCCGTCACCATTGCTCGGGAGCGTTGGAAGCAGTTCCGTGGCCAGCGCCAGGTCCATGTGGACGAACTGGTGTTCGTCCACGGGGACGCCGACGCTTGGCAGGACGTCGCTTCCGTACCCCTGGGCCGCAGCCTCTTGTCGTCCCGGCCATAGTTCGGCGAAACCCCCCAAAAAACCCCACAACTAGCGGCCCCGCCGGTCATGTACTTTCCGTCCGTTGCTAAGTCCAATAGTGGGGTTACCATAGTCGTAACAGGCTGCACATCAGCGCCGGATCCCAGGCTGCGGGTTCATTTGGACGAAAGGCACTATGCACATCGGGGTCTATGGGTCCGGCTATCTCGCAACCGTCATTTCTGCTTGTCTGGCTGATTTCGGCACACCTGTGTGCTGCTGCCATGCCAACAGTTCCCGCATCGTCGAAATCTCCAAGGGCGACATCCCCTTCTACGAAAAGAATCTGCAGGAAGTGATCCGGCGCAACGTGCGCTCGGGACGCCTGGTCTATTCCATCGATCCGGACGATCTCGCCCGCAAGGCCCCGGTCATCTTTCTCGCCGAGGACTCTCCTGAGGGACTGGAACAGCTGGTGCTTCGCCTGGCCGGGGCGGCCCGGGGATTGCAGGTGCTCGCCATCGTGACTCCGGTTCGAGTGGGGACAACGGCGCTGTTGGAAGCGGCGCTGAAGGCGAAAGGCCTGCGCAGCGTGCTGGTCTGCCAGCCCATGTTCTTTACCAACGGCTGTGCGGTCGAGGATTTCAACTGGCCGGACCGCATCATCCTGGGCACCAAGTCCAGCGAAGCCGTAGCCGCGATCAAGCAGATCTTCCACCCCCTGGTTATGCGCGGCGTTCCCGTGCTGGTGGCCAATTATGAGACCGCGGAACTGGTCCGCGAGGCCGCCACCGCGTTTGTCGCCACCAAGATTTCCTTCATCAATGAAATCGCCAGCCTGTGCGAGCACGTGCACGCCGACGCCCTCAGCCTCTCGCTGGCGCTCGGGCTCGACAAGAAGATCGCGCCGCGCTGCCTGCAGCCGGGAGCCGGCATGGGCGGAATCTTCGCCCAGACGGATATGGATTCCCTGACCGACCTGGCCCGCGTAAACGGCGTGGATCTGAAAATTCTGAATGCCGCGCGCGAGGTCAATCAGAACCTGGCCATTCGCATGCTCGACAAAGTGGCCGGCGCCCTCGAAACCGTGCAGAACAAAGACGTGGGCATCCTCGGTCTTGCCTTCAAACCCAACACCAACTCGGTGGCCGGATCGGCTTCCATACAACTGGCGCAGAATCTTCTGGCCGGAGGGGCGCGGGTGCGGGCCTACGACCCGGTGGCCATCCCCGATGCCCGGCTGGAGCTCAACGGCACGGTCAAGTACTGCGAATCCGCCTACGGAGTCGCCGAAGGCGTGGATGCCCTGGTCGTCGCCACTGGCTGGCCCGAGTTCCGCACCCTCGATTTCACCAAGATCCGTCACCTGCTGAAGCGTCCCATCATCATCGACACCAAAAACCTGCTCGACTCCTCCCGCCTGCGCGCCATGGGATTCCAGTACCTGGGCGTGGGAAGGGGTTGACGGCAGGCGCTGGGCGCTAGGCTTTAGGCTCTAGGCTTTCGGCGCTCGGCTTTCGGTTCTCAGCTCTCAGCGTCTAGGCTTTCGGCTTTAGCCCGCACTATTCGTGGGGCGGGAGAATTGGGAAGGGCACGGCTTCAGCCGTGCCGCCCAGAGCCAATAAAGACGCGGGCTTTAGCCCCTGAGGTGGTCAGCGTCGGCACGGCTGCCAAGCCAACAGGATGACTCCAGCGCCGTCCCTCAGCGGCTGAAGCCGGAACCTACGCCGGGCCATACGGCACGGCTGAAAGCCGTGCCCTTCCCGATTCTCCAAACTCGCCATGAATAAATCCACGCTAGGTTTCTTGCTGCTCGCTGTTCGCATTCGCAAATCGAGAGTCAAGCAAGAAATCCAACGAAAACGAGCAGCGCGAGACGAGGAACGGAAGGCGAGCGCCGAACTCCCACCGCAATTGCTATAATCGATGTCTGCGGTGGGAGTAGCTCAACTTGGTAGAGCATCGGACTGTGGCTCCGACGGTTGCGGGTTCAATTCCCGTCTCCCACCCCAAAACCTTCCAGCCCATTCCAAAAAATATCTGATACATCGTCCCGTTCGTGTTGGTCTCCGCAACGATCCAGAATCCAGGTCCGCCCAGCAGCCCAGCCAACAGCTAGGAGCCCTACCGCGAAGCCTGGCATCTGCTGCGGGAGCTGCCGCTGACGGTCGGACCGGGAGGGCCGCTCGGCCACCCGCCCAACCGAACTATGCAAGGATCACGTCGCCGTGACAGGGCATCTAACGTCTATTAGGGTTTCCCTTTGATAAGGCGATACAAAATGCCATTTTCGAGCAACCGCTTTGGATCTGGTTTCTTGGATGCGCCCAGACTTTTGTCTGGTCGCAAGTACTGATGTACTCGGGCAATTTCGGAATTGCTGTCGTCCCGGTATGACACCATTTGGCTGCGCGTGCAAAACGGTTCATTTGCTAGAGTGAGGGAGGGGTGGCGATCTTCAATGACCACCGTGGAAAATTCACCCTTTTGGGCACGTCCCCAATAGTTACCATCGTTGAAGCGTCGCCGCATTTCCTGCGGCGTGATGCGCTGTATTGGTGTAGGATGGCTCGTCATGGTTTCAGAATTAGAGCTGCGGGAAAAACTCGCTGATTTTGTCGCCGCGATACTATCGCGTGATGAGTTTGAGGACTGGTTCGTTCAGCGTAGCTGGAACATCCACCGGCAAGCGGACCTGGCGGCACAGAGGCTTGCATATGCTATCGAATTACGTCTCGCTGAAAATAGCAGTGGTCATCTCCCTGAGGCCGATCTGCTGAAAGAACTCTCCACTCTATTAAAACGTCCATTTGTGGTGTCCAATATCGCAGTGTCTCCGGCGCTATTCGTGTCCTCGTCATCGTCGTTCAATATCAACCCGCAGCGGTTGGAATTGCACCCTGTTGATATACGACCCGCAACGGCATCCGGGTCACCAGCTCATCGTTAAGATAGACGTCGAACCAGTAAAGCCCCTCTTTGTTCACGGTCAAATTAAGCTGTGCCCCTAACCCGCATCCACGATCATTGTCGCCTTCAAAAAGAACTGGAAAACTCCACGACGGCATTGTCTCTCCGTCCGGAGAGATTGGGCGCACGCCTACAGTCTGTTTCCCGCGCAAGAAGCCAGCTCTGAAAAGGATTAACAATGTGAAATTCAGCACAGTCGGAATCATTTCCGGCGTCGTTCCAGGGACATTGAATCTGTCAATTACTCGGATAATGCTCATTGTTCCATCAGCCTCGGTCAAGACCCTGTCGCAAAATACGGCAACGGTCAGGTAGGCTCTATATAGGTCTTTTTGTTCGGCTTTTTCGGCCATCAGCAGATTCTCCTCACGGCGAAATACTATCAATAAACGCGGCTTAACGTTGGATAGTTGACCTGTGTAGCACGACATTGGCGGGTGGCCTAGGCAAGCGTGCCTATCCTTAACTCTCTCAAGAAGGGTACCTCCAGATTTAAGATGATTACGCTAGGCTGGCCAACCGCCCAGAAGCCGCCAGCGGCGAGGGTACCGCCAGCGAATCAACACCATGAAGAAGCTCCCACGCCATCGCGGTCAATATCCCGGAAGGCAGGATCGCCGACAACCTCGCTTCTCCCGGGAACTTTCCGTGCTCTACGAAGACGATGCCATCGTAGCCCTCAATAAACCAGCCAAACTTCTGGCGGTGCCTGCGGAGAACTCCGGTGCGCCATCCGCCCTGTCTCTTCTTTCTGCAGAGTTGAAAGAAAAGAGACAACGGGCGTTTGTCGTACATCGCATCGATCGCTACACGTCCGGGATCCTGCTGTTTGCGAAAACCCGGCCGGATCGAGACGCACTCGTTCGGCAGTTTCTCGAACATACTCCGGTGAGGCAGTATCTCGCAGTCGTGCGCGGGCATCTCAGCGCCAAAAAGGGGACGCTGGTTCACTACTTTCGACAAGAAGGAATGTTCCAGAAGTTGACCAAGGAGCGCGATCCGAAAGCGTCTCGTGCTGAACTTCGCTATTGGGTCGAACGCATTCTTCGTGGCGCTTCGCTCGTCCGGGTTGCGCTGGTGACGGGATTGCAGAATCAGATCCGGGTGCAGTTTTCAGCGCTCGGCCACCCGGTCATCGGCGACAGAAAGTACCATCCAGAGGAGGCGTCGGAGCGGCGAATTACTCGCGTCGCTCTGCATGCGGCGCATCTGCAGTTCCTTCATCCCCGCTCGGGAGAGGGCGTGTCCATCGATTGCGAACCGCCCGCGGACTTTCAGTCCCTGCTGCAGGCCTTGAAGTTGCCGTCTCGCACGCGTCGGTGAATCTTTCCGTGAGGCGGAAATCAAAGGACCCGGAGGTTGGGAAGCTGCTGCTAACGCCTGATTTCGCCAACTGGTCTTAGCGCCGGCATAATATCGGAGTAAAATCCTGCTTAGCGTTGTCAATGCTCTATGTACGCGTCCCGTTGGTTATCGCGCAGATTTCTGACTTGGATCTTGGGGTGTCTCCTGCTTGGCCTCTTCGTACCACCTGTCTTTCATTTTGCGGCGAGAAAATTCGATCCTTACAAGCTGGCTTTTCAAACAGCGCGTCAGAGCCCAGAGTTCATTGATGTGCTTGGTAGCCCGGTGAAAGAGGGTTGGTTCTTTGATTCAGAGATGCAGCTAGGAGAACCAGCAACAGCCAAAATGCTGATTCCCGTCCGAGGTAGCACCCGCACGGGGAATCTTCGGGCACGAGCAGTTAAGGACCATGGGCGCTGGCGTTTGACTGAGTTGACTCTGGAACTCACAAAACCTGACCAAAGCATCGATCTTCTAGCGCAGAAGCCCAATTGAGCGGGTGGCATTTGGACCAAGTCGGCGATAAATCGCGATAGCACCAACTACGAACGGCAGTGAGAGTGTCGAACGAAACTCCCGCTATCCCCTCGCCCCAACTTTTTCTTTTTCCTTCACCGCGTAGTGCGACTCGACGTAG
Organism: Terriglobales bacterium; assembly: GCA_049696815.1. GTDB lineage: Bacteria > Acidobacteriota > Terriglobia > Terriglobales > Acidobacteriaceae > Acidiflorens. Next base: position 37,433 of record JBAVUO010000001.1, on the reverse strand, counting down.
TCGTCGAGAATCTTGATGAACTCGGCGACGATCTTGGCGCCACGGAGCGTGGTGAACAGGCGCCCGTCCACATACACCGGGGCCTTGGGCTCTTCGAACGTGCCCGGCAGAGAGATGCCCAGGTTGGCGTGCTTCGATTCGCCGGGGCCGTTGACCACGCAGCCCATCACGGCAACTTTCATTTCTTCGACGCCCGTGTAGCGGCCTTTCCAGACCGGCATCTGCTCGCGCAGGTAGCTCTGGATCTGCTCGGCCATTTCCTGGAAGAAGGTGCTGGTGGTGCGTCCGCAGCCCGGGCAGGCGGTGACTTGCGGGGTGAAGCTGCGAATGCCCAGGGACTGCAGAATCTGCTGCGCCACGCGCACTTCCTCGGTGCGATCGCCGCCGGGCGCGGGGGTGAGTGACACGCGGATGGTGTCGCCGATGCCTTCCTGCAGCAGCACGGCCATGGCGGCGCTCGAAGCCACGACGCCCTTCGCGCCCATGCCGGCCTCGGTCAGCCCAAGGTGTAGCGGATACTGGCAGCGCGCCGCCAGCGTGCGATAGACGTCAATCAGGTCCTGTACGCCGCTGACCTTGGCACTGAGAATGATCTGGTCCGGGCGCAGCCCGCACTGCTCGGCCAGCTTGGCCGAGTTCAGTGCGCTCACCACCATGGCTTCCATCGTGACTTCGCGCGCGTCTTTCGGCTCGGGCAGGCGGGAGTTTTCGTCCATCATGCGCGTGAGCAGCGCCGAGTCGAGCGATCCCCAGTTCACCCCGATCCGCACCGGCCGCTGGTATTTCACCGCCACCTCGATCATGGTGCGGAAGTTGTCGTCGTTCTTGCGCCCGACGCTCACGTTGCCGGGATTGATGCGGTATTTGGCCAGGCCTTCGGCGCAGGCGGGGTACTTGGTCAGCAGGAGATGTCCGTTGTAGTGGAAGTCGCCGACAATCGGGACGCGCACGCCCTGCTTGGCGAGTTCTTCGACAATGTAGGGCACGGCCTTGGCAGCATCGTCGTTGTTCACCGTCACCCGGACCACTTCGCTGCCTGCCCGGGCCAGTTCGGCCACCTGCTTGACGGTTCCGGGGATGTCCGCGGTGTCGGTGTTGGTCATCGACTGCACCATAATCGGTGCAGAGCTGCCGACCCGCACCCCGCCAATCGTGGCAGTCACAGTCTTTCTGCGCTGGATTTCAGCCATAGGGGAAGCTCTATTTTAGCAGGTCACAGCGAGGCAGGTCACAGGTGACGGGTCACAGGCGGCTGCGAGCTGCGAGCTACGGGCTGCGAGCAATCGAGTGCCCGACTGGCAAGAAATGCCGTGCCTGCTCGTAGCTCGCGGCTCGAAGCTCGAAGCGGAAAGCGTTCGTTCGGTCAATCCTCCGCATTCAGGTCGGCCATCAGATCCGAAACGGTATCGAACGAGCGCAAACCGCCTTTGCGGGCCTCCTGCATGGCCGCGGCCGTCGCGGCATTCGGCACCTTCACCTCGAAAGGGAGGGCCTTCTCCGCTGCGACGCGGGTCAGCAGAACGCGAACCGCGTCGGATACGGACAGGCCCATGGCCTTAAGCGTCTGGGCAGCTTGGGTTTTGATCCGCTTGTCAATGCGGACGTGAATCATCTCTGTGGTTGCCACGACGCCTCCTTCATTTGAGATACATTGTATCTCATGTGGAGATCGCCTGTCAACATGTCTGTCTTAGCATGTGGTCTGAGGGGATTAGCGGCCAGCCATCAGCAAGGAGAACTCAATGCTGACGGCTGACGGCTGGTGGCTGTCCTTACGGCAGTCTCTGCGCCAGCCCAGGCAGTTGCTTGACGATGTCGTTGTAGATCACCATCACGGCAAAGAGCACCAGGAAGACGAACGCCGCCTGGTAGATGCGCTCTTTGATGGCCAGGCTGATCTCCCGCTGCATCACCGACTCAATCAGCAGCAGCACGATCACGCCGCCATCCAGGATGGGAATCGGCAGCAGGTTGAAGATGCCCAGGTTCAGACTGATCGCAGCGGTGATGCCCAGCAGCGGAGTCCAGCCGTCTTCGCGCGCCGCTCGGCCCACGGCGCTGCTGATCCCGATGGGGCCTTCCACCGTCCGGATGGAGACTTTGCGCTGCGCCATTTTCTGCAACAGCTCCAGGATCAGGAAAGAACTGCGCCGGTTGTCGTCCAGCGATTTGTTGAAGGCCGACGGGAAAGAGAGCCGGCCAATGATAGTCGGTTCGGAAACGAACCCGACTCGATAGCGGGGTTCCGCCGTTCCTTCCATTGAGGTCGAGACCGGCCGCATAGTGCGGGTCAACAGCTCTCCGCCGCGCTGCACCGTGATCGCCACCGGTTTGTCCTTGGATTGCTGTAGCAGGCTGATCATCTGCGCGATGGCTTTCACGGGCTTGCCATCCAGGGCCACGATTACGTCGCCGACCTTCAATCCAGCTTTTTCGGCCGGCATTCCCGGCTCCAGGTCGGTGATCACATTCGGCTGGTCGGGCACACAACCCAGCGATCCGAATTGCTCCAGGCCAAGCGGTTGCGGGGTCAAGGTCTTCTGGACCATCACGCTGCTCATGGACTGATCGGTCGGCGACGCGACCGTGCGCTGCACGGTCACATGGAGAGGCTGATTCGGATTCAGGGCAATCTGGGGAAGGATCTCGTCCCACGTGGGGTTTTCAATCCCATCCAAACGGATAATGCGGTCGCCGGGTAGGATTCCGGCCTTGGCCCCAGCGGAATCGGGCAGCACCCAGCCGACCACCGCCGGTTTATCCACATAGACCGGGCGCTCGTAGCGCACCATGTACACGCCGGTTAGCAGGGCAATCGCCAAAAACACGTTCATCGCCGGTCCGGCCAGCGCCACAATGAAGCGCTGCCAGCGCGGATGCGACAAGAACTCGCCCGGATCGCCCGTGCGCTCGTCCATCGGGTTCTCACCCGACATCTTGACGTAACCACCCAAGGGAATCGCGCTGATCCGGTAGTCCGTCTCGCCCTTGCGGAAACCGAGCAGCCGCTTGCCAAAGCCGATGGAGAATACCTCGACCCGGACCTTGAAGAATTTCGCCGCAGCGAAGTGGCCAAACTCGTGGATCAGGATCATGAACCCGAGTACCACGGCTACCGCCACGATCGTACTTAAATGAGGCATAACTTTAGACTACTCCCGATTCCTGGCTACGGAATGGCACGCATGGGCGAAGCGGAGCGGCTCAGTCGTTTCACCATCTCCCCCGCCAGCCGGCGGGCTTCGCCATCCAGCGCCAGCACTTGTTGTAGAGATTCCAGCTTCCCCGCCGGCGTTGCAGCCATTACCTCTTCAATCATCCGCGGGATGTCCTCGAACCCGATCTGTTCCCCCAGGAAAGCGGCAACGGCCACTTCATCGGCGGCATTCAGGGCGATGGTTTTCGCCCCTCCCGCCTCGGCCGCTTCGTAAGCCAGTCGCAGACAAGGGAATTTACTCATATCCGGCGGACAGAAATCGAGATGCCGCAGGTCCATGACCGGGAAACGCAGCTCCGAGCTGATCCGCTCCGGATACGTCAGCGCGTACAAAATGGGCAGACGCATGTCGGTCACAGAAATTTGAGCAAGTATGCTGCCATCCGCGAATTCCACCATGGAATGGATCGTAGATTGCGGATGCACAATCACTTGCACCCGCTCCGGCGCCACCTGGAACAGCCGGCAAGCCTCAATCACCTCAAACCCCTTGTTCATCAAGGTTGCGGAGTCAATGGTGATCCTTTTTCCCATCTTCCAGGTGGGGTGGTTGAGCGCTTCCTCCACCGTAACCGAAGCGAATTCCGATTTGGGACGGTTCAGAAACGGCCCGCCCGAAGCGGTCAGCCAGATGCGCTCGACCTCCTCCATCCGTCCGCCCCGCAGACACTGGTGGACAGCATTGTGCTCACTGTCAATCGGCAGCAGCGGCTTACCCTGCTTCCGCGCCTCGGCCGTGATCAACTCCCCCGCCACCACCAGGCATTCCTTGTTGGCCAGTCCGACGGTCTTCCCCGCCCGCACCGCCTCGTAGGTGGCCTCCAGACCCGAGACCCCAACAATCGCGCTGACCACGAAATCCACTTCGGGATGCGTAGCCGCTCGAACCGTGCCCGCCGCTCCGTGTACGACTTCGATCTCGCCCAGCCCGGCAAGCTTTAACTTTGCCCGCAGCGCCGCCGCGTCCGCCTCCTCGGCCAGCGAGACTACCCGCGGCTTCCACCGCACGGCTTGCTCGAAGACCACTCCGGCATTATTCCCCGCCGCCATAGTGGCGACCTGGAAACGCTCGGGGTAGCTTTCCACGACGCTGAGAGTGCTCCGGCCGATTGAACCGGTCGAGCCCAGGATGGCAATGCGTTTCATGCGGAAGACAATGGAGCTTCTATTGTAAGGGATGGGTTAGTGGGCCGTCCTTCGTGTTCCTTCGTGTCCTTGGTGGTTCATGCTTTCCTTCAACCACGAAGGGCACGAAGGTACACGAAGGAAATCGTCATGACTGGCACCTACTGCATCAACCGCCACGCACTATACGCCCAGACCACCGGAACTGCGAACAGCATGGCGTCAATCCGGTCGAGCATGCCCCCATGACCCGGGAGAATGGAACCGGAATCCTTTACCCCGGCGCCCCGCTTTAACAGCGATTCCACCAAGTCGCCCAACTGCGCTGCGATGTTTACGACCGCCGAGAGCAGAATGAGGGAAACCAGCGGCGGCAACTGCTGAGGGCTGAAGATTCCGTCCCGCCGCTCGATCAGCCCGGTCTTGAGCAGCGCCAGACTGATTCCCGGCGCGTGCTGAAACCACAGCGTGCCCACGATCACGCTGGCCAGGATCGAGGCAATCGCACCTTCCCAGGTTTTCTTCGGACTAACCTCGGGCGACATCCGGTGCCGCCCCAACCCCTTGCCGATGAAGTAGGCAAAGATGTCTCCCGCCCACACCACCAGCAGCGTGTAAATGACGTAGATCGCCCCGGCCGCTTGCTGCCGGAGCCCGACCAGCAGCGCCATCGGAATCGCGATGTAGGCGAAGGCAAACACCGAAGCCGCCGCCGCCGGATAGCCGCTCTTCAAGTCTCGCCGCCGCATCGCGAGCGTGAGAAACAAGAAGGGCGCGAGCGCCGCCGCCAGCGCCAAGCCGTACATCATGGCCGTGGTCTCGATCAGCGGCGTTCGATTGGTGGAAGCGACGATGACGAACACAAAGAAGAGCGCGACGAACGCATACGTCGGCTGCCCCAGCGGCTGAACTCCGTAGCGCGCCACCAGCCGGAGAAATTCGGCCACCGCCAGCAGCGCCACCCCCGCGGCCACCATCGCCAGCACGTAGAGCGGCGCCTTCAGCACCAGGAGAAGAACGAGAGGAATTAAGACGACGGCGGTAACGATCCGCTTGATCATTGGATCCGCTTAATCATGATCAGCGCTTCGCCTCGGCGTGGGCATGGGCGACGACTGGGGCGTGCGCGTGGTCCTGCCCGAGGCCTCCGTAGCGGCGTTCGCGTTTTTGATACTCCTCGATGCTTTCCAGCAGTTGCAGCCCGCGAAAATCCGGCCAGAGCGTCTGGGTCACGTAGATCTCGGCATAGGCCAGCTGCCAGAGCAGAAAGTTGCTCAACCGCATCTCGCCGCTGGTGCGGATGACCAGATCGGGATCGGGCAGCCCGCGGGTGTAGAGGTGCTCGCTGATCATCTGCTCATCCACCTGCAAGTGATGCAGGCCGCCGTTTCTCGCCGCCGCCTCGGCCAGCGAACGAAAGGCGTCCACGATCTCGCTGCGCGCGCTGTAATTGAGCGCCAGCGTCAGCCTCATGCCGGAATTGCCGGCGGTCGCCTCGCGGGCATAGGCCATCTCGCCCTGCACCGATTCGGGGAGCTCATGCTGCCGGCCGATGTACTCAAGGCGGATATTGTTTTGGTTGAGCGTCCGGAGCTCGGCCTTCAGGTAGCGGCACAAGAGGCGCATCAGAAAGTCGACTTCCGTCCGGGGCCGCTTCTTCCAGTTTTCTTCCGAAAAGGCGTAGAGGGTCAGGGCCGGGATCCCGATCCGGGCCGCCGTTTCCACCGTCGAGCGCACGGCGGCGACGCCGGCGCGGTGTCCGGCCACGCGCGGCATATGCCGCCGGCGCGCCCAGCGCCCGTTGCCGTCCATGATGATGGCGATATGCTGGGGAAGACGCGCCGGATCGAGCCGCAGGTAAGCGTCCGCTTCCTTGCGGTCCATCCCCGCCGGGACCGTATGTCGCAAGAGAGCCTCTCTAAGTCGAAGCTAACACAGGGATTCAAGTGCGTGCAATGCGATGAGGTCACCCTCGGCACCCGCGTTGGGACGTGGTCGTCTGGGGACGGGGCTCTGCCTCGTCCAGCCGAGCAAAGCTCGGCAGCCGTGTTATGGAGCGACGGGCGCCCTCGCCCGTCTATGCTCAATCCAAGCCTGTCCACTGCACTTTCTCGTGTCCCATGAAATCGCGTGTCATACTGTCCCCATGAAAGGCATTCTGCGATTCCTCGCGGGCATCCTCAAAGAGCGTGTGGCCGCCCAAGACGGCTACGCCAGCGCCATCCAGCGCGCCCTCGCCCACAAGCCTTTTTTGAAGACGGATGGTCGTTACCTTTCCCGTGAGGAAGCTCACGACCGCTCCCGTCTTCGCTGAGACCCTCGCCGGAGACGCTACTGGCGAGTTCCAAGGCCTCGCTAATCTTGCAATTGTGCCGCACTGATGTTGAGCTTAGTTCATGAAAACAAGGCGGGCGATTCTAGCAGCAATGGCGATTGGCACCGCGCTTTCTCTTGTGCTGTTTTCGCAGGGCACGTTGGCTGGAGTACCCTCTAGTGGTCACGAGGTTCCAGAGGCCCTCGTAGACGAACTGGTATCCACCCCAGACTTCGGAATTGTTTATATTGCTGACGGGGCCGGAGACGGTACGGTTTTGAATGACAAGCCTGCCGGAGCGGTAAAGAAGATTGTCAATCTGCGAGACGCGGCTATTCCTGTCTTGATTCGACATCTCGATGACACGCGCATTACATCCGCGAAGTACAAAGGCGGGGCATATTGGGACAATCCCATTGCCGTTCCCGTGGGGTACCTCTGCCTTGATATCCTCAGCCAAATAGTCAAAGACAAGAAAGTGCTGTTCGTTCAGGGCCGTAGAGACTGTGACTTCGACGGAATGGGCGCGTGTATTCAGTCGAAGTACTATTTCAATCCAGATGACTACTCCATGCGGGGTGAACGTCTACTCCCCGGCCGCAAGGTTTTGACCGCCAAGCGCAATTGGGAAGCTGCCCAGAAAGCCGGACTGCTGAAGTTCCGGTTCCCATCCTGGCTAAGCAGATTCAGCGCCGCCTATTCGACTAGTGAATGAATCGCCCCTCTGAGGCCCGCGATACTGCACGCCAGGCCCCTCACGCCAGCAGCGAATAATTCCCGCCCGAGTCCTCAATCTCCACCATCTCTCTTAGTTCCGGATAACTCTTCACCAGCGTCTCCGGCGCCGGCACTTTCTTCCCGCTGAGCAGATACCTCAACTCCAGCGCATTCACAGCCGCCTTGGCTTGGAAGTGATTATTCGCAATCACGAACGTGGACTCGGCTTTGCGCGCGATGACCTCCACCTTCTCTTTCCACGTTTCCAGCTCCGCCGGCTTGTAGAGATAGTTGTAGCGGTCGTTGCGGTTGTCGCTGTCGAACCACTGCTCGTAGTTGCGCCCGTGCAGGCGCACATAGCCGATCCCCGAAGTCACGTGTTCGGTCGGCTCGAGCGACCGCCCTAAGAGCGGCTGGTCAATGTTGCAGAAGCCCACGCCCTGCCGCGCGAATTCCGCCATGGTCGCGGGCTGGTTCCAGCTCTCGTGTCGCACCTCGACCACCCGCGGATACTCGATAAACTGCCGCAACAGTTGCTCCAGGTACTCCCGGTTCAGACTGGTGTTTTTGAACGACACCGGAAACTGGATCAGCAGCGCCCCCAGCTTGCCCTCCACCGCCAGCGATTCCAGCCCCTCGCGCGCCAGCTTCTCATCCTCATCGTTCGGACGGATGCTGGCCGCCGAAGTCGGCTCCATCACCGCCAGCGGCGAGTGGGTGAACGAGCGGTGCAGCTTCGCGGTAAAAAGAAAATAGGGATTGACCGCCGCCGCCTTGCGGCACCACAGCCGCCCTATTTCCGGCCGGATGTGTCCATAAAAAGAAGTGTTGATCTCGATGACGTCAAAGAAGCGCGCCAGAAACTCGACCGGATGCACCTTCTTCCGCGTCACCTCCGGCGGGTACAAGATTCCATCCCAGTCCTTGTACGACCAGCCGGCGGTCCCGATGCGGATGCGCGGAGCGTTCTCCATAGAAGGCGGGCCCGATGCCGCAGGTTAGCACACGTGTGGGGCGGACACTCCTGTTCGCCTGCATGCAGTAGACTTTTTCTGACGTGTTATGGATGAGATCTGCCAACAAGTCGAAGAAAATGGGTTCGCTCTCGTGTCGCACTGCATGCCCGAGGGGACCGTCCGCGCTTTGCAGGAATCTCTCGATAGTGAACAGCATGGCGCTCGTAACCTCCTCGCGAATGCAGTTGTTCGCTCAGTCGCCCGTTCGGAGCAAGTGAGGAGGCCTGTCGCAGCTGTTTTGGGTACTGGATGCTTCGCCGTGCGAGGCATCTTTTTCAACAAGAATCCAAAGGCAAATTGGAAGGTTACTTGGCATCAGGACTGCGTAATTGCGGTGCGTAAAAGAATTGAGATCGAGGGCTGGGGACCTTGGTCAACCAAGGCTGGAGTCACACATGTTCGCCCTGCACCTCCGATCATTCAACGGATGCTCGCGATCCGTATTCACCTTGACGAATGCGGGAAAGACGATGGGCCGCTTCGGGTTATTCCCGGTTCACACCTTCGCGGAATCCTTTCGGATCGGCAGATTCAGAATTGGCCGAAAGAAGAGGCGGTGATCTGTGCCGCCCATAGAGGAGAAGCCATCCTGATGCGCCCACTGCTCTTGCACGCGTCATCTCCCGCTGTGCGGCCATCTAACCGCCGAGTGATCCATTTGGAATTCGCGGCTCACGAGCTGCCCGCCGGCGCGAGCTGGCATGATCGCGTGTGCTGAGAGTTTCGGGTCTAGACGCTCCCAATGACTGTGCTGTCCTACAATGGCCTTTGTGAATGAGAACCCGAAACGCGCACTGTTGGTTATTGACGTCCAGAATGAATACTTCACGGGCAAGCTGCCCATTACCTATCCCGCAGGGAGTCTGGCGAAAATACTTTGTGCCATGGATACGGCGCGCGACCATGGGGTGCTGGTGGTCGCGATTCAGCACGCGTCACCGCAGCCTGACGCCGCCGTCTTCCGCAAAGGGAGCAGGGAATGGGAACTGCATGCGGAGGTGGCGGCGCGACCGCATGATGTACTCATCCACAAATCGCTGCCCGGCAGTTTCACCGGCACGGAGCTTGAGAGGTGGTTGCGCGAGCGCGGTGTGGGGACGGTTGTCATTGCCGGCTACATGACCCAGATGTGCTGCGACACGACTGCACGCCAGGCAATGCACCTCGGCTTCGGCGTGGAGTTTCTTTCCGACGGAACCGGCACACTCGCGATCAAGAACGCCGCAGGAACGGTTTCCGACGAGGAGTTGCACCGGGCGATCCTGGTCACCCAGCAGATGCGGTTCAGCCGCGTCATGAAGACAGATGAGTGGATAAAACAGCTGTGAACCCAGCCTACTCACTCTGAGAAATCTGCACTCAGAGGTTGCTGGCGGGGAGAGGTTGCTCACTTACTTCGCCGACGCCGGTATGAGCTCCGGCAATTTGTGGGCGAAGTCCTCGACCACGTAGAGCCGTCCGTTGCTCCAGAAGGCCGCAACGCCGGTGGCATTGTACTGCGGGTTGAGCAGGTTCTGCCGGTGCGGGGCTGAGAGCATCAGGGCCGCCGCGGCCTTTTCGGCACTGGAGTTGAAGGCGACGTTTTCTGCCGCACGATCCAGCCGCAACCCCGCCTCGATAAACCGCTCAATCAGGCCGGGTTCGCTCTCGAACTGGTGCGAGAGTTGCTGCCGCTCGACCATCATCCGGGCGTGTGCGCGCGCCGCTTCCGTCAGGTTTTTCTCCATGCGCAGAGGCGGCACGCCGGCCCGTTGCCGGCTTTCATTGGCCCGTGCCAGCAGTTCGTTCTCGGCGTCGTAGTCTTCCATGGGGGAGAGCATGGACGCCGAGATCAACTTGGGGGTGGGCTGCTGGTGTTGAGCGACGGCCGATGGCAGGGCCGCTTGGGCCGTGGAGGGCCCGGGGTCTCCCGCCAGCATCGCGAATGAGAGAAGCAAGGCCCAGCGCATTTCGTTGTACCGGATGTTCGTTGGCGCAGAAACGACAAAGTTCTGCTTTCCATCTCCCAACCTAGCCTCTAGAATTCAGCTCAGCCACTTACTATGGAGACCGTGCTGCTGGTTACCGTCCTGGTCGGAACCCTTGTCCTGCTTGGGGTTTCGCTGGTCCTGCTGCGCCGCGTTTCAGTCGCTTCGCAAGTGGATGCAAACGCGGACGTTGCAGGCGCAATCGAAAGCCTCAATACCACCCTTGGCCAGAAGATCAGTATCAGCACTGCCGACATGGCCAGTCGCCTGGAGCAGACTAAAGGGGACCTCCGCCAGCAGGTCGCAGACCGCATCCAGCAAGGCTTTTCAGAGGTCCGCGGCGCGGTCGAGCAGCAGCTCGCCTCGGGCCGGGAAGAGCAGACGCGCCGCCTGGCCGAGGCGCGGACCGAACTCACCAGCTCCCTGCTCGCCACCACCCAGCAGCTCAAGGTTGAATTCCACAGCCTCAACCAGCAGACGGCCTCCTCGCTCGACTCCATCCGCGACCGCGTCGATTCGAAGCTGATGGCCATCACCGAGCAGGTGCAGCAGAAGCTCGATCAGAACATCAAGGAAGGATTCGCCCAGTTCGAGAAAGTGCAGGAGCACCTGAAAGCCGCCGAGGAGCAGTTACGAGAAGTGGGAGCGATCGGCCACTCTATCAACGATCTGAATAATCTGCTCAAGCTGCCCCACCTCCGCGGCCAGTTCGGCGAAGCCAGCCTGGAGCGTCTGCTGGCCGACTTCTTGCCCGCGCACATGTTCTCGCTGCAGTCATCGCCGGGCGAGGGCGGCGGACGCGCCGATGCCATCATTTACTTCCCCGACCGTAAGCTGCCGATTGACGCCAAGTTTCCCCGTGAGCAGGTGATTGCGCTGTTCGAGAGCAACGACGAAGCGGAGATCGAAGCGGCGCGGGTCGCGCTGGTGCGCGTGATGAAGGCCGAAGCCAAGCGCATCCAGCAGTACATCCAGCCGGAAAACGGCACCACGGAAATCGCCCTGATGTACCTGCCCAGCGAAACCCTCTACATGGAAGTGATCCGCAACCGGGAACTGGGCGACTGGATGAACGAGCAGCACGTCTTCCCCGTCTCGCCCAACACGCTGCTGATGACGCTGCACACTATCGCACTGGTGCACAAGTGGTACGAGGTCGCCAGCCGCTTCGAGAAGAGCCGCGCGGAACTCGCCAAGGCGCAGAAGTCATTCGACTTCTTCCAGAACCAGTTCGAAAACGTGGGCAAAAACCTGAACAAAGCGCAGGAAGCCTTCGAGACCGCGCAGCGGCACCTGAAAAGTTATCGCGGGAAGGTCTCCGCCCTCAGCGGGCAGGAGCAGCTGGAACTGGAGTCGCCGCAGAACCCCGAGAAGCCGCTTCCCCTCATCGACAAAGCCAGCGCTTAACGCAGGCAGTCCTACTGGTCACTGACCACTGGCCACTGACCACTGCAGTCACAGCTCGTACTTCTTCATCAGGTGGCGGAACGAGCGGTAGGAGATGCCGAGCAGGTCGGCGGCTTTGACCTGCACGCCGTGGGTCTGTCCCAGGGCCGACTGCAGCAGCCCGCGCTCGATCTGCGTGACGTAGTTTTCCATATTGACGCCTTCGGGCAGGACGGCGCCCGCTGGGATTGAGAAGGCAGTCTCGGCGCCCGCAGCCACAGCCCGCGCCTTGGGCCGCTCGGCCGGAAGCTCCACGTGCAGCTCGTCGCCCGCTTCGAGCGCGACCGCGCGTTCGATGGTGTTTTCCAGCTGCCGGATGTTACCCGGCCAGTCATAGCGGCAGAGCGCGTCCAGCGACGCCGCTTCCACTCTCTGGATGCTCTTCCCGGCCGCCGGAGCATACTTCTTGAGGAAATGGTTGACCAGGAGCGGAATGTCATCGCAGTGCTCGCGCAGGCCGGGCACGCGGATGGGAATGACGTTCAGGCGGTAGTAGAGGTCCTCGCGGAACGTGCCCTCGGCGACCTGTTTGTCGAGGTCGCGGTTGGTGGCGGCGATGACGCGCACGTCCACGGCAATCTCGCTGGTGCCGCCCACCGGCCGCACGGTACGCTCCTGCAGCACGCGCAGCAGCTTGACCTGCATGGGCATGGTCATGTCGCCGATCTCGTCGAGGAAGATCGTGCCGCAGTCGGCCACTTCGAACAGGCCCCGCTTGTTCTGGCTGGCCCCAGTGAACGCCCCTTTGACGTAGCCGAACAATTCGCTTTCCAGCAGGGTTTCCGGGAAGGCGCCGCAGTTGACCGAGACGAACCCTTCGGTGGCGCGGGGCGAGCAGGTGTGGACGGCGCGGGCCACCAGTTCCTTGCCCGTGCCGCTGTCGCCAAAGATCAGGATGGTGCTGTTGGTGGAAGCGACGGTGCGGATCGTCTGCTTCAGTTTTTCCAGCGCCGGGCTCGCCCCAACGATGTTGGCGAGCGAGTTGCGTGCGGCGGCGTCGCGGCGCAGGGCGAAGTTCTGGCGGCTGAGCGCGACTTTCTCCAGCGCGCGGGTGATGCCCAATTTGACCTCTTCCACCAAACCAGGACTCTTGCGGATGTAATCGGTGGCGCCGCCCGCCTTGACCGCCTGCACCGCGGCTTCATAGTCGTCCACCGCGGTCATGAGGATGACAGCGGTGTCCGGCGAAACCTGGTGGGCGTAGCGCAGGACCTCGACGCCGTCCACCTTCGGCATCTTGATGTCGGTCACGATCACGTCGAAAAGCGCGCTTTCAATCTTGCGCCGGGCCGCTTCCCCGCCGGTGACGGTTTCCACCTTGTGGCCTTCGCGGCGGAGGGCGATGTCGAGCAGTTCGCAGATGGAGCGTTCGTCGTCGCAGACCAGAATGTTACCCACGGCTTGCTCCCCCGGCGCTGGCCGCTGCTGCCGCCGCGGCTTGCGCTCCCGTCCCGGGTGTGGCCGCAGCGCCTTCCTCCATCCGCCGCAGGCGCACCACGAAACTGCTGCCCTTGCCCGCCTCTGAGCGCGCCCAGACTTTGCCCTCGTGGGCCTGGACGATCTGGTAGACGATGGCCAGGCCCAGCCCGGTCCCGCCTTCGAAGTTCGACTGGAAAGGCTCAAAGATTTTATCCGCCTGCTGCGCCTGGATCCCCGGCCCGGTGTCGCTGAAGCTGAGTTCCCAGTCGGGTCCGCGCTCGACCAGGCCCACAGTCAGCGAGCCGCCGGTTTCCTTCATTGCGCGCACCGCGTTTTCGCAGAAGTTCCAGAACACCTGCTTGAGCTTGTCGCCGTCCGCTAGCACCCAGGCTTGGGAGGTTCCGAAGTTGCGCGCCACGCCGATGTCGGCGTTCTCCGCGGTCAGGCGATGCTCGAGCAGGGTGAGCGTATCTTCGAGCAGCGGAACCAGGTCCACCCGCTCGAAGCGATACTGTTTCCCGCGGGAATACGCCAGGAAGTCAGTGATGATGTTGTTCAGGCGGTCGGACTCGCGGGTGACGATCTCGAGAAGCTGGCGCTGCTCGCCGTTGAGCGCCGGAGCATCCGACAACATGCTCACCGACCCGGCAATCGAGGTCAGGGGATTGCGGATTTCGTGGGCGATGGCGGCTGCCAGACGGCCCACCGCGGCCAGACGATCCTGCATGCGCACTTCGCGCTCCAGACGCCGGATCTCGGTGAGGTCGTCAAAGGTGTAGACGAAACCGAGGTCCCCGCGCGCGGTCACATTCAGGGCCGACGCGGCCACGCGAAAGGTCTTGTGGAATCCGTTGGCGGCCTTGTAGCCAACTTCGGCAGCGCTGCGGCTGGAACCGACGTGGGGCAGCGGATCCTGAAAGAATTCGACGACGGAGCGGCCCCGCAGCTCCGGTTCGGAGATCTCCAGTAGCTGCTGGGCGGCGCGATTGACCAGCGTGATGCGTCCGTCCATCGCGGTGGCGATAACGCCCCCGCTCATGGAGTGCACGATGTTCTCATGCAGCGCCTGCAGGTTTTCCAGCGCCCCGCTGGCGTCCTTCAACTGCACATCCGCCTGGCGGAGCTTGGTCATCAGCAGACCCGCCAGGTAGGCGATGGCGAAGTATGCGAACAGGTTGACGAAAACTACGACTTGCAGCGCCTGCAACCTGGGATGGGACGTGGAATACGAGGGAATCACCCCGTAGTAATCCAGCTCCAAGACGGTCCCGAACAGGATGAAGGCCAGGGCGGCGCTGAGAAAACCCCAGGACCGCGGCAACAGTATGCAGGCGACAATGATCACCAGGGGGTAGAGAAAATTGAGGGAGCTGTCGATGCCGCCGGTCAGGTGAACGATCAGCGTGACCATGGCGAGGTCGCAGAGCACCTGCAGCATGGCCTGCAGCCGGCGTTCGCTCCACATGGACAGCAGCGACAAAAAAAACAGCGACAGCACAAACCACAGCAGCATCGCGGTCAGAAAAAGCGCGATGGGCAGGGGGCTGGGCGTCAGCCGGATGACGGCCAGTTCAATCCCCAGCAGGAAGGTCAGGATGAGCACGCGGACCTTCACCAGCCAGGTCAACCAGTTCCGCTCATCGGAGAGGGAATACATGAAATCAGTCGTCAGTCGTTTGTCGGTGGTCGTTCGCAGCCCATCGCTAGCGCCGGGCTCCGTGCCCAGCGACTAGCGACTAGCGACCAGCGACTGCTTTTTTATCCCGCCAGTTTCGAAATCATCGAGAATAGCGGCAAGTACAGCGAAATCACGATGCCGCCGATGGTCAGGCCGAGCATGCCGATGATCATGGGCTCGAGCATGGCCAGCATGTCCTTGGTGGCCGAGTCCACTTCGTCCTCGTAAAAGTCGGCGATTTTCTGCAGCATGGCATCCATGGCGCCGGTGGCTTCGCCGACGCCGATCATCTGCGTCACCATGTTGGGAAACACTCCGCATTCGCGCAGTGGATCGACGATGGTGCGGCCTTCCTCGATCGCCTTGCGCACCTTCATCAACGCCTCTTCCAGGACGGCGTTGCCCGAAGTGCGGGCGGTGATGGCCAAGCCTTCCAGGATGGGGACGCCCGACGTAATCAGGGTGCCTAGGGTTCGCGTGAAGCGGGCCACGGCGATCTTGCGCAACAGCACGCCGATGGCCGGCAGCTTCAGCAGCATGGCGTCGAACATGTAACGGCCGCGGGGATCCTTCCTGACCTGCTTGATACCGAACACCGCGCCCACCACGCCCGCGATAACGAACCACCAAAAGTGGCCGACGAAGGCGCTCAGACCGATGACGATTCGCGTCGGCAGCGGCAGTGAGACTCCCAGGCCGACGAACAGGTTAGCGAAGATGGGCACCACCCACTTGAGCAGCGCGCCCACGATGAGCATGGCGATCGAGACCACGGCCACCGGGTAGATCAACGCCGACTTGATGGCTGAGCGCAGCTTGACCGCCTTTTCGACATACTGCGCCAACCGCTGCAGGATGATGTCCAAAATACCGCCGGTTTCGCCCGCCTCGATCATGTTGGTGGTCAGGTCGTCGAAGATGACGGGGTGTTGGCGCATGGCGTTGGCCAGCGTGGCGCCGCCTTCCACGGTGGTCCGCACGCTGTTCAACGTTTTCTGGAAAGTGGGGTTCTCCTGGTTGGCGCCCAGAATCTCCAGACACTGGACCAGGGGCAGGCCGGCGTCAATCATGACCGAAAACTGCCGGAAGAACACCGCCACGTCCTTGACCTTGACCTTGCCTCGGCCGAACGTGGGCAGGGAAAATTCCTTGCCTTTTTCGCGGATGGAAGCGGGCGTAATGCGCTCCTTCCGAAGCTGGGTGTTCAGCGTGTCCTTATTGGCAGCGACTCGTTCGCCATTGACTTTTTCGCCAGCGGCCGTCTTTCCTGTAAATGTGAAAACCGGCATATTTCCTTCTCCTCACTTCGCTAACTGCAAGCGCTGGTTTTACCAGCGCCCGTTTCTTCCACGCCCTGCGCCTGTCAGGCGCCCGGGCACTTCTACCCCTTATCTCTTGGCCTGCGTCGCCGCTTTTGCCATCGGAGCCGGAGTGCCCCGGTGCAGCAGGGTGGCGCCGCGCGCAATCATTTCCTGCAGCTCATCCTGATTGCTGGAACGGGCCATGGCCATCTCGATGGTGATCTGCTTCTGGTAATAGGCCGTGGCCAGTGCCTGGTTAAACGTCTGCATGCCGAATTTGTCCTGCCCGGACTGCATGGCCGAGTAGATCTGGTGAATCTTGTCTTCGCGGATCAGGTTGCGCACCGCCGCGTTCGGAATCAGGATCTCCATGCACATGGCCCGGCCCTTGCCGTCGCAGCGCGGCAGCAGGCTCTGGCACAGGATCCCTTCCAGCACCAGCGAAAGCTGGGCCCGGATCTGGGGCTGCTGGTGCGCCGGGAAAACGTCAATGATGCGGTTGATGGTGGAGGACGCCGAATTGGTGTGCAAGGTGGCGAAGGTGAGGTGGCCGGTTTCCGCGATGCGCAGCGCCGACTCGATGGTCTCCAGGTCGCGCATTTCGCCGATCAGCACCACGTCCGGGTCCTCGCGCAGCGCGGCGCGCAGGGCATCGCCAAAACTCTTCGTGTCGGCGTGCAACTCGCGCTGATTGACCACGCAGTTCTTGTTCATGTGCACGAACTCGATCGGGTCCTCGATGGTGAGGATGTGGTCGTGGCGCTCGGTGTTGACCTTGTCGATCATGGCCGCCAGCGTGGTGGACTTGCCCGAGCCGGTCGGCCCGGTCACCAGCACCAGCCCGCGCGGCTTGTCGCACAACTTGCTCACCACCGGGGGCAGACCCAACTGGTGGAAGGACTTGATTTCGAACGGAATCAGACGGAAGACCGCGGCCGACGCGCCGCGCTGGTTGAAAACGTTGGCGCGGAAGCGGGCCAAGCCTTTCAAGCCGAACGAGAAGTCCAGCTCGAGGTTTTCTTCGAAGCGGTGCTTCTGCGAATCGGTCATCACGCTATAGGCCAGTTGCTTGGTTTCAGCCGGCGTCAGCTGGGGCAGATCGAGGGGCACCAGGTGTCCGTGCACCCGGATTTGCGGCGGAGAGTTGGTCGTCAGATGGAGATCGCTGCCGTTCATTTCCAGCATGCGCCGCAGCAGATCGCTGAGTGAGAGAGCCATAGTTTTCCGTCCTTCTTTCTACTTCTTAGTGGATGGTTTCGCGCGCCACTTCTTCGAGCGTCGTCCAACCATTCGCGACCTTGGTCAACCCGCTCTGGCGCAGGGTGATCATGCCGCGTTCAATCGCCTTCTTCTTGAGTTCGAGCGCCGAGGCGCCCACCAGCACCAGTTCCCTGATTTCGTCGTCCACTTCCATTACTTCATAGAGACCGGTCCGGCCCTTGTAACCAGTCTTATTGCAGGTGGCGCAGCCCTTGCCTTTCATGATCTTCACCGTCTTGGCCTGTTCCGGCGTGTAGCCTTCCTCGATGAGCGCCTGCGGCGGCACTTCGACCGGCTCGGCGCAGTCCTTGCAGATGCGTCGCACCAGGCGCTGCGCGCAAATCAGGTGCACCGAAGTCGCCACCAGGAAAGGTTCAATGCCCATGTTCATCAGGCGCGTAATCGTTTCCGGCGCGCCGTTGGTGTGCAGCGTGGATAGAACCAGGTGGCCGGTTAAGGCCGCCTTGATGGCGATCTCCGCGGTTTCAAAGTCGCGGATCTCGCCCACTAGGATGATGTTCGGGTCCTGCCGCAAGAACGCGCGCAGCGCAGCCGCGAAGTTCAGGCCGATCTGCTCCTTCATCTGCACCTGGTTCACTCCCGCCAGCTGGAATTCGACCGGGTCTTCCGCGGTCATGATGTTGGTGTCGGGCGTATTCAGCCGCGAGATCGAGGAGTAGAGGGTATTGGTTTTGCCCGACCCCGTCGGCCCCGTCACCAGCACCATGCCGTAAGGTTTCAGAATGGCCTTCTCGAACTTGACCAGCGACTCCTGCTCGAAGCCGAGCTTGGTCATGTCCAGCCGCAGGTTCTCCTTGTCGAGCAGCCGGAGCACGATCTTTTCGCCCCACAGGGTCGGCAGCGTGCTGACCCGGAAATCGAGCTGCTTCTTCTTGCCGCCGATCTGCATCTTCAGCATGATGCGGCCGTCCTGCGGCAGCCGCTTTTCGCTGATGTCGAGCTTTGCCATGATCTTCAGCCGCGAGGTGATCGCGTCCTTGAGCTTGAGCGGCGGATTCATGATGGATTGCAGAATGCCGTCAATCCGGAAGCGGACCCGGAACTCCTTTTCGTAGGGCTCCATGTGGATGTCGCTGGCCCCGCGCTTCACCGCGTCGGTCAGCACCAGGTTCACCAGCTTCACGATGGGAGCTTCGTCGGCCGCTTTCTCCAGTTCGGCCAGCTCCAATTCCTGCTCTTCGCTCTGAACCTCAATATCGGCGGCGTCGCCGAGCTCGTTCATCGACTGCATGACCTGCTCGAGCTCTTCTTCCTTGGAAGTGCCGTAGGCCTTGTCGATGCCCTCGTTGATCGAGCTCTCCGAGGCGACCACCGGCTCGATATTGAAGCCGGTCATGAACTTGATGTCGTCCATGGCGAACACGTTCGTGGGGTCCACCATGGCGATGGTGAGCGAGGCGCCGACCCGGCTCAGCGGCAATATCTGGTAACGTTTCGAGGTTTCGTACGGGATCAGCTTGACGACCGCAGGATCAATTTCGAAATAGGAAAGATTAATCGCGGGTACGCCGTACTGGCGCGAAAGAAAATTGGTAACGTCTTCATCGGAGAGGAACCCCAGCTTGACCAGAGCCGAGGCCAGACGCAGATTGGCCTCTTTCTGGAGCTTGGTCGCCTGTTCCAACTGCTCTGGGGTGATGACCTTTTCTTTCACCAGCAGGTCGCCCAGCCGTTGAGACATATTTCTCCTGTTCCCGCGAAGTCCGGGGGCATGCGAAACCGCTGATTTCCGGGAGGATCAGAGGGAGCGATTCCGCACTGACACAAATTGTCACCACAACCGGTATTCTGAAAAAGTAACTTAGGTACCTGTACTTGGTGGCAACGCGCGACAGGAGCCGTGGCAGGCAGCTTTTCTGACCAAAACAAGCCATATTGGGCGTCCTGGGCACGCGGGAGTGCATGTTCTTCCGTGTGGCGGACGCTGATTTCTGCGCGCTGCGGACGGTCGCGATGGTCGTTAGTCGCTGGTCGTTAGTCGTTGGTCTGCAAGCGCCTGCTTTCGGGCGGATACGACGAGTCGCGAACGACCAACAACCGACGACGCCCTACAATGGTGGCGCTGGTCTTCCAACCCGCGCGCCATGACCGATCCAAAATCCGATCAGATCCGCGCCTACTACCACGCCCTGTTTTCATCCTGGGGACGCCAACATTGGTGGCCCGCCCAGTCCCGGTTTGAGGTCATTGTCGGCGCCTACCTCACCCAGAACACCTCCTGGAGCAATGTGGAGCGCGCGCTCGCCAGCCTGCGCCAGGCGCGGCGGCTGAGCATCGGCGGAATCCGGCGCACGCCGCTGCCGGCGCTTCAGAAGTTGATCCGCTCGGCCGGGTACTTCCGGCAGAAGGCCCAGCGGCTGAAAACCTTCGTGCGTTTTCTCGATCGACGTTATGGCGGCTCACTGACCCGGATGTTCGCGCAACCTACGGCACAACTTCGGGAAGAACTGCTGGCGCTGAATGGCGTTGGGCCCGAGACCGCCGACTCGATTCTGCTCTATGCGGGAAACCACCCGGTGTTTGTGGTGGACGCTTACACCCGGCGCATTCTGGAACGCCACCGGATCATCTCCCCGCGAGCCAGCTACGACGAAATCCGGGAACTATTTGAGCGAGCACTTCCTGACGTAGCGCCGGCGGCTAGCCGGCTGTCGCGATGGCGTCTCGCCCTCGGTGTTGCCGACAATGAAATCCACCGAACCAAGGCAGGCACTGCGACATCTGCGAATCCGGCGGCCGCACCGCGAGGCTCTTCTCATCCGCCCTCTGCCATGAGCAAAGCCGCGCGTACCGCCCGGGTGCAGGTCTTCAACGAGATGCATGGCCTGCTCGTCGGCGTAGGCAAAAACTTCTGCCTAAAGTCACAAATGCGGTGTGAGCAGTGTCCTTTGCAGAAGTTCCTGCCCGAGAAATGCTAGAGGCGGTTTCACAAATAGTTTTGGGAAGGGCACGGCTTTTAGCCGTGCCGCCCAGAGCCGCACTGAGATGGGCTTTAGCCCCTGAGGGCGCTTCTCCTGAACCTCGAAGGAGACTCTTGAAGCCAGTTCTAAACACTACAAATCCTTAGTAGCATGAGAATGCCGTCCAAGCGCGTACTCACACTCTCCCTCTACGTTGCGTTTTGCGCAGCGCAGCCTTCCGACCAGAAGGCCTTGCCGCTACGACAGGCAGCGGAGCACGCGGGAATCCTGGTCGGCGCGGCGGTGCGGCCGGAACATCTCTCCGAACCGCTCTACGCCGAGACACTCGCCCGCGAGTTCAACCTGGTCGAACCGGAGGATGCGATGAAGTGGGAAGTACTGCGGCCGGACGCGCAATCGTTCGACTTCACTCAGGCCGACCGGATCGTGGATTTCGCAGCCCGGCACGGCATGAAGGTTCGCGGCCACACCCTGGTGTGGCACCGGCAAAATCCGAAATGGCTAACGGAAGGAAAATACACTTCCGGCGAGCTGGCGCAGATTCTCGAGACACATATCAAGACCGTCGTCGGACATTACCGGGGCAAGGTGTTCGCCTGGGACGTGGTCAACGAAGCCTTCGACGAACTGCAGCCGGGCCAACTGCGAAGCACGATCTGGGCCGACCAGCCCGGGATCGGCTTGGCTGAAAATGGCGCTGCTAAGGGCTACGAGCCGCGAGCGTCGAGCAACCCTGTTCGCTCGAAGCTCGAAGCTCGAAGCTCGGAGCAGAGGCTTTCCTATATCGAGCGTTGCTTCCGCTGGGCGCACGAAGCCGATCCGCAGGCGTTGCTGTTTTACAACGAGGCGGAAGCCGAGACGCTGAATCCCAAGTCCGACGCGATCTATGCCATGGTCCAGGATTTTCGTAAGCGCGGTGTGCCCATTGACGGCGTGGGATTCCAGATGCACATCGCCAACCTGCATCCCGACATCGCGTCCATTTCCGCCAACCTCGGCCGCTTTACCGCTTTAGGGGTCGAAGTCCACATCACCGAGATGGACGTCTCTCTTCCCGTTGACGCTAACGGGAATGCCAACCCCGAAGATCTCAAACGGCAGGCCGTCATTTATCGCCAGATCGCCGCGGCCTGCCTCTCGCATTCCGGCTGTACCGCCATCCAGACCTGGGGATTCACCGACAAATACTCCTGGATTGGCTCGCACTCTCACCACACACAGGGCGCGGCCCTGCCCTTCGATCGCGACTGTCTGCCAAAACCCGCCTACCAGGCTCTCCGCGAAACCCTCGCGGAACGATGAGCCCCCGAACGGACGGCCGCTCCCATTTTTGTTACTCGCCGCTGGGGAGTGGAGTTTGCGATGTGCTCTTCGGCAGTTCCGGGGCCTTGATGTAGTTCATCGGTACTTGTCCCGTCAGCCCATCCAGCCAGATTTCAATCGACTTCACCTGGGCGTCGGTGAGTGTTACTCCACGCTGGTGAACCGCCATGTTGCGGATCGCCTGGTCCAGTGTCGCCACCGAGCCGTCATGGAAGTATGGTCCCGTTTTATTAATGTTCCGCAGCGAGGGGACTTTGAAGACCATCTTGTCGATCTCCTCCTTGGTCAACTGGTAGACCCCCTGATCGGATTGGTTGGGCCACGGTTTCACAACGCCGAGCTTCTGGTACGACGCTCCACCCACATACGGACCGTAGTGGCACCATTGGCAGCCGGTTGCGGCAAATGTGTTGAAGCCCGATTTTTCGGCGTCCGTCAGGGCCGACTGGTCGCCCTCGAGGAGTGCATCCCAACGCGACGGAGTCACCAGTCCGCGCTCGAACGCTCCAATCGCCAACGCCATGTTGTTGTAGGTAATCGGATCCTTGTCTTTGGGAAAGGCTGTCTGGAAAAGCGCAACGTACTCCGGCATGGACGCGATCACTTGCACGGCCGCGGCATGGGAGGGCATCGCCATCTCAACTGGGTTAGTGATCGGGCCTTTCGCCTGCTCCTCGACGGTCGGGGCCCGGCCATCCCAGAACTGCACAAAGTGTCCCGCAGCGTTGTACACGGTAGGCGCGTTGCGGTTCCCCTGCTGGTTCTTGTGGCCGGTCGACACGCGCTTGGATTCCGCGCCATAGGCGTCGAGCGGATGGCAGGTATTGCAAGAAATCTTCTGGTTGGCCGACAGGCGAGGATCGTAGTACAGGATTCTCCCCAGCCTCACTTTCGCGTCCGTTACAGGATTGTCGGGCGAGTTCATCACTGCGGGAAGCGGTGCAAAGAGCTTTAATGCCTCGGCGTTCAGCTGTACCTTGCCGGATGCCGACAGAAGGTAGGTGACGGAGATGAGGACAAGCGTCAGTAGCAAAGCGAACCATCTAACTTGGCGAGAGCTTAGGTCTGACATAAGAACCCCCTCGAAGGATGCCCAACTGCTGGTGGGTAGAGACCGGGCACTTTGTCATATTTGCAGGGAGCGGCAGACCCCTCAAGGACATCAATCACGTTGGCCTGTGAACACGGTCACACCCGGCGGAAGTTGGAAACAGGCGCTTTCCCAGGCAACTCACGATCCGTCAGCCGGGTACTTCCCCTCGCCTAAGCTCTCGACCACTCGGAGAAGTCCGTTGGCCCAGCGTCTCTCGTCCTCGCCTGCGGTTCTATAATGGAGCAGCCCTGTCGCCGGTCGCGTGTTCTTGCCGGGATGCTTGGCCTTGGCCACACCAGATCCAATTCGCGACGTCGAACCTAAAACCTCCGGCCGCCGTAAAGCCGTGATCGCGCTGGGGATTGCCGCTTTTCTGCTGCTGGCCATCCTGGTCTCGCAAGCTTCCTTCAATCTGAAGTTCATCAGCCCCGATAGCAACCAGCAGCTTCTCTTCTTTGCCGGGCTCTCGGCGCTGATTTTCTTGCTCTTCGTGGCGCTGACCGTCGTTCTCGGACGCAACCTGCTGAAACTCTACGCCGAGCGCCGCCTGGGCGTGGCGGGATCGAAGTTTCGGACCCGGCTGGTAGTGGTCAGCTTGCTGCTGTCGTTTCTGCCGGTCATCGCCATGTTTTGGTTCTCCTACGGCTTGATGAACCGCTCGATCGACAAGTGGTTTTCCCAACCCGTCGAGGAAGTGCGGGCCGATACCGCCGCCCTGGCTGCGCTGGTTTCCGATTACGCGGGTCGGAACGCGGCTTCCGAGGCACAGGGCCTGGCCCAATCGCCGGTGGTCGAGAGTGCGTTCGCCAACCGGAATTTCGCGTTCATTTTGGAGGAGTTCCAGCGGCACGAGATCACGCTGCAGGGTGGATTCGTCGTCGCCCTGCTGGATGGAAACCTCCGGGCCAGCCTGGGTGTGCCGACCAACTGGGACACGATCCAGGACCGCTTTCCGGCGGAGCCGGCCATGCGCGGAGAGCATCCGCTCTTCCACTGGAACCAGACGGACTACATGGTCGGGGCGGCGGCGGTGGGCGACGGCTCCGGATCCATCGTGGTGGCTATGCCGCTGCCGGCGAACTTCGCCGCCACGGTCAAGCAAATCCAGGAAAGCCAGAGCCGCTACATCGAACTGGCGCGTCAGCGGAAACTGGTGCGCCGCACCTATGTGGGATTTCTGCTGCTGCTGACCGTGCTGGTGCTGTTCGCTTCCACCTGGCTGGCGCTGTTTCTTTCCAAGCTGGTGAACCGCCCGGTGGCCGCGCTGGCCGCGGGCACGGAGGCCATTTCCAAGGGGCAACTGGATTACCGCGTGGATATCCGCGCCACCGACGAATTGGGCGGACTGGTCCAGTCGTTCAACAGCATGGCGGAACAGCTCGAATCCAGCCGCCGCCAGATCGAAGCCGCCAGCCACGAATTGGGCGCCGCCAACCAGGCGCTGGAGCAGCGCCGCCGCTACATCGAGACCATCCTGGAGAGCATTCCCACCGGCGTGATCTCGATTGACGCCGGGCGCCGCGTCACCCTGGTGAACGCCGCCTTTCTCCGAATGTTTTACCCTGACCGCCCCGAGTACGGAAGTCCCGCAGCGCTGGTCAACGTCCCGCTGGGCGAGGTGATGCCCGCCGATGTGCTGGCCGATCTGGAGCCGTTGCTGCGCCGTGCCGATCGCATGGGCCTCACCGCCGCCAGCATGGAACTGGCGCTGCCCCGCAACCCGCTGAACGTGGCGGTCACCGTGGCCGCGCTCGAGCACGGCAGCGAGCGGCTGGGACACGTCCTGGTGTTTGAGGACCTGTCGGATCTGCTGCGGGCGCAAAAGCAGGCGGCGTGGCGCGAGGTCGCCCGGCGGGTGGCGCATGAAATCAAGAATCCGCTGACCCCCATCGCCTTGTCGGCGGAGCGCATTCGCCGACATCTGGCGCGGGGTTCGGCGCCGGATGCGGCATCGCTCGAAGTGATTCGCGGTTGCGCCCAGACCATCGGCGGGGCCGTCGAAACCGTGCGTACGCTGGTGGATGAGTTCTCCGCCCTGGCTCGCTTCCCGGCGTCCCGCCCGCAGCCCGCCAGCCTCAACCACCTGGTGGAAGACGCGCTCTCCCTGTTCAATGGACGGCTTCAGGGCATTCGCGTGAACACCGCGCTGGCCCCCGACCTACCCAACGTCATGGCTGATCCGGAGGCCATCAAGCGCGCCATTGCCAACCTGGTGGATAATGCCGCCGAAGCGATGCAGGATTCGGCCCTGCGCGAGATCACCATCTCGACCGCGCTGGTGGAAAGCCGCGACGCCGTCGAGTTGGCGGTTGCCGACACCGGTCAGGGAGTATCGCACGAGGTGAAGGAGCGGCTCTTCCTGCCCTACTTTTCCACCAAGCAGCGCGGCACCGGGCTGGGTCTGGCGATTGTCGGCCGGATCGTGGAAGAACACCACGGTTCGATCCGGGTGGAAGAAAATAAGCCAGTGGGAAGCCGGTTTGTAGTCGAGTTGCCGGTCGCCCTCGAAGCCGTCAGCGCCCCGGCGGCAAGCTAGTCGTTCTTAAAGCTGGAAGTTGAACTGTGAGGAGAGAGTCGCTGGTCGTTGGTCGTCAGTCGTTCGCGGTTCTCTGCATCCCGTGGAAAGCAAGGTACATGCCTGCCAACGACTAACGACCAACGACTAACGGTTAAGCGAAACCATGGCACATATCCTCATTGTTGACGACGAATCCGGTATCCGCGAATCCCTGCAGGGCGTTCTCGAGGACGAAGGCTACAAGATCACCACCAGCCCCAGCGGCGAAGACTGCCTGGAACAGATCCGCAAGTCCTCCTTCGACGTGTTGTTGCTCGACGTCTGGCTGCCGGGAATCGACGGTCTGGACACGCTCGAGAAAATCCGCGGCATGGAAGATCCGCCCGAGGTCATCATGATCTCCGGCCATGGGACCATCGAAACCGCGGTGCGCGCCACCAAGCTGGGCGCCTACGATTTCGTGGAAAAGCCGCTCTCGCTGGAAAAAACCCTCATCTTGGTGAAGAACGCCAGCGAGGCCCGGCGGCTGCGGCGCGAGAATCGCGACCTGCGGAAACAGGTGCAGTCGAAGAGCGTGATTGTGGGCGACAGCGTTCCCATGAAGGCGCTACGCCAGCAGATCGGGGTGATGGCGCCCACCAACGGACGGGTGCTCATCTATGGCGAATCAGGCACCGGCAAGGAGTTGGTGGCGCACGCCATCCACGCCCAAAGCCTGCGCAAGGACGAAATGTTTGTCGAGCTCAATTGCGCCGCCATTCCTGAAGACCTGATCGAGAGCGAACTGTTCGGGCATGTGAAGTCTTCTTTCCCTGGAGCGCTGATCGACAAGGAAGGCCAGTTTCAGAAGGCCGACCGCGGCACACTGTTCCTCGACGAGGTCGGCGACATGAGCCTGAAAACCCAGGCCAAGGTGATGCGCACCCTGGAGGAGCAGAGGTTTGCGCCGGTCGGCAGCGACGAAGCCATCACCGTGGACGCGCGGGTGATCGCTTCGACCAACAAGGATCTGGAGGAGGAAATCGCCCGGGGCAATTTCCGCGAAGACCTCTTCTACCGGCTGAATGTGATTCCCTTCCTGGTCCCGCCGCTGCGCGAGCACAAGGAGGATGTGCCCTTGCTGGCCCGCCACTTCCTGAAGGAGTTTGCCGCGGCCTACGGCCGCCGTCCGCGAGAGATTACTGACGAGGCCATTGACACTTTGCTGCGCTACACCTGGCCGGGGAATGTCCGCGAACTGCGCAACGTCATCGAGCGGCTGGTGATCATGAATCCCACCGCTTCCCGCTTCGAGCGCAAACATCTGCCTCCCCTGGTCTACCGCGACGGCAGCCGGAGAGCGGCCGGCAGCGAGGGCTCGACCCTGCACCAGGCCCGGGCCGCGTATGAGCGCGATTACATCCTTAAGAAGCTGGACGAAAATCACGGCAACGTCAGCCGCACCGCCGAGATGCTCGGCCTCGAACGGAGCCATCTCTACCGGAAAATGAAGAGCCTGGGAATTGCGGCAAAGGAGTAGGGCCAGTGCTCAGGTCTTAAGTGTCAAGACTTCGTAGAGACGCAGCTTGCTGCGTCTCCAGCCGCAACCGAGACGCAGCAAGCTGCGTCTCTACGCTATTAGGTCTCAGGTGTCGGGAAAGACCTGGCGGTTGATCACCGGAGATGGCGGCAAAACCCGCCACGGCCTAAAATCAACAGGTTACAAATTGTTTCTATAAGTTATAGACATTCCCGCCCGTCCAAGGCTCTGGAGGCCGTCCGTCGGGGTCAGGCCCTCTTCCAGGATACCCACTACAGCGCATCAGGAGGCCCGTAGGCGCACGATCTAATGGCCGGACGGCCTTTGGAGTCATCTCGAGGTTCCGGCGCGCTCAAATCGCCTGCGATTGAGAAGTCGATAGCTTCATGTTATAGGATATCCCAAATCGGGAAGGAGCGATGCCGGACCAGCCAGCTTTTCCTGAGACCTGACACCTGCTCTATCGCTTGACCATGTGGATCTCAGTCCCATTCTTATGAAACTGGACCTCGTCCATCAATTGATTGATCAGATAGATACCCCGGCCGTGGCTGGAGAAAATGTTTTCCCCCACGCAGGGATCGGCGAGGCGGGCGGGATCGAAACCGGGGCCGGGATCGCGCACCACGATCAGCATGCCGTGCTCTTGGTCGCACGCGACATCGCATTCCACGATCTTGGCGGGATCGGCGCTCGCCCCGTGCACCACGGCGTTGGCCAGCGCCTCGGAAAGGGCGAGTTCAATTTCGTCCTCGCGCCCATCGGCGCACTTCATCTCGCGCACCACGTTCATGACACTCTGGACGACCGGGTCCACCGCCTTCCGATCGGCGGAGAGAGTTACGCTCAGCTTGAGGATCAGTTTCTTAGCGTCGAAAGCGCAGACGCTTGGCTGATCAGGAGATAGGGAAGAATCGGGCATTGAGGCTCTGGGCTTTAGGCTCTAGGCTGTTAGTCCCTAGAAGATTTGATGCACAATACCGCCGAAAGAGTTTATGGGTTCGCGCACCTCAATGCAACCTTTGCTCGGGGGAAAGGAACTGAAGTACAGAAGTTTCATCCCTAGGCCGGAGCCCGACTGGTCAAGTCCGAAAGCCGGGGGCCGAGAGCCCAGAGCCTAACGCCCAGAGCTTAAAGCCTGTCTACCCCAGTTGCCGGCGCCAGTCCAGTTCTTCTACAAACTGGCGCGAGTCGCGCCATCCCGGTTGCGTCTTGACGAAAAGTTCGAGAAAAACCTTGGTCCGGACCATCTTTTCGATGTCGAGGCGGGCATCGGTGCCGATCTTCTTGAGCATCTGGCCGCCTTTGCCGAGCAGGATGGCCTTCTGGCTGTCGCGCTCGCAGTAAATAACGGCGGCGATCCGTACCAGCCTCGGACTCTCTTCGAACTGCTCGACCCGGACCGTGACCGCGTGCGGCACCTCTTCATGCGTGTGCATCAGAACGTGCTCGCGGATCAACTCCGAGGCCATGAAGCGCACCGGCTGATCGGTAATCTGATCCTCGGGAAAATAGCGCGGGCCGTGGGGCAAGGCTTTCACCACGCATTCGAGCAATTCGTCGAGGCCCTTTCTTTTGAGGGCGGAGATGGGGACGACCTCCTTGAAGTCGTGCAGCGTCTGGAACTGGGCGATCAGCGGCAGCAGGCTGCGCTTGTCGGCGAGCAGATCTATCTTATTGAGCAGCAGGAACACGGGCGTTCCCGCTTTTTTCGCGAGGTCGAGGACGAGGGCATCGTCGCGATCCCACTTCCGCTTGGCGTCGGCGATCAGCAGGATGAGTTCGCAGCCGTCCACGGCTTCGCGGATTTCGGTCATCATCTTGCGGCCAAGCGAGGAGCCGGATCGGTGCACTCCGGGCGTGTCGATGAGCACGATCTGTCCGGATTCGCCGCCTTTTTCTTTGGGGACGTTGATGATCCCGAGAATGCGGTTGCGCGTGGTCTGGGGCTTGGGAGAAATGATGGCGAGCTTCTCGCCGACCAGGGCGTTGAGCAGCGTGCTCTTGCCCGCATTGGGCCGGCCGAGAATGCAAACGAATCCGGAGTGGAAGGACATGGGAATAGGCTACTAGCTTCTGGCTACTAGCTGCTAGCGATCCCATTCTATCGATTTCCGTAACCCGCTCGTTCGCGGTGTACACTCCGATGACTGGAGAGGACAGATGAGAAACATCACGCAGTTGTTGGGTGTGCTTGCAGTTTTGGTCGTCGCGCTGGCCTTTGGTCCCGCCGAAGCCCAGCAAGTTACTGCGGGCGGGGCCACTTGGCCCGCACCTCAGGAGGGCGATTTCATCGTCCGCGATTTTCATTTTCAGTCGGGCGAGACCATGCCGGAAGTTCGCATGCACTATACAACTCTCGGCAAGCCCGCCAAGGACGCGAGCGGCCGCACCACCAATGCGGTCCTGGTCCTTCATGGCACCGGAGGCAACGGGCACAGTCTGCTCCGGCCGATTTTTGCCGGCGTGCTGTTCGGGCCGGGACAACTGCTCGACGCCACCAGGTATTTCA
Source organism: Terriglobales bacterium (assembly GCA_049696815.1). GTDB lineage: Bacteria > Acidobacteriota > Terriglobia > Terriglobales > Acidobacteriaceae > Acidiflorens. The sequence goes on along the minus strand of JBAVUO010000001.1, from coordinate 8,066 downwards.
TCATCTTGCCCGACAACGTGGGCCACGGAAGATCCAGCAAGCCCAGCGACGGCCTGCACGCCCACTTCCCGCAATACGACTATGCCGACATGATCGCCTTGCAGCGGCAGCTCGTCGAAAAGGGTTTGGGGGTAAACCATCTGCGCCTGGTCATGGGCACGTCGATGGGCTGTATGCACTCCTGGATGTGGGGCGAAACGTATCCGGACTGGATGGACGCGCTGATGCCGCTGGCTTGCCTGCCGGTCGAGATCGCCGGCCGCAACCGCCTCTGGCGGAAGATGGTGATTGACGGCATTCGCCAGGACCCGGACTGGAAAGGCGGCGACTATACGAGCCAGCCTCGGGCAGCGCTCGAGATCGCAGCCGATTTCCTGCTGATCGCCGGAAGCGCGCCGCTCCACATGCAGGAGGACCTGCCCACGCGCGATGCCGCCGACAAATTCCTCGACGACTCCATGAAGCGAATCGTGTCCGGTCTCGACGCCAACGATTTTCTCTACGCCGTCAACGCCTCGCGCGACTACGATCCATCGCCCAAGCTCGACGCGATCACAGCGCCGGTCATGTTCGTCAATTCAGCCGACGACTTCATCAATCCGCCGGAACTGGGCATCGCCGAGCGTGAGATCAAGAAAGTGAAGAACGGAAAATTTGTCCTGCTTCCCACTTCCGAGCAGACCCACGGTCACGGAACGCACACCTGGGCCGCCGTCTGGCAGCAGTACCTGAAGCAATTACTGGACGAATCGCAGCCTTGAGGCGGCGCCCGCCTCTTCTTAGATCAACTTCATCTGCTTGGGCTCAACCGTCGTAATGCGCACGCGCTCGACCCGGCGATCAGTGGCGTCGAGCACTTCGAACTTCAGGTTCTCGTCCTCGACGACTTCGCCTTTTTTCGGAATGCGTCCGGCGAGTTCGCTGACCAGGCCCGCGACGGTGGCCGACTCGCGGCCTTCCGGGCGCACTCCGAAGAGTTCGTCGAGGCGGTCCACGTCCATGTTGCCGGGGACGATGTAGGAGCGGTCGTTCTCGCGCACGATCTGCGTCTTCTCGTGCTCGTCGCCGATCTCCCCGACAATTTCTTCGACCAGGTCTTCGATGGTGACTAGTCCGGCTACGCCGCCGTATTCATCGACCACGATCGCCATGCGGATGTTGCTGCGCTGCATCTCGCGCATCAGGTCGCTGACCAGCTTCGTTTCCGGGACGAAGTGGACGTCCTTGCGCATGAGCGTCGCCACCGTGCGGGTGTGCGCCTCGGAATCCGGCACCTGGAGAACGTCCTGGGCGTAGACAATGCCGCGAATGTGATGGATCGAGCCCTCGTACACGGGAATGCGCGAAAAATGCTTGGACTTCAGCAGGTCGATGAACTTCTCGACAGTGGTCTCGGCGGGAACGGCCACCATCTCGGGCCGGGGCTTCATCGCCTCGCGGACCGTCTTGCCGCTGAACTCGACCACCGACTGGATCAGGTCGCGGTCGCCTTCCTGAATAATGCCTTCTTCCTGCCCGGCTTCAATCAACGCGTCGACTGCCTCGGAGGAAGTTTCCGGCTGCGCTTCGGTGTGCTCGCGAGTCAGCGCGGCCACCGACTGGCAGAAGCCCAGCACCAGCGTGACCGGCAAGACGAGATAGATGAGCAAACGCAGCAACAGGGTCCAGTTCGCCAGCCAGCGTCCCTGGGTGCGCGAGAAGAAAACGAACGGCAGCAAGCGATGGAAAACGATGATGATCAGCACCAGGCTGAGCGTGGCCTCCAGCACCTCATAGACGCTCCAGGCGCGGTCGCGGAACACGGTGAAGCCGACGATCATAGCAATGGCCGCCGTGACCAGCTGGGTCAGGATGGCCATGGAAAGCGAAGCGCGCTCGCGCCCGACTCCTAGCTTGGGCTCGATGATCTGCTCGAAGGCGTCGATGTTGTCCTGGAATTCGCGGGAGAGAAATTTCCCGATCTCCTGGTAAACGCGATCCACGTAGGAGACCAGCGTCAGCAGGCCGAGCAGCAGCACCAGCGCAATGCCGACACCGATCACGGGTTCCTCCGGGCGCGCGAGCCTGACGGCTTCCGGCGAGCGGCGGCAGCCGCGGGCGTTTCGATCAGGGCTCTCTCGATCAGGGCTCTTTCTATCAGACCCAGCGGGAGGTGGAGTTTCACGCGCAACTGTCTTTCGCGCCGGTCCATTCGACCCTGGTCGCGCTCGTGATCATAACCCCGCAGATGGAGAATCCCGTGCAGGGCGAGAATTTTGATTTCCTCGGCTGGCGAGTGACCGAGGGCGCGCGCATTCTGCGAAGCGATGGAGGCGGAAATCGCGACGTCGCCGGCGAAGCCACTGGGCCCGTCGAACGCGGCGGGAAAAGAGAGTACGTCGGTAGCGGCGTTCTTTCTGCGGAAGCGCCGGTTGAGTGCTTGCATCTCGGCATTGGAGGTCACGAGGACATTCACCCCACCCCGCAACCCGGCGGCGCGGCGGGCACGCGCAATGAAACGACCGAGCGTCAGCTCGGTCAGGCCGGGGACACGCTTTTGAAAGATGACCAATTCCGCACCATACTGTCATCCTGAGCGAAGCGAAGGACCTGCTGTCTCTTGCTCTGACAAGAAAGCAGGTCCTTCGCTTCACCACCCCAACGCGCCAAAACCGGGCGCGTCGGGGGCCCCGGCTCGCTCAGGATGACAATCCAAATTCTTATCGCGCTTAATTGCGCAGCCGCGGCTCTTCGTCCGGCGCCGGCAAAGACGCTGGCCCGCGAGAAGCTTCCGAAATGCTTGCCGGCGGCGCGGCCGCCTTCGCTTCCAGCAGAGACATCTGGCGCTCGGCCAGGCGCGTTTTGAATTCGTCGTAAGCTCGGATGATCCTCTGCACCAGATGGTGGCGCACCACGTCGGTCTCATCAAAGTACACAAAGGCTAGGCCGTTCACATCTTTCAAAATGTCGATCGCCTCGAGCAGCCCGCTGCGGCGCGCGCTGGGCAGATCGATCTGCGTGATGTCGCCGGTGATGACTGCCTTGGAATTGAAACCCAGGCGGGTGACGAACATCTTCATCTGCTCCGACGTCGTGTTCTGGGCTTCGTCGAGGATGACGAACGAATCGTTGAGCGTGCGCCCGCGCATGAAGGCGATGGGCGCGATCTCGATGACGTTTTTTTCGAGATAGCGCTCGACGCGCTCGGGATCGAGCATGTCGAAAAGCGCGTCGTAGAGCGGGCGCAGATAGGGATCGATCTTCTCCTGCAGCGTGCCGGGCAAAAAGCCCAGCCGCTCGCCCGCCTCGACCGCCGGCCGCGCCAGGATGATGCGGTTCACCTGCTTATTGAGCAGCGCCGAGATCGCCATGGCGACCGCGAGATACGTCTTGCCGGTGCCCGCCGGGCCGACGCCGAAGACCATGTCGTGCCGCTCGATGGCTTCGAGATAGCGGCGCTGGTTGGGGCTCTTGGGCTGGACGGTGCGGCGTCCGAAAGAACGCTGGCGGCCGGCTTCGGCGAGGCCGCGGAGAGTGACGTTCGGGTCGCCCACCAACACGCGCAGCATGCTGTTGAGGTCGCCGTTATTGAACTGAAAGCCGGTCTTCTGCAGCTGATCGTAATCGGCGAAGACCTGCTCGGCGCGGGCTACGTCGCGGGGCGCGCCTTCGACTTCGATGTGATCGGAGCGCAGGTCAATGTTGATGTTCAGGCCGTCTTCGAGCACGTGCAGGTTTTCGTCGCGCGTGCCGAACAGGGTCTCGATGTTGGGACTGATTTCAATACTTTTCTTCATTCAGCCTTATTGCGCCGCCTCCCGCAGCTGGGGCCCGCTTGTTTCGTGGTTCCTCGGTGACCCTCTGTGTCCTCTGTGGTTCGAAGCTTTCGTCTTTGACCACAGGGGGCACAGAGGATCACAGAGGAAAATCCTGGACGCGCCTTGCCGCTCGCGGGCACGACGGCCCCGCCGGTTTTGGCACGCAAAGAACTATCTCTGAAGGCGGAACGTTCCGAAGCGCGCGCCTGCACGGCGCGGACAACCAACATTTGACTCCAGCGTAGCGCGGGCGGGCGGGGGAGTCAATGGGCGGATGTGCGACGGTCGGCGATCCGGTTTCCGGTTAACCGATCATACAAGCCAGTCGTGGGAGCAGAGGATTACAATCGACTCGCTCCTCGGAATCATTATGCGCAAACCAAGACCGCGACACATCTTCTACGCAACCATTTTTGTCGAGTCAGTCCTGTTCGTTCTGGGTGCGTTCCTCGCAAACTACCTCATCAGCGCGCATAAGCTGCGTACTTACGCCACAATCGCTGCCGTGCTTTTTATCCTGTACTTTGCATATAGGCTGTTCGTGCTGCGTGATGACTGGTATCGGATAAAGACGTTCGAGACACTTTCGGACAATGTCGCACGCAGCGCCGAATCTTACGGAGTTCGTCGTTTTTACAATATGCAGATTCCAGCGGACCAAGACCAGCGCAATGCCGATACGCAAATAGCCATTGCTAAAGCAAACTCGATGTTCTTGTGCGCGAACTCAGGTGCGTCCTACCTGAATGCCGCCGTCGTCCGTCATCGTCCACTTGTCGTGGAGAAGCTGAAGGCGGGCTGCGGATTTCAAGTCCTTCTGCTCGATCCTCTCAGCGGGGAGAAGAGGCTGCGCGATGCAGTGAACGTCGCAGGGGAGCTAACCGATTCGAAGCTCTCGCTGGGCGATATAATCCGGCTCTGCAATGAGTTCGCGCGTCTTGACGTTCGGTTCATCGATCGCGGAATGACCTGTTCCCTGTTTTTCGCGGACGACGTCTTGTTTTTTGATCCATATCATTTGGCGTTTCGTGATGGCCGTGTTGAAAACCGATTCCTGTGCCTCCAGATGTTTAGAATGCAGGCTCCGGCGGGCCTTAGCTACTTTGATTTGTTCCGAATCCATCGAGATGTATTGTGGGAACGCGGTACCCAGATCGAGGAGTGGCTGCCTGCAAACCGGGCGCGACTCGAAGCAGAACTGAACATTCGCGAACTCCCGCAATTGAGGCGGGCCCGCGGACACGCACAAGATGTCAATCAACAAAGATAGGCCGTTCAGGCCGACTCGAATCGTACTTAACTTCGCGCATCGCTGCAATATGGACTGCGAGTGGTGCTATGTGCCTTTTATGGGCGAGGGGCCGGATCCAGACATTTGCAACCGCATTATCGAGCGATCTGCGCAGCTCGGATTCAAGATCATCACCCTTGCAGGCGGCGACCCCATGTTGTACTCGTTTCTCCCGGAGTTGATTGAGTCGGCAAAGAAATGCGGCCTTTTTGTACACGTTGACACGAATGGGATCGGCCTCCAGTGTACAGACAAGACTGCGTCTCTCATGGGCGAGCGGATCGATCTTCTGGGCCTGCCACTCGACGGTCCGCGGGCAGAGATTCACAATCAGATGCGGTCGGCACGGTCGCATTTCGAACTTGTGCTGGATCGTCTGATATGGTTAGCACCATTCGCGCACAAAATAAAAATCAATACTTTTGTGTCTAGCCGCAATGCAAACACGATTCTCGAGATGACACCTCTGATCGAAAGTTGTAACCCGTCACGCTGGAGCCTCTATCAGTACTGGCCACTGTCTCTGGGTAGAATTGCTGCTGGCGAGCATTCCATTTCAAATGAACGGTTCTTAGAGATTGTGGAGAGGCTGCCTGCTCTGGTTGGTCGAGCTCAAGTTGAGATAAACTCCCTACCGCTGCGGCGGCTGACCTATCCGTTTGTTTCACATGAGGGAACTATTTATGCGCATAACCAAAACGATCAATCCGCATACGAATCGCTCGGTCCAATCTTCGACGATGCGGTGATGGCCGAGTTGTTTGCGAGGTGTGGCGCAGAGCGAGAGAATGCCGCGTCGCGTTATCCTTTGGAACGGTAGATCTACCCGCAGCGTGCTTGATCCGGTGTTGTTACGTGCGGTCATCCTTGACTTCCGCCACCGATGCCCACACCGCGCGCTCCTTGGCCCAGGCGCGGAGTTGGGCGATCTCTTCGGCGCGGGTGGTTGAGAGCGGAACGGTGGAGGAGAGCGCGGCGAGCAGATCGTCCGTGGTCAGTTCCTGCTTAGGGGCATTGGGGGAGACGAGGTTAGCAACGGGGGAGACGGGGCTAACCCCGTCTCTACTAAACGCGGCGTACATAGCGCCCTGGACGGCCGACTCGATTTCCGCGCCAGAAAATCCTTTAGCCGCCGCGGCCACGCGATCGAGATCGTAATCGGCGGGATTGCGTTTCCGCCTGGTTAGCTGTATCTGAAAGATCTGTCTGCGCTCGGCCGCGTTCGGTAAATCCACGAAGAACAGTTCGTCGAAGCGCCCCTTGCGGATCAACTCCGGCGGCAGCACGGTCACGTTGTTGCAGGTCGCTGCCACAAAAACTGGAGATTTCCGCTCCTGCATCCAGGAGAGAAACGAAGCCAGCAGGCGCGAGGAAACGCCCGCGTCGGCTGAGGCCGAGTCGGGGCCGCTGCCAGCAAAGACCTTCTCGAGTTCATCGATCCACAACACGCACGGCGCGAGGCCCTCGGCGACTTTGAAGACTTTCTGAATGCGCTTTTCCGTCTCGCCAATGTATTTGTCGTACACGGCAGCGGTATCGAACTTCACCAGTGGCAGCTTCCATTCTCCGGCGACGGAGCGGGCGCAGAGACTCTTACCGCATCCCTGCACGCCGAGGATGATGACGCCCTTCGGCGGATCGAGGCCGAACTGGCGGGCGTGATCTTCCCAGGCGCCCCGGCGCTGGGCGAGCCAGTGCTTCAGATTTTCCAGTCCTCCGACGCTGGCCATGCTGTCGGTCGCATCCACGAATTCGAGCATCTGGGAGCGCTTGAGGAGGGCCTTCTTGGCTTCGAGCACGTCAGTGACGCAGGCGGGCGCCAGGGCATAGCGGGCCACAATCGACTGCGAGATGGCGCGCTCGGCTTCTTCTTCGGTCAGGCCGCGGAGGTTGGCAGCCATGGCGTCCACGCCATCGGCGTCGAGCTGAAGTTTCAGCGTGTGCGTCCCGGACATGCGGGTATAGGTTTCGCGGATGATTTCGCGCAGGCGAGCCGGATCGGGCAGCGGCAGATCGAGAAATTCGACCAGGCTGGCCAGCTCGGGCGGCATTTCGATCGAGGGCGCGGTCAGCACCAGGGTGCGGCGGTTGGCGGAAAACTTCTGGCCCACGTCGCGCAGCCGGCGTACGATCACCGGGTTGTCCATGTGGCGGTGGAAGTCCTTGAGGATAAAGGCGGCTTCGACGGTCATGGATTCCATGTTTGCGAGCGCCTGCACCGGGTCGGCGGTGTTGTAGATGGCCGCCTTCGGCGCCAGGCCGGTATCGGAACCGGCCGCCGATAGCACCGCTCGAGCCAGCCCGGTCGGCTTCGCTGTTGCCTGCGGAGTCGCGCTGAATGTGTGGGGGCAGGTCTCTGACCCGCCTTGGCCGGGTCCGAGACCCGGCCCCACACCGGCCACACTGCTACCCGAGCGGACCAGGCCGTCAGCAATCGTCCATTCAAAGACCGCCAGATTCAGCTGGGAACAGGCCGTACGCACCAGCGAGACCGCGCGCAGCTCCTCGACCGTCTCCATGACGACGATCGGGGTGGAGGAGTTGATCAGGACCTTGAGCCGTTCCAATGCCGTCATATGGGCAATAATATACTTGACAAACCATGGTGAGTCTGCTACCTTAAAACCATGGCACAGCCAAAGACACTACAACAGGCTATCCGGCATTTCGCGGACGAGCAAGTGTGCATTGATACCGTGGCCGCACTCCGCTGGAAGAATGGCCCAGAGTGCCCCGCGTGCGGGCATAAAGAGCACTACTACCTCAAGACTCAGAAGCGGTGGAAGTGCAAAGAGTGCTACAAGCAGTTCACCGTGAAACTCGGGACGATCTTCGAGGATTCGCCGCTGACTCTGGACAAGTGGCTGTGTGCTCTCTGGATGCTGGTCAACGACAAAAACGGAATCAGTTCCTATGAAGTGCACCGCGCTCTGGGGATCACTCAGAAATCTGCGTGGTTCATGCTTCAGCGTCTGCGC